>JAEWAX010000037.1 GCA_023391425.1 Bacillota bacterium | reverse complement strand
CACTAAAGAAGAGAAGCAAGTAAAACACTAAAGAAGAGAAGCAAGTAAAACACTAAAGAAGAAAAGTAAGCAAACACTAAAGAGGAGAAGCAAGTAAAACACTAAAGAGGAAAAGTAAGCAAACACTAAAGAAGAAAAGCAAGTAAAACACTAAAGAAGTAAAGCAAGTAAAATCACAACGAAGAAAAGCAAGTAAAACACAAAAGAAAAAAGTAAGTGAAACACAAAATTAAAAAACTTCTAGTTTATATAAGAAGATTAAGTTTATAAGAAAGCTTT
Organism: Bacillota bacterium; assembly: GCA_023391425.1. Classification (GTDB taxonomy): domain Bacteria; phylum Bacillota; class Clostridia; order Acetivibrionales; family DSM-1351; genus Ruminiclostridium. The sequence continues at coordinate 151,025 of JAEWAX010000037.1, read as the reverse complement.
TTTGACGGGAGTGATAGGATTGGCAGCTGAAAACAATAAATATATATATGGATCTGTTGCTGAAAAAGTTAAAAGTGAAAGTTATAATAATTATGATCCATATGAGGAAAATGCTGTACTCAAGTCAAAAAAGATAGCAAGAAGTAATACAAAACTGAAAACTAAAATTATTTTTTATATTTTAATTATTTTTGGTATGTGCACATTCACTATGTTTCGATATGCCCAAATAAGCCAATTAAACTATGAAAGTAATGAATTAAATAAGCAATATGTAGCAATTCAGAAAGATAATGAATTACTTTCTATTGAAATCGAAAATGCAAGAAGTTTAAATAATATACGAGAAGTAGCTGAAAATAAGTTACAAATGCATAAGCCTAGTAAGAGCCAGATTATATATGTAAATATTCCAAAAGAAGATGTAACATTGGTTGCAAGCAATGAACCGTCAAAAGCTATAACAATGTTTAAGAATGCTGGTGATAGCATAATAAAATTCTTAAACATCTTTTATTGAATTATGGATAATAATTTGAATTTAATAATTTTACATAGACTATAGATTTATTTAATACAAGATATTAAGTCTATAGTTTTTTCGTATGTATGGACCTTCGTTAACAGATTAAAGTATTTTATTATAATAATACTATTTTGAAATTAAAATATAATTTCACATTTAATTATTAATTAGTATAAAGTGATAATATATTTTTAATTTAATAAATATTATTTATAGAGAATTTAATAGTGGGGGGGATATTTTTGGCTAATCCAAATATAAAACTAAAAAAAAGACTTATGTGGGTACTTGGAATTTTTACTTTCTGTACAACATGTTTAATATTTAGAGTTGCATGGATTCAAATAGCCAATGGTCAAGAGTATCAACAAGAGGCAATTGAGCAGCAAACCAGTAATAGAACTATTAGTCCTAAAAGAGGAACTATATATGATAGAAATATGGAGACCTTAGCCACGAGCGGTTCAGTTGAAACCATTTATGCAAGCCCAAAAGTCATAAAGAAACTTGGACTTGACGTTGACAAGATTTCTGGTGAGCTGGCAGCTATTTTAGGGATGGAGAAAGAGACTGTTAAAAAAAAGCTTAGTAAAGTTACTCAATATGAGTTAATTAAGCAGAAGGTTGATAAGGAAATTGGTTCTAAGGTAAGACAATGGAAAAAAGATAATGAAATTCAAGGAATATATATAGATGAGGATACAAAGAGATTCTATCCGAATGGTAGCTTGGCAGCCCATGTTATTGGTTTTACAAATATTGATAACGATGGGCTAGATGGCGTTGAAAAGATTATGGAGCAATACCTTAAGGGTGTTCCGGGTAAGATATTAAGTGAAGTAGATGCAAGTGGTTTGGAACTGAGTATGGGTGAGGAACAGTATATCCAGCCTCAGGATGGCAATAATGTTGTTTTAACTATTGACGAAACTATTCAATATTTTGCAGAAAAAACTCTTGAAAAAGCGATTGCAGATAACAATGTAATAAATGGTGCAGCAGCTATTGTCATGGATCCACGTAATGGAGAGATATTAGCTTTGGCATCAAAGCCTGACTTTGACTTAAATAACCCTAGAGCAGCTCCTGATGGTGTAGATAAAACTACCTGGACAGGAACAAGCATAGAGGATATTCAGTATCTTCAGAAGACAGTCTGGAGAAATAAAGCGGTTGTTGATACATATGAACCAGGATCAACCTTTAAACCAATTACATCAGTTGCAGGACTTGAAGAGGGTTTAATAACACCTGAGACACAGGTTACTGATGCCACTATAAAGGTTGGTGGATGGCCAATTAATTGCTGGAAGCCTAATGCACACCTTCATGAAACCTTCAGGGAAGGTGTATACAATTCATGTAACCCTGTTTTTGTAAGACTTTCACAAAAATTAGGTGTTGACAAGTTTTACAGTTATGTAAAAGCTTTTGGTTTTTATAAAAAAACAGGTATAGACTTGCCTGGCGAAGCAGGTAGTATTATTCATACGAAACCCACTGAGATAGATATGTGTACGGCATCTTTTGGACAGCGCTTCCAAATAACGCCTATCCAACTAATTCAGGCATATGGTGCCATAGCAAACGGTGGAGATTTAATAACGCCACATGTTGTAAAAGAGGTAGTGGATAGCTCTGGAAACGTAATAAAAAAATACGAACCTAACGTTGTTAGAAAGGTTATATCAAAGCAGACCTCAGATACTATGGTAAACATATTACAGGGTGTTGTAGATATCGGTACAGGTAAAAACGCCCGCGTGCCAGGATATAAAATTGGAGGAAAGACTGGTACCTCCGAAACAATAAAAGATAAGTTTGGTAAATATGAATCTATTAAACCTGCGTCTGGACAGTTTGAAAGGTATATTGCTTCATTTTCTGCAATCGCACCAACTGATAACCCGACACTTTGCGTTTTAGTGATTCTGGATTATCCAGATCAGTTCTATCATGGTGGAGGTATGATAGTTGCTCCAATTGTAGGAAAGCTAATAGATGAAATTTTAAGCTATCAAGGTGTTGAAAAAGAATATACTGATGAAGATCAAAAACTCTTAAAGAAAGAGGTTATGGTTCCTGATGTAAAAGGTAAGACAGTTGAAGAAGCTATAAAGCTGTTGAAACAAAACAATCTTGAGTATAGAATAGAAGGAAGTAATAAGGATATGAAAGCTATTGTTGAGGAACAAACTCCGAAATCCTCTGCTTCGATGCATGAAAATTCATTAGTTATAATATATACCTATAAGCCTCAAAGTGAAGCTACAGCAACTGTGCCAGATGTAAAAAATAAAACAGTTTCCGAGGCAACGGAGGCCTTAAAGTCAGTTGGACTAAATATTATTGTAAATGGTTCTGGTACAGCAGTTAGTCAAGACAAAGATGCCGGTAAGATAGTAACTAAGGGAAATGTAGTAGAGGTAATGTTTAGAAATGTAGTTTCTGACTAACAGCAGCTATGATGAAATATATTGGCTAGATAAGGTAATAATTATTAAGAGGTTGTTATTTTGAAATAAAAATTGGAGGTGTTTTTTTTGCTACTTGGTGAATTGGTTAAGGGTTTAGATATTAAAAGTGTGCAAGGAAATCTAGATATAGAAATTGATGGTATTGCTTATGATTCAAGGAAAACAAGACAGGGTGCTTTGTTTGTATGTGTTGAGGGTACAGTTGTTGATGGACATCAGTACATAGACGATGCTATTAAAAATGGGACAAAAGCTTTCTTGGTACAGAAGCACGTAGAGGTACCAGAGGGTGTAACTGCTATAGAAATAGAGGATACAAGGTATGGATTAGCATATGTTTCAGATGCCTTTTTCGGTCATCCATCAGGTAAAATTAATTTAGTAGGGATTACTGGTACAAAAGGAAAAACAACAACATCGTATATGGTAAAATCAATACTTGAAGCTGGAAACCATAAGATAGGATTAATAGGTACAGTTGCAAATCTAATCGGAGATGAGATACTATATACGTCTAGAACTACTCCTGAATCCTTTGACTTACAAAGTCTATTTAGTGCTATGGTAGATAAAAAAGTTGATAGTGCAATAATGGAGGTATCATCACAGGGTTTAGAATTGCATAGAGTAGCAAAGTGTGATTTTGACATAGGTGTATTTACCAATTTCTCAAGAGATCACATAGGCCCAAAAGAGCATGCAACTATGGATGATTATTTTAATGCAAAAGCAAAGCTTTTCAAAATGTGTAAGCAAGCCATTATAAATATTGATAATGAGGCTGGAAAGAAAATGGCTGAGCTCGCACAGTGTAAAGTTTTAACTTATGGACTGAGCGAGGATGCAGATATTAAGGCTACACAGATAGATATGAAGACCTCACACACATTATTTAGGCTAACTTCTCCATGGGGAAGTACTGATATTGAGACAAATCTACAGGGAGAGTTTAATATATATAATGCTCTTGCTGCCATTGGGGCATGCTGCCTAATACCTGGAATAACACTAGAAAATGTGAAGTCAGGTCTTATGAATGTAAACGTACCAGGTAGAATGGAAACTGTTCGTACTGATGGCAATTATTCTGTTTTAATAGATTATGCTCATACTCCTGACAGCTTGGAGAAGGTGCTCTCTACTGTTAAAGAATTCGCTCATGGCAGGGTTGTAAGTCTATTTGGTTGTGGCGGTGATAGAGACACAGGAAAGAGACCGCAAATGGGGGAAATTTCAGGTAATATTGCTGATTTCTCAATAATAACCTCTGACAATCCGAGAACTGAGGATCCAGAAAAAATTATAAGTGATATTGTGGCTGGTATAAATAGAACTAAAGGGAAATATATTAAAATAACTGATAGAAGGCAGGCAATAAAATTTGCACTTGAAAATGCGCTGGATGGAGATATAATTATTTTGGCAGGTAAGGGGCACGAAACTTATCAGCAATTTAAGGATAAAACCATTCACTTTGACGAGCGAGAGGTAGTAGATGAGTTGCTTAAGGAGCTAGGAAGAAGATAAATTGTTTGAGTGGCTCAAGGTGGAAGCTTTTAGAACATGGAGGCTATAATGATTTCTTTTAACTGTGCAGAATTGGTTGGTGCTGTGGGTGGAGAACTGCTATGGGGAAATGCAGAGCAAGTATTTACAGGTGTTACAACAGATTCGAGAAAAGTAGCAGAAAATAATCTGTTTATTCCATTAGTAGGCGAAAAGTTTGATGGACATGATTATATTGAGCAATGCTTTAATACAGGTGCAGCAGTTTGCTTAACTCAAAAGCCAATACCACAGGTAGATAATGTTACAGCTATTTTAGTTGATGACACAGGAAAGGCTTTGAGAGACCTTGCTACCTGGCATAGAAATAAATATAATATACCTGTCATAGGGATAACTGGAAGCGTAGGAAAGACAAGTACAAAGGACATGATTTCCTGTGTGCTTGCCAAACAATACGAGGTTCTCAAAACACAGGGTAATTTTAATAATGAGATTGGACTACCCTTAACACTGTTAAATCTAAATGATTCACATGAGGTAGCGGTTATTGAAATGGGGATGAGTGGTTTTGGTGAAATTAGTAGACTAACTAACATTGCTCAACCTCAAATTGCTGTTATAACTAATATTGGGGTATCTCACATTGAAAAATTAGGCTCTCAGCAAGGAATATTAAAGGCTAAGTTGGAGATTCTTGAAGGGCTAAAGCCTGGGGGATTAGTTGTTCTAAATGGCGATGACCCTTTACTTCGAGAATTAAAAGGAAAATTGAATCTTAAGACAGTTTACTACGGGTTGAATTCAGGGATAGACTATAACGCTCAGGATTATGAGTCCTTAGGAGAGGCTGGAACGCAATTTAATATTAAGTTAGGAAGCAAAACCTACAAAGTGGCTATTCCTGTGCCAGGAATTCATAATGTTTATAATGCACTTGCAGCAATTGCTGTTGGAATCGAAATGAACATACCAATGAATGTTATTGTTGATGGGATAGCAGAATATAGTCCAGGAAACATGAGACAGAATATAATTACATATAACGGTATGAAAATCATAAACGATGCCTATAATGCTAGTCCACAATCTATGCAGGCTGCGATAAATGTATTAGAAGAGCTTTGCTCAAAAACACGTGGCATAGCAGTTTTAGGTGATATGCTTGAAATGGGAACTATGTCAGAAGAATTGCATTATAGCGTAGGTAGCTTTATTAAGGATAAAAAAATTGATTATCTGATAACTGTAGGTAAGGATTCTAAAAACATAACGCAAGCTGTAGCTGATTCGGGCAATCAAACAATAAAATTACAACATTTTGATAACAACAATGAGGCACTAAAATATATCTTGAGCGTTATTAGTCAAGGTGATTTTATTCTAATAAAAGGGTCAAGAGGAATGAAAATGGAACAGATTGCAGATGGAATTATCAAGTCCAATGTCGTGTAGAAGTTCCATAATAATAAACAGGGGGAAGTTGTATTGCTTACTTTTTCTTTAACATCTGAACATATAATAGCCTTTGCAGCAGCATTTGTACTGGCGCTTATTGCAGGACCAATTTGTATACCCTTCTTGCGAAGGTTGAAGTTTGGACAGACAGTAAGGGATGACGGTCCACAATCTCATTTAAAGAAAATGGGTACACCTACAATTGGTGGTCTGATATTTATAATACCTATAACATTTGTGGCGATGTATTATTCTCAAAAATATCCTGACATAATACCTATTTTACTTGTAACCTTAGGTTTTGCTACAGTTGGTTTTGTAGATGACTTTATAAAGGTTGTTAAAAAGAGAAAAGATGGACTTTATGCTGGACAAAAGACGTTCATGCAATTGGTTGTATGTGTTGCCTTCGCTTTTTATGTCATTAGATATACAGAAGCAGGAAGTTCAATTGTAATACCTTTTACGAACTTTGTTATTCAGCCATGGCTATATTTCCTATTTATAGTGGTGTTTATGTATTTCTTTTCTAATTCAGTAAATCTTACAGATGGATTGGACGGACTGTGTGCTGGAGTAACACTAGTAGTTGCAATATTTTTTACAATAGTATCACTGACAAACGCTGAATGGGGATATATTAAGGTGTTTTCGGCGGCAATAGCTGGCGGCTGCCTTGGCTTTTTAGCCTTCAATATTCATCCTGCAAAGATATTTATGGGGGATACTGGTAGCCTTGCTTTAGGAGGTGCAGTAACAGCTATTGTAATTATGATGCGTATGCCACTTATTCTATTTATTGTTGGTGGAATATATTTAATTGAAGCTATTTCTGTAATTTTGCAGGTAGGGTCATTTAAGTTGACCGGGAAAAGGATATTTAAGATGGCCCCAATCCATCACCATTTTGAATTAATGGGTTGGAAGGAAACAAAGGTAGTAACGGTTTTTATAATTATTACCGTTATTCTTGCTATAGTATCCTTGATGATTATAGGAGTAGGTAATTTTTGAGTATAGACACATCTGAAAGAGTCATCCTTAAATGGGAATAGATAGTAAGCTATTTTCATATAATCAAAATATGTAATATGCCAATGGTGCTGGAGGAACTTAATGAAAAACAAAAACAAAAAGCCTTTCGATTTTTGGATATTTGCATCAGTAATAATATTGCTTTCATTAGGAACTATTATGGTATTTAGCTCTAGCTATTATTTTTCAGCAACGACAGTGGGTAATTCATTTTATCTTTTAAGACCACAGCTGCTATATATGGCTTTGAGTATTATAGTATTGATAGTTACAATGAATTTTGATTATAGGAAGTGGGGAAAATTGTCTCCACTTATACTTATGGTATGTATTGGATTATTAATTCTTGTGCTTATTCCTGGGGTTGGTCGTGTACAGAATGGAGCACAGAGATGGTTAGGATTTGGAAATAAAACCATTCAGCCCTCTGAATTAGCCAAACTTGCACTTATAATGTTTCTTTCTTTTAGCTTATCTAAGCGAAAAGAGGTTTTGCAGTCGTTTACAAAAGGGCTATTTCCATATTTACTTTTGATGGGACTTGTAGCAGGATTAGTAGTAATTGAACCTCACCTGAGCGGAGCCCTGATAATCGTAATTACTTCATGTATTATATTGTTTTGTGCAGGGGCTAAAATATCTCATTTTGTAACAATGGCAGTGCCTGGAGTAATTGGAGTAATTGGGTTAATAGTGTTTGAACCTTATAGGTTTGACAGATTAAAGGCTTGGATAGATCCATTTAAATATAAAATGGATGAGGGCTGGCAAACAGTTCAATCACTTCTGGCTATTGGGTCTGGTGGATTATTTGGCAGAGGACTTGGCAAAAGCATGCAGAAGTATTTATATATACCTGAACCATATAATGACTATATATTTGCAATATTGGCTGAAGAGTTGGGATATGTAGGTTCTGTGTTTGTAATGCTGTTATTTTTGGTATTTATCTGGAGAGGAATCAAGGTTGCTATGAATGCACCTGATATTTTTGGTAGTTTAATGGCAACAGGAATTACATCTTTAATTGGAGTACAGTTCCTATTTAATGTAGCAGTTGTAACAAATTCCATGCCTTCAACGGGTATTTCGCTTCCATTCTTTAGTTATGGAGGTACATCGTTGATGTTTTTAATGTTTGGTGTGGGTATATTACTTAATATTTCTAGATTTTCAAATTACGAACGATTTTGAGGTGAGATAATTGAAGGTTTTAATAGCAGGAGGAGGGACTGGAGGTCATATAAATCCAGGACTGGCAATTGCAAAGTATATAAAAAAGAAAGAACCACTAACTGAGATTACTTTTGTGGGTACGAAAAAAGGACTTGAAACAAAGCTTGTTCCAAGAGAGGGTTTTAAACTTGAGACTATTACAGTCAGAGGTTTTAAAAGAAAACTTTCCTTTGATACCGTTTTAGCTGTAAAAGAGCTTATTCAGAGTTTTTTTGAAGCGTCAAAGCTTATTAAAAGGATTAAACCAGACGTTGTAATAGGTACAGGTGGCTATGTTTGTGGGCCTGTTTTATATGTCGCAGCAAAAAAAGGAATACCTACGTTGATTCATGAGTCAAATGCTTATCCAGGTGTTACTAATAGGTTGCTTGCTAAGTATGTCAATTACGTAGCTATTAGTTTCAAAGAATCTGAAAAATACTTTAAATATCCTGAAAAACTTGTGCACACAGGTAATCCTGTTAGACAAGAGCTATTAACCGCAAATAGACTTGATGTTATAAAACAGCTAGACATTGTTTCAGATAAACCCTTAATAGTTGTAATGGGTGGCAGTAGGGGTGCAAGAAAGATAAATGAAACAGTTGCAGAAATGCTAAATAATTACTTCAAGGGCGAATTCAATTTGATATTTTCAACAGGCGAAGCGCAGTTCGAAGTAATAAATGCTAGCATAAGAGTAGATGATAAGTATAAAAAAATGGTTAAGGTAGTACCTTATATCTACGATGTCGACAAGGTATATGTTGCTAGTGATTTAATGATTTGCCGAGCTGGGGCTATTACAATTAGCGAGCTTCAGACTATGGGAATTCCATCAATACTCATCCCTTCACCATATGTAACAGCCAACCATCAGGAGCACAATGCTCGCTCACTTGAGAAAGATGGTGGGGCGGTGGTAATATTGGAAAATGAATTAAATGCTGATATCCTATACAAGCAAATTTGTGGTTTGATTTCAAACAAGGATACTCTAAGTAAGATGGCAAAAAATGCTACGAAAAATCGTATGACTGACACTGTAGATAAAATATACTCTTTGGTTAAAGAAATAGCTAAAATATAAAAAATTTTTTAACTAGAACCTGTATACAAAGCTTATGTTGCAAACTAAAATTATAAAACTTAATTCACGATAAAAATAAAAAATCAGTTATCTAGCAAAGCCAAAAGATATATTGTCTCGATAAATGAGTAATACTTATAAAAAGTCACGATAGATACGGCTTTGGATAACTGATAGAAATATTGATAAAAAATTAATGGCTATATCAATTATGGACTAGCTAATTTAGCATGTACATAGGAATTGATACATAGCTATTTTTTTATACATATATTTTTTCAAATAATTGAAATGTTATTGTCAAACCGAAATACTCTTCAAATATAATTCATTGAAATGGTACATTAATAATAATCTTTAATTTTTATACAATTAAATATATAATATAAGTCAAAGTATAGATTAAATGCTAAATGTTGTATTAAAATGGTGAATTTTTGCATAAATTGGAGGGAGAAATGAAAAAATTAAGATTATTTTTGATAACGAGCGTGTTTTTTGTGTTATTAACTGTAGTTACTAATGCGAATGGCACAGGAAAATTTGACTTTATAGGTGAGTATTCAGAGGGTAAAGCTGTAGCAGGTGTGTGGAATGGTGAATGGAAATATGGCTATATTGATAAAAAGGGTTCTCTAAAAATCGAAACAATATTCGCAGATGCAAGAAGTTTTTCAGAGGGTGCAGCTGCTGTCGGCATTCAAGGTCCTGACAAGACAATAAAATATGGTTTTATAAAAGATGACGGTTCATACTTAATTCAGCCAACATTTGATGAGGTTGGGGATTTTCATAAGATACCAGACACTGATACTTTCGTTGCAAAGGTGGGTATTGGAGACAAGGATTCAAGAAAGTATGGATTTGTAAAAAAGGATGGAACATATCTTGTTAGTCCAAAGTTTGCTCAAGTTAATGATTATTCAAGTATATGGAGTGCTTCTGGATATACTGTAGGGTTTATAAAAAAAGATGGTGAGGACTTGTATGGAGTACTTGATTCTGTGGGTAATCTTGTTATAGATACCAAGTACTCACACTTATCACTTAGTAAATATGATATAAAACAAGGCTATATTTGCACTGAAAATAAAGCACTATACGGCTTTTTTGACATAAAAAGAAATGTAATCATCGAACCTGAGTATACCTCTGTTATTGTAACTGATAATGGTTTAATTACCAGAAAATTAATTGATGGGGTAGAAAGAAAGGGTTTTTACTATAGTAATGGGATGATCATAGAGCCCAAGTATGACGAAATAGATGAATTGAACCTTGGAAATATTTTATGTAGGACAAAGCTTAATGGTAAATACGGACTTATTGACAAACAAGGAAAAGAGTTATTAGAAAATGTATATGATGATATGTTTTATACGGACAATAGTATTTTAATTACTCGCGATGGAAAGACTTCAGTGATATCATGTGACGGGAAACCAGTTTTAAATGAGCAATTTGATAAGTATACTTATTACGAAAAATTTAAAATTCTTAGTATTGTTATCAATGGTAAAGTAGGCTTAATTAATACAGTGGATTATGCTTATTTAGTTGAACCCAAATACGATAAAATTGATCTCTTCTTTGAGGATGGATATGCAAAGGTATATCTCAACGGGAAAACAGGAATTATCAGCAGAAATGGGAAGGTACTTTTAGAACCAGTGTATGACTATATATATCCAAAGTATTATCTTACTCAATTAAAGGAAGAGAAAACTAATCCAGATGGTACTAAGACCTATGTATATAAGGATGACAAGAGTAAGCCACCGGTAGTCAAAGTTGAAAAGGATGGCAAAGAGTATTTTTATAATATTGATTTTACACCAATCAAAAGCAGCGGTAGTAACGCTGTTGGGGACTTTGATTCAATCGGTGTATTTGATGACGGATTTGCAAGAGTTGAAAAGAATGGTAAAGTAGGCTATGTACGAGAGGATTTTACATATATTGTTAAACCTGTTTGGGACAGTGCATACAGAGAAGTAGATATCTCTGGTGGAAAGGACCAATATGGCGACTATTTCCATATCATGCAAGGTGATAAGTGGGGAATTGTATTTATGGATGGGACTGTAATAGAGCCGGTTTCTGAAGCTGGGTGTATTGTAGGAGAAAATATTGTAACAGTTAGAATTAATAATAAGTGGCGATATATTAATAAAAATAATAAGTTTTTAAATAATGATGAGTATGAGTTTGCCAACAGGTTTAGTGATGGAGTAGGCCTAGTAATAAAAACAAGTCTACAGAGCTATTTCATAGATAAAAACGGTAAAAGGATAAGTGAGGTATATAAACTAGCATCTAGCTACAGGGAAGGCTTAGCATTTGTTTATGATGATTCAGGGGGAAGATATATAGATCACAAAGGAAAGACAATATTTGGTGAAGAATTAAATTTAACGTATGGATATCCGTTTTATAACGGCTATGCAACAGTTAGTGTAAACCAGAACGGAAAAACATTATACGGGATATTAAAAAAGAATGGAAAGTGGTTTGTAGAACCTAAATTTGATAAGGTTGAATGCTTTGGAGATGATAAATACAAGTATTATCTTGATGGTAAGGAAGCTGAAGTATCACCAGATGGAAAAATCGTATTGAAATAAGGAGACGAATATGAAAAGGATTAAAGAATGTTTATTTTGTTTTATATTAATAACTTGCTTTTTTATTTTTTCAGCTACAACTAGCAATGTATTTGCCAGTAGTAAAAGTAGCACTGATTTAAAGCCTAAAATTGATACTGCAGTAGGGAAATATGGTTATGTTGACAGCAAGGGCAAATGGGTAATAAAGGCTCAATTTGAAGAAGCGAAAGACTTTTCCGATGGTCTGGCTATGGTTACATATTATAATACTACTGATGATTTCTATGAAGCCAGAACAGGATACATAAACAGTAAAGGTAAGGCTGCTTTTAGTAGCAGGTTTTATAGAGCAAATGATTTCAAAGATGGCTATGCAGCAGTAACTGATAAGGATGAGAAACTTAGCATAATTGACAAAAAAGGAAAAGTTGTTTTAAAGACAAATTATTACTTAAGCTCTATGGATTGTGGGGTAAAAGGAATTCATACAATAATTAGTGATTCTGCACCGAGCAAATACGTAGAGAATAGAAAATTTGGGTACATAACAAATAAATTAAGGCTTGCAAAACCAGCTTATGATGGGGCTCCGTTTTATTATACTGATGAAGAATCTAATCAAAGTTTTCCCAGCGTTAATTATGCTGAAAACGATTCAAATGGCAGACTTATCAAGCTTCATACATATCTTTTGAATAAAAATATGGAACCTGTAGAATTACCATCTGATTTCATTGTTGGAATAAGCGAAGGTGTAATTCTACTTAAGTGTGGAAGTAATTTTGCTTATGCAACTTTAGAAGGAAAGATATTTGATAAAATTTATGATTCAAATAAAAAAAAGTATTCTAAGTTATCAAAAGCCTTTAATTTTAGTGGGGGACATGCTGTGGTAGCAGTCGATAACTACTTGAAGGACCAATATGGTCGTGCTGAATTACGTGGTTATGGATATCTGAATAAGGATGGAACAACATTTAAGAATCCTGAGTATTTATATGCTAATCCCTTTAAGGAAGGTCTAGCAGCTGTTCAGCCATATCCTTCATGGAATTTTTCAATGGCTATTTTAAAAGCAGACGGTGAATATCTTAAGGAACCCGAATTTCGTTCTACGATTAAATATGAAGAAGCAGATATGCAATTTATGAATATAGATTACTATTCACAGGGTGAATATGATTATGTTAAGTCTGAGGTAAAAAGAATAGTTAAAGAAATTACAAATAGTAAGATGAGTGATTTAGAGAAGATTACAGCTATAAATAAATATGTATGTGACCATGCCAATTATCCCATAGGGAGGGTGATAATGCCATGGGAGATGGGACATCCATTATGTTTAGATTACCAGCATGAGTCAATTGGTATATTAAAGGAGGGATTTGGTGTCTGTGACGCATATACTAAATTAACAGGACTTCTTTTGCAGGAAGCAGGAATTGAGAATAAAATGGTTTATGGAAATGCAGTAATTGGAAAAGATGATAATCATTCATGGAATCTAGTTAAGCTTAATGGAAAGTATTATCATCTAGATACTACTTGGAATGATACAGAAGGGAGTACTAACAAGTATTTTCTGGTATCAGACCAGTATATGAAATCTGGTACTGGAGGAAATAGAAAATGGGATACTTCGAAATTTCCAGATGTGCCCAAGGGGTATTTTAACGATAAAATACAGCCAAAGTAAATTAGTAAACAAGTTTCAGCTTATACACTGATGTTTGAAATCATAAAGTGTGTTTATTAAGAGATGCTTTTTATGGACTTAAGCTGCGCCAAAGAAGGACATTTTAATGTTGCGATTTATAATGTTGCAAAAATACTTTTTTTTTGTAGACTTTAGTAAAAACATATGATACACTTATTTGCGGATAAAAAAACTTTTAAATTAGTCCAGAGAGGCTAGTAAGGGTATATATTGGGAATATAGGTACTTTTTAATTGGATCAAACCCAACCTTACTGCGCCATGCTCAGTAAGGTTTTTTTATTTAAAAATAATTGGAGGGGATTTATTTATGAGTAATGTTAGACCAATAATTCAGGTTGAAGAAAAAGTTCCATTTTTAAAAGCATTGCCACTTAGCTTTCAGCATTTGTTTGCAATGTTTAGTGCATCTGTACTTGTTCCATTCTTATTTAACAGCTATGCAGCGGATGGTACTCAGGTTATTGACCCTGCGCTGGTACTTCTGCTCAATGGTATAGGAACTTTGATTTATTTGTTTATATGTAAAGGAAAGGCTCCTGCATTTCTGGGTTCGAGTTTTGCGTTCCTTTCACCAACAGCGGCTATAATAACAAGTTCAACAAGTTATGCAGACAATTATGCAAAAGCTTTAGGTGGCTTCATAGCATGTGGTCTAGTTTTTGTGATAGTCGCATTCATTATTGGAAAAGTAGGTACTGGTTGGTTAGATATTGTTTTACCACCAGCAGCAATGGGACCTATTGTTGCACTAATTGGACTTGAATTGTCAGGAACCGCTGCTAATATGGCTGGATTATTGCCAAATGCAGATGGTGGTTTTGATAAAAAAGCTATTATTATTTCAATGGTAACCTTGGCTATATTAGTAATTGGTAATCTATGCTTTAGAGGCTTCCTTTCTGTAATTCCTATTTTAGTTGCTGTAGCAGCTGGCTATGGACTTTCTGCTGCAATGGGATGTGTAGATTATTCAGCAATTACAGCAAAAGATTGGTTTAACATACCTACCTTTGTTTTTCCTTCTTTTGACTTTAATGCAGTTTTGATTTTGGCACCAGCTGCTTTGGTGGTACTTTCAGAGCACATAGGTCACTTATTTGTTACAAGTAATATTGTTGGAAGAGATTTGACAAAGAATCCAGGACTACATAGATCCTTAATGGGAGATGGTATTTCCACAATGCTTTCAGGTTTTTGTGGCTCATGTCCTACAACCACCTATGGTGAAAATATGGGAGTAATGGCTATAACTAGAGTTTATAGTGTATGGGTTATTGGCGGTGCTGGAGTTATATCAATTATAATAGCATTTGCTGGTAAGCTATCAGGAGTAATTTCAAGTATCCCACCAGCAGTTATGGGTGGAGTAAGTTTACTTCTCTTTGGAACAATTGCTGCTTCTGGTATCAGAATGATTGTTGAAGCAAAGATTGATTACAGCAAAGCAAAAAACCTAGTTCTTACAGCATTAGTTTTTGTTACAGGTATTAGTGGAGTAGCAATACCTGTTGGAGACAAGGTTAAGTTGTCAGGAATGGTGCTTGCTACACTAGTAGGTATGGCTCTTAGTTTAATATTCTATATACTTGAAAAGCTTAAGCTAACTAATGATTAATATATAGATAATGAATATGTATAAATTAAAGATTGAACATAAAAAACCTCATTTCGCATGGTGTGAAATGAGGTTTTTATTATATAGATTTCTTAATTTACACTTTCTAAGTATAATGAAACTATGTTTTCTTTTACAAAAGCCAAAGTTTCTTTATGAACTTTTTCTTGATTTTAACTTCAGTTTTAGAAATTTTCTTTTTCGTCTAATCTCAGATGGATATTTAAATTTGTTATTATTATTAATTAGAGCAAGAGAAAACTCAACAATCTTTTTGGCAGAATCATGATCAAAATAATCACGCTGAGCCTGTTTAATTTCATTTAATCCTTTTGCATTATCAGCTAATAAAGCTGACACTACATTGGACAGATTTGAAGTATCCTCGCAAAATATGCCAAGCTTGTTTTTAACAGCAAAATCAGGATTTTCTTGCTCTTGCCCGGGCAATGCTCCAGTTATTATAAGTGGAACATTACAAGCAACAGCTTCCATCATTACATTTGGGCTTCCCCTAGTAAAAGCTATATCAGAAGCCAACATATAATCTTGAATGTTTGTAACATATCCTAGAATCTCAACCCTTCCAGGGTATTGTTGAGATAACGTTTTCTCAAGCTTATCCTTTAATGCTTCATTTCTGCCTGCGATTATGTGTACATTAGAATTAAAATTATCTAAAAGAATCTTTGAAATAATACCCATATCACCAGAACCTTCTCCACCACTCATAAATAGACATTCTAAAGGCCTATCCAAGCTATAGTCTTTTTTCGTAATACCATTGACAATATGTTGCGTGAACCTTTGTCTTACAGGGAAGCCTATTACTTTTGTGCATTGTTCAGCAACTCCAAAACCAATACATCTTTGCTTTGCTTCTTCAGTTGGACAAATTATGCAGTCTGCTCTTTTGTCAGCCCACAAAGGAGATATGCTTACCAAATCAGCTACAAAGGTAGCAAAAGGTATATTTATTTTGTATTCCTTTAGAATGTTTAAAATTGGTGTGTTGAAAACAGGGTGAACACATAAAATTAAGTCTGGTTTGAGTTTCCTTAATAGTTTTATGAAATTTTCTTTTATAGTTAGTTCTGTAAATTCATGAATAAATAAAGGATTTCGTTTGGAAATTTTCCAAGCCAAATTCCAAAGTTCTTTTGCATTTCTTGTTACTAAACCATAGGATTTACCTACTTTAATCCACATATTACCGCCTAAATCAAAACCATCTATAATATTTAAGCAAACGTCGTCATGCATTTTAAATTGCTCTTGCAGTGCCTCGCTAATACTTTTATGACCGTGCCCTGTATAATCAGAAGAAATTATTACTACGTTTCTCATCTTAAGCCTCCAAAAACATTAGAATAAATCATAACTAAATATATAATAATACATTTTACCTATAAAGTGATAGGTACATTTGTTAATATCAACAAATAACTGAAGAATTATTATATTGTACGAGATATAAATAGAAATGTTTGATTCATTTTTTAATATTTAGAATAACTATACGTTATAAACACATTTCAATTTACATATATTTATCACAACGGGTTTATTTCTATTCTTCCACTGAAAAGTGGAAGATAAACTACAAAGGAGAGTGGATAACGATTTCTAAGATTTAGTGGGAGAAAAGTCATTCACCCTAAATCTAAGAACTCTGTTAATCACAACGGATTTATTTCTATTCTTCCACTGAAAAGTGGAAGATGAACTACAAAAGTAGAGTGGATAACGATTTCTAAGATTTAGTGGGAGAAAAGTCATTCACCCTAAATCTAAGAACTCTGTTAATCACAACGGGTTTATTTCTATTCTTCCACTAATAGCGGAAAATAAATTACACAACAAGAATGGATAACGGTTGTACTTTTATTTTTCTTAAGTAGTAGAGTAGATGAAGAAAAGCTTAATTTGAACTAGGTCTGACTAATGTTTAGAAAGCTGGGATGTGAGGCTGTTGAAAAAAACTTTAAAGATAGTAATAGTAATTATAATTATACTATCAAATTTATTTTACACGAATTTAGCTTATGGTGATGATTCTAATGATGATGGCCCAATTACTAATTTATTTGAGCAGGAAAGTATTGAGACTACAGGAAATACTATTCCAAAAATATCAGCAGGAGCTGCAATAGTTTTGGATACAGTTAGTGGCAGAGTACTTTATGAAAAAAATGCATATACTAGGCGTTCTATCGCGAGCACCACTAAAATAATGACTGCGATAGTTGCACTTGAAAACGGGCACGATCAAGAAGATGTTATTGTGAGTAAAAGGGCTGCATCTATTTCAGGTTCACAAGTTAATTTAAAGGAAGGAAAAACATATAAGCTTGGTGATCTGATGTATGCTATGATGCTTAGATCAGGAAACGATGCTGCAATTGCAATAGCTGAGCATGTAGGTGGCTCTGTTGAAGCTTTTGCTGAGATGATGAATAGAAAGGCTGCTGAGATAGGAGCAACTAATACCAATTTCGTTACACCTCATGGCCTAGATGACCCACAGCACTATTCAACGCCTTATGACCTTGCTTTAATAACTCAATATGCATTAAAGAATGAAGAGTTTTGCAAAATAGTAGGTACGAAGAGCTCATTTTTTGATGGTAATGGTATCACTAATACTAATGAAATGTTAAGCTTATACCCTGGGGCTGATGGTGTTAAAACAGGATATACAGGCCAAGCTGGCAGGTGCCTAGTAACTTCAGCAACTAAGAACGGCTGGAGAATTATATCTGTGGTTCTGAATTGTGCTTCTAGGCCAATTAGAGCACAAAATAGTAAGACTATATTAGATTATGCTTTTGGAAATTACAAAAGTTATGAATACTTAAAAAAGGGTCAAGAGGTTCATGAAATAAAGTTACATAAAGGACAGGAAAACAAGATTTCAGTTTATTCAGATAATAATATCGCACTTCCACTAAAACAAGATGAGGTAGATAGAGTTAAAATAGTATATAATATTCCTAAAGAAATAGAAGCACCAATAAAGAATGATAGCAATATTGGGACAATTGATTATATGTTAGATGACAAGTTACTTGCTTCTGCAAACATTATTACACACAATGACATAGGAAGGAAAGACTTCTATTATTATTTCAATTCAATTTTCAGAATATGGGCTAGGCTTGTACGCTCAGAGTAAAGATGGGATAATATAGACAGAATCTTAGTGAAAAGTAAAAAATGTCTAAAAAAGAGTTGTATCAAGTCAACTATACTGACTTAATTTAAAGGGTAAAGAAAAATCAAAACCGTAAAAAACTAATGAGTGAAAAGAGATTACAAATGAAAACAGTTTTAGTGGGAATAAATTCAAAATATATACATACTTGTTTAGCTATATGGTATCTCAAAGCAAGTATTTTGAAAGATGAGAATTTTAAGGTTACAAAAAGTAATATCATTATAAGGGAATTCACAATAAATGATAATAAAGATAATATACTATCTGAAATATACAAAGAAAAGCCGGATGTTCTAACTTTTTCCTGCTATATTTGGAATATAGATATAATACTATTGTTATCAAGAGAACTAAAGAAACTTTTACCGCATTTAAAAATAATTTTGGGAGGACCAGAGGTCTCATATGATGCACATACTATTTTAGAAGATAATAGTGCAATAGATTTTGTTTTATGTGGTGAAGGAGAGGAAGCATTTCCAATATTGCATGGTTCCATACTAAACAATTCTGATGATTATAAGAAACTCAGTGGTATTGCATATAGAAATGAAAACATTATAGTGTATAATGAAGGTTTCAGTCTTGTTCAAAATCTTGATGATATCAAGTCTCCATATACGCCTGAATTAATGGAATCAGTAGCAAATAGGATAGTATACTATGAATCATCACGGGGCTGTCCCTTTTCGTGTTCATATTGTATATCATCAACTTTTAATGGTGTTCGATATTTTTCTTTAGACAGAGTTAAACAAGATATAAATGCTTTATTAGTGTACAAGCCTAAACTTATAAAATTTGTAGATAGAACCTTTAACTGTAATAAGCAGCGAGCAAAGGAAATATTTCAATTCATTATTGGATTAGACTGTAATACACTATTTCATTTTGAAGCTGCTGCAGATTTATTTGATGATGAAGCGTTGGAACTGCTTAGTTATTCACCAAAAGGACGAATACAGCTTGAAATAGGTCTTCAGACTACAAATCCCAATACACTTGAAGAAATAGATAGGGTTACGGATATAGTTAAGTTATCGAGGAATGTTAGTAATATTCTTAAAAAGGGAAATATACACGTACACCTAGATTTGATTGCCGGATTACCCTTTGAAGATTTAGAGTCTTTTAAAAAATCATTTAATTCTGTTTATGTTATGAGACCACACCAACTTCAGCTTGGCTTTTTGAAGCTTTTAAAAGGCTCTAAAATACGAAATGAGGCTAGAAAGCATGGTTTCACCTATAGGAATTACGCACCTTATGAGGTTCTGAGCAACAACTATGTATCTTATGAAGATATTCTACTGCTAAAGGATGTAGAAGAGGTTCTTGAAAGATACTTCAATTCTTCAAGATTTGAAAACTCTATGGAGTTTATAGAAAAGAATTTATTTTCTAATGCTTTTAAACTATATTACACGCTTTCTGTTTTTTGTAGAGAAAAGGGGTATCTTGATAGGCCTATCTCCTATAGAGAAAATATTGCAATTTTATATAGATTCTTTCAAAGTATTTATTCATCTGAAAAATATGTAGAGGTGTTTAGGCAGAAAATGATATTTGATTTCCTTAGCTCAGACAGTTCTTGCGCAATTCCAGAATGCTTGAAGAGGGAAGAAGATATGATTGGTATTAGTGCCATTCATCAGCTTCTAAAGAATCAAGATTTTATTAATGTGTATCTTCCAGAATATGATGGCATTGCGCCTAAAAATATATTGAAAAGTGTCTTTTTTATTAAACTTTGTAATATTACAAAAGCCGGTGAAATCATAATGTTTGACTACTTGCAAAAAGATTTAATGAATGGAAAGTATAGGAGTGTTGTGATTAAAGAATAATTGAATAAAAAACAGGGCTGCACGCCCTGTTGGCTTACTTCTTACCGCCTTGAATAACTCGTATTTTAACGGCCTGTTTCTCAACTAAATTAATAACACCATCTAGCTTCGATTCTAATCTATCAATTTACTATCTAATTGTTTATAACCATCAAATAAAGCACTTGTCTTATTTGAAAGCTCATTTTTAAGGGAGGTAACCTGATTACCTAATTTTTTAATTTCATCAGTATTTTGAACAACTTTTTTGTGATATCTTTTCTGAAATCAGTCATGTCGCTTTTGAAATCAGTCATGTCGTCTTTAAAACCAGTCATATCGCTTTTAAGATCGGTCATTTCTTTTCTAAATTCAGTAAATTCAGAATACATTTTAGTCATTAAATCAAATACTTTTTCATCCACGTTTGGTCACACTCCTTTGATGAGGTTATATCATGTTGTGAAAGAATATGAATACGCAAAATTATTAATTACATAAAATATTTTATTTTAAGGCATTAAGATGTTCAATTAATAATATTATGAAAATGAGCACATATATTTTAGAGATAGACAGATTTCTTTGATTCAAGAATATTAGTTTCTATGAATTTTAGAAATCGATATCCAGGGTCGTACCGCCGCAAATCTCAATTTATAAAATTGGAATATTAGCGTAGGTAGACATTGGATTAAATATATTTACAACTAGCTGAAAAGGGAGGTTTTTGAATGACCACACCGGAGTTCGATTTCAAAGCAATGATTCAGAAGGATAGGGATGAAAGAGTTAAAAAGCAGTTTGAGGGTACATTTTTAGAGTATCTAAAGTTAGTAAAAGCAAATCCAAAGGTTGCAATTCTTGCTCATCAAAGACTCTATGACCTAATAATATCCGAAGGCGTAGAAGCTGTAAAAACAGATGAAAATCCAAGACTAAGAAGAATATTTGGTAATGATATTATTAAAAAGTATTCCTTCTTTGAGGACGACTTTTTTGGAATTGATAAAACAATAATGAAAATCGTTAGATACTTTCATTCTGCAGCAATGGCAGGCGAGGAAGCACGACAGGTTCTATACTTGGTAGGCCCGGTAGGTGCTGGTAAGTCCTCACTCATGGAATCACTCAAGAGAGCACTTGAATGCGCTGCTCCCATCTATACTTTAAAAGGCTGCCCAATGAGAGAAGAACCACTGCATCTTATTCCTAAGCATTTGCGTAGTGATTTTGAGAATACACTGAATGTTAGAATAGAAGGGGATTTGTGTCCAGTTTGTAGATACAGACTGAAAAAAGAGTATAATGGCGAGTATGAAAGTTTTCCAGTAGAATCCACTGGTTTTTCAATTAGATCAAGAAAAGGTATAGGCGTAGTGCCTCCTGTTGACCCCAATAATCAGGATACGTCAATTCTTACAGGTAGTGTTGATATATCTAAAATAGACTTATACTCTGAGGACGATCCTAGAGTGTTATCACTAAATGGGGCATTTAACGTTGGAAATAGGGGAATTGTTGAATTTATAGAAGTGTTTAAAAATGAGACGGAATATTTACATACAATGATAACTGCTACCCAAGAAAAATCAATACCTTCTCCGGGTAAAGGGGCAATGATATATTTCGATGGGGTAATTCTAGCACATTCAAATGAGGCAGAGTGGAACAAGTTCAAATCAGATCATACAAACGAAGCTATCCTAGATAGAATAGTTAGGGTAGAGGTACCATACTGTATGGAACTTAATGAAGAAATAAAGATATATGAAAAAATGCTATCAAGAAGCAATTTTAAAGCTCATATTGCACCGCATACAATTGAAATTGCATCAATGTTTGCAATTCTCACCAGATTAAGCCCGTCCAATAAAGTTGACCCAATAACAAAGCTGAAAATATATAACGGAGAAGAAATTTTAGAAAAAGGTATGACAAGAAAGATAGATATATTTGAACTCCGGGAGGAAGCACCTAGAGAGGGTATGACAGGCATTTCAACAAGATTTATTATGAAGGCAATAGATACTACTTTATCAGAATCTGAAAATAACTGTATAAACCCAATTGCTCTTATGGAAACTTTGATTAAATCAGTAAAAGAACTTGGAATTGGTGAAGAAGAAAAAGAACGCTACTTACGCCTTATCTACGATTCAGTTAAAAAAGAATATAACAAAATCCTTGAAAAAGAAGTTACTAAAGCTTTTATTCATGGCTATAGAGAGCAGGCTGAAAGCTTGTTCAATAATTATTTAGACCATGCAGAGGCATTTGTAAATAAAACTAAAATCAAGGATATAAACACTGGCGAGGAGCTCGAACCTGATGAGAAGTTTATGAGGTCAATTGAAGAACAAATTGGAATATCAGATACGGCTGTTAAGGGATTTCGCTCTGATGTAACTTCATATATGTTTTTTGTAATGAGAAATGGTGGAAAACTGGATTATACTAGCTATGAACCTTTAAAAGAGGCTATAGAAAAGAAGTTGACAACATCCGTTAGGGACTTAAGCAGAATAATTACACAAACAAAGGTTAGAGATAAGGATCAAACTCAAAAATACAATACTATGGTAGATGAAATGAAGAAAAATGGCTACTGTGATAATTGCTGCAATGTCATATTGAAATATTCTGCCAATAATCTGTGGAAGGACTAAGTGCGGGTTTAAAGGAGGCAGGCATGGCAATTTTTAGGGAATGTAATAATGATGGAAGGGATAGATCTGCTGAAGATAGGCGTAGGCACAGAGAACTGATTGAGGAATCAATCAAAAAAAATCTTGGCAATATTATTGCAGAGGAAAGTATTATTGGCAAAAGTAAGGATAAAAAAATAAAAATTCCTATAAAAGGTATCAAGGAATTTCAGTTTATCTATGGTAAAAATAAGCCGGGGATTGGCGCGGGTGATGGTAACGAAAAAAGAGGAGATAAGTTTCCTGGTGAACCTCAAAGTGGCTTAGGAAAAGGAAAGGCTGGCAATCAAGAAGGCGAAGATGTATACGAAACAGAAATAACTATAGAAGAAGTTATTAAATACCTTTTTGATGATTTAAACCTTCCGGATATTGATAAAAAACAATTATCGCGATTAGAAGAAAAAAGTTATAGAAAGCTTGGGTATCAGCATAAAGGGATCCTTCCAAAGTTAGCCAAAAAACGCTCTGTCATAGAGAAGATTAAACGGAAGCAGGCATTAAAAAGGGCACTAGATGAAGCTGCTAATAGTGAGGAGGAGTATATTGAGTATAAGCAAAATGACAGGTTCCCTTTTATAGAAGATGATTTAAGATATTACAGAATAAAAGAAGATAATAAAAGAGATTACAATGCTGTTGTTATGTGCATTATGGACGTTTCTGGCTCTATGGATCAAACAAAAAAATACTTGGCAAGAAGTTTCTACTTCCTTCTTTATCAATTCTTACAGTTGAAATATGCTAATGTTGATGTGGTTTTTATCGCTCACACAACAACCGCAAAAGAGGTAAATGAAAAGGAATTCTTTCATAGAGGAGAGTCGGGAGGTACATATATTAGTAGTGGTTATGAAAAAGCACTGGAGATAATTTCTGAAAGATATAGCCCTGCTAATTGGAATGTATATGCTTTTCATTGCAGTGATGGAGACAATTGGTCAGAAGACAACAAAAAAGCTATTGATAGCGCCAAGAAGCTGTGTGAGGTTTGCAATTTATTTGGCTATGGCGAAATAGTACCAGGTTACTATAATATCGGCAGCACTATTAAAACAGAGCTACAAAGCAAAATAGACAGCAAAAACTTTGCAGCAATAAACATAAACAAAAAGGAAGATGTTCTCCCCGCACTAAAAAAGTTGCTTGACAAGGTTAGTGATAAAGAAGACTTACTTCAATCGGGTAAAGACTTATAACAGGAGGAAACCCACTAATGGCAGACTTTTGTATAAAAGATTTAGAGTATTGGAATGAACGTATTGAAAAGTTAGCACGAGATTGTGGTTTGGATTATTATAATCAAGAGTTTGAAATAATAAACTATGAAGATATGATAGGTTATGAATCATATATTGGAATGCCTTCACACTACCCGCATTGGAGCTATGGAAAATCTTATGAAAGAATAAAGACTTTACACAAGTATAATTTGACAGGGCTACCATATGAAATGGTTATTAACTCCAATCCCTGCATAGCGTACCTAATGAAGGATAACTCACTACTTATTCAAGTACTGACTATTGCCCATGTATATGCACATAATGATTTCTTTAAAAATAACAGGCTTTTTAAAATTGGTACAAAGGCAGAGTATACTGTTGAAATGTTTAAAAACCACGCCAACCGTATAAGAGACTATATATCTGATCCGAGTATTGGTTATATAAGGGTAGAAAAAATACTAAACGCTGCGCATGCAGTTAAATTGCAGACTGAAAGAGTAATTGAATTTCAAAATAGATTAGAGGAGAAAGAAAAGCCTAAGTTTGCTATTTCAGAAAATAAAAAAGAATTTCCATACCTTGATAGATACTCACAAAACCAATCAGAAAGAATTAAAAAAGTAGAACAACAAGAAGAGGGCAACCTTATAAAACCTGAAGAAGACCTCCTAAAGTTCATAGAAAAAAATGGTCGGCTACAAGCTTGGGAGAAGGATATATTATCAATTGTTAGGGAGGAAGCGCAATATTTCATTCCACAGATTGAAACAAAAATTATGAATGAAGGTTGGGCGAGTTTTTGGCATTACAATCTATTAAACAAGCTTGAACTCCCTCAAAATATGCATTTAGAGTTTTTGAGAAAGCATAATGAGGTAATACGTCCTTTGAAGTCAAGCATTAATCCATATTACATTGGGTTTAAGGTGTTTGAGGACCTATATAATAAATTTGGTCCTGAAAAAATATTTGAGGTTAGACAAAGTGAAAGGGATCAATCTTTTATCAGAAGGTATTTAACACAAGAACTATGTAGTGAAATGAATCTCTTTGAGTTCGTAACAGCAGGAAATGATTATATGGTGTCTGAGGTTTCTGACGATGAAGGTTGGAAGATAGTAAGGGACACCTTATGCGATACAGTAGGAGTAGGGAGCATTCCAACAATTATGGTAACTGGTTGGAGCCAAAAGGATAACACACTTATGCTAAAACATGAATTTGATGGACGTGAGTTAGATCTTAGCTATGCTTACGAGACCTTAAAACATATGGTGGATCTATGGAATGGGAAAGTTTTATTATCTACAAGACTTGAAGGTAAGCAAAAGAACATTAGCTGTGACGAGTCAAAAAGAATAGCTTTATATGGCTAGATAAACCTGTGTAATAAAAAGCGATGGTGATTAATTCGGGGCATTGAAAAAGTCCCTCATATTATTCACCATCGCTTTATTATGCTATTTTTTTCAATTTTTATGACAAAAAGTATACCAAAAAGTGTAAATAAATAATATAATTGTATACCGAGGAGGTAAAAGTAAATATATGTAGAATTGTGATATAATGTTAATAGCAAAGTGCTTGTTGTTATATGTGTTAAATTTGTTATTACTTACTGGTGTTAATATCTGTAGTAGTTACAAAATTTCATCACTAGCAAATAATAGAGATGTTTCGGATCAACAGATTTCAAATACAGAGATGGTTAATAGCTTTATATCAGAAGTTAATAATGCAGCAATAATGGCAACCCAGAGTATAGAGTCTGCAACTGCATCAACGCAAGAGGCATTTGCAGCTAGTGAGGAGTTATTTTCTTCGGTGAATTCACTCGATAGTTTAGCGAAGGAAATGAAAGAAATAGTACAAAAAATATAAAAAAGGAGATAGTTAAAATGAGTTTTGAGGTAGATTATAAGCAATTTTTAGATTCAAAGGAGGCAATAAGCTCTTTACAAGAAAAGGATTGGACGTTTTATGGACAGTGCAACGAAACATATACATATCTTAATGATATTCCTGACTCCAACCGCCAAGATTATTTTGATATTCCATATGGTGAGGATCCATCACAGAAACTTGATATACACCATTTAAAAAGCACCGATAAAACGCTAAAACCAGTAATCTTTTTTATTCATGGGGGCGGTTGGACTTCCGAAGATAAAAGTAATACAAGATTCTATGCACTTGATTGGATAAAAAATGGGTACACGGTTGTTTCTATTAATTATAGACTTGCTCCCAATGTTGTTCACCCATTACAAATAGAAGACTGCGCATTAGCTTTTAAATGGGTACTGAACAACATTAAGGATTTTGGCGGTAACCCAAATGAGATAGCTGTGATTGGGCATTCAGCAGGTGCGCATTTAGCAGCTCTTCTTGTGGCTGGAGAAAAGTGGCACAAAAAATATGACATTGACATAAAAAGTGTAAAATGTTGGATACCTGTAAGTGGTATATTTGATTTTAATTTGCCAGAAAATTATATTCCAGAAATTTTGAACATGTCAATACTTGCTATGCTTGGTGATGGTGATAAAACTGATTGTTCACCTATTTCTTATGTTACAGGAAATGAACCACCCTGCTTGATATTGCACGGAGGAGATGATTGGCTAGTTCCACGTTCTAACTCAATTAATTTCTTTAATAAGCTTATAGAAAAGGGCGCGAAAAATGCACAAATGAAGATTGTTCCTGGATATTGGCACGTTAATATGATGCTGGGTTATGATAAAGAGGGACATATGCCTGCAAAAATAATCACTGAGTATCTTGCAGAAATGTTACCTACTTTTAATAAATAAGCTGTTTTAATAATTGAACTTGCTGTACAAAATGCTTATCATTTTTAGGCATACCCTATAGAGTAGATAATAAAATTCTAAGCTATAGGGTTTTATTTTAAAAATATAAAATTACGATTGTATATTTTTGGGTATAGCTATTTTGTTAGCACTCTTGTTAATTGAGTGCTAAAAAACTCTTGAAATTTTACATCAATAGAGTTATATTATTAATAACGTAAAATTTTGAAGTGGAGGCAAATAATATGAATCATGAAAGTGGAAGTATCTCTATTAATACGGAAAACATTTTTCCAATAATTAAAAAGTGGCTTTATTCTGAAAAGGATATATTTATAAGAGAGCTTGTATCAAATGCAAGCGATGCAATAAGCAAACTCAAAAAGCTCGATGCTATGGGTGAAGCAGAATTGCCAGAAGATAATAAATATGAAATAAAGGTTATTGTAGACAAAAATAATAAAACTATAAAGGTTTTAGATAATGGTTTGGGAATGACTGAGGAAGAGGTTAAAAAATATATTAACCAGATAGCCTTTTCAGGAGCAGTAGATTTCCTTGAAAAATACAAAGACAAGTCTGACGATGGCCAGATTATTGGTCACTTTGGATTGGGCTTCTATTCAGCATTTATGGTATCTCAACGTGTCCAAATAGATACATTATCCTACCAACAGGGTGCAACAGCAGTAAGATGGGTAAGTGAGGGTGGTACAGAATTTGAGATGACAGATTCAGATAAAAGTGAAAGGGGTACAACAATTACACTGTACCTTGCTGATGATAGTCTTGAATTTACGGATGAATACCAAATGAGAACTACTCTTGAAAAATATTTTTCATTTTTACCTATAGAGCTTTATCTAGAGGATGCTGCAAAAGAACCAGAAAAGGTAGATGAAAAAGCTGCTGAAGCTGATAATAATAAAGATGAAGAAAAAGCTGAACCAAAACTACCAGAACCATTAAACGATACAAAGCCTCTGTGGCTCAAAAACCCAAAGGACTGTACTGATGAGGAGTATAAGCAGTTCTATACAAAGGTATTCCATGATTTCAATGAGCCACTTTTCTGGATTCATTTAAACATGGATTATCCATTTAATTTGAAGGGTATATTATATTTCCCTAAACTAAAACATGAGTTTGAGACAATGGAAGGTCAGATAAAGCTTTATTATAATCAAGTTTTCGTTGCTGACAATATAAAAGAAGTAATACCTGAGTTTCTTATGCTCTTAAAAGGTGTACTTGATTGTCCTGATTTACCATTAAATGTTTCAAGAAGTTTTCTACAGAACGATGGATATGTTAATAAGATTTCTACTCATATTACCAAGAAGGTAGCAGATAAGCTGTCATCACTATTTGAGAATGAGCGTGAAAACTACAACAAATATTGGGAGGATATAAATCCATTCGTTAAGTATGGCTGTATCAGAGAAGAAAAATTCTATGATAGAGTGAAAGACATTATAATATATAAGTCAACAAAGGGTGAATATATAACATTAAAGGAATACCTTGAAAATAACAAGGAAAAGCATGAAAATAAAGTATTCTATGTTTCAGATGAGAAGCAGCAGGCACAATATATTAAGCTGTTTAATGAGAATGGCATGGAGGCAGTTATTCTCTCTAATATGATTGATAACCACTTTATGTCTCTGTTGGAAAGCAAAATGACAGATATAAAATTTAACAGAATTGATGCAGACATATCTGATAGTATGAAAAAAGAAAATGCTGGAGTTGCTGAGTCAGATGTGAACTATCTGGAGAAACTGTTTAAAGAGACAATTAATGATGAAAAACTCAAGGTACAAGTGGAATCCTTGAAAAATGAATCTATACCAGCAGTTATACTCTTATCAGAGCAATCAAGACGAATGCAGGAAATGAGCAAGATGTTTGGTGGCGGAATGGATATGAGCAGCATGTTTCCAAAAGAGCAGACTCTTGTGCTGAATTCATCAAACAAACTTGTTAAAGCAATTATGGATTTAAAAGATAATGAAGCAAAGAAGAATGATGTCAAGCTGATAAGCGAGCATATTTATGATTTAGCGATGATGAGCCATCAGCCACTTGAGCCTAATGCAATGTCAAAATTCATTGAGAGAAGCAATGAAATATTGATGAAATTGGTGTAAATGTTAAACCAGTAATAAATCAATATAATAAGAAAAAGTTATTAATAAATGTATTGAGTATAAGAGTTTTATAGATGGCTATGTTTAAAAAATAGTGTTGATAATAAAAATATAAAAGGAAGTCATTGAGACTTCCTTTTTTGTATTTTATGTAGATTGTTTTTTATTTATATATTTTGATAAAATGAATGCTAACACTCCTAATAATAGATAAATTTGTACTGGAATAATCATACTGCCCCACGTTATACCATATCGAAATAGGTAGTATTATATAACGTTCATTCCAATTTAATGCAAATGTAAGCGAAAAGGGCAACAACAGAAATTTTTTCTGTTGTTGCCCTTTTATATTAGTACCAATTACTTCTTAGTATCATCAGTTTCTCTGATTTCTACACGTCTTATTTTACCGCTGATAGTTTTTGGAAGTTCATTAACAAACTCAATTATCCTAGGGTATTTGTATGGGGCAGTGACTTTTTTTACATGCTCTTGAAGCTCTTTGACTAGCTCATTGCTTGCTGTATAATTCTTTGTCAGAACAACAGTGGCTTTTACAATCTGACCTCTGATTTCATCAGGTACAGCTGTTATAGCACATTCTAAAACAGCAGGATGCTCAATAAGTGCACTTTCGACTTCAAAAGGTCCTATTCGATAACCAGAACTCTTAATAACATCATCGGCTCTACCTACAAACCAGAAATAACCCTCCTCATCACGCCAAGCCATATCGCCTGTATAATAGATATTATCATGCCATACTTTATGTGTTAATGCAGCATCTCTGTAATATCCACCAAACATTCCAGCTGGTTTGCTTTTATCAGTACGAATAACAATCTGGCCCTCTTCACCGTCTTGACATGAATTACCATTTTCGTCTATCAAATCAATATCATAGCCTGGAGAAGCTTTTCCCATTGAGCCAGGTTTTGCTTCTGTCCAACGAGTAGTTGATAATACAACTGTTAATTCTGTTTGTCCAAAACCTTCTTTGAGCTCTATTCCTGTAGCTTTGTAAAATTGATTAAAGACTTCAGGATTTAGAGGCTCACCTGCAACTACACAGTATTGTAGAGAACTTAAATCAAACTTTGTTAGATCTTCTTTAATCAAAAATCTATAAATTGTAGGTGGAGCGCAGAATGTAGTTACTTTATGTTTTGATATAATTTCTAGCAATTCTTTTGGTACAAATTTATCAAAGTCATATACGAAAACAGCACTACCTGCTAGCCACTGACCATAAATCTTACCCCAAACAGCCTTGGCCCAACCTGTATCAGCAACAGTTAAATGTAAGCCACCATCAACTACATTTTGCCAATATTTAGCAGTATAGATATGTCCCAAAGGATAGACATAATCATGCTGTACCATTTTTGGCATGCCTGTGGTTCCTGAAGTGAAATATAATAATGAAATATCATCATTTTGTGACGCTTGATCTCCTTGAGGTCTCTCAAATACGTTTGAAGCCTCATCAACAGCTTTAGTAAAGTCTATCCATCCATCTTTACTTTCACAAACTAGTGCTTTGTAAATAAGGGAAGGACATTTGCTCTGGGCATCCTCTACATGCTTAATTACCTCTGCGTCTGGAACACATACAATCATTTTAATATCAGCTGCATTAGCTCTATAAACAAAATCTTTTGAAGTTAGAAGATGGGTAGCTGGTATAGTAACAGCACCTAACTTATGCAATGCTAAAATACAGAACCAAAATTCATAACGTCTCTTTAATACAAGCATAACAGGGTCACCCCTCTTAATGCCCATAGATTTAAAGAAATTAGCAGTTTTATCACTATATTCTTTCAATTGTGCAAATGTGAATGTAGCTTCTGCACCATGTTCATCGCACCACACAATAGCCACTTTATTAGGCTGAGTTTTTGCATATTCATCAACTACGTCATATGCAAAATTAAAATTCTCAGGTATATTAACGTGGTAGTTTTTAGTAATATCTTCATACGAAGAGAAATCTACCTGAGATAGATATTTGTTCAACATTTCCTATTCCCCCTAAGTTACTTAAGAATAATTGCTAGAAATTTAGCTTCTTTACCGTTTAGAGCTTGCATACCATGATTTGCAGTTGAATCAAAATAAACAGAATCTCCTTCTTCCATAATAAGCTCATGACCATTTATTATAATTTTAAGAGTTCCTTCAATTATGTAATTGAACTCTTGACCTTTGTGAGAATTAAAATGAACTTCAGAATTTCCAGAATCAGCAGGTACAGTAACAATAAATGGTTCAGCTTTCTTACCAATAAAATTATTGGCAAGGTTATGATATTTATAATGCTCTCTTCTTTCAACGCTAGCACCTTTACCATTCCTTACTAATTGGTAAGTGTGAAGCTTTGGAGCATCACCAGTGAGAATAGCTGCAAGTTCAACGTTAAATCTATTTGCTATTTGATAAAGAAAACTAACTGGTATATCAGTATCGCCACTTTCATATGAGCGGTAGGTTTGTTCGGGAATCTGAAGCTCAGCTGCAAGAGTTTGAATTGATATCTCTGATATTTCTCTCAAATCCTTAATTCTTGATGCAATTAGCTTTATTTGTTCAGACATATAATCACCTTCCTATATTTAATATGATTTAGCATACAAGATGCCTTATATTAATAATAACATAAAGATAAAAATTTAATGCTTCAAAGCATGTATTAAAATCCATACACAACTTTTATCATATAATAGCATATTTATACAAGGCATGTATAGATTGTAATTAACCCTTTTTACTAACATATTTTAACGTTTTCGACCTTATTTATTCACAGGAATGTATTAATATCAAAAAAACATTAAAAATAATTACCATAATTATCCTGATTGTACAATATTACCGCAATAAATATAAAATAATGTAGATATTATAGAAATGATATGATAGTATAAATAATGTAATAAATTTACTGTGTTGGGGGCGACATGAATGTCTATAAGCAAAAAGATAATAAGTATAGTAATATGCTTTTTGGTTTTTATGGTTGGTGGTAGAATAGGGTTTGTACTCTTTGATTTTCCTGCCTATATAGTAGGCCTAATATCTGTAGTATTTGTCATTGTAATATGTATTTGGCTAATTATTTCACTAGCTATCCCAATCAAGCTACTTGTAAAGGTCGTTGAAAGAACTGCTAATTTTGATTTATCTCACGATAAAACTTATGATAAAATGAAGTCAAGAAAAGATGAAATTGGTTTTCTTGCAAAGAATTTGTCTTCAATGCGAGGCTCATTAAGAGATATACTGGGGTTGATGCAAGATACGTCAAAAAATCTTATTGATAATTCTCAAGTAGTAGAAAGCATGACACAGGAATTAAAGGATAAAACCGATGATACTTTATCCACAACAGAGCATCTTTCAGCTTCAATGGAAGAATCAGCAGCAACTACCCACCAAATAAATTTTAGTACCCAAGAAATAATGCAAAACGTTAACTTAATATCTCAAAATTCAGAAAAAGGAGCTTCCTCGGCTAACTTAATAAGTGAGCATGCAAGCGAAATAAAAGAGAGCGCAGTTAAATCAGCAGAGAATGCTAATAATATATACATTAATGTTAAGCAACAACTCAAGACCGCTATTGAGAAAGCAGGAGCAGTTTCACAAATAGAAATTCTTGCTCAAGCTATATTACAAATTACAGAACAAACCAATCTACTATC
Organism: Bacillota bacterium; assembly: GCA_023391425.1. Classification (GTDB taxonomy): domain Bacteria; phylum Bacillota; class Clostridia; order Acetivibrionales; family DSM-1351; genus Ruminiclostridium. The sequence continues at coordinate 118,122 of JAEWAX010000037.1, read as the reverse complement.
GTTAAATGCTGCAATTGAAGCTGCAAGGGCTGGAGAAGCTGGTAAGGGTTTTGCAGTTGTAGCTGATGAGATTCGAAAGTTAGCAGACCAATCTTCAAAGACTGCAGCAGACATAAAGAAAATAGTAAATATTGTTAATGAGTCAGTAGGTGCATTGACTGACAGTGCTGGAGTAATTTTGGATTTCATGGATAAGGATGTACTTACTGATTATCAAAAATTAATTGATACTGGTGAGCAATATTATTCTGATTCTGTTAAATTTAGCGAAATGATGAATGAGTTTAATGATTCTTCAAAAGCAATGAGCAAGTCTATTTCTAATATTGTTGATGCACTAGAGCAAGTTTCAACAAGTGTTAATGACAGTGCAAATGGAGTAGAAACTATTACTATCAAGACAGCTGAAGTAGCAGAGAAAGTTGCAGAGGTAAAGAACTCAACCCAGAATAATTTAATTTCATCAAAGAAGTTAAAAGATCAAGTTTCAAAATTTACATTATAAACAATTTCTGAGCCTCAGATGGGGTAAACAGTTCAACTGAAGTCAAGACTTTGTTTATATTTTTTGTTCATTACTAAAATGAAAAGTAGGTAAAATTATATGAGACAAAATTATGTAAATGTTAGTGAAGATATTGTTGGTAGCTTTTTAGGTGATGATGTATATACTGCTGGAGGGAATATGATTGTTCCAGGAGATACACTAATTACTGAGTACATAGTTAAAAAGTTGCAAGAATTTAGAATTAACAAAGTATACATATATAAAACCAATGCTATTCATGGAGATGAATATTTAGATAATAGTGTTATTAGTGATGCACAGAAGAAATATATTGAAGATGTTAACATAGCCAAAATAATGATTCAGGACTTAGCGTCTGGCAAAGAATTGGACTTTAGTAAAGCAGAGGATATTTCCGGGCATATCTTTAGTAAAATAAATGACTGTAGTTCTCTTATGGATTGTGTAAACTCTGTTAGAATTGCAGACGAGTATACATATTCGCATTTAATAAATGTAGCTGTTTATGCCATGCTCTTAGCGAAATGGATGGACTTAAGCAGTAATCAAGTAAAAGATATTGTAATGGCTGGGCTTCTCCATGATTTAGGCAAATCACAGATTCCTTCAGAAATATTAAATAAAAAAGGTCCATTGACTGCTTCTGAATTTGAAATAATGAAAAGGCATACCGTTTTTGGGTATGAGATAATTAAAGATATTAAGGATATTAGTAATGATGTAAAAAGAGCTGTAATAATGCATCATGAAAAGGAAGATGGCACAGGGTACCCTTTTGGAATAAAAGGGAATCAAAAAAATCTATATTCCAAAATTCTTACTGTAGCCGATATTTTTGATGCCATAACCTCAGAAAGAGTTTATAGAAGTAGACAAACGCCATTCGAAGCATTTAAAGAACTTGAAACTATTGGCTTTGATTTCGTTGATCCTAAAGTAATGATGGTACTGTTTTCTAATATGCCTAACTATTATGTTGGTTCAAAAGTTAAAATGGAAAATGGAGAAATTGGAGAGGTTGTGTACGTTCCTAATCAGTGTGTGTATGCACCAGTAGTACGAGTAAATGACAATTTCTATGATTTTACATATGAGCAAGATTCTTTGATAAAAGAATTTCTATAAAGATAGGAGATACTTAGCTCCGCGAAGATAAAGAAGACTTAGTTCAGATGAAGTTTTCTGAACTCTAGCACTTTACAAGTATAAGTTGCAACTTAGCTTCTGCCTTCGCCAGTGGCTTGGCACAAGCTAAGTTTTCTTTACACTCTCCGAGTATAAGTGCAACTAAGCTTCTGCCTTCGCAGTGGCTCGGCACAAGCTAAGTTTTCTTTATCGCCCTTATTTGGAGCTCGAAGATAAAAGTATATCAATAAAGGTATTTACAGCTTTTGATAGTACAACATTTTTCATTTGAACAATACCTACCTCTCTTGTAGGGAGTGATTCTTTAAGTTGAATTTCAAACAATTCTCCGTTTTGTATTAATGCTAACGCACTTTCCCTTAGTACGTATGCTATGCCAGTTCCTATTTTTGCAAATTCTACAAGTAACTCAAGGCTCTCTAATTCTATTTCAGGTGAGCATGTAAGTCCGTGACGATTAAAAAAGGCATCAATTGATTTTCTAGTGGAGCTGTCTGAATGAAGTAAGATAAGAGGATACTCACTCAAAGTCTTTAGTTCAACTTTTTTATTTTGGAACTGTGCAAATTTCTTGGAAGCAACAAAAATGTCATTTACATTAATAAAGGGAACAGAACTAAACACTTCTTGGTTTACTGGAAGAGTAGAAATTACTATGTCAACAAGTCCACTTTTTAAAACCTCCAACAGTTGGGGTGTGGTTCTGTTAATTACCTTAATTGCTACATGGGGATACTTCTGACCAAATTGTTTTATATATGGCATAATAAAGTATTTACATATGGAGTCACTGACACCTATTCTAATTTCTCCTGCACGGAGACCTTCAATCTCCTGAAGTTTATCCTCCGCAGCTTTCAAAAAGTTAAAGGCTTGTGATGCATAGCTAAAGAGCAATTCTCCCTCTGAGGTGAGTTGTATATTTCTAGACTTTCTGTAGAATAGAGTAACTCCCAACTGTTTTTCGAGTCCTTTAATTGATTGGCTCACTGCAGATTGTGTTATAAACAGCTTTCTTGCAGCAATTGAAAAACTTTTATTTTGAGCACAATAATAAAATATTTTATACAACTCAAAGTTTATATCCATGAGTTCTCCTAATATGAAATATTAATAATATTAATTTTACTAATACATTTTATCATATTATAATTAAAAGTAAAGAAAAGTAGAAACGGTAACTGATGTTGATATTATCTAGGCATAACCTAGTTGATATCATCTAAATGTAATACTATCTCGCATTTAAAATATAGAAAAGCCATATTTTAAATCGCTACTTACGCGGTGTGCTGCATATGCAGCGGCTCATAGTATTGAACAACATTTACTGGCTTCGCCCTAATGCCGTAGATGCGGCTGGTTTAAATATGATACCACATTTTAAATGCAATTTAGTATAAGATATTATAAGGAGGACTACTCATGAAAAGTACTGTTAGAAGACTATTTGTAGAGAAGAAACAACCATATGATGTTGAGGCACAGGGACTATTGTCCGATTTTAAAGAAACGTTGGGAATAAAGACATTAGAGTTTGTAAAAATAATTAATAGGTACGATATAGAGGGAATAAGTGATACAGATTACTTGAAGGCAAGAAATACTATATTTTCTGAACCTCCAGTAGACTATGCATATGATGAGGAATATGAAATTAAAGCCAGCTGCAAGGCTTTCGCTGTTGAATATTTACCAGGCCAATATGATCAAAGAGCTGATTCAGCTGCACAGTGTATTCAGCTATTGACTCAGGGTGAAAAGCCAGAAATAAAAGCTGCTAAAGTTATAGTACTTGAAGGCAAAATAACCGATGATGAGTTTTCAACAATAAAAAATTATTATATAAATCCAGTTGAAAGTCAGGAAGCAAAAATGGATAAGCCTGACACCTTGAAAACTGAAGTAGAGCAACCAGAGGATGTAGCTATTATAGAAGGTTTCACAGTAATGGATGAAGTGCAGCTTTCAGAGTTACTAAAGAAGATGGGTTTTGCAATGTCCTTTGATGACATTGTGTTCTGCCAAGGTTATTTTAAAAATAACGAAAAACGTGATCCATCAGTAACAGAAATGAGAATGATTGATACTTATTGGTCCGACCATTGCAGACATACTACCTTCTTGACCTGCATTGATAGTGTTAAATTTGAAGCTGGTAAATATACAGATATAATCAAGAAGACCTTTAATGATTATGAGGCCACGAGAGAAGAAATTTACAAGGGACGTGATGACAAAGACGTATGCCTTATGGATGTAGCACTTTTAGCAATGAAAGCACTTAAAAAGCAGGGCAAACTAGACGATTTGGACCTATCAGATGAGATAAATGCCTGCAGTATAGTAGTTAATGCTGATGTAGATGGCAAAAATGAAGAATGGCTTGTAATGTTCAAAAATGAAACGCATAATCATCCTACTGAAATAGAGCCTTTTGGTGGAGCTGCAACCTGTCTGGGTGGTGCAATCAGAGACCCATTGTCAGGTAGAGTTTATGTATATCAGGCAATGAGAGTTACAGGAAGTGGTGACCCAAGAACGAAAATGGAGGACACTACACCAGGAAAGCTTCCACAGAAGAAAATAACTACAGGAGCGGCATCAGGGTACAGCTCTTATGGAAATCAAATCGGCCTTGCAACAGGTCAGGTTACAGAGATATACAACGAAGGCTATGTTGCTAAGAGAATGGAAATAGGTGCTGTAATAGGTGCTGCACCTAGAAAAAATGTTGTACGTATGGAGCCTCAGGCAGGAGACAAGATAATACTATTAGGTGGCAGAACAGGAAGAGATGGCTGTGGAGGAGCAACTGGCTCATCAAAAGCTCACACAGAGGAATCATTGGTTACTTGTGGTGCAGAGGTACAAAAAGGTAATGCTCCAACTGAGAGAAAGATTCAGCGTTTATTTAGAAACCCTGAGGTGAGTACACTAATAAAGAGATGTAATGATTTTGGTGCAGGTGGAGTATCCGTTGCAATTGGAGAACTAGCAGATGGGCTTGAAATAAATCTCGATGTGGTTCCTAAAAAATATGAGGGACTAGATGGAACAGAGCTTGCTATATCAGAGTCACAGGAGCGTATGGCCGTAGTAGTTGAGCCAAAGGATGTAGAAAAATTCATTAACCATGCCTCAATGGAAAATCTAGAAGCGGTTGTAGTTGCTGAGGTTACAGAGGCAGCTAGGCTTAAAATGATCTGGAGAGGAAAGAAGATAGTAGACCTAAGTCGTGAATTCTTGAATTCAAATGGTGCAAAGCAGAGAATCGACATTGAGATAACTGCTCCAAACGATAAGACTTATTTTGAAAATTACAATAACATGAAAATTGATAATATATCAGAAAAATGGATTGAGAACTTGCAGGATTTAAACAGATGTAGCCAAAAGGGTCTTGTTGAAAGATTCGATTCTACAATCGGAGCAAATACTGTTCTAATGCCATTTGGTGGAAAGACTCAGTTAACTCCAGCAGAGGGCATGGCTGCAAAATTACCATTGATGAAAGGTGATACCACTACTGGTACTCTTATGTCATATGGTTATAACCCTGAAATATCAACTTGGAGTCCTTTCCATGGTGCTGTATTCGCAGTTGTTGAGTCAATTGCGAAGATTGCTGCAATGGGTGGAGACTATAGCAAGGCAAGACTTACCTTCCAAGAGTATTTTGAGAAACCAGGCAAGGATGCAAAGCGTTGGGGCAAACCACTTAGTGCATTACTTGGCGCATATTATGCTCAAATAAAGTTAGGAACTGCAGCTATAGGTGGTAAGGACAGTATGTCAGGAAGCTTTATGGATTTAGATGTACCACCAACACTAGTATCCTTTGCTGTAGATACAGTAAATGTTAACAATGTTGTTTCAAATGAGTTTAAAGCTACTGGTAGCAAGGTTGTAATGCTGACAGTTGGTTTGGATGAAAATAGCTTGCCAAATTTTGAACAATTAGACAAGGTATATAGTCATATTCATAAAATGGCTAATGAAAAAGCAATATTGTCTGCAAGCTCAATTAGGGCAGGCGGTATAGCTGAAATAATCAGCAAAATGGCATTTGGTAATATGATTGGTTTTAGTTTTGAAAATGGTATTGATGCTGGAATGCTATTTAAGCCCTTCTATGGTTCAATAATATTAGAGTTGCCTGAAAGTGTAGATCTGGTAAAGGCTTTGAATGGCTTAGAATATAAAGTACTTGGAGTAACTACAGATAAAGCTGAGGTAAATGTAAATGGTACAACAATAGGATTAGACATGCTTGCATGCAAATGGCAAGAGCCTTTAGAAAAGGTATTCCCAACAAAGCCTAAGAAAACTAATGAATTGCCAGTAGAGTATAAATTTGAAGCAAAATCAAAGGCAAAGCCAACTACAAAAGTTGCAAAACCAAGGATATTTATCCCAGTGTTCCCAGGAACAAATTGCGAATATGATACAAAAAAAGTATTTGAAAATGCAGGTGGAATTGTCGAGACTTTAGTAATTAGAAACATGTCACATTTGGGAATAGAAGAATCAATAAAGGAAATGGAAAAGCTGATAAACAATTCACAGATTATCATGATTCCTGGTGGTTTTAGCGCAGGTGATGAACCAGAGGGCTCTGGCAAATTTATTGCAACAGCGTTTAGAAATCCTGTTGTCAGTGAGGCGGTAATGAAACTGTTAAAGCAAAGAGATGGCTTGGTGATGGGTATATGTAATGGCTTCCAAGCATTGATCAAACTTGGTTTGTTGCCATTTGGAGAAATTAGAGACATAGATGAAGGTTGCCCAACCTTGACTTTTAACACAATTGGACGCCATCAGTCTTGTTTGGTAAATACAAAAATAACCTCAAATCTATCTCCTTGGCTTAACAATGTCAACGTTGGTGATATACACACAATAGCGATATCACATGGAGAAGGAAGATTTACTGCAAATGAAGATGTACTCAAAACCTTAGAAACTAATGGACAAATAGCTACTCAATATGTAGACTTTAATGGTAGAGCAACCTATGATATTGAATTTAACCCGAATGGTTCAGTAAATGCCATTGAAGGTATAACAAGCCCAGATGGAAGAGTATTTGGAAAGATGGGACACTCGGAAAGAATAGGCTCAAATCTATACAGAAATGTACCAGGCCAAAAGGACCAGAAGCTGTTCCAAGCTGGAGTTGGGTATTTTGGTTAAATAAAAATTTTAAATGCACGGTCCAAAGAAAGTAAGAGCAAAAACTACTGAAAAGTAATAATGAATTGTGAAGCGTTATAGAAAGTTGGCTTGAGTTTACTAAATTTAAAAGGCAAAAACTAGTGAATAGTGAAGAATTGAAAAAGTAATAGTTTTACCAGCTTGGATATTAAAATTAGTAACTAAGAGAGATGTGTCTATGGATACATCTCTCTTAGCACGTTAAATATAATCTAATTTGGAAAGCTGAGATGCTAAATTACAAAGTTTCAGGGCAGATAAAATCTATATGTTATATCACAAAGTGAGGGCCAATGAAAGTTAACTTAAATAAAATGCATAAACCTATCAAAATAATATTAAGTGCTTTATTTACTGCATACATGCTTCTGTTATTGTACCTCACTTTTTTCAGTCATTATTATGGAAGAGAAGTAATGCATAGAAGTATAAACATAATTCCATTAAAAACTATAATTGACTTTTTAACTGCTGGATACAATATAAATAGCATTATTACAAATTTAGTGGGTAACATTGTTGCTTTTATGCCAATGGGATTTTTGCTGCCCAAAGTATTTAAAAGGTTTGGTAGATTTCATAAAGTACTTGTAATATCGTTATTTGTAAGTCTACTCATTGAAGTATCACAGTATATCTCAGGAGTGGGAGCAAGTGATATTGATGATGTAATTTTAAATGTATTAGGAGCAGTAATTGGATACTGGATATGTCCGATACCTAAGCTTCAGAGGGAGTAAAAAACTTTCCTTGAACATAAGGAAGGCAATAAATATTTTATATTTAACTTTTATAAATTGTAATATTCCATACTTACTGGTATCATCATAATAGATGATTTGAAATACGGAGTTAAGTGGGTTGTGTGTGTTTAAATAGACAAAAAATAAAGGATTTACAACCAGAATATGGAGAAAGCAATCATTGGAATATTAGCACATGTGGATGCAGGAAAGACAACATTATCAGAGAGTATGCTTTATCTGAGTGGCAAAATAGGAAAATTGGGCAGGGTTGATAATAAGGATGCTTATTTAGATACCTTTGAACTGGAGAAGGCAAGAGGAATTACAATTTTCTCCAAACAGGCCTTATTTGAAATTGGGAAGACCCAGATAACCTTAATGGATACTCCAGGACATATAGATTTTTCAGCTGAAATGGAAAGAACACTTCAGGTACTGGATTATGCTATTTTAGTGATAAGCGGTGCGGATGGAGTACAGGGGCATACTAAAACATTGTGGCGTTTACTTGATATGTATCAGATACCTGTTTTTATATTTGTAAATAAGATGGATCAAAATGGGACAGATAAGGATAATTTAATAAAAGAAATAAGAAAAGAGCTCGATGAAGGATGTATTGAGTTTGAACAAGATATGACAGACAACTTTTATGACCAATTATCAATGTGTGATGAAAACCTAATGGAAGCCTATCTGGAAGCAGGGACAGTAGAAACAGAGTTGATTAGAAAAGCTATTGGGGAGCGTAAAGTATTTCCATGCTTTTTTGGTTCGGCTTTAAAATTACAAGGTATTAAACAATTTATGCAAGGTTTAGAAAGGTATGTCATTACACCTAATTATTCAGATACATTTGGGGCTAGAATATTCAAAATAACGAGAGATGAGCAGGGAAACCGTCTAACACATATGAAGCTTACTGGTGGAAGGCTAAAGGTGAAAGATGTCTTAAAAAATCGTAACTGGGAAGAGAAAGTAAATCAAATTCGCATCTATTCAGGACAGAAATTTGAGGCAGTGAGTGAGATTGAGGTAGGTTCTATATGCGCGGTAACAGGACTTAGCCAAACCAGGCCGGGAGAAGGATTAGGGATAGAGGAAGCTCCTTATGCACCAGAATTGGAACCAGTTCTTTTTTATCGCATTATACTTCCAGAAGGTTGTGACCCAAGAGTAATGATTCCTAAACTGCGTCAGATTGAAGAAGAAGAACCAGAGCTCCATATTGTATGGGATGAGCAGTTACAGGAAATACAAGTTCAGATAATGGGAGAAGTTCAGATTGAAATTCTGAAGAGTCTCATACAAAGCCGATTTGGTGTTACGGTGGACTTTGATGCAGGAAGGGTTTTATATAAAGAGACAATTGTAGATACAGTTGAGGGAGTAGGGCACTTTGAACCATTAAGGCATTATGCAGAAGTTCACTTGTTTTTAGAACCTGGTGAACCGGGAAGCGGTCTGGTATTTGGGGCAGATTGCAGTGAGGAATTGTTGGGGAAAAACTGGCAAAGGCTTATTTTAACTCATCTGCAAGAAAAAACTCATAAAGGGGTTTTAACAGGTTCAGCCATTACAGATATGAAAATTACTTTGGTCTCCGGAAGAGCGCATAATAAGCATACCGAAGGAGGTGACTTCAGAGAGGCTACCTATCGTGCAGTACGTCAAGGTCTAAAGGAAGCACAGTCCAAATTGCTAGAACCTTATTATGCCTTTCAGCTGGAACTACCTGAGAAGATGGTTGGAAGAGCTATGACGGATATTGAGAAAATGCATGGTACATGTGAAATAACACAGTCAAATGGAGATATGGCAGTTCTTGTGGGAAGTGCTCCTGTTACTACTATGAGGAATTACCAAATGGAAGTAGTTTCTTATACCAAAGGTCTTGGTAGGCTGTTTTATAGCTTGAAAGGGTATGAACAATGCCATAATGAGGCAGAGGTCATTGAAGATATCGGATATGATTCGGAAAGGGACATCGAAAATCCCAGCGGTTCAGTATTTTGTTCTAATGGTGCAGGATTTTTGGTGGATTGGGATAAAGTTAAGGATCATATGCATGTGGAAAGCTATTTAAAGGAAAAATCAGATTTATTGGAAGAAACTAAGCAAAAACAAGCTTTGTACGCAGAAGAACAGTGGATCAGTCCAGATGAAATCGGGCAAATCTTCAATAAAACCTTCTATGCCAACCAAGGGAAGAAGTCTGTCTGGAAAAGACGTAAAACACCTGATAAGAGTTATTATGAACCCACTAAGGTTACTTATGTTGCTAAACAGCAGGAAGTTGAAGAAGAGTATCTCCTTGTAGATGGATATAATATTATCTATGCATGGCCTGAGCTGAAAGAACTTGCAGATAGTAATATGGACGGTGCCAGAGTTAAGTTGCTTGATACTCTGAGTAATTATCAGGGAATTCTAAAAGGTGAAATTATCGTTGTGTTTGATGCTTATCGCGTTCAAGGGCATCGAGAAGAAGTAATCGATTATTATAATATCCATATGGTATACACTAAGGAGGCGCAAACAGCGGATCAGTATATCGAAAAATTTGCATATGACAATAAGAAAAAATATAATATAACAGTTGCAACATCTGATGGTTTACAGCAGATTATTATAAGGGGGGCAGGAGCGTGCTTACTGTCTGCTAGAGAGCTGAAAGCTGATATCGACAGGGCTAATATAAGACTTAAGCAACAGCATCAGGAAGCGCAGGAAGGAAGCCGCAATTATTTGATTAATGCTTTGTCTCCGGAAGCAAAACAGCAGATGAAGAAACTGATTAAAGAAGAAAATGATTAGTAAAGCAGCCTCAAAGAACACTTACTCTTTCAATAAAATTTTTGACGGGTGTTGCTTATTATTTTGTAGTTTTCCAAGAAACTGGCTAATATGCCTTGAAATTTTCAAAGTAAAGAGAGTATATTGGTGAACAGAGAGAGGAGGCTCAATCAGTAGGTGAAAATACAAAACAGGTTAAACAGAGAATTCTATAATAGAGATTCGTTAATCGTCGCAAAAGAACTCTTGGGAAAAGTGCTTGTGCATGAAATAGAGGGACAAAAGCTTTCTGCAAAAATCGTTGAAACTGAAGCCTATATGGGTATAAATGATAAAGCTGCCCATTCATATGGTGGAAGAAGAACACAGAGAGTGGAAGTTATGTATGGAGGCCCTGGATTTTCGTATGTTTTTTTTATTTACGGAATGCACTACTGCTTTAATATAGTTACCAGAGAAGAAGGAAATCCCCAAGCTGTTTTAATAAGAGCGGTTGAACCTAATGAAGGACTTGATATAATAGCGCAAAACAGATTTGGAAAAACATATTCACATTTAAGCAAAACTCAAATAAAGAATTTAACAAATGGACCTGGAAAATTATGTAGAGCATTATCAATTGATAAAAATTTAAATGGAGAGGATTTATGCGGTAATAAGCTGTATGTGGAAGAAGGAGAAAATAAAAAAAATAGTATAGTAGCTGCCAAACGGGTAGGGATTGATTATGCTGAAGAGGCTAAAGATTATCTTTGGAGATTTTATATAGAAGATAACATATATGTGTCTGTAAAATAGCTATTATGAATATTCTAAAATGACTATCAATATTACTAAGGTTTTAAAATTTTATAACACAGATTATTTGCCCCTTATATTGGTTAGAAGCATACCACCAAGAACCACGAATCCTCCAATGACAGAGATTATGTGAGGTATTTCCTTTATAGATATCCAACCGATTACTAATGTTAGCATTGGCGTAAGGTACATGAAACTAGCAACATTACCTGCTTTTGCAGTTTTTGAAAGGGCATAGGACCATAAAATATAGCCTATTGCAGCTGGAAAAATACCTAGATATACAATTACAAAATCAATATGAATAGGTGCATAGGAAATTTGTTTTACAAGTTTGGGAATAAATATGAGCATAAATAATGTCCCAGACCAGATGCAATATGTAGCAGCCTCTACAGGTTTATACTTTACTAGTAGGTATTTTTGAAAAATGTTGTACAGGCTTATAAGAATAGAAGCAAAAAGAACTAATAATACACCACTGTTAATGCTGCTGTTACTATTTTCAGAAAATGTTATTATTCCAATTCCCAAAAAGCTCAAAACAATACCTAACCAACCCCATACATTTATTTTTTCTTTCAGAAATATTATTGAAAAGAAAGTAGTAAAAAGTGGAGCAGTACTGATTAAAAAGCTTGAAACTCCTGCTGTTACACTCTTTGTACCCATATTTAATATTAAATTGTATAAAAAGAAACCTATAAAGCCATTAAATAAAATCAAAGGTAGATCTTTTAAATTTGGTAGACGCATTTTTGTGATAACTGCATATATACCAAGAAATACAGATGCCATAATAAATCTAAAAGCTGCCAATGTTTCAGGAGAGTAATACCTTACCCCAACACGAATTCCAACATAAGAAGTGGACCAAAAAGTTATAGTTATTAAAATAGCTGCTAGAACTTTTTTGCTTATAGCCATATTGCTTGAAATATTAGTTTTGGCGGAAAAAACCCCAATGCTATCTACAGTTTTTAACTTATTCGGCATATTTATCACCCTCATTTAAATGTTTATTATTACTTGAATAAAATAAATAATTTTAATATAATATAGCACATCAATTTGGATTACTGTAGTACCACAATAGTAGAAATTGAATAGAACCACTTTTATGGAGAATAATAAGATGATTTGGATTTCTTTAGACAAAAAATCAAAGTCCACATTAACGCATCAGATATATGAACAAATTCGTATAAAAATACTCAATGGTGAACTTAAAGCAAATGAGAAGTTACCATCATCAAGAGAACTATCTGAAATACTAGCTGTTTCAAGAATTATTATTATGAATGCATATGATATGCTTTCATCTGAAGGTTATATTGAAATTGTCCCAAATTCAGGCGCATATGTTGCTATTAAAACATTTTTAGGAAAACAAACTAATACTTATGAGGATTACACTGTAACAGTGTTAGAAACTAAACCTGTTGATGAAAATAAAATTAATTTTTCCAGTGGTACGCCTTCAGTGGAGTTATTTCCGCGAAAAAAATGGAGTCACATATTACAAAAAGTATATAATGAAGCTCCTTATTCAGCTTTTGGCTATGATTATCCAGAGGGTCGTCCCGAATTGAGAGATACTTTAGTGAGGTATTTGAGAAAGACACGGGGAATAAAATGTTCAGCCGAGCAAATAATAATTACTTCTGGGACAAAACAATCCTTAACACTAATTGGAAAGTGCCTTCTTGCACCAGACAAAGAAGTTTGGATTGAAGATCCAACAAATCTTAATGTTTTAAATATATTTACCTATCATACAAAGCTAATACATCCAATCATGGTTGATAAAGAAGGAATTAAAACAGAGTTGCTTCCACAAGATGGACGACCTACATTGATTTTCGTTACACCTTCCCATCAGTTTCCATTGGGAGGAATTCTATCAATTCAGAGAAGAATAGAATTAATAGAATTTGCACGAAATACAGGATGCTATATTGTTGAGGATGACTATGACAGTGAGTTTCGGTATGAAGGATCTCCTATACGTTCAATACAAGAGTTTGATAGTAGTAATGTAATATATTTAGGTACGTTTAGTAAGATTATGTTTCCTTCATTAAGACTTGGTTATTTAGTTTTACCACATAGTTTAATAAGTGCTTTTAGGGAATGGAAAAGGTTAAGTGACCACCATTCAAATTCTCTTAACCAGCTTGCCCTAATGAGATTTATTGAAGATAGAGAGTTAGAAAAGCATATTGCAGCTATGAAAAAAGTTTACCGTAAACGAAGAGATTTTCTCATTGAGTGTCTATATAGAAATTTTAACGATCAAATTGAAATCTTAGGGAAATCGGCTGGAATGCATTTAATTATTGAATTTAAAAATATTTACTTTTCAACTGAGCTTCTTGATTTAATAAGTAGTTTTGGAGTGAATCTGACTTCTGTAGAAGAATTATCAATAACAAAAGGTAACCATAACAAACAGCTTATAGTTGGTTATGCACACCTAAATGAAAATCAAATTGAACAAGGTGTTTGTAAGTTAAAAAAAGCAATTTGTAGTTACCTAAATATCTAAGTTGATAGATTAATAACATTTAAAGGATAGGAATATACTTTAGGAAATAATTGAGAGCTGATGGAAGAATGTGGTATTATTCTTGCAAATATTAGTTTTGCAGGAGTGTATGATGAAACGTATTAGCTTGTACATATTAATTATTATCATGTTAATAGTAGCAGGATGTGGAGACAAGGATACTGTCACTATTAAACATGGAGTCTCTCAGTATAAGAATTCTTCAATTGAGATAAGCAAAGCCATTAATGACGTTGACATAACAATTGATTCGGGAAATCTCAAGATATACTTCTGGGACAAAATGGAGATAAGGTTTGTAGCAAAACATACTATCAGGGGTAATAAAACAACCGAGGAACTCGAAAAGCTGCTAGATAAGTACTCAATAAAGACAGAAAAGCAAGGCAAAGTATTTTTATTTAATGTAGATTATAAAGGCAAAATAATGAATATACAGGATACTTATACTGATATAGAGCTAACAATTCCTAGGCGGATTAAAAAGATAAATATATCAGAGCAGCTTGGTAGTCTTACTGTTGAGGATAAATTTGAAGGGGATATAGTAACTAAACTAGATTCTGTAAACTCAGAAATTAAACTGCTTAATGGAAAATTAGTCTATGAAGGTAAAGAGGGCAACCTAAGACTTAACTCTGGAAGGCTTTTAAATGGGTCTCGTGTTGAAATAAATTCCGGAAACATATATATTAAAGCTAAATGCCAAGAAAAGTCAAAATATTTATTTCAAACTGAAACAGGAAATATAGAACTGAACTTTCCAATTAGCTCAAATATCTTAATAGAAAGCTTTGGTACAGTTCAGAACAATCAATTTACAGGTATGGATGGTAACGTAGAAGTAAAAACATCCACGAATATGGGAAAAATATCTGTGAATGGGTATTAAATAAAACATAAATTAGAAAAATGTAAAAATTTTCAAAAAAATACATAAAATGTATTGACAAATCGATAATATGTAATATAATGGGATTAGTTATTAAATTCTATTTTTCTCTGAAAATTCCATTAATCGCTAAGTAAGTTGTTTTTACTTAATTTTAATATACAAAAGAACTGGAGAAAAGCAATGGCCCTCATAAAATTGTTAATCCTTGATGATGACGATGAGTATTCATCTAATTTATGTAATTATCTAACTCATAATTATTCAGAAATTTTACTGGTAAATTATTATAATAATGCATATAAAATCGAAGAATGGATAAAAAAAATAGATCCAGATATAGTTCTAATGTGTGAGAAGTTCTATAATCAAGTCTGTAAGCATTTCAAACAAAACCTAATTATTTTAACTACAGGAACGAGTAGCGTTGGTTTATCAGGTGTTTCCTCAATTTATAAGTATAAGGATGTTAATATAATAGCGGGAGAAATTATTAATGTCTTCACAAAAGCTGGGAACATTATTACACAGTCAAGAGAAAAAATCACTAAAACAGTAGCACTTTATTCGGCAGCAGGTAATGTAGGGAAAACTTCAGTAGCATTGGGAATTAGTACGATTTGCTCCTATTCTGGTCTCTCTGTGTTCTATTTAAACCTCGAACAGTTTCAATCAACAAGCATTTTTTTTTCAAACAATATGGAATACTCCGCCTCTGATATTATTTATTATGCAAAAGAGGGGGACAAAAACTTAATATCAAAGATTTCAACAATGAGTTGTAAGGACACTACTTCAAATGTGCATTATTTTAAGGATGTAAATAACGCATTTGATATAAATGATATACTACCTCAAGATGTTAAGCTTATTGTTGATAGTATCAAAGAGTGCGGACTATATGATCTTATAGTAATAGATATGGATTCTCAGCTAAACGAAAAAACCATTTCACTATTTGAAGTAGCTGATGAAATACTATATGTTTTTACTTATGAGGAAATATGTTTACATAAAACAAAAATATTCATGGATAATATTGATATGTTATCAAATGGATTTGATCAAAATACTTTTTTAGCGCATAAATTCTTATATGTAGCAAACAAAGTATCTAAACAGGCCCTCCAATCTATAAATTCCCCCCTAAAGATAGAAATCCTATCAAAAATACCCTTCGATCAAAATTTCAATTCTGTAAGAAGTCTTATCAAACCCAATGGAGGGCCTGAATTGATAAATAATGCTTTAAAAGATATCGCAAAAAGATATTTGGTATAGTTGATATATGCTTATTTTGGAGGTAAAAATTGAAGCAAGAACTTATTACTGAAATAAAAAAGTCGGTTAGTGAAAAAATTGACTTAAAACGGGATTTCTCAGATGAGGAAATAAATGAAGTAATAGCTAAATCGGTATTTGAGAAATCTAAGCAATTACTACTAAAATCATGTGAGAAAAGAGAAATTATCGAATCTGTCTTTAATTCACTTCGTAGATTGGACATATTACAACCTATTCTAGATGATCCCAAAGTGACGGAAATAATGATAAATGGCCCTAACAATATTTTTATCGAGAAGAATGGTAAAAGCACTAAGTTTGAATTGAAGTTTGAATCCTCACAAAAATTAGAGGATATTATTCAAGTAATGGTGACTAATGTAAACAGAACAGTCAATGAATCCACTCCAATTGTTGATGCCAGGCTCAGAGATGGTTCGAGAATTAATGTCGTTCTGCCACCAATTGCTTTAAATGGCCCAATTGTTACCATCAGAAAGTTTCCGGAAAAGCCAATTGATATTGAAAAGCTTATTGAACTTGGATCACTAACTTCTGAGGCTGCAACTGCTTTAAAAATGTTAGTTATTGCAAAGTATAATATATTTATAGCTGGTGGAACCGGAAGCGGTAAAACGACTTTTCTTAATGCACTGTCAAACTTTATCCCAAATGACGAAAGAATTATTACAATAGAAGATTCGGCAGAGCTTCAAATATTAAATATCCCAAATTTAGTTAGACTTGAAACTAGAAATGCAAACCTAGAGGGTAGGGGTGAGATTACAATAAGGGATCTCATAAAAACGTCACTTAGAATGAGGCCGGAAAGAATAATTGTGGGCGAAGTGAGAGGTGCAGAGGCTATAGATATGCTTCAAGCAATGAACACAGGGCATGATGGATCACTTTCGACAGGACATGCTAATTCCACAGAAGATATGTTATCAAGAATTGAGACGATGATATTAAGCTCATCAGCATTACCAATTGAAGCAGTTAGAAAACAAATAGCGTCTGCAATTGATATAATTATATTTCTGTCAAGACTAAGAGATAAATCCAGAAGGACGATGGAGATATCAGAAGTCCTAGGTTTGGAAAATAATCAAATAAAACTCAATCCACTATATGTTTTTGAGGAAAGCTTTCAAAAAGATTCAAAGCCATCTGACCCTGTAGTAGGCCATTTAATAAGAACTACAAATCCATTATTCAACAAATATAAGTTAATAAATTCAGGATTAAATGTTGAAATATAAATAATCACGAATTAGATACTTAATTATTTTGTAAAGGGTTTATACATGATGAAAAATAGGAGTGGTGCGCTTTGATAGATTATGATGTATACGTTATTCCAATTAAAATGAAGATTTTCTATTCTTTAATAGCAGCTGCATTTATTTTCACAGTTTCGTATTTATTCTATAGAAGTATTTTATTTGCTTCGATACTATCCCCATTTGGAATTTTGTATTTGAAATACAAGCGAGGTAAAATAATTATTAAGCGTAGGAATGAGCTGAATTTACAGTTCAAAGATTTATTAATATCATTATCATCATCACTTAGTGCAGGGAGAGCTCTAGAAAATGCATTTGAAAGTGCGTTAGAAGATTTACTTGTGCTATATCCTAGTGATGAAGCTTATATTATTAAAGAAACGAAAATAATAATTCATAAACTATCCTATAATATTACAGTTGAAGAGGCAATTAGTGATTTCGCAAAACGATCTAAGCTGGATGATATTAAGAATTTTTCTGATGTAATAATTATTTGCAAAAGAACAGGTGGAAATCTCATAGAGGCAATTAAAAACTCAGCTGGAATAATTAGTGACAAAATTGAGATGAAGCAGGAAATTGAGACTCTGCTATCATCGAGGAAATTTGAGCAGAAGATTCTAAACATTATGCCAATAGGCATGGTTTTTGTTCTATCAGTGACTGCAGCAGAATATATAGAGCCTGTTTTTAATACATCTCAAGGAAGATTAGCTATGACGGTTTGTTTACTTTTGCTTATTGCAGCATTTCTAATTTCAAATAAAATTATGAATATTAAAATGTGAGGATATATGTTTATTATTAAGTTGTTTACAATAATCGCATTAATTACATTAACAGCTATTTTTTGTGGAGTTCTTTTCAAAAATAATACTTACTATTCAAATTGTACCCAAGCACTAAATCAGAAAGATTTCATACTAAAGGGGCTTCTGCCTTTTGGATTGTATGTATTAGATAGGTACAGTTATTCATTTAATACAAATTATGATAGACGAATTCTTAATAGTATCAGTGAAGTATATGGGCAGGAATACTCTGCATTCTATATCAGAATATTTCATGCAAATAAAATTGTTCTTATGTTACTTTGTATAATTTGTGAACTCTTGGTGGGAATACTAACACAATTTCAAGGTGTGTTTCTTTTATATGTACTTATTATTTTTGGAGTATTAGTGATATCAGATGATATAAAGCTTAATAATAAGGTGAAAAAAAGAAGGTTAGAGATACAAATGGAATTCCCTGATTTTATAAATAAACTTACTTTATTGCTAAATGCAGGACTAACAATGTCTAAAGCTTGGGAGAAAATTTCAGTTGATTGTGATAAAGAAGGAGATTTTTATGCTGAGGTAAACAAAACTGTTATAGAAATAAAATCAGGTAAAAATGAAGCAGAAGCATTTAGCCAATTTGCAAAGAGGGTTAAAACACCTGAGATATCGAGGCTTATGTCATCCATTGTGCAAAATACGAAAAGGGGTGGAAACAATCTTGTTTTATCATTGAGGCTGCAGTCAAATGAATGCTGGGAAATGCGAAAAAATGCAATTAAAAGGCTTGGAGAAGAAGCTTCAACAAAGCTGCTTTTTCCCATGATGATAATGTTTTTTGCAATAATTATTATAGTTGTAACACCTGCAATTATATCAATGCAGGGAATATAAAGAAGACTTAGTTCAGATGAAGTGTTCTGAACTCTAGCACTTTACAAGTATAAGTTCAACTAAGATTCTGTCTTCGCCTATGGCTCGGCACAAGATAAGTTTTCTTTATCGCCCTTATTTCGTGCTTGGAGATAATTAGCTCGTGCTAGAAGAGCAGGAGCTTAGTAGCTCCGCGAAGATAAAGAAGACTTAGTTCAGGTAAAGTCTTC
This sequence comes from Bacillota bacterium, assembly GCA_023391425.1. Lineage (GTDB taxonomy): Bacteria > Bacillota > Clostridia > Acetivibrionales > DSM-1351 > Ruminiclostridium. The sequence goes on along the minus strand of JAEWAX010000037.1, from coordinate 98,968 downwards.
TGAACTATAGTCTTTTGGGAAAGTAACACACTTATGATAAAAATTATAAATAGAAGGAGGAATAATATGTTTTCAACACTAAAAAGATTTATTACAGAAGAGGATGGTATGGGAACGGTTGAGGTAATTATTATAATTGCTGTTCTTGTTGGAGTGGCTTTGCTATTTAGAAACCAGCTAATAAAATTCGTAAATAGCATAATCGATAACCTTTTTCCAGACGCAAGCCAGCTTGAAAATAATGCTGATGGAAATGAAAGCAAATTAAAGGGCTAAAAACAAAGTTAGGGTAAACAGATTTCTTTAATACAGGAAAATTACACTCAATTAAAGAAATCTGTTTATCCAATCGCTATTTATGCGGCTCATGGAGGAATAATGCTTGAAACTAATAAAAAATTGTATAAACCTGCAAAAGGCAGCTTTACTGTAGAAGCTTCAATAATTTTCTCTGTTGTATTTCTTCTAGTTGCTGCATTAGTGTATCTTTTCATAATTATGTATCAATATGCCCTTATTCAAAGTGTTGCAGATCAAGCTGCAAATGTAGGAGCGTACCATTATGTTAATCAATATGGTACTGAGTACACTTCAAAATCGGATTTCAATCTTTATTGGAGGATAATAGATACTGATTCAGAAGGCAAGAAAAGCAAGCTAAATAGCTATATTGGTAAAAAGCTTGATAAGTCAATTTTAGACTCGACCAATTATTCTGATAATAGTACTTCGTACAAATTTTTGTTGAAACAACTTGATATCAGTATTCAAGAGCAATACCCTCTTCCAATAGGAAGTCTATTTAGGATATTTGGTGTATCTCCTACATTAAACTTAAAAGCAGAAGCAACTTCTCCTTTGGACGATAATGCTGAATTTGTAAGAAATCTGGATATTGTAATTGATATTAAAAACTGTATTTTAAATAGTGATAATAAATGGATTGGTAAAGATTCAAAGGTAAATGATGTTTTAGATAAGCTGTTAAAAAAGAATTAAAGAGTATCTGAAACAGTGGGAGCAAAATGCTTCCCCATGAATCAAAGAAATCTACTTATCTTTATATTCCAAAAGGGTGGGGTGCAATTTGAAAGTAGAAAATAGTAAGGGTGCAATAACTGTTTTCATAAGTATTGTACTTTCGGCGGTTTTCCTTGTTGTAGGTACATTTTCAGATGCAGCAAGAATTAGCTTAGCACATTCTCAGGTACAGAGAGCAAACAAAACCGCTCTTACATCTTTGCTTGCTAGCTACAATAATGAACTAAAAGATGAATATGGGCTTTTTGGCGCATATCTTGACCAAGATACAATGATAGAAAGCTATGAGCAATATTTTTCAGAAAATCTAAATATCACTGAAAATCAAAATTTTTTATATGATTTTAAAATTGAAAAGATAAATATTGAGCAGCCCTATAATTTAGAAAATAGAGATATATTTGAAAAACAAATAATGGAGTTTATGAAGTATCGTGCTCCATATGAGATAGCTTCTGATTTGATAACCAAGATTGATGGCATAAAAAATATCTCAAGTGGATCAAAAACATATAAAAGAAAAATGGAAACAGATAAGCAAGCAAGTGTAGTTGGAAATTTACAGTTGTCGCTTGAAGATAAGGTAAAGAAGATAAATGAATCAGGTATAACTTCAATAGTAACAAGTTTAAAAGAAGACTTTTTAAATCAAAAATACTATTATGAGGAGTGTAGAGAAAGACTATATATGCTACGAAGCCAATATTCTGATGAGGAAAGTCAAGAAATAAGAAGAGAAATAGCAAAGGATATTCGAAGTGCTCAAGATGAATTAAGTTATATTAGCCGCACAAAACAAGAGATAAAGAGCAATATTATTAATAGCATAAACGAATACAAAGTTCTAAATTCTGGAGCAATTGAGAATGCTAATAATATTACTTCTAAAAAAGGTGATTTATTAAATCACATAAAAGAGGAACTACAATACACACAAGATAACCAGGAAGGATTAAAGGAATTACAAAAATCATATGAAGATGACTTGTTAAATATGCAAAAGATAATAGGTGAGGATAATTCGTCTGACATTATAGGCAGTTTTAAAAGAAATATTGCAATGTGTGATAGGATTTCATCTAAAGCTAATGGGAGTGATGATGGATTTATATCAGAACTTGATAGAATGTCAGAATCGTGTATCAATTATACATTTAACAAAGTTCAACCAGCTGAATCATATGATGAGGATAATAGGGGTAAGGTTGAGCAAGAATTAAAAGAGGTATTTAACAAAAAAGGCGAGTCAAAAACTATTGATAGTAGCTTGTTGAAGCAGTTACCTTCAAGGAAAGCAAATATTGAAGAAGATGATGAAGTACAAAATTGGGATAATATGAATTTCGATAATGAGAGCTATGCAAATAGTAGTTTGGAGGAATTAGCCTCCAAGGAAAGTATATTTGAACAAATGGCAGCTAAAGTTACAGAAGAATTATATGTTAATGAATATATAATGGGGATATTTAAACATGATGTTCCGCTTCTAAAAGGTGATGACAGCAGTAAAGCATTTAATTTAAGATCAGAAGATAAAACAAAAAGGGATGCCTACTTTTCAAACTTTGAGGTAGAGTATATTATTAATGGAAATAAAAATGAAGCTACTAATTCTTTATTAATTAAATCAGAAATTTTAGGAATCAGGTTAATATCAAATGTTCTACATATCTACACAGATGCATCTAAAATGGCCAGAATAACTAGTCTTGCTGCTACACTAAGCGCATGGAGTGCAGGATTAACGACGCCATTAATTCAGACTATGCTAGTATTTTCTTGGGCTATGGCTGAATCGTTGTATGATTTAGAACAGTTAACTAAAGGCGAAAAAATCCCTTTGTTCAAGACAAAAACCCAATGGAAAACCGACATTTCTGGTGCCATTGACAAAAAGAAAGCTACAAGTGGTGAGAATAGCCTTCTGTATCTAAGCTATCAAGACTATCTAAAAATATTTCTAGTCATGATGGATAATGATAAAAAGTTAGCTAGAATACAGGATTTAGTACAGCTAAATGTTGGAGTATCTCGCCAGGGGTTCTTATTAGAGGATAGTAAGGTTTTATTAAAGTCAAACACAATGGTGTCGATGAAAAATATGTTTATCTCATTCCCAATATTTTCGGTACAGACAAGAAAAAATATTACAAGATCATATATAAGTGAGGATATGTGTGTTGGATATTAACTGTAAACGACTGAGGTTAAAAACTATTGTAAAAAATGAAAAATTTAATCCCAAAGGCTCAATTACAGTCGAGGCTGCTATCTTACTTCCAGTTTTTATAATTGCAATTATGACGTTTGTGTTTATAATTAAAGTCTATTACACGAATGAAATCATGCAGCATGCAATTACAGGAGCTTGTAATGAAATGAGTGTATATAGTCTGTTATACTATGAGACTAATGCTGATGAGGTAATAAGCAGTATAGAGAAGTTTAGCAATTCTCAAAAAGTTAATGATATATTTGGGGATACTTTGATAACATCATTTGTTCAAAAGCTAGGAAAAGATACTACAGATTATGTCCGAGCTCAGGTCATTCTGGTACCAATAACTAAAGTGTTGGTTAAGAAAAATCTTAACGTTAGTTATTATAGTGATGTTAGTAAGAGACTAAAAAGTCTAAATTTAAAGCACGGCTTTGAGGGTATAGATTTTTCGGCCAGTAGAATGCTTGCGGATGGTAAGAGTATAAATATAGTAGCTAGCTATGAAATGAGTTTTCCCTTTCTTGCACAACTATTTCCAGGAATTAAAATTACTCAAATGGCCTCAGCTTGTGTTTGGGCAGGCGTAGATGGTGTAAAAAAGGCAGAGGATGAAGCTACGGATGATGGAACAAATGTCTGGAATATGACTAATATCAAGCGTGGTCAGATAATCCGCAATCTGCAAGGTGCAAATCTACCATTTAATTTTCCTACAATAGCGATGTTTGAAAATGGAACAGCCACAAGTATAAAAAGTCTCAACATCGATGAAGTATATTATCAGAATTCAAGCAATCTTAAGAAGAAATTGCTGTTATACATTGACAAGCTTGAGGAATTTGAAGGAGGAAAAAGTACTACAATAACAATTGATAAATCTCAAATATACAGAAAAGAACTTAGATTAATTATTCCAGAAACAAACCTAAATGCAAATCAACAACAAACCATAAATGAGTGCATACAAATTGCTAGAAGAAAGGGCATTACTTTGAAGGTTATTAAGGCATACGGAAAAGAAAATGCTGATAAAAATACAACTGAAAAAACTGAAAATGAGGTAAAAAAATGATACAGGAGATTAAATTGACTAAAATAAGTAAAATTAATATAACCAATCAAATCAGTAAAATCAAGAAAATCAATGCAATCAGTAAAATCAATAAGATCAATGAATTCAGTAAAATCAATAAAACCATTAACGGCATAGATAAAGAAACGATAAAAAAGAATGCCATACCAATGATATTTTGTTTTATTACATGGGCAGTAGTTAATATACTTTTGCTATATTATACAGGGCTTGGAATAGTTTTTATTACCACATTTCTTTTATTAACAATGCAATTAATAGCTTCAATAAATGACTTGTATAACAAAACTATTCCCTTAAAATTAATTATTTCTGGATCAATAATTGGGTTATTAATTTTTATTGTTTTCAATAAATCTAATGCCTTAATAATTTGTTTATTTGGAGGAGTTACTGCATTTGCACTTATGAAGTTGCTGATATTAATTTCAAAAAGGCAAGTAGGAGAAGGGGATTTAGCACTGATGACTGCAACAGGATTTTATGCTGGAATTAATAACTTTTTTAGTATTTTATTTATTTCAATAGTATTAACAGGGTTATATTCATTATTCTTGGTCTTCACAAAAAAAGGGGATAGGAAAACAGAAATTCCTTTTGCACCATTTGTATTGTTAGCAACAATAATTTGTGAGTTAACTAGTATACGATGATAATTGAGAGGTGATTAAATTGGTACAAAATTTTGAAAATGATTTTAATGTATCATACGAGAACGATTCAACTACAAACTATTTAGTTCTAAAAACAGGTATTAATAATACTTTAATAAATTATCAAGTACAGATGTTATTAAATAACAAACTAAATGGCTTGTTAGAATTCAATGTAAATTACATAAAAGAGAATGTTAACTGTTTTTATAATGTTACATCGAAATGTACGCTGGCTAGCTTTATTTCTAGAAAGCGTTTTTCACGTGATGAATTTCTAATAACTATACTTAATATAATTAATAACATATATCAACTCAAAAATTATTTGCTTTATGAAAATAATATTGTGTTGGACGAGAATTTTATTTATGTTGAACCTGAAAGCATAGATATATATTTTGTTTATTTACCTTTTCTAAATCGTGAAAATGATATCAAAGACTTTTTTATAAAACTTATTTTTAAATTGGTGAAATTTCAAGACGAATATAGCGACAATTATATTCAAAAGATAATTGAAGTTATTAAAAATGATAATTTCAGCCTAAGTTGTTTGAAGTCGATTATTGAAAGGCTTTTGGGAGAAGAAATAAAAAATCAGCCTGCGAATAGTTGGACAATGGATTCTAGTAACAATACTGAAGATAAGGAATTTTTACATAAAAGAGATGAGTTAGAAAATGGGAAAGTTCTGCAGTTAAACTCAGTGCTTAAGAAAAATAATATGTTCAACATAGATATGCTTGAAACAAGCAAGTTCAAATCAAATAAAACAAAAGTTGATAAAACAAAAGCAGAAAAATCAAAAGTGGATAAAACAAAGGATGCCATAACAAAACAAGATAACTCCGTAATAAGTATGTTTAAAGTAGAAAAAGCTAAACCAGATAAAGTCAAAACAGTACAGGATAAAGTCAGAACAAGTGCATTCAAAGTAGATAAGATAAATGAAGATAAAGCCGCAATAACAAAAGGAAATTTCAAAATTCCAAACTATCAAAATATAGAAAATCAAAAGCATAATGATCCCATTTCAGATATGAAAACTAAAGATTTTGTATCAGAACATAAAACTGAAAGTGGTAAACAGAACCCAAAAATTAAAATGCTTTTGTTTACTATAATATTATTTCAAGCATTTCTTTTAATAACTTATATTCTTATAGTAAATAGCAGCTTTGTTAAAATGTCAGATAACCCTATGAAAACAGGAATTATACTTTTTATAATTTTTTTATTAGTTGATGTTTTTGTTATTAGAATGATTAATGAGAAAAGAAATAAAACAGATGAAACTGCTAACTACACGCCCTTACGGTTTATAAATGATATGATGAAAAATAAAGTAAAGCCTAGTGATGCTGAATTTCTCAATAATTCAAATTATAATCAAGAAAATCACATGCCAATTGTCAATGAAAATTATAATGGAGAGACAGTAATAATAAAAAGACCTAAACTACCAGAGAAACCTTATTTAAAAGAGAAAGATGGGGAAGAAGTTATTGAAATAAACAAAAATAGTATTCTTATAGGTAGAATGGAGAACTTTGTTGATTTTGTAATTAATAGTAGTGCTATAGGTAAAATTCATGCTGAAATTTTACAAGAGGGAGAGGACTATTTCGTTATGGATTGTAACTCAAGAAATGGTACTTTCATAAATGATAATAGAATAGTTCCAAATACCAAAAACAAAATTGACAGTAACGACTTATTGAGATTTGCAAATAAGGAATTCATATTTTTACGGAGGCTACTATGATTACCTATATAGTATTACTTTTCTTGCTCCTTCTCTCAGTAATTAGCGATTTAAAAGCTTCTAAAATACGAAATATGTTTGTACTCACTGCGGCTTTATTAGGCATGGCAATAAATGCGTATCTTTATGGGCTCACAGGTTTGAAAACCAGTATAATAGGAATTGTTATACCAGTATTGCTTTTAGGAATTTTATTTTATGCAAGTCTTATTGGGGCTGGTGACATAAAGCTGTTTAGTGCCATTGGAGCTGTTGTGGGATGGAAATGCCTATTGTATGTTATGGCCTACTCATTTATTATTGCAGGAATATTTGCTTTTGTAAGTTTAGCAAGAAGGGCAGAAGTAAAAAGCACCTTTTTTGCCTTTTATCTAGACATGAAAATGTGCTTTCTCACTTCGGATATATCGTATTTTCAAAATAATAGTACAAAACATACTATAAGGCTTTCTCCTGCTATTGCTTTGGGAGTATGTATTCAGATGCTACTTTGTTTATTCTGATACTCAGATACTAGCAACGCTGGAACTATTGCTAACACGATTCGGATGCTACTTTGTCTATCCTAACATTTTCACAGTCCTTACATAGCTTGACTATGGCTTCGTATTTTTCTTTGGCATCTTCATACCCTTTATTATACAATTGCTTTAAGTTTTCGGGATTTTTTTCAAACCTTGAAACCTCAATTGGATTTTTTGGCCTAATTATAATTGCTTTATTTTCTTTTTCCAATTGCTGCGCAAGCTTGAGACTATCATTATAATGTACGTGCCTATATTTCATAGTATCTACAAGGTTTGGATATTTTTTTAATATCAATTTGCATAATGGGTATAACTTGTTCTTTTTCTTTAGATATCCTTGATGCCGAGTAAGCACAATTATGTGTTTATCAAAGCCACTATTTAGGGAATAATGAATTGGAATTGAGTCGGAGGGACCACCATCCACAAGTTTCCTACCATCGACTTCAACTATTGGTGAAACAACAGGAATTGAACTAGAAGCTCTAACATATACGCTATCTACTTTCATATCATTTATTTGAGCATAAACACTTTTCCCAGTTTCACAGTCGGTAGATACTGCAATTAACCTACATTTTGATGCTTTAAATTTATCATAATCAAAAGGTATAAGCTTATTTGGTATATCATCAAATAAAAAATCCATGTTAAAAATTGAACCTCTTGTTAGCAGGCCCAATAGGCTTACATATCTTTTGTCTTTGCAATAACCAACATTGATTTCCAAATTACGTCCATGTTGCTCAGAAATATATGAAACCGAATTACAGGCTCCAGCAGATACACCAATAATATCCTCAAAAATTAAACCTTTTTCCAAAAAATAATCTAATACTCCGGCAGTGTACAAACCCCTCATGCCACCACCTTCTAATACTAAACTAACCCTGGACATTATTAAATACAACCCCCTACAGCGGATTACTGACCGCTATCAATATATCTAGCTATAATCTAACTGAATTATAGCTCTTTTTTTATCTATATTCAACAATGCATTATTCTTTAATTTAATAGATAATAGAAATATAGGAACAGTTATTTATTTAAATTGAATGGCAAAATGTAAAATATGAATACTTTGTTAACGCATTGTAAACGTTGCTTTTGAGCTATTCTATTTAAGTTTTGAGGGGTTATAATATTAGGAGAAGACATATATTTATATGCATTAATTATTTGACTAGAGGGGGTTCCCGTTTTGCCCAAAATTGTTGAGTACTCATATGGAAAACTGTTTAAATATACTATGAAAGCGATAAATCCTTTAAAAAAGGCTATTATTACAACGGAATGCTTTGTACACAAGGCTATAAATAATCAAGCCCTGATAATTTTAAAAAATGATAATAATATTGAACAATACAATTTATTCTCATATTATATTGCAGAGTTAAACTTAGGAGTTGTGTGGGCAGATCAGGATTTTAAAAGCTCAGGACATTTTTACAATCCTATTAAGGATAAGGGATTGTATGGAAATACAAACGCTTGTACATTAGCTAAGAATTATTACACATTCGCAATTGGCTATTGGAATTTAGGAGACATCAAGAGGGCAATGTTTTTCTTGGGTGCTGCTGCTCATTTAGTACAGGATATGACTGTGCCACAACATGCTAATGTAAAGCTTTTGAAAGAACACCATAAGTATGAGAAGTTTGTAAAAGATACATTCTTCGATTGTCCTGAGTACTTGGTAAGAGATAAAGGCTGCTATTTGGGCAGTGTTGATGAATTTATAAGACACAATGCAGAATGTGCTATTAAGACAAATAATAGATTGAGCCATATTAGTGACGATGAGCAGAGATATTACACATTAAGTAAAAATACTATTCCTTTAGCTCAGAGAAGTACAGCTGGTTTGTTTATGATGTTTTATAAGGATGTACAAGAAAGTGAAAATGGCATTTGCAGCCAGATTTAAAAAGCAAATTAGTGAATGGTAAAAAAATAAGACACCTTTTTCCTTATGTATAATAGTAACAGTTCATGGCGGAGGAGGTGTCTTGATTTTTGATTATATATTAATGAAAAAGGTCATGTCTAGCAATGCGGATGGACATCAAGGTATATGAAAGGAATCCGATGTTATATGGAGGACTATTGGAAACAAATAAGAGACTTAGTAGGAAGCAGACCATTAATATTAGCTGGTGCAAATGTTATATTGATTGATGAAAATAATAGAATTTTATTACACCTTAGAAATCAAATGAATATGTGGGGTTTACCTGGTGGCTTTTGTGAGATAGGGGAATCTACAGAGGATACTGCAAGAAGAGAAGTGTTAGAAGAAATTGGATTACATTGTAACAATTTAAAGCTATTTAATGTGTACTCTGGTGAAAACCAGCATATTATATTTCCTAATGGAGATGAAGTTTATAATGTTACAGTCACATATGTATGTCGAGAGTTTACAGGAATAATAGAGGTTAACCCTGATGAAGGAATGGATGCACGTTTTTTTACAATTAATGAATTGCCAGAAAATATTGTAGCACCAATCAAAACTATTTTAAACGATTTTATTTCATCAATTGCTTCTACATAAGGAGCTTGATAGTTTTTTTAATACATAATAGATATTATACGAGTAAATGACAGAGATTATAAGGAGGAAATGATGAAAGGAAAAATTAAATACATATTATTTGATTTGGGTGGTGTTTTAGTTGACCTTGTAGGAGTACCTAAGGTTCTTGAATGGATGGACTGGCGCGTGGATAAAGATGAAATGAGTAGAATGTGGCTATATTCCTCAGCGGTAAGGAATTTTGAAATGGGAAAGAAAAGTGCTTCTGAATTTGCGCAAGAGATGGTAAGTGAATTTAAATTTTCTATTAGTCCTGAAGAATTCATAAAGGAATTTGTCTATTTCACAAGCGGTTTGTATTCAGGTACAGAAGAACTTTTACAACAGCTCTCAAAGAATTACTCTCTGGCATGTTTATCCAATACAAATGAACTGCATTGGGATAGATTGTGTAATGAAAATTGTATTGAAAGCCTAATTCCTCTGTGTTTCCCTTCTCACAAGACAGGGTTTATGAAGCCTGATGAAGATGCATATTTGAACGTTATAAAGTCACTAAACTGTGAAGCTGACAAGATTCTCTTCTTAGATGATAATCAAATAAATGTTGATGCTGCAAAACAAGCAGGAATGAATGCAATAAAGGTAGTTGGGTTAGAAGACGTAAAAGTAAAATTAAGAGAGTTAGAAATGATTTAGGTAATGGATATAATAGTAACTGAAGATGATTATTAGAACAAAGGGGTTTTTGACGTGTATAGATTAATAAAAGACAAAGATGATTTAGCTCCACAAAATGAAAAGAATACTTATGCTACTATGCGTAAACTAGCTTTTAATTATACTCCTGAACAACTTGGTATAAAGGCAGAGAATAATTATCAGGTTTATGGAGCAGTAGTTGATATGGGAGTAAGTTCTGGCAATACAGCAACACTCATTTGCTTTATTGATGGAACAGCAAGCCTTTATTTCTCAAATGGAGGTGGAATAATTGGTGCTGGACAACATGATTCTGTTAAGCAAGTGGTTGAATCATTTTTACTTGCTAGTCATCAAGCAGTACCTATTATGAAGCATGCTGATAGTATTGACAATTTACCAGATGAAAATCATCATACTTTTTATTTATTTACAATGGCAGGGATTTTCTCGCTTGATTTAGATATTAATGATGTACAGAAAACAAAAGAAGCTTACTTATTATTTTCACAATCACAAATGGTTCTGAGCGAGATTCGTAAAGCTAGTAAGAAATAAATTTGCAAACAAGAACAAATGTTCTAAAGCTGTTGTTAGATTTCCAATTATAGTATATAATTGGATAGTAACAACAGTTTTGCATTTAGGGAGATAAAGGAATGCTTAAAGATTTTGTTTTCTGTCAAGGTGAGGTCGATAATGCGATTAGTACCCTGCGAGAAGTTGCTAAATGGTGCGAAGTTACTGGAAAGAATATGTGGACAGTAGAGGATTTAACTAAGGAAGAATTAATGCAAGGCTTAACAGAAGAAAACTTTTATGTAGGTAAGGTTGGAAACAGTGTTATTTCTAGTATGATTCTTCAATGGCATGATCAATTGTTTTGGCCAGAAATAAAACATGATGAGTCTGGATTTATACATAAGTTATGTGTAAGAAGAGAATATTCAGGCTTAGGTGTATCTAAATTAATGATTGAACAGGCGATTGAAGAGTGTAAAAAGAGAGGAATACACACTATAAGACTTGATACTGGTTGGAATAGGCTAAAACTACATGAACTATATGAGAGTTTAGGTTTTATTAAAGTTGGTAGGAAAACAATTGCAGAACGGGAATATGCTCTTTACAAATTAAATTTTTAACCTGTGTTTAGAAGGAAATTAGCAGAAATGATTTATGTTGGTGCGGGAGCCTAAAGAAATATAAGGCTTGTCATTCAGATTTTGATGAAAAGATTGCATTATACAGAAGGAAGAGTCATATTGTGCCTACAAGAGAATTAATAAAAACACCAGAACAGATAGAAGGTATTCGAAAAAGCGCAAGAATAAATATTGCGGTCTTGGATTATATTTCTGAAAACATCAAAGTGGGTTTGACTACGGAAGAGATAGACCAGCTTGTTAATAAGAAGACTATTGAAATGGGTGGAATACCAGCAACGTTAGGGTATAATGGTTTCCTTAAAAGTGTTTGTACTTCCGTGAATAATCAAGTTTGCCATGGTGTACCATCAGACCAAGATATTTTACAGGATGGAGACATTATTAGTGTTGATGTATCTACCATATATAATGGTTACTTTTCAGATTCTTCAAGAATGTTTTATATTGTTAATGTGAGTGAAGAAAATAAAAAGTTAGTTAAAGTAGTAAAAGAATGTATTGATTTAGGTCTGGAAGAAGTAAAGCCTTGGGGATTCTTGGGTGATGTCGGCCAAGCAATACATGAACATGCCCTCAGAAACGGATATTCAGTTGTGAGAGAAATAGGTGGACATGGAATAGGCCTGGAATTTCATGAGGAGCCGTGGGTTGGGTATACAACAAAAAAAGGGACTGGCATGTTAATGGTTCCTGGAATGATATTTACAATTGAGCCTATGGTGAATAAAGGCACAAATAAGATATTTGTTGACAAGAATAACGAATGGACCGTGTATACTGCCGATGGAGAGATGTCTGCACAATGGGAAGTCATGGTTTTGGTAACTGACAAGGGATATGAGATATTAGCGTACTAGTAGTATTTTAATTACCAATAATGTAAAAATACTGAAATATCTAGTATTCATATTGCTAATAATGCAAAAATATTGAAACATCATTATTATTTGGGTGGTATGTTGAAAAGGCATGCTGCCTTTTGTTTCTAGATTTATTAGATAATATTATTGATATTGAACATCTTTCCTGCTGTGATATGATAGAACTTAGGAAATGGGAGCCTATCAAGCTGCCTTTATCAGTATTGAAATTGGATATATTTTATTATATAGAATTTAAATTACAGAAAATAGAGGAAAAGAAATTGAACTCAGCAGATAATTTAAATTTTGTATGAAATGGGAGTTGAATACCATGATTTCTGGATTAAGCCATATCACGTTAATAGTAAATGACTTAAAGAAAACAACAAAATTATTAGAGAAGATTTTTGAAGCAAAAGAAGTCTATTCAAGTGGAAATGAGACCTTTTCATTATCAAAAGAAAAGTTCTTTCTTATTAATGGTTTATGGATTTGTATTATGGAAGGTAAGCCACTTATAGAGCGTACATATAATCATATCGCTTTTAAGATACCAGACAGTTGTTTTGACGAATTTATTAAACGAATTAAGGATGCTGGGGCAGATATAATACCAGAACGTTCACGTGTAGATGGCGAAGGACGTTCAGTATATTTTTATGACTATGACAATCATCTGTTTGAATTGCATACTGGAACACTTGAAGAGAGATTAGAACGTTATTCAAAAGGTAAATGAAGCCTAAAAGAAGGTTGTGAAAAATAACAGTTAAATCATTAGCCTGCAACTAAAGCTTGTGCTAGCCTTATGAGGTTGGTACAAGCTTTATCTCTCTTTAGCAAAAGCAAAGTCGTATTTACTATTTCGTGGAATATATGTTATCATTAAGGGAATATTTTGCGAGAGGAAGATAGAAAGTTATTAAAAAACTTCATAATCAGGAATATGTTTAATTACAATTCCCTAACATTAAAGATTAAGATAAGAAAAATAATACTTAGATAGCATGGAAGTTGTATTATGAACATAACGATAAGAAAAGCAAGTATTGAATATTTAGAAGATTGTAAAACAGCATTATTGAAATCTGATCTTGGAAGAGAATACTTCCCAGCTGAAGCAAATGCTACTGCTACATTAAAGGAAGGAATTGGAAAAGAAGAAATCTATTTAGCATTAGACGGTGGAGATATTTGCTTGGGCTTCATATGGTTTATTCAAAAAGGAGCTTTTCATAGTTTCCCATATTTACATATCATAGCTGTTAAAGAAGAATGTAGAGGTATGGGTATTGGAAAAGAGTTAATTAAATTTTATGAGGACAAAGTTTTTAAAAATAATCAAAAAGTATTTCTTGTAGTTGCAGATTTTAATCAAAAGGCTATGAGATTATATATGAGCTTAGGTTATAAAGAAGTTGGGGTAATACCAAATCTATATAAAAAGGGTGTTACTGAGTACTTAATGATGAAAGAAAAGACTGTATAATCCATTTTATGAGTTAATTTTTGAGTAATTTTCTATTTTAATAAACAGCTATAAAGGGGTATATAACATGAATTATGAACAAAAGTTATTTATTGATGCAAACAAATGTACAAACTGTGGGGTATGTACAAGTGTATGTCCTACAAAAATCTTTGTAAAAAGCGAGAATGGAGTAGTTATTAATAAGCGCAGGGAAAAATATTGTATTAATTGTGGAGATTGTATTTCTGTGTGTCCAACAGGGGCTGCAAAAAATACTGATGTGCTTACAGAGCCATTGAATAATGACAAACCGTGCATTGAACCATCACAGCTTGTTGATTTTTTGAAGAAGAGAAGGACTATTAGAAGCTATAAAGATGAAGTCTTATCAGAAAATGAGAAACAATATTTATCTCAAATTGCTTGCTTATCCCCAAGGGGAGGGCATACACAACTGATAAGAAACACAGAAGTTGTTATTATAGAAAACAAGGAATTGTTAGGTCATCTTTTAGAATATACATATTGGTATATAGAGTTACTGCATAAAAAATTATCCTCATTATGGATTAAAATTCCTAAAGCTATTAATCCTTCTCTTAGAGATAGCATTAATAGTACTTGTAATTTAATAGAAAAGATTTTAGCTGCTAAATCAGAAAATATTAATATGTTGACTTATAATGCACCAAATTTGGTTCTTCTACATAGTGAAAAAGGTAGTCCCGTATCTAGAGAAAACTTAACTATTATGGAATACCAACTAATGCTTGGAGCAGAAGCATTGGATTTGGGAACTTGCTTTTTAGGTTGGATAAGCATGGCATTAAAAGGTTTTCAAGTAAAAAAATCAAAAGAGTTAAAAGCAATATTTATAAAACTTGGAATTCCCGAAAACAGAGAGGTTCTTAGTGCTTTTTCTATTGGAAAGAAAAATGCTAAATATCGGAATGTAAAGGTTAGGATTGAAAAGGAATTCAAAATAATATAGAGAATTGCTGAAACAAGGACTATTCGTGTATTTGGTGGTAAGCGAATACATGGAGCTAATGAAAAATAAAATTATGAATATTACAGTAAAGAATAAGTTTTATAGTAAAATAAATAGACTTTTAAAACAGTAGGGGTTTAGTCTTGAGGAGCTAATATGAAATTCACAGTTTTTTATTTCTCAGGTACAGGAAACACAAAATGGGCAGTTGACCAATTAAGTGAAAATATCTCTAAAAGGGTCTATACTTGTGAAACCTATTCCATTGAGCATAATATTCCAAAACTTGAAGACAAAATCAATGAAACAGATATTGTTGGAATTGCATTTCCTATTTATGGCGCTGATATGCCTAACATTATGAAAGAGTTTGTTGAGAAGTTAAAGAACATTCAGAGTAAAACACTGCGGAAGCAAGTCTTTATAGTCACTACAGCAGGATATATTGACGCATTTGGTCCGCTTTGTGCAAAGACATTACTTGAGAACGGTAGCTTTAAACTGATTGGGTACATAAACCTAAAAATGAGTAATAACGTATCAACTCCTAAAATCAAAGCTAACTTCATTACAAGAGACCAATTGAAAATAAGAATGAATAAAGGCAAAGAAAAAATTGAAAGACTTATAAATAGAGTAGCTAGTGGCAAGGGATACATAAGAAATATTGGATTTTATCTAGTTCCAGGTGTATTTATAAGAAAGGCCTCAAAAAATGCTGTAAGGGATAGTTATCTTACTTTAAGTATAAATAAAGAAAAGTGTAGACAATGTATGCTTTGCCTAAAAGATTGCCCTACAAAAAGCATTGCTTTTTCTGAAAACGAGTTTAGCTTTTTACCTTCATGTACTGCATGTATGAGATGCTATAATTTTTGTCCTAACTATGCAATTTACCATGAAAATAAGTACGCTGACCCTGATATTTATAAAAGGTATAGGGGACCTCAAGGGATATAATAACATACGTTATTAATTTATAAACCAAAAAAATATGACTTTTCGGAGGAAAAATAAATTATGAAAATTCAAGATGTGCCTTTTTGCACAATAGATTGGAATGAAATTACACCAACAAAACACCCAGGTGTAACTGGAGAAGCCTATTGGCGCACTTTTGAAATGGGAAATATCAGAGTCCGTATGGTAGAGTATACTCCGGGGTATTTAGCAGATCATTGGTGTAGACGAGGACATGTACTTCTTGTTTTGGAAGGAGAATTAGTCACTGAACTTGATGATGGAAGGAAATTTACTTTAAAACCGGGAACAAGTTATCAAGTCGCTGATGAGGCTAATCCACATCGTTCATATACTAAGAATGGTGCGAAATTGTTTATAGTTGATTGACTAGAAGTACAAAACTGGATTAGAAGAGGTGAATTTATGCTTAGTGTAACGGAACAATGGAATCCAAAACAAGCCTTATTAAAAGACATCATTCAAAAACCAGATAAATTCGATAATGCTATTGAATTATGCCTAGAGTTGCATTCTCTTGTACATACATCTGAAATGTCTAGACTTGAAATAATAACCTTTGAAGATGATTTGTGGGATGGACTGAATGAAAAAGCTTTCCGTACTAGACTGACAGATAAATCTGTAACTATTGCTTGGGACATTTGGCACTTGACACGTATTGAAGATATAACTGCTAATATTCTTATTGCTGATGATATTCAAATAATAAATAGTGACAATTGGCTTGATAAAATGAAGGTTTCGGTTTGCGATACAGGAAACGCAATGACCAAGGATGAAATTGATGCTTTAAGCTCACAAATTGACAAGAAGGAACTAAGAAATTATCGCATTGCAGTAGGTAGAAAAACGCGTGAAGTTATAAACCAATTAAGGCCTGGTGACATGAAAAAGAAAATTGAACCTTCCAGAATACAGCGCGTTTTAGATGAGGGTGGTGTTTTAGAAGATGATGAGTCAAAATGGCTTTTGGACTTTTGGGGCAAAAAAACTGTAGCTGGAATATTATTAATGCCTATAACTCGTCATCAGGTTGTTCATATAAATGATGCATTGAAGATAAAAGATAAACATTTTATTTTGTGTCGGAAAGGTTTGCAGCTCCGTTCAACACATCTTCAAGCATAATACGTAAAAATTTTTCAGGCTCTTCAAACAAGGGACTGTGGGCAGACTGCTCAAATGTGTAAAAGCCTTTTTTAGGTGCCTGTAGTTTTTTAAGATAATCTGCCGCCAAAGTATAAGAAACTGTGTAATCGTGTATGCCGCTGAAGAAATAGACGGGCATGTCAAGCTGTGAAACCTCAGTGGTTAAGTCTTCTGAGTACATTTTGTCGACTAGGTTAGTGGCGTTACGAGAAAACACTTTACCGCGCCATATATCTATTTTTTCACCTAATGTGTATGCCCGACATTGCATTATTGGTAAGAATATTCCACTGATTACTGATTTCATATTGTGCATCGTGCCAATACCAAGATCATGCATCGCTTCATCACGCAAAAGTGAAAATAAGTATGAATGCAATTCAGCATCAGAACGGTAAATAGAATATGATTTTAGTTTTTGTACCATTTTTGTATTTCCTACTGCTGTATACTGTTCCAACATATATTCGTATGCCAGCTTTTCTGATTCTAGCTGCTGTGATATCTGGGACATACCGATATAAGCATTATACTTTTCAGGTGCCTGTGCTACAGCCTTGATTCCGATATAAGAACCCCACGAATGTCCCATGAGATAAACTTTTTCCTGTCCAAAGCGTTCACGTAGGTAATCTGTCACCGCCAATGTGTCAGATATTAATTGTTCCACTGTTATGAAAGTAGGAGAAGTGTCAGCATTATAGGAAAGTCCTGCACCACGTTGCTCCCAGTAGCAGATGGTAAAATAGTTCTCAAGGCCGGTAGGATATTTCTCAGTAAGGAAATACTCAGGCATGCCTGGCCCTCCGTGAACAAGAAGCAAAACAGGGTTATTGTTGTTTTTACTCTTGATGAACATTCCCTGTTCCATACCATTGATTTTGACATGATTTTTTTCGGATATGCTACCCTCTAGTTTATTTCCGTTTTCAGCTAAAAAAGGCTCAGGTTTTCCGGGACTCCATGCCAGCAGCATTCCAATAAGAATTATGACACAAACAAGTAAAATAGCAAGTATGATAAGCATAATATATATCGCCTTTCGCACAAACGATTTATTCGGAAATCGCTTAATTGTTTTATTCTTTATTTTAATCCCCCAATATACAGCCAGACAGAGAATGCCTTTACTTGTTCCATATAAAATCTTGAATCTTTGTTTCCCAATCCTTATCATAATGAACATTTTTCATTGTTGCAATAGAAGCAAGACCATGCACAGTCGCCCTTAGTGATATTATAATATCTTCCATTTTTTCTTTGTTCATTCCACTTTCTCCGAAAACGTGAAAAGAAAGTGTTTTAAGTAATTCAAAAGGCGGGAAATTCTTCGTTCCATCAGCATCCAATGAAAGATTAACCTCCATACATGACTGAGAAAATAGAAATGAAAAATAATGAGGATTTCTAATGAAAAACATCACATAGCTCTTACCAAGTTGAATAAGTACATAGGGGTCATGCTGATTTGGACAGGATTTAACTGCATTATTCAGTACTTCCATAAATTGTTCTGTTACATAATCTTTCATTGCTTCCAACAAGTCTTCCTTACTCTTAAAATGACTGTAAGGTGCTGTTTGACTTACTCTGCATAATGCAGCTACTTTTCTTAATGAGAGTTGTTTTAAACCCTCTTGATTAATAAGTTCAATACCTGTTTCAATCAGAGAATTCCTTAAGTTACCATGATGATACGGTTTGGTTGACATTTTAAGTCTCCTTTATCTTAACACTGATAAGATTATATCGTGCAATCTTAACAGTGTCAAGATGAATTGAATAAACTACATTCTGAGTCTTATCCATCGAATAAATCTTTTAAAAAACTTAAGGATTATTTAATAATTTAAAATATATACTTATTCACATAAGATAAGAGAGGAAGTTGATAAAGTGTTTTTTAAGATATTAAAAAAGGACTTAAAAAGAAAAAAAGCGATGAACACAATACTATTTTTATTTATGATAGTAGCCAGTATGTTAATTGCTAGCAGTGTAAACATGCTATACACTACTACAAACGCATTAGATAATTTTAAAAAAGTATCTAATACTCCAGATAATATGGTATTGACTTATTATGATGAGGAAAATGACAAGAAGATGGAGGAATGGGCTAATAGTAGCGATAAAGTTAAAAGTATAAGTTATGACGAAATGATATCTGTTACGGCTGATGATATTACTCTTCCGAAACAATGTGAAGAGCTAAATGACAATCAAAGCTTATTACTTGCAAAAATACCAGATAAATATAATCTTGTTTACAATCAAAAGGATGAACCCTTTAAACTGGAAGCAGGAGAGGTTGCAATTCCATTGCTTATGAAAGAAAAAACAGGAATTAAGCTTGGTGATAAAATTAAATTCAAAATAGATGACTGTGAAAAGGAGCTAACTGTAAAACATTATGTTAAGGAGGTTACCTTTGGCTCGGAGTTACTTGGTATTAAAAGAATTATGTTAAGTGATAACGATTATGAAGATTTTTATAAGACTGAAAATAAAACGACAGTAAAGCTATGGTCAATTATGAAGAATCAAGGTACTTCATATGAAGAGGTTGAAAAGGATTATAGTAAAACATCAATCAATTCAATATTTACTTTTAGTAGTAGTTTAGTTACTTTCAGCTACTTTATGGATTTAATGACAGCTGCTATTATGATAGTACTAAGTATATTTTTAATTTTTATTTCATTTCTAATTCTTAGATTTACCATTGTGTTTACAATTAAAGAAGAATATAAAGAAATCGGTATCATGAAGGCGATAGGACTTAAAAATAAAGGTATAAAGAGTATATATATGGTTAAATACTTTGCAATAGCTCTAGTTGGTGGTGGCATAGGTTTTATAGCAAGTATTCCATTTACAGGTTATCTTATGAATAGTATTTCAACACATATTATGATGAAGACAACAATACTTAATTATGTATTATCAGTAATTAGTGTGGTGTTAATTATATTTATTACAGTTGGCTTTTGCTATATGTGTACGAGAAAGATAAATAAATTATCTGCAATTGATGCTATTAGGCAGGGAAGTACAGGTGAAAGATTTACTATTTCAAGAAAGCTAAAGCTTCATAGGATGGAGCATATTAGTACACCAATGTATTTAGCAATTAGTGATTTGATAGGTGGCTTTAAAAAATTCATAATACTTATTATTACATTTATTTTAGGTACAGCAATAATTATTATACCAATAAACCTGATTAATACTTTGAGCTCAAATGAGGTTATAAAACTATTTGGAGAAGCTAAAGCAACAGACTTTTACATAGGGGCCAGTAGTTTTTCTGAAAAATATATGAATAGTAGTATTGAGGATCTAAAGAAAGAACTGAGCAATATTGAGCAGGAGGCGGAGAACAAAGGAATTAATGTAAAGGTTCATCCGGATATATACTTTAATACAGCAGTCTATTCATATAATCCGGATGAAGCTAAAACCGTTAGAGGGTTACAGGCATATGATTATGGGGCAGATAATTATGAGTATTTAAGTGGTACAGCTCCAAAACTAGAGAATGAAATAGCTATATCAATACAAGTAGCAAAGTACTTTAAAATTGGCTTAGGTGATAACATCAATTCCACAATACAAGGCAGAACAGACCAATTTATTGTAACAGCGATATATCAATCTATGAATAATACTGGATATTCGGTTAGGTTTTCGGAAAATCATAAGTTTAACCTTAAAGATATCTTCTTATTAAATGTATTTGGGGAAATAAATGATAAAAACATAGATAAAGAAGAGGCCATTAGAACTCTGAAAGAGCAATTCCCAGAACTTGATATAAAGAGCGCTAGCGAATACATAGAAAAAAACTTAGGTAGTAGTACGCAGCAATTGGGAATGACTAGAAATATTATATTAGTTATAGTTTTGGGTATTAATTTTCTTATAACCTGTTTATTAGTCAGAATGCTTATAACTAAGGAAATAAGTGAAATAGCAGTACTAAAGTCAACTGGTTTTAAAGACAAAGACATTAGAAAATGGCAGGCAACAAGAATTGTTATTGTATTAATAATTTCTATTATACTGGGAACTCTAGTAGCAAACTTAACAGGTAATAAACTAGCTACTATAGTATTTGGTATGATGGGCATAACAGAAATTAAACTACTGATTGAACCATTACAAGTATTTGTTATCTATCCAATAATAATCTTAGTAGTAACTATGTTTGCTGTTTTAGTAAGTCTTGGTCAAGTAAGGAAGACAAATATATGGGAAATCAATAATCAAGAATAAAGGAGTCAGAAGTCAGGAGACAGAATAAAGGAGAAGATGAAAATGAGTAAAGTATTAAGTGTAAACAATTTGTGTAAAACATATATCGTAAACAAAAGACAGAACAATGTACTTAGAAATGTGAATTTCGATATGGAGGAAGGGGAATTTGTCTCAGTCATGGGGCCTTCAGGCTCTGGAAAATCAACACTACTCTATACTGTAAGTGGAATGGACCGTTTGACCGCGGGTAAGGTTATATTTGCTGGAAAAGATATTAGCAATCTAAATGCTAATAAAATGTCAGATGTAAGACTTAACGAAATGGGGTTCATATTCCAACAAATGCATATGTTGAGAAACCTTTCTACGTATGATAATATTATTGTATCAGCTTACAATTCTTTAAATGGTAAGACAAAAGAGCAAAGAAAACAAATTAATGAATATGCAAAAAAAATAATGCGAAAGCTTGAAATTATTGATATCGCAGATAATGATATTACTGAGGTTTCGGGTGGGCAACTACAGAGAGCATGTATTTGCAGAGCATTGATTAATAAACCTAAGATGATATTTGCTGATGAACCGACAGGTGCTCTGAACTCAAAGACTTCCAATGAAGTTATGACTGAACTTAATAGAATTAATGCAGAGGGTACTTCAATTTTACTTGTTACGCATGATGTAAAGGTGGCAGCCAAAACAGATAAAGTGCTTTACATAGTAGATGGTAACATTCAAGGTGAACTAAATCTAGGCAAATATACAGACGAAACCACGAAAAAAGAACGTGAAAGAAAGCTAAATAGTTGGCTTATGGATATGGGCTGGTAATGGGGGGTTGAATGGTAGATTTATTAATAATAGAAGACAATATAGAACTTGGAACCATCCTTTGCGATTTTCTCGCGAAGGATGGTTATTCTCTTTTTCATGCAAAAAGCGGTGAAGAGGGTATGGAGTACCTTAAGAATAATACAGTAAAATTGGTACTGCTTGACATCATGTTGCCTGGAATAGATGGCTTTGGCGTATGTAAGCTTATAAGAGAAAAAGGAAATATTCCAATCATAATAATTAGTGCAATAGTAGATAAAAAGGAAAAGCTTGCAGGAATAGAGCTAGGAGCAGATGATTATATAGAAAAGCCCTTTGATATTGATTTGCTTTCGGCTAAAATTGGAGCTCAACTCAGACGAAATTATGATTTTAAGGAAAAGTCCAGCATAGTTACAGATGGAAATATAACGATTGATTTGGATGCAACTACAGTATATTTTAAGAATAATCCATTAGTTATGACTTCAAAAGAATATGAACTATTACTCCTTCTGCTTCAGAATAAGGGAAAAACACTTCGCAAAGAATGGCTATTTGACAAGGTTTGGGGAACTGACAGTTTTAGTGAACCCTCAACTCTTACAGTACATATTAATAAAATCCGAGAAAAAATAGAAGAAACACCAAAATCGCCAAAGAGAATTGTTACAGTGTGGGGAGTTGGCTACAAATATGAAGCATTTTAATAAAATAATAGTTGCAGTGGCCGCCCTCTGGTTGTTTCTTGCAACAATATCCTCTTATTTCATATATAATTATGGGCAAAATGAAAAAAATAAAGGGTATATGATTGATATTAACAGAATAAATGCCTTATTATTAGACGGAGCTAAGGCATCAGAAATTGAACTTTCACAGTTTACATACGTGAAAGCTATTAATCAGATTGAGTTACCTTGTACAAGCGATGAAATTAAGGAGTTTTTTGATGGTAGAGGAATTTCAAGAAACCTTGATTATCGCATACAACCCATCGTTGATGGTGAAAAAGTTACAGGTTATATCCGTTTTGAGTATGATGAAAGCAATCAATTAGATATTGCTAGGATTCTTATCAGCTATAATGTTGGATTGGCAATTCTGACATTAGCAATATTGATAATCTTGTGTTACATAAAGCGCTTAGTCCTTAAACCTTTTAATGAAATCGTAGATATGCCCTTTGAATTGTCAAAGGGTCACCTAAGTACAGGAGTAAAAGAAAGCAAAAATAGATTCTTTGGTAAATTCCTGTGGGGATTAGACTTATTAAGAGAAAGCATAGAATTACATAAAAGAAGAGAACTTCAGCTTGAAAAAGAAAAGAAAACTATGATTTTATCAATATCACACGACATAAAAACTCCACTTAGTACCATTAAGCTTTATTCAAAAGCTATTTATGATAATTTGTATGACACCGATGAAAAGAAGGTTGAGGCTGCTAGGCATATTGAGGAGAAATCAGTCCAGATTGAAGGTTTCGTAGGTGATATCATTGCAACTTCTACGGAGGACTTTCTAGATATACAAGTAAATCCAGGTGAGTTTTATTTAAGTCAGCTAATTGAAAGATTAAATAAAACCTATGATGAAAAGCTTAGGCTAATTATGACTGAGTTTTCAGTTGCTTATTATGAGAATACCTTACTGAGGGGAGATATAGAAAGATTAATCGAAGTATTCGAAAACATAATTGAAAATGCGATAAAATATGGAGATGGGAAGAGTATAAAAATAACTTTTTCAGATGAGGATTACTGCAAACTTATAACAGTAGCCAATTCAGGAACACCGATTCCACGCACAGAATTTGTCCATATGTTTGAAAGTTTTTGGCGTGGTGCAAATGCCCATGATAAAAATGGTAGTGGCTTAGGTCTATACATATGCAAAGAGATTATGAAAAAAATGGACGGAGATATATTTGTGCAAAGTACCGAAGACGAAATGAGCTTTACTGTTGTGGTAAGGTGTAGCGAATAAACACAGACATTTACATAGATAATACGTAATATAAATAACAATATACATAAATAAAGGTTAAATGCCCATTTTTATACCGAAAATAAATATATTGTAAATATAAAATAAATTAGAAGAGGTAAAATGAAAAGTATATTTAAAATGTTAGCTGTAACAATTATAGTTATCTTTTGTATGATGTCTTGTCTGATTATATTAAAGCAATTTAATATAAATGGAGGTTGGATTACAAAATTAATACCATTTGCAGCAATGATTCTGGTAGCATTATTCTTTTTAAAAGTAGTTGATAAAAAAAATATTGCAGATATTGGATTGATATTCCCAAAAGGAACGATATTACCTTGTATTGTTTTAACGATAATCGCGTTAATTCCTGTAATGATTGGTGCTTTAAATGATGGGAAAGTATGCATGTCTAAGAATATTGATATGTCATTGACTGTGCTCATAGGATATTATTTTATAGTTGGTTTTGCTGAAGAATTTTTCGTGCGTGGATATATATATCATGGAATAACAATATCAAAACTAAAAGTGGTATTATCTTCTGCAATTTTTGCTATGTTTCATATAATAAGTAGTGAGATCAATGCCTTTTTGCTTATTACTCTGTTTATAGCTGGAGTTATTTTTGCATTATCTTATAAGTTTTTAAATAGTCTTTGGCCACTTATTATTTTTCATACAATATGGGATATAGGTGCAGCATATACTGATTATTACCAAAATATAATATTGTGCATGATTATGTATTTACTTATGCTATTAACTTCATATGTTATTTACAAATTTAGTGCTCGTGGACAAAAAGTTATTGATGCATAAGACTTTTGTGTAAATAGTAAAGTGGCAGTTAAAAAAGTGTTTTAATTATAGGGGAGAAATAAATTATGGGCATTATGAGGGAGTTGTTTGGTCCAAGCAAAAAGGAAGTCTGGCAGGCGCTAAGTGAGCAAATAGGTAGTGAATATGTAGAGGGGGGCTTTTTTAAAAGTGATAAGGTTGTTGCTCACATAAAGCAATGGACAGTAACACTGGATACCTATATAGTTTCTAACAGCGAAACAAGTACTACATATACAAGAATGAGAGCACCCTACGTGAATACGGACGGTATCAGATTTAAAATTTACAGAAGCGGAATATTTAGCGGAATTGGTACTGCTATGGGTATGCAGGATATCGAGATTGGTTATGCAGAGTTTGATGAAGACTTTGTAATTAAAGGAGAAAATGAACAAAAAATTAAAGAACTTCTCAAAAACACTCGAATCCGCGAATTAATGACATTACAGAAATATTTTCATCTGGAAGTAAAGGATGATGAAGGGTGGTTCGGAGCAAAATTTCCAGATGGAGTTGATGAGTTGTATTTTTGCGTTCCAGTGGTGATAAAGGATTTGGAACAATTAAAGGGGCTTTTTGAGTTGTTTGCTGAAGTCTTGAATCAGTTGTGTATTATTGGTTCGGCATACGAAAGCAATCCTGGTGTGGAACTTACTTGATTTGGAGACAGAAAAATCTTGAACAGAGTTATAAATATACCAGAATGTTTAAAGAAATGTTCTAGCTAAATAGATTTCATTTATAATAATTCCATTAATTTTTATAATAGTTATTCCTATTTCTTTAAAAAAACCATCAGTAAATTCATTTAAATATGCTCCAGTACCAAAAAATAGAAGGGAAAAAATAATTATTTGGGGAGCAATTATATACATATTAGTTTTTATATTATTAGTTTTTATATTATTAGTTGTTATATTAACAGCTTATACAGTTTAATAAAATATGTTGGACAAATAGAAAGATTTTTTCTTAGGGAGATTAGTGCTATGGAGACAAAAATGTATTACATTTTAGGTACTGTATTTTTAATAACAAGTGGACTTATTTATACTTTTGAAAGGGTTATGTCAAATTTTTCAATGTCATGGGGACAAGGTACAAGCACATCCCAGGGTAATGTAACTTCATTTTACATGCCATTACTACCAAGTCTGTTTTCAAATGTATTCATTACTTTATTCATTATAATTAGTGTTATATTTTTTGCAAAAGGATATGCAAAGAATAAAGCTAATTAGTATAGTCGTTTGATATTAATTATTTTTATCATAGAAAATTGGAGTCAACAAATGAAAATCATATCAATTATTAGTAGTTACCGAAAAGATGGTAATACAAGTCGAATAGTAAATCTTATTGAAAAACAAATTTTAAATTTTACTCGTTCAAAAAATATTAAGATAGAATTTGAAAAAGTGTATCTTGGAGAGGTAGAACTCAAAAATTGTCGTGGATGCCGGCTATGCTTTGATAAGGGTGAGGCAATGTGCCCATTAAAAGATGAATTGCTAGTAGTTAGGAATAAAATATTTCAGGCGGATGGTCTTTTAGTAGCAAGCCCTGTTTATGTTGAAGATGTGAATGGTGTAATGAAAAACTGGATTGATCGTATGGCATTTATCAGCCATCGACCAGCATTTGCAGGAAAGACGGCTATTGTAATTACTACATCTGGAATTGGCTCCTCAAATCATGCATTCAAGACTATAAATACTGCACTCAATACTTGGGGCATTAGTTCTGTAGCTAAAGGCAAATTCCGTACAGGTGCTTTGATGAAAACAGATGAAATGGATGAAAAATATCATGAGAAAATCAAAAAAATTTCTTCTAAACTAGTCAACACAGTTATACATAATGAAACTCCAAATCCTTCATTGTATTCTCTTGTTTCATTTAGGGTTCAGCAAAAATACTGGCAGAAACATAAAAATATTAAGGGCGCATTTGATTTCGAATATTGGAAGTGCAAAGGATGGATTGAGCCAGATTGTGAGTTCTACTTGGATCATAAGGCGAATTTTATTAAGGTTAATCTTGCAAGGCTTATTGGAAATATAGTTGCGCTGTTTTTTATATAGAATTTAATTAGAATAAGCGAGAAAATAAAAGTAAGTCAAATTATATTCTAGAAAGGTTAATTAAATGAATACTTTAGAGACCAAAAGATTAATATTAAGAAATTCTCGTCAGATGATTGGTTAGATTTGTATGAGTACCCTTCCAAAGAAACTGTAGTTAAATATGAACCTTATGGCATTTTTTCTCAAGAACAATGTAAACAAGAGGCAGTAAATCGTGCGCAGAATGATGCTTTCTGGGCTGTTTGTTTAAAAAGAACAACAAATTAATTGGTAATGTATACTTCGCACAACAAGAGCCAAAAGATTTTCTCACATGGGAGCTAGGTTATGTTTTTAACTCTTTCTATCATGGAAAAGGATATGCTACTGAGGCTTGCAAAAGAATTATAGAGTTTGGCTTTATTGAATTAGCTGCACGTAGGATAGTTGCAATGTGCAATCCTGAAAATATAGCTTCCTGGAAACTGATGGAGCGTTTGAATATGCGTAGGGAAGGACATTTACTAAAAAACATATATTTCAAGAAAGATGTCAAAGGAAAGCCTATTTGGAATGATACATATGAGTATGCAATTTTGTCAGATGAATACGTTAAAAGTTGCAAGTAATAGATTAGCTTATTTTTAGAACTTTTTTAAGGAGAGATTCAGATGAACACTATTGATAAAGAATTAAAAGAATTATTACACCAAAGTGGTGCAGATTTAGTTGGTTTTGCAGACTTGAAGTCTGTAATAAAGGGTGGGGAGACGCCTTTCGGAGTTTCTGTTGCTGTAGCTATACCTCCAGAGGTAGTTAAATCAATATGTGATGGACCTAATATGGAGTATTATAATGAGTACCACAGAATTAATGAACTTCTAAACAATATTGTTACTGCTGGAGCTGAGTACCTGCTAAGCAAGGGGTATAAAGCATGTGCGCAGACGGATAATTTTGTTAAAGAATTTGGAAACTATAGAACTTCTTTACCACATAAAACAGTTGCTACAAGAGCTGCAATTGGCTGGATTGGCAAAAGTGCTTTACTTGTTACAAAGGAATATGGCTCTGCAGTACGAATTTCTTCTCTATTAACAGATGCTGAGTTACAATGTGCTGACCCAATTGACAATTCACGATGTGGCAATTGTATGGAATGTACAAAGGCTTGTCCTGCTCAAGCCATATCTGGAGAAATATGGAATGTAGATAAAGATAGGGATTCCTTTTATAAAGCACTTGCGTGCCGAAAAAAGGCAAGGGAATTAGCGGCAAAGAATTTAAATAAAGAAATTACTTTATGTGGAAAATGTATTGAAGTATGTCCGTACACAAAGAAGTATTTGTCTAGCTAGTTTACACCTTCAATATGGACGAAATATGTTTTGTAAGCATTATTTATCCAAGGAGTATACCAGGAATCATAGGTATGCTCAGCTATAACGGGCTCATATCTCTCTTTTGAACTGTTATAAAGCATATCTACTATTACTGCAGAATGGGTTATTGTCATAGTTGGTTTCCATTGATATTGGATTATATCCCCGAGTGTAATAAATTGCCCAATAGAAGCATTATATTCTATATCTCCAGTAATTGCTTTTTGGGTTCCTTTTGGACCAGTTTCGTTGGCAGTGTAATTTCCAAGGACGACATAGTTTAAGCCTCTAGCTGTACTCCATGTCCAAGAATAGCTATCATCTGCAGTGTTTGTGGTACTTTTATTATCGTAATACCATTGATAAGTACCGGCTTTATCGTTATTTGCGCCACCGGCTCGAAGGCATTGCGAGACGAAATTTGCACAGTCGCCACCTTTCCATTTCTGGTCACCAAGATTTACATATGCTGTTGAATAATTATTCCAATAAGTGTGTGCCCAATTATATGCGGCATTACGATTATAAAAGGTAGTAGTTTGATTATTAACTGCTTCTCTATCGCTAATTGCGCCATTTTTCTGTAGTTCAGGGTTAAAGGTTGACATGATTCTTCTATTATCATTCATAATTTTTGATTCCGAGAATGCCAAAGTGAGCCTTGTTGGCCTACTAACCTTTGCCCTATTCAAAGAGTCTTTAGCCTCTTGTTTTAGTTGTTCAATAGTTTCATTTAACTTTGTTAAGTCCTCTTTACTTAACACGTCTGAATGCCCGCGATTAGTCATATACTGATCAATAATTATCTTCCATTCATTATTTTCCTTATTTAAAATCATTATGTGTTTTTCGGATTTTATGCCGACAATAGGCTTTCCAAGCGCATTTGAGGCATTCCAACAAATATCTGTTTTTAGAATAACATTAATTTTTGCAATATTGTTTTTAATTTCTGAACTGATAATTTTTATATGGGGTGTTACTTTTTTTATGTCATAATCACTTGAGGCATATGCAATTATATAGTCCTGTAAAAGTTCCTGCTTTGTAAACAGCATATATTTTTGTGAATTTTCAGATTGTTTTGAATAATACTTATCAATAGCGTCTACGTTTTTTGAAACTAAGGTATTCATTTTAACACTTAGATATTCCTTGACGAATGCTTTAGGATCTATAAAACTATTAGGCCTAGCAGATACAAAATTTATGTTTAGAATAAAAATATTTAAAATTATAATTAAAGAAAATATTTTTTTTATAGTCATTGTATCTCCTTGTAATATATTTTTCAGACGTATACTTTATTGTATTGTCTTTAACACAGTCAATAGATTATATTATCTATCAGCAAAAGAATGTTTATACAACAGGTATAAATACAATTATTTTTGAAAATAATCTATAATAGGTTAAACTACATAATTACATTGGTTTCTTTAAGGAGTTTAGAATTATGAATGATTCAAAAAGTTATAACCAAAACAAGAACTATATATTTAAAATTTTAATACTTACTTTAATTTCCACTTGCGTAGTGCTTACTATCTGCTGTTTAAGAGTGAATAATGTAGTGAAACATTACAAAGAACAATATAACAATGAATGTGTACAAGCTATGTTAATATTAAAATCTAATCAGTCGCTAACATTAAATAGCAATTCTAACAAAATTCAAAGTGACAAATTAAATAAACAATACAATGATATGAAAAATCAAAATGAGAAAATAAAAAAAGAGGTTGAAGCCTTAAAAAAGAAAAATGAAAATTTAGAGGAAACTAAGAATGAATTGGCGGCTGATAATTTGGAACTTCAGAAATCGCTCAAAAAGGCAGCATCAGTAGGATTGACCCCGCAATCCTATACGATTTATAATGGTGTGTCCTTAGAAAATAATAAGAAGGGAAAGTACTTAGGAAAATTTTTAGGTACGGCCTATACGCCTTCTCCGGAAGAATGTGGGAATAACAAGGGAATAACTAGTTCTGGGCAACCTATAATTCCAGGTGTATCAATAGCAATAGATAAAAATCATTGGCCATATGGTACAGTATTCTACATAAAAGGTCTTGGATTTACCGTTGCTATGGATACGGGTAGTGCAATAAAAGGAAGGAAAAGGTTTGATTTTGCAGTATTAGATAAGGATTTTGCCAATGAGCTTGGCCAACAATATTACGATGTATACTTAGTTAAAATGGGCAATGGAAAGATTGATGAATCTATTATGTCATAATTGGTGTATTCTTAAGAAAATAAATAAATTTAAGGAAATATTGACTTTTACAATATTTAGGAGTAATATACATGTATAGATTAAGTTAATAATTTATATGATTTCTAAGACTCAGTGGGAGAAAAATCCCATGAATCCAAGAAATTTGCTTATCGCTGAATTATAGTAACCAAAGACTATAAGCGGGGGAACCATTTATTGGGGTGAATCCTGAATATTCAGGTAGGGTTAGTCTCTTACAACCCGAATCCGGCAGCTAACTTCGTAAGCGTTGGGGAGAAAGTGAATTTAATTTTGCATTTTTCATCCAATGCTACAGTTGTTTACTGTAGCATTTTTAATTCAATTCGCATTCATTTTCTTCAGATTTGACACGTTATTTATGTAAAAGTAGGCACAGGCAGAAGTCTGCAACAAAACTTCTGCCATAATTTCGGGCTTGCACTTTAGCAAGTATAAGGAGGGAATGTTGTGATTAAGATTTGTATTTCTGGATTAGGTCGTACGGGTAAGGAAATTGCAAAGGCAATTTTGGATGAACAGGAGCTTCATCTTGTTTCAGTTATTTGCAGTCCTACTAGTAAATCCTTAAACAAGGATTTAGGAGAAATTTTAGGAATTGATAATACTGGTATAATTGTTACTGGTTCTGACAAGCTAGAAGAAGTTATTTTTAGAAATAAGCCAGATGTTGTAATTGACTTTTCGAATCCTAAATCCGCTCTAAAAAATGCAGTTATATTTTCTAAGTATAGGGTAAATATTGTAATTGGTACCACTGGGTTTTCACCTTACGAATTAAAAAAGATATTCGTATTATCCAGGAAGTATAAGAATGGAATAGTTTATACTCCTAACATCACGTTGGGTGTAAATGTATTGATGCTTTTGACAAACTTATCTGCAAGTCTTTTAAGTAACTATGATTATCAGATTACAGAAGTTCACCATAAAAATAAGCTAGATTCGCCATCGGGAACAGCTAAGAAAATTGCTTGCGAAATTAAAAGTGGATTTAAAAATATAGGTATAAATTCCACTAATTTTGACATACCAATAAACTCTGTTAGAGCAGGAGGGGTAATTGGAAAGCATGAAGTAATGATTGTTGGTGAGGATGATAAGATTGAAATAAGTCACGAGTCTTTCTCTAGAAAAGCTTTTGCACAAGGTGCAATTAAGGCTGCAAAATTCATACACAAAAAATCAGGCTATTATGAAATGAGGGATGTACTTGATTTAGAAAAGGTGCTTAAAACATATATTGATAATAATGATAGAACGAAGAAACAAAAGAAGTACTTAAAAAACCTTGATGAAGAAATCGGATAACAGCTTAAAAAATAAGAACACTGATTTATGTGTTCTTATTTTTTATAATTAACTTATATATTAGCTTTATCAAATTATATATTATAAGAATTAACTCAATAACTACTAGGACTATTACAATTGTTGCTAAATCTCGGTTTTCTTCAAATATTGTTTTAGCCTTAGCTTTATAATCCTTAGGTGCGACAACCTCTTTATCTGAGTACAGATTAACATCAATGACTGTACCATCGTTTAAGGTGTAATTTAAAACGCCTGCAACAGTGTCTGTATTAATTGGAAGTGTCAGCTTTTCATTTGCAATAAAATTAATTTTCTTAATATAACTTTCACCTATAGGGTAAGTATAGTAAACATCCATTTTACTAATCAAATCAACATCAGCATCCTCAACTGAAATACTGCGAAGAGTAGTATCCTTAGACACCAAAATACCAGTATAATAATGTGAAAATCCATAATCAAATAATTGAGCAGTTTGTGTTAATGAATTTTCTTCTTTTTTATCAAATACTACTGCTATTAGCCTTCTATCATTTTTGGTTGCAGTGGTAACAGATGTAGTACCCTGCTGAGGAGTAGTTCCGATTTTTCCGCCATCAACACCAGTATAACTCCAAAAGAGTTTATTTTGATTAGTGAGTATTGAGGAATCCTTTCCGTTAAGCCAAGGTATACCTCTAGAGCCAAATATAGCATTAAAAAGTGGATTTGAAATTGCAGTTTTAACAAGCATAGCTATGTCTTTGGTAGATGTAAACTGTTTTTCATCATAAAGACCTGTAGGATTAACAAAAAATGTATCATTCAACTTCAACTCTTTAGCTTTGTCATTCATATATCCAACGAATTTATTGACATCACCATCACCAACATATTCAGCTAACGCGCTGGCAGCATCATTACCTTGGGATAGCATGACAGCATATAGCAAGTCTTCAACGCTATAGAGATTTCCAACCACAAGATTTAATGATGAGCCATTTGTACTTGCAGAATTCTTACTTATAGTAACCTTGGCATTTAATTGAGTTTTCTCAATGGTTACCAAAGCAGTCATCAATTTACACATTATTGATGGAGAAAAGAGGACATCAGCTTCTTTTTCGTATAATACTTGACCTCTAACTGTGTCAATCAAAATGGCAGAACTAGCAGAAAGCTTCTCATCAGGTGTCCATGAAAACACTGGAATGCTGTTAAATATAAATATGGAAATTATTAATATTAAGCCAATATTTTTACGTTTCTTATTCATTTATTCTCCTAAAATTTGATAAAAAAAGCAGTATACTTTAACACAATTTAAATGCCTCAATATAATTATCATAAATTATTAATTAATATTTAACAAGGTAATTTATATGACTTAATTATTAAGAAAGCATTACAATAATTGTTAAATAGTACTAAACAGATGAAAATAAAATGAAGATATTATTTAAAATCATTGTGCATTTATATGCATATTAATAATTATTTTTTACCATAATACTCTTAATTGGTAACATAAATTGAAGAACTATAAAAGGAGTATCACGTTGGGACTTTTAAATTCTATTGGAAAATATATTATTTATAAAGAACAGAAGGAAAAGGATAGTTTTGTACTCAAAGAGAACAAGACTATTGACTGTGAAATAGCTCAAAATGCCGCATCCTTAGATATATTTAATAAGCAGGAAGCAAAAAGCTCATTTATAGGTTGTACTATCAATGATGATATTTTAAAAAATAATATATCAGGTGATATTAGTCTTAATAAGAAAATTATGATGACAACCTATGACATACCTAAAAATAGTGATTTGGTGTATAGAGAATTTAACATAACTGTTAACGACAAAATTTTAAAGGCATTTATTATTTTTGTTGATGGATTAACAGATAGAACAGTAATAAGTGATAACCTGCTTCAGCCTCTTATGATACTTTCTAACCTAGAAATAAAGGAGAAAGTAAAAGATATAGGTGAGTTTATATTTAATAGATTATTACCATTTAATCAGATTAAAACTGTAAAGGATTACAAAGAGGTTGTAAGTAATATTAACTTTGGCGGGTGTGCAATATTTATTGACGGGATTGAATATGCATATATAGCAGACACAAAAAAATGGGAGCATAGAGGAGTTGATGCTCCAAAGTCAGAAACTGTTATTCGTGGCCCTCAAGAAGGTTTTAATGAACAAATCAGAGCAAATACTGCTTTGCTGAGAAAGATATTAAAGGACAAGAATTTAATGGTCCAAAATGTTTCTGTGGGAAAAAAAAGTAATACTCCTTGTGCTGTTATGTATATAAAAGATATTGCTAATGATTCATTAGTTCATGAGGTAATAAAGAGGGTTAAAAGCATAAAATTAGATTATATTTTTGATTCTGGTGAATTGGAACAATTAATAGAAGATCGTACCTTCTTAGCTGCACCACAAATATATGCGACAGAAAGACCAGATAAGGTGGCAATGATGCTTTCGCAAGGCAATATAGCTGTTGTATTGGATGGAAGCCCATTTGTACTGGTAATGCCAGCTACAATCACTGAGTTCATGCATACTACAGAGGATTCTAATATTAGGTTCCCGTATGTAAATTTTATACGTATTATAAGGATTATCGGTATTATAGTTGCACTTTTGCTACCTGGCATATATATTTCTATTACAAATTTTCATCAGGAGATGATTCAAACTAATCTATTATTTGCTATTGAAGCCTCTAGAGAAAATGTACCTTTTCCTTCCGTTATTGAAATTTTGGTAATGGAATTTTCGTTTGAACTAATAAGAGAAGCTGGAGTGAGAGTACCTGGAGCAATAGGCTCAACAATTGGAATTGTTGGAGGACTTATCCTGGGACAAGCAGCTGTAACAGCAAATATCGTTAGCCCAATTATGATAATAATAGTAGCTATTACAGCACTTGGCTCTTTTTCAGTACCTAGTTTTTCTATGTCATTTTCTATAAGAATATTACGTTTCGCATACATTATTCTCGGAGCTATAGCAGGTTTTCTTGGAGTAGCCTTAGGATTAGTTATAAATTTAATGTTATTAACATCATCAAAATCATTTGGTGTACCTTTCCTAGCTCCTTTCGCACCTGTTACTAAAGGGAAATATGCAGACAAGCTTACTAGGAAACCAACATGGAAACAGGAAGAAAGGCCAGATTATTTAAATACGAAGAATATTAAAAGTCAACCAAAGATAAGTAGAGGTTGGTCTGTAAAAGAATCAAATGATGATGAGGAAGAGGATTAACATGAAGAATAAAATACAATTCGGCTCATGGGAAGCGACGACCTTAATGGTGAACTTAGTGCTTGCTCACATATTACTAATTTCCCCAAGAGATATGGCTAAGTTTGGAGGAAGTGCAAGCTGGATAATTCCTATTATTATAACTCTAATTGCAGTAGTATACTTTGCAATTGTAGTAAGTCTATACAAAAATATAGGTAGCTTAGATTTAATAGATATTTCTGCTGGAATTGGGGGCAGAACCTTTAAAGTTATAGTCGGTCTATTGATTACAGTTTTTTTAATGTTAACTGCTTCAATTTTTCTAGGTGTATTTTCACAAACATTAAAAATTACATCCTTAGATAACTCTCCAATAATGTATGTAGAAATTATATTTTTTGTGGGTATGATTGTAGCTGGATATTATGGCATAGAGGTTGTTACAAGAATAAATGCGATTTTAGTACCTATTATAATAGTATGCTTTATATTGATAACCATAGGTGTTATCCCGGAGTTTAAAATAAGCAATTTGTTTCCTATATTAGGTTATGGATATGCATCTATAGCAAAAGGAAGTATTATTAAACTTTCAGTATTTGGATCCTTTATAATACTTTTTTTAATGGTTCCATTTTTCAAAAAGCAGTTTCTAAAAAAAGTAGGATTTTCATATGTATTAGTTTCAGGTCTACTACTTCTCTGGTCTACGCTTAGCTTCATTCTGGTATTTCCATATGAAATAGCAGTTGATAAACAGATTCCTGTTTTCCAAATGGCCAGACATATATCCTTCGGAAGTTTCGTGCAGAGAATAGAATCTATTTTCGTATTAATTTGTTCTCTCTGCGCAATTATGTTTTTATGCGTAGTTTTCGCTTTTACTATACATGTATTTTCTAAGACGTTAGATTTGAAAAAATCAAAGCCAATAATTCTGCCAATGGCTATTATAATATTCTCACTTACGACAATTTCAAAAAGAATGAATATAGAACTGCTTGGTAATAGTATATTCAATCTGATATGGCTTACAGGAATGATTTTACCTCTAGTGATTATTATTATTGGGGCCATTAAAAAGGTTGGCGCCAGAGATATGGGAGGCATAAAGAATGGACAAAAAAAATAGAATTCTTTGTTTACTACTTAGTATCGTTCTTTGTATGACTATACTTTCGGGCTGTTATGATAATAATGAAATAGAAGATTTGGCGTACGTTATTGCAATAGGAATTGATGAGGGTGATTCAAATAACTTCAATCTGACATTTCAAACAGCAGTCCCAAAATCTATAGCTGGTGGTGGTAGCAGCGGGGGTGGTGGAGGTGGACAAAGTACAGTTATAACATCCTTTAAAACTGATAACTTCCTATCAGGTTTAAAAAAAGCCAACCAATACTTGAATAGAAAGATAAATCTATCACATACAAAAATAATAGTTGTATCTGAAGATTTAGCAAAAAAAGGTGTAACAGCATTTTTGAATGGATTACAGAAAAACATTGAGATTAGACCCGATGTTAATATTATTGTTTCTTCTGATGGTGCAAAAAAATATCTTGAATCAATAGAATCGAAACTCTCAACTAATCCTGCAAAGTATTATGCCTTACTTTTTAAGTCATATGAAACTGATTTTCTCGTACCAGATACGCAGTTAGAAGATTATCTGTATAGAGCAAAAAATTATACTACTCAGCCTGTTGCCATCTATACTGGAATCGATAAAGACATTAATGAAGCTAGCAAGCCAAGTTCTGGTGGAGAGGGTTCTGAATCAAATGGAGATAGCAAAAAATCAGGTGAGGAAAGTAAAAAATCAGGTGAGGAAAGTAAAAAATCAGGTGAGAGTGAAAAGAAACCAATGTCAATAGAGGGCTTGGCGGTTTTTCAGATGGATAAAATGGTAGGACAACTTGATTCAAAGGAGTCAACATTATTTGCATTACTTACAGGTTCAAAAAACAAGAATATAGAGGTTGTTGACCCATTTAATAGCAAATTTAATGTTTTGGGTAATGTTACAAAAGAAAACACATCAACGACAAAAGTTAAAATTGACAAAGGTAAACCTAAAATTTATATAAATTTAAAGCTAAATGTGGATGTGAAAGCAGTACAAAGCGATAATGATTATAATGATCCGGAAAAAGCTGCAAAATTGAAAGTGGCTTATGAGGATTATCTAAATAATGGGTTAAAAGCATTGCTTGAAAAGGCAACGGGGAAATTTAGATCTGATATATTTGGATTTGGTCGATTGGCTAAGCAGAGTTTTCTTACCAAAGATGAATGGGAGAAGGCAAAATGGCAAGAAATTTTTCCACTGTCTGAATATTATCTAAATGTT
Source organism: Bacillota bacterium (assembly GCA_023391425.1). Classification (GTDB taxonomy): domain Bacteria; phylum Bacillota; class Clostridia; order Acetivibrionales; family DSM-1351; genus Ruminiclostridium. The sequence goes on along the minus strand of JAEWAX010000037.1, from coordinate 61,256 downwards.
GATGTTGAAATAATGAGACAAGGATAAATTTCAATAAACGGAAGGTTATAAAATAAATTCGACCACTAAGTGCAAAAGTCTAGCATAGGCCGCATTGGGTAAACGGAGGTAACATGATAATAAATGCAATAATTTTGTTAGCTATAATATGGATATGTATATATTCAATTAGTTTTGGAGTGTGGACTTGGAGAAACAGGAATAAGTTTGGCGGGATGATGGTGATGTGTCTTGCGCTGATATCATTGGTGCTACCGGGGTATATTTTGATTTTTAAGTAGGGAAGTGCAAGAGTGTTGAATAAGATATGCAACTTGAATATATTTATGCATAAAAGGTAATAATATTTATATGTATATCCAACATACATTTTTTAATATTTTGAAAAGCCATGACCGGTAGCATTTAGGGCGGTTGTGGCTTTGGTTTCAAAATTTATTAGAACATAAAAAATCTAATATTAGACTATCAAAGTAGTAGACTGCTGAAGTAATATTCCATTTGGTTTTTTGCTAATTATTCAAATTCTCTGAAGCCCATAGTATTATAATCAATACGGGTAATAGTGTGTTTTATTTTAAGGTTATTCTCTTTCTGAAATTTACACAAAGCATTTTTTAAGTCATCTTCATATATTCCAGATTCATAGCCGTTAAAATAACCGAGCTCTTTAAGCCTTTCCTGTACAGCTAATACATCTGCACCCCTGTCACCAGGCTTTAATACCCTGAAGCCTGTACCGAATGGGCCGAAGGGTCCATTTTTAATAATAACGCGAGTGCCAACCGAGACGATATCATATAATTCTTTAATATCTTTGTTGAACATACGGATACAACCATGACTAGCAGAGCTTCCTATTGAACTCTCTTTTATAGTACCATGGATTCCATAGTTACCCCATCTTACGTTTAAGCCCATCCAACGGCCGCCAAATTCTTCTCCCCAGTTACCCTTGCTTATAATTTCCCATTCACCGATAGGAGATGGCCATCCAGGTTTGCCTGAAGCTATAAGATACTGTTTTATGCATTTGCCATCTTCAAATAAATATAATGTTTTTTCTTCTATTCGTATTAAAATTAAATACTCTGGCTGATTTTTTGTTATGTATCTTGCATTGATATTACTTCTTAAATAGTTCAAGCTGCCCCCGAATAGCAAAGAAACCGTTATAATAAATATAAAAATCCAAAAATACAGCTTATTTTTTTTAATAACGATAAACACTAACTTCACCCCATAAATATAATATATGACGTAAGAAAAAAATGTAGAATGAAGAATCATGTTACTTGATTTATGAAGCTTTCTCTTTTTATGTTAAGCAAATACTCTGTAACTAGCAAATAAAACTTATGAGGAGCTTTTATTATTCTAAAATACCCTCGAAATCTACTTGAACCACGGACAAATGTCCGCAATAAGCTACAAGCCACATTGCGTCCTAACTTATTTATATCAAATATTGATTAGTAAAAAGTAATTGTATAGTGAAATAACAAGAACGAACATCTGCATGCTATCATCGAGCAAATAATAGATTGTATAATTCATTGATTATGTTTACAAAAAGTTCATCGATTATATAATATTTATTAACATTGTGTTGCTAATATAAAAGCATAAACTTTTTCATAGTAAGTTTTACTCCTATTTTTTATAAATCCCTTTTCAATAGCCCCGTTAACACGGGGCTTTAATTATATGTAATCAGAACGATGCGGAGTTTCTGCTTGCCAATATAGTGGAACGGTTAGCTGTGCTTGAGCGTAATCCCAATTTAGGTATCTTTTATACCAATACATTTAAAAATCGTTATTATAGAGAAAGGAAACCTTTTATATAGTAGCCTGAAATACAAACAACCCATCCTTGACCGAAAACTGGTATATGCCGCCATGCTTTTCTATAATATGTGAAATACTTTTTGTGCCAAAGCCATGTCCCTCTCTACTTGATACAGGGAAGCCCTGATAAAATACCGGTTCAGTTTGATAACTGTTGCGTATGTCAATACACAGCTTATTGTTTTTGGAATACACACGTAGTCTGATATAGCGTTCATTACTATCGGCTATAGATTCACAGGCACATATAGCATTTTCCAAAGCATTTGAAAATAGGGAACAAAGCTCGGTATCACTAAAGGTCAGCGAGTCGGGCAATTTCGCATCCACGGTCAATTTGACTTCCGATTGTTTTGCTTTGTCAGCGAATGAGGACAAAATCAAGTTGACTGTTTCATTTTCGCAAAAGCGTGTGGGTGTGATTGCGTCCATGTCGGACTGTGCAGTTTGCAGATAATCTTTAATCTCCTCTATGCGCCCTTTGGATGCCAAGCTCTGTAACAGTGCAAAATGATGTCGCATATCGTGGCGATAGGTTGCGGCACTCTGCTGCATCTGCCGGAGAGAGGCAAATTCCGTCTGTGCCTGCCTATACTGTGTGGCCAGCATATCCAGCTCTCTTTGGGCATTTGCCTGCTTTTGTATTTCGCCATAGTAAATGAGGACAAACACAAAATAAAGTGCCGAGGTTATAGAGGGCATGAACTGCACGGCTACGCGCGCTCCGCTGTACATAAAATCGGTATAAATAGTGGTGGTGTAGTCGAATAGATAGTAAATAAAAGGTACGGCACCGAACAGCATGCAGGATTTAATTGAGCGTTTCATCAGCTGTCGAACAGACTCCACAACATATTTTTGCAGAAAATAGTAAACCAGCAACGTAGCCCCGACATAGCAGGCATGATTGATAGATACACTGTCAAAAACGGCGCCCGCAACACTGCCAATCCAACGAGGAGGCTGGCAGCACAGAAATGAGGCAAACATACTGGTTACTGCAATCAGCCACGGGCGCTTTAAGTATACGATAATAAAAAAAATCACCGGTAAATGGGCGAGCAGTGGGTATATCTTTATCGTCATAGCCATACCCCAGAGCCACAAGCTGGAAAGCTGTAAAGTAAATACAAATATTGTAAAACACACGACAGCCAAATAATTTTTCCGAGTACGTGCCATTCCTGCAAAACTGACTGCAACTGCTGTGCCAAATAGCAAGGCCAGGCAGTAACGAGAGAATTCAATGGCAGTTGCTATCATTTCTGAGGTCCCTCCTTATAACGGCACAAATGCGGATTATCAGAAGATAAGGTGTTCGGTAGCACTTGTATATTCAACCCATTCATTCCGGTTATTCCCCCTTCATTTGATATGCCAGATATCGCTGTTTAATATTCTTTGCTTTCCCTTGGACAATGGGAATAGACGAATATGTCTGCAAAGTTAGTTGATGATTTTCAATTCTATTTACATACTGCGTATTCACAATATAGGAACGGTGCGTTTTAATAAAACAATCATATTTAAGCAAGTCATCACAGACAGAAGAAAAGGATTCCGTACATTCGATGACCTTACCTGACAGGAGGTGGTTTAAAACATTTCTGCTAATGATCTCGGTGCATTTATTCATGCTTATTTTAACATAATAAATGAAAATTCGTAACCATGATTTATGCAAAAAACACCGTGTTACATGCAGCGCACGATTTTTCGAGAAAAATTTATTCTATTATGTTGCCGGCTTTCATCCAAACCATTGCAAGGCTTGCAGAGAGAGTATCTTGAGGATATGATAATCAAGGCCGATATACCAAGTATGAAATGAATGATAAAGACAGTATTTCAGGTATCACTACAAAAAATTTAGATTAATGTTATAGTGCTAAATGATAACGTTTGGGAAATAGTAACCGATCTCATTTTAATTTATAATTTGAGTTACAATTGGGTGATCTTTGGTACTCTAAAAATATGCCTTTCCCAAAATAATACCCAAGAAAATTTATGTCAACCATTTTCGATGTGTAACAAAAAGCCTAAAAGCTAATCGCTTCTAGGCTTTCGTTATGGCAGGAGAGACAGGACTCGAACCTGCAACCGACGGTTTTGGAGTGCGTGCTAAAAGGTATTATAAGTTTTTGTATATTCCTATAGACGTCGATACTGTAGGGTTTTAATAAATTGGTATTTTATAGCTTTTGATAACTTTTAGCGGAATTTGATAAGTTATTCCGCTAAAATTCCGCTAAATGAATAAGAGATTTAATACGGTATATTACTGTGGAAAGGTTAAATCTTTAATAAAATCTGAAACAAAGAAGGCCATAATTATATGTATAATTGAAATTATTAATATAGTAAACGGCCTTGATAATATATTAAAACTATCTTTATTAATATACTTAAGTTTTTCTAAATATACATTCTGCAAATCTTTATTTAAAAAATCATGAATTTCAATAAAAGCTTCAAAGTAACCAATGAAAATACCAAGAAAAATAACATAAACATTCTGTTCATATGATTCCATTGAGGAAATTAGGACAAATGATATAATCCACACACTGAAAGAAATTTTAATAAAGCTCTTAAGAATTATTAAAATAAGTCTGTTTTGCGATGCAGTGACAAAGTAAAAGAAACCAATTGTACAAATATAAATTATTTGTGAATACATAATAAAGTTTTGAGGATAAAAATAATAAAACTTTACTATCCATACAGCAATTGATGCAATAAATAATATAATGGTAAGTAATATAATAATGAATTTAATTCTAAAAGCAAACTTGTATTGTCTAGTCCGTTCAGTTCTATGTCCCATAAAAAACCTCTTAACAAAAATAAGGATTTTCCACTTATTATGCTTTCTTTTTATTTTTTGATTTTTTATTTGATAAGAGTGATTTTTCCAGAAGCTCAGCAGCCATATTATCAACACTTTCCAAACTCTTAATATAAATATCCATTGTAGTGCTTGTCCTAGAGTGTCCTAGTCTTTTACTAATACTTGCAATTGGAAGTCCTGATGCAGACAATAAGGTTGCACAAGTATGTCTTAACCCATGTGGTGTAATGTGTGGCAGGTTATGCCTTTTTAGGAACTCAGGGAACCATTCAGTTAATTCATAAGTATATGCTGGCTCGCCGTTCCATTTAACAAACAAGTGATTAGCTCCGTTAGTCCATTGATCACCACACTTCACTTGTTGCTCAAGCCACCAAGTACGATATTTTTTTAATACTTCAATTATTGGTTTAGGTACAGTCATTTTCCTATTTGATGATTCGTTTTTCGTTCCTTTTTCAAAGGTACCCATTGAAGGTAAGTATTGGCTCGCTTTATTTACTGTTATCATACAAGACTTAAAGTCTACATCATCCCACGTCAACCCCATTAATTCACCAATACGCAATCCAGTAAATATATCTAACAATACCATTGTTTTATATTTTATATCTTCGGTTTCAAGAGCTGCTATTAAATCCTTTGTTTGTTGCTCAGAATAAAAGCTGATTTTCTTATTTTTAGTTTTAGGTGCTTTCATTCTAGAACATGGATTTGTCATAATCATTTGAGATTGTACTGCATGAGTTAAAATAGAACTAATCAATCTATGATGGAGTAATATAGTTCTATCTGATAAAGCCTTTGGTTCTCCAGATAACGTAAAATAATCATTAAGCTTTAATTTAAGATTTTCACATAAGGTATTGGCTGTTTTGGCAGAAACAGTATTTCTTGCAAGCATACTTTCAATAGTTCTCTGTGGTATTTTCGCTTTTTCGGAAATTTCCTTCTTTTTATAACCACTTAGAGCAGATATTAATTCATCATTTGCAATATATTTATTGTCAAGTCGTATACCTTCCTCTTTAAGATTTTTATAGAATTCTTCAAGCTGTAAAGGCTGTAGTTCACTTATTTTTATATGTCCAATAGCCGGTATAATTCTGGAATTCAACATTTCTTGATACCTGTATAAGGTTTTTGGCTCTAATTCTTGGAGAGGAATCCACCTATTAACATAAGCTGCAAAAGTTATTTTATTATCTAAAATTAGTCCGTTTTTGGCATGATCCTCAAATAATGCAACTTTTGATTGAAGTTCTTTTTCAGCTTTTTGTGTATTAGGTTTACTTTCAAGTTTAATAGTTGTAAATTTACGTAGCTTTTTACCCTTCACATCAACCCCAACTAAAACTTCAACCTTGTATGTGGTATCGTTTATTTTGGTTACAGTAGCCATCTAAATCACCATCCATTTCTTTTTAAGATTTTAACCATTGTTTAAACTCATCAAGTGATATACTTCCACTTTGGGCATATTTAAGTTTTTCTTTGGCCTGGATAACCCATTTCTCAAAGTTTTCTTCTGCATGGGTATTATTTAGTTTATTTCTGTTTTTAAATGCATTTTTAGTTTTGTATGCTGTTCTATATGCTTTCATAAATTCATCACTATTTATTTTTTGTTCATAGCCAATCTGTTTACAAGTTCTATTACCTTTAAAAACATTGTCGCAATAAATTTCATCACTTCGAGTAGTAGGTATAAAGTATTTACCACAGTTTTCACATTTCCTTATAATATATCCTTCGTTAAAAATACATTGTAATGATGCTATACACAAATCAAGTAGACTAGTATACTCATATGAATAAAAAAAAGATGAATTTGATTTATCACTTTCGTACATATCGAACATTTTTTTGATACTATCTTCGCTTTTACAATTAAACATATTTCCTTTTTGGGAGTCAATTCCTACAATTTGATTTAGTGGTTTCATTTCAAGAGCATGTGAGGATAATAAAACTAACAAATACTCAATTGAACAGTATTTAATATTTTTTGAACAAACATCTAAAAAGTATTGTATCATTTGAAGATCAGCATAGTAATCTTCTGGTATTATTAATAAACTATAATGTGAATATAAAAAGGTATCAAAAAAAACCTTTTCATAATATTTATCACGAATAATATTAACCCTATGATTTGAATCCTTATTTTTTTTAATATCGTCAAGTGTTTCCATTATTGTAAATAAACCATATCCTAAAGGATAATCTCTTTCTATGGTTTTAAATCTTTTAAATGTTTTGTAATCTAATTTTGTAAAACGGTAATTTTCTATATACGAATTTTTCGTATAGTTAAATGTCCTTGACTCAATAATTGAGGAAGTATTATCCATAAAATTAATCCTTTCCATAAACAGTACATATTTATGTGTTTTTGTATATTTTTCTTGTAGACAGAAATAAATCAATACAGAAAATTGTCGACAGTCTATAAAATTTATACAAAATGTCTTGAAGTTCATTTATAAATATTATATCATATAGACATAAAGAGAGCAATAGACAAAAAGTCTACAATTAGAAAAGAGGTGACAGTATGAAAAAAAGATATAATGATTCATCGGAGCTACCAATGACATTAAGTGGAGAAGATGTAGCTGCTGCTTTAAACATATCAAGAGCGGGAGCATATAACTTAATGAATTCTGATGACTTTCCCAAAATTAGAATAGGTAAAAGGATTATGGTTTTAAAGTCAGATTTTCTTATATGGGTGGAAAATAATACAAAAACAAATACATCTTTAGAGGTGGTGCAGCAATGCCAAGAATGAGAACAGTAGACCAAACAGTGGCTTATTTCAGAGAAATAGACCCACAGACTGCAGTAAATCCAACAATGGTAAGAAGTTTATTAAATCAAGGAAAGATAAAGCATGTAAAGGTTGGCAACAAAAAACTTATCAACTTAGATTGGTTTGAGGAATGGCTTTTAAATCCAGTGGATATGCTGGAACAGCCTAAAACCACTGGTGTCCTTAGAAAAATTATGTAGATGAGGTATGTTGGTAACTATCTATATCATGGACAGCTTATTTATTAGGGGTGAGAGATTGAGCGATAATAAGAAATATTACTATCTCAAAGTTAAAGAAAACTTCTTTGATAGTGAACAAATGATAATTCTTGAATCTATGCAAGATGGGTACTTATATAGCAACATCCTTTTGAAGTTATACCTTAGGAGCCTTAAAAATGAGGGGAAATTGATGTTTAACGATAGAATACCATATAACTCAAATATCCTTTCACAAGTGGTTAGGCATCCAGTAGGAGTTGTTGAAAAGGCAATAGGCATATTCAGAGAGTTTGGACTTATAGACATTATGAATAATGGGGCTATATATATGCTAGATATTCAAAATTACATAGGTCAAAGCAGCACAGAAGCAGACAGGCAAAGGGATTACCAAAAAAGGATAGCCCAAGAAAAAGGACTTTTACCATTGCCAAAACGTAAGAAATCTAACAAGAAATCTAACATTAAATCTAACAAGGAATCTAACAGGAAATCTACACCAGAGATAGAGTTAGAGATAGAGACAGATATAGAGTTAAAGAAAGAATTAAAGACCGCACTTGAAAGTGCTATTGATGATTTTAAAGAATTCAGAAAAAAAATTAAAAAGCCAATGACTGAAAGAGCAGTTGAGTTATTAATAGATAATCTTAATAAATTAGCTTCTGATGATGAAACTAAAATTAAGATATTAAATCAATCAATAGTAAATGGTTGGCAAGGCATATTTGAACTTAAACAAAAGGATGGTGAACACAAGAATGGAGCATATGGAAACAATGAATCAAATTCAAAAGTTAAGGAATTCCCAATATTCGACAAATCAAAATTCCTTGCAAAATAAGATTGTATATAAATGTGAATTATGCCAAGACACAGAGTTTATATATAATGCTGAAACAAATACAGCCTATGAATGTGAGTGTAGACAAGCTAATGCATACAAGCGTTTGTATGATAAATCAGGTATTACAAGGTTATTTGCTTCAAAAAGCTTTAATAATTTTATAACTAATGGCAAGCCCAAAGAAGTACAAAATGCTAAGAGAGTATCAGAAAATTATGTAAAAAACTTCTCAGAAACTGAAAGCCTTGCCTTACTTGGTGAATCGGGAGCAGGAAAAACCCACTTATGTATAGCAGTATCAAATGAATTACTTAAGAGAAATATTGCTGTTTTATATATGCAATATAGAGATGTTTTGACAAACCTTAAGCAGCATTACATATCCAAGGACAGTGTTGGAGATTCAATATATCAAAAGGAAATTGAAAAATACAAAACGGCACCAGTCTTATATATTGATGATCTATACAAAGGTAAAATCAGCGAAACTGATGTAAACATTATGTTCGAGTTAATTAACCATAGATACATAAACATGATTCCTATTATCGTTTCGAGTGAAATGTCATGTGAAAAGTTGCTCCAGGTAGATAAGGCAATCGGTGGTAGAATTTTGGAAATGTGTAAAGGCAATATTGTTGAGTTTGAAGGTATTTCACTAAATTATAGGTTGATATAAAAAAGAGCCTTCTCGGCTCGGAATACTCAAATACATTATACCATACCGAGGAGACTTTTAAAATGACAAATGAGGAACTAATTTCACTTGCAAAACAAGGTAACATAGCAGCCACAGAACAGCTCTATTTTAATAATTTACCGCTAATCAAAAAGATGTGTAACAGATTTTCTAATAATATAAATAACTCAGAAGACGTACTGCAGGAAGCTTACTTTTGTTTATTACAAGCAATTGAAGCATTTGATATAAAAAGTGGCTTTAAGTTTATAACCTATCTAACAAATATGATTGTTTGGCAAATGCCTAGATTGTTAAAAAAATCAACCTTGAAAGAACAGTTAACACTTAATAGTTTAACTGGTAATGATGAAGACACAGAACTAATTGATTTGCTTGAAGATTCGAATTGTAAAAATCCTGATAGTTGCCTAATTGAAAATGAATTCAAAAATATTACACTTCGAGAATTAGAAAAACTTCCAGATAACTTAGGAAAATTAATATTAGACCATTTTGGGAAACGGAAAACAGTAAAAACATTAGCAGCTGAAACGAAAACAGATATAAGAGACGTCTTAAACAAATTGAGAATCGGAAAAGAAAGAATAAAAAGGAACTATGTTCTTAGAAAACTATACAAAGAATGGATAGGTGAAATTTATAGCAAAGGATTAAAAAGCACAGGATTACAGACTTTTAGATATACATTTACAAGCAGTGTTGAAAGAGTTGTTGAAAATAGAGTTGAAGCAGAAAGAAAACGAGTAAAGAATATGAATTATTATTAATCTGCAGAGTTATTTAATTCTGATAACGTAAAGAAAAATATTGAAAGGAGTGTTATTTATAAATTATGTAGAGCCAATCAGAGACTCGGAAATGGTAAGAAATATAGCTGACTACTTAAAGGAGAACAATACTAGAAACTTCATCATGTTTTTTATGGGTATTTACTCAGGCTTAAGAATATCAGACATATTAAAACTTAGGGTATCTGATGTTAAGGGTAAAGATCGTATCAACATAAGGGAAAAGAAAACAAACAAGCAGAAGAACCATTCTATCAATCCAATATTGAAAAGAGAGATTAATATATACTGTGAAGGAAAGAAGCTAAACGAGTATTTAATTCCAAGCAGAGAAGGAATAAACAAACCGCTAGGTAGAGGACAAGCCTATCTCATTATGAAAGAAATAGGTAAGAAGTTTAATATACCTGATTTAGGCACACATACATTAAGAAAAACATTTGGGTACCATTACTACAAAAAATATAAAGATGTGGCTATGCTGCAGGAGATATTTAACCATTCAAGTCCATCAATTACTTTAAGGTATATTGGAATCAACCAGGAAAGCATTGATAAAAGTTTTGAAGATTTTAAAATATTTTAAGTTTAATTAAACATAATTGGTCGATGTTCAATTAATATTTAGAAAGCGTTAAAACGCTTTTATATTAAGGGTTATAAGATGCAAGTCAATCGAACACAATACAAGATAAGTTAAATTCAATATTTATACATTTTCCAATAAATTTTATATAAAAAGCTAAAATAAATTATATGAAAAATAGCATGATTACAACGTATAGGAGAATGTATATTTATAAGTTTTAGTTTGAACAATTATATTTTTTCTAAAAAGTTATGGAAAAAGTTTTAGTAGTAGTTTTCAATTATGTGCTAGCACTGATTGTTAATAGGTTTAAGTAATCAGTACCGGCCAATTATATATAGATACCCCCGGTCGAAATAAAACACATTTTAATTTAAAACCTTGTTACTCGGCTAGGGTCTAGACAAAAGATATTTTTTCAGAATTCACATGATGGGGGTGGTATGAAAAACACATTATTTAGCAAATATCAGTTTCATTCAAAAATTAAAAGGGAGGATTTGAAATGCAGATTCTAAAAAACTGGAGAAAGTCAAAAATTGAAAAAACGATTGTTCAAGAGGTACAAAGTAATAAGGGTGAAAAATTTTCATATTTGGGAATGATAGATAATAAGTACAAAGGAAAAGTTAAATCTCTCGAAAATGAAATCAAAGAGTTGGAGGCAAGTGAAAAGGAAGTACTAGAAAGCATTAGTCAAGTCAGGAAAGAAGGTCAAAGGGATGGCGAGCTACTTACTATTATAAACAAACTAAGAGAAAAGATAGAAACAAGTAATAAGCAGCTTAATAAAGTCAGGGTAGATTTTGAAAATATGACTTTAGGATTAAGACTTATGGCAAACGAACTTGACATGATAGATAGAAAAAACATGATAGTTGACTTATATCAGTTTTTAGGAACTAAAGTAAATGAAATGCTGCCTATATTAAATAAGATTGAAATTATATCAGGTGGCAACTATTATGCACCTTCAAGCTGTTCAACTATTAAGGCAGTTACATTAAATAATTTAATTCCAAATTTACAAATGGAGTTGTCTAGGCTACATAAAACAGATGAAAAATCAAAAAAAGAACTGGTTGAAAGGTTTCAAAAAGAAATGGAACGCGTAGATTCTGAGGTTGATAAAACAATTAATGTAAGCGAGAAATATAAGACTCTCTTAAGTAAATAACCAGGGGCAAAACTGAAAGGAGATTAACCATGAAAAAAAGATTCATTGAAACAAAGCAAGAAATAATAAAAATATTAGAACAAAAAAATGTTCAGTCATTTTTTCAGAAAATTTATGAAGTAAGAAAAGGTACGGAACATCAGATAGAAGCACCAGAAGACCTATACAATATCATAATGGATACAGTTGAGTCATATTCAAAACTATATCCTCTTGTAGAATATTTCTTCCCAATAGGTAATGTACCGGGCAAAATAATAATAGGCAGAGATGTAACAGCTGCAGAGTTCAAATCTAATGGTGTTGCTCTAAGTGCTGAAAATTTTGCAATTAATGTTGAATTTGAATATGGAAATGGCTTTAAGGTAGCAAAAGTTATATTTATTCCTAATAACATGATTGATGCACAACCGGATCAATATGAAGCATACATAGTAAAAGAACTTTCAAGGGCTATTGCATTGGCTCTTGATGATGCTATTTTGAATGGTAAAGGAAAAGAAAGCTATCAGTTTGAGGGTATTATTAAAAATCTACCGGCACAAAATGTAGTTGGTGTTACGATTACGGAACTGAATAATATTCTAGAACCTATAAACTTGGTAGACAGTGGGGAGTATAATGACAATGAAATTGTGGCCATAGTGAATAGAAACACTTATTACAAAACATTGTTAAAACACTTGATAAGCTGCAGCAATCCAGGAGCATTACCCAAATTTATTTTTTGTTATGCTATGCCAGAAGATAAAATTTTGTATGCTGACTTCTCAAAGTATATTTTAATTCAAAGAGGTGGTTTCTCACTGGAAAGCTCAAAGCATGTCAGATTTATTAGTGATGAAACAGGGTATAAGGGTAAAATGTATTTTGATGGTAAACCAGGAAGAGCAGGAGCATTTGCTCTTGTAAATCTGCAATAACGCAAGTAATTGTACAAATAAACGGGGATAGTTTATATATTTTTAATATGGACTATCCCTAATATATTAGAGATAACTTTAAAGTTTATTTTAGTAAAGAAATTTTGAGAGGAGAAATAAATTATGAGCCTTTATAGTGCTCCAGATTGGAAAATGGATGCTCAAGGACATATTTCCTCTGTCCGTGAGCCTGATTTTTATGAACGTCTATCTAGACATCGTATAGTATGCAAACTATGTTTCATGCACTGTGAGCTTGAAGAGGGGCAAGCTGGGCAATGCAGATATAGAATTAATCAAAAAGGGAAAATGACCATCCCATTTCATGGAGAAAACACTTGTACAGTAATTCAGCATCGAGGATATGAAGCTGATCCATTTCTCTTTTATAAACCCGGAACTAAATCGCTAATGTTAGGGGGTACATATTGCACAGCAAAATGTAGCTTTTGTATGAGTAAAGAAATGACCTGGGATCCAGAAAGTGTTCCATGGTGTTATAATCCATGGACAGATACAAAGGAAAAAAGCGGTGCTATGTTAGCATTACGGTATGATTGTCGTGCTATGTTAACTCCGGCTGCAGCTATATGTATGGCTAAAGAATGGAAATGCGATCATATTGAATTTGGGATTAACGAACCAACACTTTCATGGGAATATACTTATGATGTAGCACGATTAGCAAAGCAGTGTGGTATGGACGTCGTTATTGAATCGAATGGTTTTACAAGCAAAGAAGCTATTGAAAAGTTAGCTCCATTTATTGATTCGGTTCAGATTGGGGTTAAAGGTAGTTGCGATACTACTTTTTATGAAAAATATGTACGGACACCCGGTGGAGCTGATGCGGTCAAAGAGGCAATAATACAATGGAAGAAGGCAGGAGTCCACTTGATTATTGGTGATGTAGTAGCTCCACCCCATATGCAAAATAATCCTGAAGAGATTCAAAAATGTTTTTACTCATGGTTGGCTGAAAACATTGGAGAACATACGCCATTGCTTATATGCCCTCTGTATATTCCTGGTCCAATGGGTACCATTAAGGATGAAGATGGTCAGGGCTATCTTACCAAGACCAGAGGTTGTCCTATTGAAGAACTAGAATATAGTCTGGTTATTGATAGAACCTTGAAATTAGGGAAAAAGCTTGGACTCCATTATACCCACATAAAATCAGATTCCCACATTATTACCTGTCATGCATGTGGTGGTAATCTGTTACATATCACCCATCCAAATCACATATGGCAACATAGGATACAAGTCACAAATGGGCGATGTAACCATTGCGGTGCTGATGTCCCTATTGTTGATTCAATGGGCAAATCCGCATGCACTACTTAATATACTCACCCTCTTTCTTGGGATAATAAAATTTGAAAGTAGTCAGTTAAAAATTACAATGTCTACGTAATACTAGCCCTCAGGGAAAAATTCTTGGGGGCTAATTTTCAGAGATGCATTACGATTAAAAACATTTTATATCATTGCATTTTAGCTTTAGTTGTTTCGCTTTTTTGTGTTTGCTACTTTTACCATCTTTTAATGCTGGATAGTAAAAATTGTTACTCATTATAAAAATTAGTTTTAGAGGTGACATTATTTCCACAGGCCCCACCAAAGTCAGCTTCAATTAGCATAGCATCTTTTCTAATATTCCTGTTAAAATACATTCTTTTTCATACAAGGTTGAGTAATATCAAAATCGGTATTATTTGTTTTTATAACTCTTGAATTTATATGAATCTTTGTGGTTATTGATTTTTTCTTTCGAGCCGAATTCCTTTATAACATCATTTATTATATTAATAACAGAGAACAATACAAGCGCAAAGGTTAAAGTCAATAAAACCAAGATGAGATTACAGAATACATGGTACATTATATAATATGATACTCTTGTAAGCAGCATTTAACGGCTTAAAAAGAATTTACTTTGTCTTACTTGATTGGTCCTTTGATATTATGAGTTAATGTTTAACTTTATTTGTATTAGTGGTAAAATAAGGAGAAAATTAAAAAATAATGGTACTTATTAATTATATAGAAAAATAAGAACACGTTACGATTATTATTGGGGGGTATAATATGAGTTGTAAAAAGGTAGCTTACAATAAGCATTTGTTAGCCTATATTGATATTATGGGATACAAGAATATGGTCAAGGATGCTGAATTAGGGAAAACTAATCCAGTCGAAACAATAAGAAACTTAGAAAGAACTGTAAAAAAGTGTATCAAAGACCATATTAATGGATTTAAAAAAATTACTTCAATGGGAAGTGTAAAAAATACTATTGATTATGTGATTTTTTCTGATTGTATATGTATTTGGGCTCCACTTATACAACTACAAAACAAGGAAATAAATTACTCCTATTCAAGTGATTATACAGATGAATATGTGGATAGAAATTATGAAATGTTATGTTTATTTATTTTAATGATCCTTGATATACAAATGTTGTCACTGAGGTTTGGTATAATTTTCAGAGGTGCAATATCGGTAGGAAATCATTATAAAAGTAGAAATGTTATGTTTTCAAATGCCTTAGTTAAAGCATATTCTGCTGAAACAAATTACGCTAACTACCCAAGAATAATTATTGACAATAAAACTCAAAATGATTTTTTGAATTTACATTCTGTTTCAAATGGGTTAATAGACTGTGGTCTGGCATTAAGAGATGATGATATTATTTTTATTGATTACTTAGGAAGGATTAACAACATGCGACACATGTCTAATGATTTTACTAAAAAGTATTTAGACTATCATAAAAGAATTATTGAGGATAATTTAGTAGGGTATTATAATAATGAAACTGTCTTGGCTAAATATAGTTGGCTAGCAAAGTATCATAATTATAAACTACTACCTTCATTTAAGAATATGAAAATAGAAGGTGTAATATTGGAAACCGTGATGACAAATTTTAATAATATACTTAATTTGTCTTTATAGATACTGATTACATATAGGAGAAAGATAAGTATGTGAACAACTTTTTTACTTTATGGTAAAAATTAAGGTTAGATTCTTGCTAAGACTATATTAATGGTTATCTTACTTTTGATGATAGCTAGACGTAACATAAAGCCTTGTATATAGGTCTAGAAAGAGTATATACAACGACCTGATATGTCAGAATTAAAACTATCAGACTACTTGATAAATAGATTGATGATATATTGTTTAATACTGCTAAATCTTTTTTAATAAGCCTATTTACTCAAAGGATAGGCTTATTTTTTGTGGAAAATATTATATAAATATATATTGACTTATTGGATATCCAGTTATATAATTTAATTAATGGATATCCAATAATTAAATACCGAGGTGATAAAATGTCTCCAAGACCGAAAAGTGATACTCCAAAGAGTGAACAATACAGAATAAGAATGACAGCAGAGGATAAGAAAATATTAGAGTATTGCTGTGAAAAAACTGGATTAACAAAAGCAGAAATTATAAGAAAAGGAATCAACAATATTTACATGGAATTGCAAGGCCTAAGCAATGAAATAAAAAAATAAAGTAGCTGCCACCGTGCAAAGTTACAGACTACTTTATTCCCTTAGAAGTTACCTTCTTTGAAATCTATCATATCATGGTAGGTAACTTCTTTCAATAACAATTTGAAAGGAGAGATACTATGTTACTTAAAAGATCTATTATCGAAATGAGAGCAGAAGAGGCCTCTCAAGCTGATTTCCGTAATAAAAAATATGATAACCTCACAGACAAAGTTTGTGAGGTAGAAGAAAAAATAAAAGGCTTAGTTTCTGAGGACAAACAGCATGAATTGTATAACTTAATGATGGAGCATGAAAGTGCCACAATTCAGTCCAGTGTTATTGAACAGAAGGAAATGTATAGGCAAGGGTTTAATGACGGTTTGGAAATAGCAGCACGATTATTAAAAGTTAGAATATAGATTTTAGTTTGAGTATCAATCGAACTAATAGAACAACCACCTTATAAAAGCATAATAGCAATGAAAAGGCGAAAAATTATTAATTTGTAAAGTAGTCAAAGTACGTAGTTAAACAAGAGGAGAAAAACATGGAAATTTGTCAACCTAATACGTGGTATGTAACTGGATTACCCAAACAATGCACAATTTACAATTAAGAGCCAAAGCTCACACAAAAGATTGCATTATAAATACACGAAAGCATAAGCAGGGCATACCTGGGATAGTAAAGTATTTAACTAAAATTTGAGGGGGCTTATGTGTATGCAAAATAAAGAATATAACATAGAACAGGCAGTAAAAACTTTAAGTGATGAAGTATGGGAGATTCAAGACAAATTAGAAAAGTCAATGATATTAATACAGGAAATCACAGACGAATATTTTTTAAAATATGATAGAGACAAAGAAGAAGATAGAACGTTCATGTCATGGGAATTTCCAAGGTATAGAATTTATTCTGAAATGATTTTTGATTATGTCCATGCAGCAAAGAGCAAGGTAGACGAATTAAAGCAAATAGAAATTGACGCACACGAAAGAGAAAATTATATAAGTGATTCAGACAAAACAACAGTAGAATCGGATATTATAGCGATACTGGAAGGTCTGACGCAGGACAATTTAATAATGTTATTGGCTTTTGCAAAAGGGTTACAAAAAAATAAAAATTAATTACTAATATAAAAAAATAATACAAGAATTTTGATGGCTTCTAAAATTCATTTAGGAGCTTTTTTATTTGTAAGGGTATAACTTTACACCTACAAAGATAAAAACACTTAAAAAAGATTTTACGATATACTGGAATAAGATAAGATGTGTATGTAGAATAGACTTTTGGCAATGATAAAAATGCATAAGCGATACCATATTTGGGAAAGTTATCAATATCCGAATACGAAAGGAGCTTATGAATATGCAAACTAAGGAACAAGAATTAACTAAGGCATTAATAACTTTAAGTGATGAAATATGGCCTATTAAAGAAAATTTAAAGAAAGCTTGTATCTTACTACAGGAAATTACAGATGAATATTTTTCAAAATATGAAAATAAAAAAGAGAAAGATGAATTAGGTATTCTGTGGGAGTTTTCAAGATACGGAACTTATGCAGAAATGATTGATGATTACGTTCATGCGGCAAAGAAAGGCATTGAAGATTTAACAGAAATAATTGAACAAGACTATGCCGAAAAGAATAGCATTAATGATTTAGAAGGAATAGAAGAACAAGAGGATGAAGATATAAAAGAAATTAGAACAGCTTGAAAACATTAAGCAATTACTCAGCGGAAATTTTCGCTGAGTAATTGTTTAATGTTAAATTTTAGGAGGAATACATATAAATCTTAAGAGTTTTTGAAAATAAATTAAATAACACAACTGTTCCAGGTGATTTAATGAAAACTTACAGTTTTGCAAAAAGGATCTTGAATCAATATAGTCTTGAAGCAAGATTTATTGTTAACTCCTTTTTATAACATATTCTCATTATTACCTATATTAGGGTAATAAAATTTTGTTAAAGGAAAAGGTAAAATAATTGGTAAAAAAATTAAGAACAGAGGAAAAAATCAAAATTAGAGTCCAAAAAGCTTGGGATGCACTTGCCAAGTATGGTATTTACACTGAAGAGCAACTAGATGAGGCAATAAAAAAAACTACCTCCGATCAATATTGGCTGCATGGTTTCCCCAATACCAGAAGAGGCTAAACGCATTATTGAAAACCGTGAATCCGATAAAAAATAGTATTCCGCTAAAATTCCGCTTTTCATAAGTATAGCCACTTACAAGAAACCTCATAAGTGGCTATTTTACTGGCAGGAGAGACAGGACTCGAACCTGCAACCGACGGTTTTGGAGACCGCTACTCTACCAATTGCGCTACTCTCCTAAGACGAATATTAGTATACAATACACTTTATATTTTTGTCAATGGTAAAAAGAAAGATTAGGAAAAAATAGTTTCTGCTTGATTAAAATCATTATTGACAGTAGAATTGTAATTGTATGTTTAATATATGTTTTATTGTTTAATATATGTTTGATTGTAAGTTTAATTAAAAATTTTTTGTATATCTTATTTAGATATCTAATGTAGTTAAGAGGAGACAATGAAATTTAAAGATAAATCCTTTATATTATTAATAATATTTGCATTGCTTGGAACTCTAGTCACCATCCAGATTAGGAGTACAGTTGGTGTGCAACGAGAATCGGCTGAGACATTGGATATAGATAGGCTTAAGAGCCAATTGGATGCCAAAATCAAAACTGGAGAAGATTATAAGTCTCAGATAACAAAGCTGGAGAATGATAAAGAAGCATTTTTAGCTTCTCCTGCTAATGAGGTAAATGCTATTTCAAAAAATGAGCTAGAATATTTAAAACTTATCTCTGGGTTAACTGATGTGAGTGGAGAAGGAATAATAATTACATTAAATGATGCAGAGACACCTGATTCAGAAGATGTAATGGATTATATTATTCATGATTTAGATATTTTAAATGTTTTAAATGAGCTCAGACTTGCAGGAGCCCTTGCAATCTCGATTAATGATGAAAGAATTATTTCTACAAGTGAACAGATATGCGCAGGACCTACAATAAAAATAAATAACAATAGATATGCTGTACCTTATGAAATAAAGGCTATTGGAGATTCAAATTTACTGTATACTGCTATGGAGAATAGCATTGTAATACAAGATATGATAGAACTGAAGAAACGTGTAACATTAACGCAAAAGAAGGATATCGTAATACCGAAATTTTCAAATGATATAAATGGCTTGATTTCTAGATTGGAGGTAAAAGATGATGAAAGCAAAAAAGATAAGTAGAAATATATCTATATCCATTGTATGTATAATACTTGGGCTTGCCCTTTCCTGGCAATTCCAAAGCATTAGAAATAATTCAAAGGTTATAAATTTAGAAAGTCAAAAAAAGGATGACTTAATTGTAAAAATTCTTAATGAACAAAAAAACAATGAGAACTTAAAGACTAAGCTCAGTGAATTACAAAATCAAGTGAGCAAATTTGAGAATGCAAGAGGTAATTCAGATGAAAATATGAAACTGTTATCTGATGAAATCCAAAAGCTGAGAACGGTGGCTGGGCTAACAGATGTAAAGGGCAAGGGTGTAATAGTAACCTTTGCAAAAGAGGATTCATTAAACGTAGAGGACGATGACCTTTTACAAATTCTTAACGAATTGAGAGCAACTGATGCTCAGGCTTTGGCAATAAATGATCAAAGAATAATTGATACCAGTGAGGTCAGAGTTGCTGGAAACTACATTATGGTCAATGGAAAACATGTTACACCAACATATCAAATAAAAGCTATAGTAGACCCTGATAATGCAGTAAATGCTTTGAATATGATTGGGGGTTCTTTAGAGAAAATTAGGGTATTTATTGATGTTAAGGTTGAAAAGTCAGATAATATTGAAATCCCGAAAATAAGTGAGGAACAAATTAAAACAAATAAACTAACTACAGTTGAAAGTAAGTAGTTATTCAGATTATCAACTGTAATATACTAATATTGAACTACTAATGATTTGAGCTAGTAAGGTTATCCTGTTAATGTATTTTATAGATTTTGTTGTAGGCCTTGTAATGTGTTGCTTAACACATTATAAGGTTTTTTTGTTGTTCTCAAATGTTAATAAACTTTATATAAATATATATAGAAGAACTAAAAAAGATTCCCTAAATAACTAGATAATGGGGGTAGCTAAATTGAAAATAAAGAAAGTAATTACCATATTTATTCTACTAATACTTTTAGCTCTTGTTGCAGATGTAATTGTCACTCGAAAGGATAATTCTTTTATGAATTCCAATCTTACTGATCTGGGTGGAGTTTTTAGTGCCAGCAGTAGGAATATTGATTATTCAACAGAGCTTACAGGAAGGTTAATAGAAGAAATGTCCTCTAATAGTGATACTTCACAACAAAGTGTGTTTCCATACGAGCAGAAGAGGTGTTGGGGCCTACTGAGACAGCCTAATAATCAAATGCCAAAGGCTGACCCTGGTGCACCTGAAATACTGAAAAAATATGGTGGAAAGTATCTTGGTGATGTTAATAAAAAAACAATATACTTAACTTTCGATGAAGGCTATGAAAACGGATATACATCTAAAATACTTGATACCCTTAGGGATAATAATGTTAAAGCAGCATTTTTTATAACAGGACCATATCTAAAGGAGCATCAGGATTTAGTAAGAAGAATGGTAGAAGAAGGGCATACAGTTGGAAATCATACAATTCATCACCCAAGCCTACCTGAAAAGAGTGACTCAGAGATTGAGGAGGAAGTTTTGGGATTAGAGAGAGCTTTTACAGAAAAATTTGGTGCAAAAATGAAGTTCCTTAGACCTCCAAAGGGTGAATATAGCGAGAGAAGCCTTAGTATTACGAGTAAGCTGGGCTACTGCAATCTTTTCTGGAGCTTTGCATATGATGATTGGCATAGAGACAAGATAAGGGGCCCAGAATATGCTTTTAAAATGGTTATGAAAAATTTACATAATGGGGAGATTATGTTGCTGCACGCAGTATCAAAGGATAACGCTGATGCCTTGGATATGATTATAAAAGGAGTAATAGCAAATGGGTATGAAATTGGTGATGTAGAAACTTTGGCAAATTAGTGAGATTAGAGGTTTAAATATGGTGAAAAAAATAGACAGGATTAGTAAGAGTAAACAGGAGCAGAGTAATAAGAAAAATATAAAAGCTGCTCCCAAGCAGAAGTTAAGAGAAAAGTTTACTGAGATGCTCGAACTGCCTAAGGAAATAGTCTTAAATATGCCCAAATTGACAATGTTAGGCAATGGAGACCTAATTATTGAAAACTACAAAGGTATTTTAGAGTATGATAAAGATGTTATTCGTGTTAATACTACATCTGGGATTATTAAAGTAAAAGGGATAGAAATCTACATTAAGGAGATAACAGCTGAGAACATAATGATTTATGGTAATATTTTGTCGTTAGAATTCTTAGAGTAATGGTTTTTATGTTTTTCAAAAGAACTAAATTGGCACTATTAAAAAAGTCCAATTGGTATACATAAAAACATGGAGGTTAAAATGTTAATTTTGAGGTTATGGAATTATATTAGAGGATATGTTATTATTATTGTTGAAGGATATTTTTTGGAAAAATTTATAAATATATGTTCGCATAGGCAGCTAAGATTATGGAATGTTAAATGGCAAAAGAACAGCAAAGTTATAATGATGATGAGCATAAAAGATTTTAGAATGCTTAGACCCATTGCAAAGAGGACAAAATGCCGAGTACATATCCTTAAAAAAAAGGGACTGCCTTTTATAATATATAGATATAAGAGCCGAAAAGCATTTGCTTTTGGTTGTGCTATTTGTGTCATAGTATTTTTCCTAATATCATCTTTTGTATGGGATGTGTCAATTGCTGGAAATAACAAGGTTTCAACAGAAGTTATAATGGAGAAGTTAAGTGAGAATGGTATTAAAGTTGGTGCTTTGAAATATAGTATTGATCCTAATGATGTAGTTGGTAACATGATGCTTGAGATAAATGAACTGGCGAGAATAAGTATTTCTCTTCATGGAACAAAGGTTCAGGTAATTGTTAACGAAAGAGTTAAACCGCCCGACTTGATTAATAGAAATGTACCTTGCGATTTAGTTGCTATAAAGGAAGGTGTAATATCTTCCATAGTAGCAAAAGAAGGAATTGAAATGGTCAAAGTAGGCGATACAGTTACAAAAGGCCAGCTGCTAATTACAGGAAAAATTGAAAACACTAAAATACCTGATACTATGCCTTTAATGGTTCATTCTATGGGCATTGTTAAAGCGAGAACTTGGTATGAAGCAAGTTGTAAGGTGGAGCAAAAACTTGTGAAGGCTAAAAGAACTGGTTTGAAAAAAGAAATGTATTCTTTTGTTCTTTTTACAAAAAAAATCAAATTATTTCATACCAAAATTCCATATAATAATTCTGAACACGTGGAAATTAAAAAAAAGCTATGTATTGGTGAAAATTTAGCTTTACCTTTTGAAATTATTGTAGACCAGTATTATGAGTATGAATTAGAGAGTAATGAAATTGATCTTGAAACAGCGGAAAAAAATGCTTCAGAGAAGGCTGTGGCATTAGCTCAGGAGCAAATACCCAAAAATACAGAGGTATTAAAAACTGGTGTTTCTATTGTACAGTACGATAACGGTGTAAAAATAGCAAAGGCATTAATAGAGTGTATCGAGGACATCGGTGTTACACAAGAGATTGGAGGCAGGTAATACTTGACAGAAAAAATAGAAAAGAATATCGATTTTTATAGTATTGAGTATGCTATGAATATTTTTGGAAACTATGATGAAAACATCAAAATTATAGAGGAAGCTTTTAATGTAAAGGTTTTGACCAGAGGTACATCGATAGCAATTAGTGGAGAAACTGATAATGTAAAAAAAGCAGAAACAATTGTTTCCAAGCTTTTAGATATTGCAAGACAGGGAGAGGCAATTACAAGACAAAATGTCCTATATTTAGTGAGTCTTACTAATGAAAAACAAATAGAAAAGGCTGATGAGATATTAACTGATTACGTATGTCTTACAGCAAAAGGGAAACAAATTAAGAATAAGACTCATGGACAAAAGCTATATGTTGATGCTATGAAAAAGAATGATATAGTTTTTGGAATAGGCCCGGCTGGTACAGGCAAGACTTTCCTGGCTGTTGCTATGGCAGTTACAGCCTTTAGAAATAAAGAGGTTGATAGAATCGTTCTCACAAGACCAGCTGTTGAAGCAGGTGAAAAGTTAGGATTTCTACCTGGAGATTTGCAAAACAAGGTTGACCCATATTTAAGACCACTGTATGATGGACTTTATGAAATTATGGGAGCAGACCTATATATGAGATATCTTGAAAAAGGGATGATAGAGATAGCACCTCTTGCTTATATGAGAGGAAGAACTTTAGACAACTCTTTCATTATTTTAGATGAAGCCCAGAATACTTCCCCTGAGCAAATGAAGATGTTTTTAACAAGAATTGGATTTAACTCAAAGGCTGTCATAACTGGAGATATCACTCAGATAGACTTACCAGGTGATAAGAGATCAGGATTAAAGGATGTAACTAATATTCTGAAAGGTATCGATGGAATTGAGTTTGTATACCTTTCCGAAAAAGATGTAGTTAGACATGAACTAGTTCAAAAAATCATAATGGCATATGATAAACAGAGTTCTTAGATTCAGCGGGACTCCCGATAAACCTTAGAAATCGTTATCGGGTGCTTAGCGCCGCTTATATGAAGATATGAGTATTAGCGGGGCTTAGCACGGGACAAACAGAGTACCACCTGAAGCCAAGAAATCTGTTTATAGGAAGTTTTACTTGGGGGGAGCCAATGAAAAAAGTTAGGAAAAATAGTAGTAAAATAAAGAAAATTACTCGTAACTTTACAGTTCAGCGTGCTTTTTTAGTAATAATTACTGTTATAATTGCTTTCGTTATTATTGAAACAGGGGCACAACCTGTAAAATATAAACTAAATGCTGGTGATGTCTCAACTTATGATATCACTGCACCTAGAGATTTGATTAATGAAGTTCTAACGGAAGAAAATAAGGTTTCAGCTGTTGAAAATGTCGAACCAGTAACAAAACAAGATACAAATGCCTTTGTACAGGTTATTTATAATAAAGATGACTTTTTGAAAGCTGTAACTACTGCTAGGGCAAGTATAGAAAAAAGGATGAAGGAGCTTGGATTATCACCAGAAAACCCAAGCTATGCTCAATACCTTAAAGAGTCACAGGAAATAGCAGTAATGAGTTTGGCAGAGGAATTAAGTAAACTTTCCATACCTCTATCCCAGGTGCAAATTAATTACCTCGTTTCAAAGGTAACTGATATTGAGTTTGAAACCTTCGGGAAGCTAACCAATCAGATTATTTCACAGTCTATGTCTGAGGAGGTTACAGAGAGCAATCTTGAAATATATATACAAAAAATACAGAATAGTTATCAAAATGTACAGGGTTTGAGTAAAGAATTAAAAAACATTGGTGGAGAGCTAGCTAAAAGCATCCTTAAGCCAAATCGGATAGTTGATGCTGAGGCTACAGCCAAGAAAAAAGAGGAAGCCTACAATGATAATGCCAATATTGTTAAAATCAAAAAAGGGTCTAGGATTATAAGCTTTGGAGATATAGTTACTACGGACAAGCTTAAGATGCTTGAGGAACTCAATTTATTAGAGATAAATGGAAAGTACGATTACTTATTTTCTTTGGGTATTTTGGCTACACTTCTTTTTCTTGTTGGAATAATTGCTATATTTTTAAAAAAATATAATGAAAAAATATACAAAAGTAGAAAAGAATTATTATTACTTTGCATTATATGTATAATAATCTTAATTTTGGCTAGATATCTGTTTCTATATTATGGTGGTTTGCTAATTCCGATTTTTGTTGGGACCATGTTAATTTCCATATTATTAAATTTTGAACTGGCTGTAGTTATTAACTGTGCTCTGACGGTTAGTATTTCTTTGATGCTCAGAGGTGACTATAAATTTTTATATATAGGACTTATTTGTGGTGTTATATCTGCATTTTTGGTTACAAAAGCATATCAGCGCAGTAGACTTTCCATGAATGGTGTTTTGCTCGGTTTTATTAATGCTATTTTTATAGTCTTCTTCAATTTCATTGATAAAAGTGATTTAAAGACAATACTAACCGAAAGTGCTGTAGTATTTCTTAATGGAATAGTATCTATGGTTTTAACTATAGGTTTGCTTCCATTTTTCGAGAGTGTATTTAGCATAGTAACTCCACTTAAGCTTCTTGAAATATCCAACCCAAATCACCCTTTACTTAAAAAGTTACTTATTGAAGCACCGGGTACATATCATCATAGTCTGATGGTGGGAAACCTAGCTGAAATAGCTACTGAGGATTTAGGAGGAAACGCGCTCCTGGCTAGGGCAGGAGCTTATTTTCATGATGTGGGCAAGCTTAAAAGGCCGGACCTATTTAAAGAAAACCAGTTATCTGAAAATCCGCATGACAGAATGACACCAAATCTAAGTACGGTTGTAATTACATCACATACAAATGATGGAGTAGAGATAGCAACAAAATATAAGATACCTCTAGTAATCAAAGATATTATTAAGCAACATCATGGGACAACGCTTGTAGCATATTTTTATCACAAAGCTTTGAAATTAGATAATAGTGAGGAAGTAAAGCAAGAAAGTTTTAGGTATGAAGGACCGAAGCCACAGACTAAGGAGGCTGCTATTGTCATGCTTGCAGATTCAGTTGAGGCAGCAGTTAGGTCTATGGCAGAGAAAACAGAGGATAAAATACAGGCCTTAATTAGAAAAATTATAAAGGACAAGCTAGATGATGGGCAACTTGACAAATGTCAACTTACTCTGGCTGATTTAGATACAATAGCCAATTCCTTTATGCGAGTATTAAGTGGCTATTTCCATGCACGTGAGCAATACCCTGAAATAAACGAATCTTTAAAAAAAGATATTTTTATTGAAGAAAAGGGAGAGTATAATATAGAACAGGCTAATATAGAAAATTCTGATGAATACAGGAAAGATGGAGGAGCAAAAGTTGATAATAATCGAAAATGAACAGGATAAGGTATCAATTGATGAAAATATTAATATAATCATTAAGAAGACAATTGACTTGTGTATCAAATCAGAGAAGCTTGATAAAGACTATGAAGTAAGTGTAATAATTGTGGATGATGAAGAAATTAGAGCCATTAATAAAGAACATAGGGATATTGATAAATCAACTGATGTTTTGTCCTTTCCAATGGTTGAATTTGAGAATGGTGAATTAATTTCAGATGAAGGCGATTATGATATGGATTTTGATGAATTAATGTTAGGTGATATTATTATTTCCGCTGAAACTGCAAAAAGACAGTCAATTGAGTATGGACATAGTTTTGAGAGAGAGATAGCTTTTTTGACAGCTCATTCCTGTTTCCATCTGTTGGGATATGACCATATGATAGAAGCTGAAGAAAAGGTCATGTTCAAAAAGCAGGAAGATGTTTTAATAGAAATGGGATTGACCAGACAATAATGCGGTTTTAACTTTGCTCGCGGCTATAGAGGTCTTGGAGGTTAGCGTGAAAAACAAAAATATTATTGAGAGTTTTAAGAATGCCTTCCATGGAGTATGTTATACTTTTATAAAAGAAAGAAATATGAAGATACATCTTGCTACTGCTGCTTTTGTCATATTGCTTGCTTTATGGCTAGAAGTCAGCAAAACAGAACTGGCGATTCTATGCTTAACTATAGCAATGGTAATTTGTTGTGAACTTATAAATACCGCTATGGAGGTTATGGTTGACATAATAGTTGATGTATATCACCCTAGAGCTAAAATTATTAAGGATGTAGCAGCCGCAGCTGTTTTTGTATCTGCTTTCTTTAGCATAATTATTGGAGCTACTATTCTATTTGACAAGCTTATACATAAAGTAACTGTATTACTAAAATAGTTACTTATCCGATGTCTAAGGCGTTTGATGGAGTAAAAACTCCACTTGAAGCCAAGTGCTATGTTTTATCCGATGTCGACCGCAGCAAATACTCCCTCATTATGCGGCAGATAAGCAACGCTACGACCCTGGATATAGATGCTTTTTATTAAAGTAAAAAATATGTATTGAGCTAATTAAGCTTATAATGGAGGCATAAAATAAATGACAGATAAGCAACTTATCGATTGTGCACAAAAGGCCATGCAAAAAGCTTACGTTCCGTACTCTAAGTTTAGAGTGGGTGCTGCCCTTTTGACTAAGAGCGGGAATGTATACACAGGCTGTAATATTGAGATAGCCTCATTTGGTGCCACTAATTGCGCTGAAAGAACAGCTATATGGAAGGCTGTTTCTGAGGAAGGTAAGATTAATATTGAGAAAATAGCTATTGTTAGTGATGATGAAGATTACATTTATCCATGTGGTATTTGTAGACAGGTAATGGCTGAATTTGCACACGATGATATGGAGCTAATATGCACTAAGAAAAATGGTGATTACAAGACAATTCGCTTTGGAGATATACTACCCAACGCGTTTAGAAGTTTTTAATAGTAAAATACAATTTTCACAGTTGAATTTTACTAATCTAAGCAGGACTGGTATATGTATCAGATGGGAGGCGCATCAAAATTATTTGTTGAATTTGTTAGCGATAGAACAGAATTTTTGCCGTCAAAATGGTAGGATGCCATTTTGAGCGTCAACCCGAGCCACGGATGGCGAGTTTGCGCGACGGCAAAAATTCTGTGATGAGCTTTACAAATTTCAAATAATTTTTCTAAGCATTCTCAGGGGATACATATACCAGTTCTGCGAGCAGTAAATGATTATAAGTGTAAAAGTTAAATAATAAATTTACGGAGGATAAATAATAATGTCATATAAATCAGGATTTGTATCAGTAATAGGCAAACCAAATGTTGGAAAATCTACTCTTTTGAATGCTCTGACCGGTGAAAAAATAGCAATAATGTCGAATAAACCGCAGACAACAAGAAATACTATAAAAGCCGTAATAACAAATGATGAGTGTCAGCTTGTACTTATTGACACACCTGGTATTCATAAGCCTAAGACAAAGCTGGGAGAGTACATGGTAAATGTTGCTTCCGAAACAATTAAAGAAGTTGACTTAATTCTTTTCATAGTGGAAGCCACGTCTCAAGCTGAAAGCTTAGACATAAGTATTATTGAACAGCTAAAACAAGTGAAGACACCAGTGTTTCTTATATTGAATAAGGTAGATGTTGTTGACAAGGAAAAGCTATTTTCTATTATAGCTAGATACAGCGAAATGATGGACTTTAAAGCTATAATTCCTGTGTCAGCATTAAAAAAAGATGGTATGGATATCATCTTAAAAGAGGCACTTAAATATATACCTGAAGGAGAAAAGTTTTTCCCTGATGATACATTGACTGACCAACCAGAAAAAGTAATCGCCGCAGAGATGATAAGAGAAAAGGTGTTATTGAATCTTGATGACGAAGTACCACATGGGGTTGGCGTTGAGGTTACGTCCTTTAAAGAGAGAGCAGATGGGCTTATTAGCATTCAAGCAACTATTTTTTGTGAAAAGAATTCTCACAAGGGCATAATTATTGGAAAACAAGGGGCTATGCTAAAAAAAATTGGAAGTGCTGCAAGATTTGAAATTGAGAGACTTTTAGATACAAAGGTCTTTTTGGAACTTTGGGTTAAGATAAAACCAGATTGGCGTAATAATGATAATATGCTAAAAAATCTTGGTTACAAAAATAATACTAATACACATTAAAATTTTAATATATTTTTATGAACTGTAAAATAATCATAATAGTTGAAATAAGTTATTCTACAAATGTAAAATACTAGTTTTATTTTTCTGTATACTCTTGGCTTCTTTGAGGGAAAATATATATAATCAAATAAAGCCAAGGGGGCTGATATTATGCTAGTGGATTTCGTATGGAATGTTTTTAAATCAACTGGTAGTATTGATTCTTATGTGTTAATGAAGGAAATTGAGGATAAATATAAATCAGAAAAAACAGAGGAAGCCGTCCAAGAAGAAATATCAGTTTAGTCGTGGAAAAAGTATAAGTGCAACTAAGGCTTGTATCAGGCATATGGCTGGTACAAGCCAGTTTTCTTTACACTTTACATGTATAAGTGCAACTAGGCTTCTGTCTTTGCCTACGGCTCGGCACAAGCCAAGTTTTCTTTAGTTTTGGGGATATGGTGGTTATAATGGGTTATGTGAACTATAAGGGAATAGTTATAAGAGAAGTCAATACTGGTGAAGCAGATAAGATTATTACAGTTTTGACTGGTGAAGAAGGCAAGATATCTATAGCAGCTAAGAATGCCAGACGAGCGAAAAATTCATTAAGTTCTGGTACTCAGCTGCTTTGTTTTAGTGAGTATATGCTTTTTAAAGGCAAGGAACTTTACAATATGTCTAGCTGTGAGGTTATTGAGCCAAATTATGAAATCAGAAATGACATTGTAAAACTTACGTACTGTTCTCACATATTAGAATTAATTACCGATAATATACAAGAGGGAGAACCCGCTGAAAGTATCCTTCAACTTTTGTTAAACACGTTTTATGTTATTGCCAAAACAGACCATTCACTAGATTTAATAACTAGAGTTTTCGAGCTCCGTTTCATGTCATTGCTAGGCTATGAACCCCATGTAATTAGTTGTTTAATCTGCGATAATACTGACGATGAGAATATGTATTTTGACTTAGATAGTTCTGGAATAGTATGTAATAAATGCGTCAATCCAAGAGGGAGAGTAATTCCCCTTTTAACTGGAACGGTCAAGGCTCTCAAATACATAATTTGTATAAATCCTCAAAAGCTTTATAATTTCTCACTTTCAGAGGATTCAATTAAAGAGTTGAGTGTAATTTCCAAAGCATACATAAAGGAGCATCTTGGAAAGGAATATAATAAACTAGATTATTTAAAATATTTAAAGTAAATAATCTAAAATGGAGTGACACATGCAAAATAATATATATTCAATTATTTCAACAGTAATTATTATAATTAATATCATATTCATTATCACTGCCGTTTTCTTTGAGAGAAAAAAGCCAGTTCAAGCCTTGAGTTGGGTTATGATTCTATCTCTATTTCCTGTAGTTGGTTTTATATTATACCTAATATTCGGAAGAGCATTTCGCTTTAAAAAGAAAAAATTCCATATAAAATGTGATAAAGATAGAAAATACTGTCAAGCAATATACAAATCATTAGAATACGTATATTATGATGAGTCTGTTTTTAATGAACCGTACAATAATGATATAAAACAACTAATTAAATTAAATATAAACACCTCTCAAAGCCCATTTTCAAATGACAATCAAGTAATAATTTTTACAAGTGCTGAGGATAAATATCGAGAACTTCTAGAAGATATTGAAGCTGCTAAATCGTCAATTCATATTCTATATTTTATTGTTCAAAATGATTATATTGGGAAAAAAATAATTAATGCTTTAGCCCAAAAGGCTAAGGACGGTTTGGAGGTTAGGGTTTTAATTGATCATGGAGCAAGTCTATTCAATCCGTATAAAGCATGTAAGTCAATTATTGACAATGGTGGCGAAGTATCAAGCTTTTTGACTAATGGCATTGGTAATTATTTAAAAGCAAACTTTCGAAATCACCGCAAAATTGTAGTTATTGATGGAAAAATTGGTTATGTAGGTGGTATTAATATAGGTGATGAATATCTAGGACTTCATAAGAGAATAACTCCGTGGAGAGATACACATCTGAAAATCATTGGAAGCAGTGTACACTCGTTGCAGCTACGGTTTATTGAAGATTGGGTTTATGCCTCAAAGAATGACGTACAAATTAATGATATTGAAAAATATTTTATGCCAATTGATAAACTGAATAAGGGAAGTACAGGAACTCAAATAGTATCGAGTGGACCGGATACAAGTGGGGAAGAAATAAAGAGGGGTTTAATTAAAATGATTAGTTTAGCTAAAAAAAGCATATTTATTCAGACACCCTATTTTGTACCAGATAGCTCATTTTTAGAGGCTCTCCAAAATGCGGCAATGTCAGGTGTTGAGGTAATTATTCAAATTCCAGCAGTACCAGATAAACCATTTGTATACAAGGTTACAATGTCTTTTGTAGCAGATGTAATTGGTTATGGAATAAAGACATATTTGTATCCGGGTTTTTTGCATGCTAAAATGATGGTAGTTGATGATACCTGCTGCGCTATTGGAACAGCTAATATTGATATGAGAAGCTTTTCATTGAATTTTGAAATTGATGCTTTCATGTATGGAAAAGAAATTTCACAAAGGTGCGCTAAAATATTTAATGACGATTTAGAATTGTGTACCTTAATAACAGAAGAAAAGTTTAAAAGTAGAAGTACTTTTTCAAAGATACAAGAGGATGTATTCAGATTGTTATCACCTTTACTATAATTTGATTATTCTTTACATTTGTTCACAAAAAATACACAATTATCATGGTATAATAAGTACATTAAATTCTTTTTTGCAATAGTTTGTTTTTAGACTATTAATGAGTGAAAATTAGTATTTATTTAATTATTTAGTACTAATGATTAATTGTGGAGGCTTATTAATTATGAAACGTAAAACTTTTGGAATCCTTATTATGCTTTTAGCAGTAATTATATTGGTGGTTGGATGGAATTTTACTAGCTAAAAAAATAATTAAAGAGGGCTTTGTAAATTCATATTAATTTTGAAAGGAGCAATCTTGAAGATGTGCTCTTTTTTTGTTGTTATTAATGGCATTATGAAATATAATTGATAGGCAGTAAATAACTGTAGCACTTAGGATGACTGATATATTCGCTGCAAGGTAAATTTAGTAGTATGAAAGGACTTGAAATAATGCATGAAAAAATAGTAAAGGAAATGATTAATTATTTTAATAATGATGTTAGGCGGATAAATCACGCTATCAAGGTGTATTGCTTTTGTTCGACCATTAGTAGCTTGGAGCAATTAAATGAAAGAGAGCAAATGATAATAAACTTATCAGGTATACTTCATGATATAGGAATTAAGGAAGCTGAAAGAAAGTATAATTCTTCGGCAGGGCCTTATCAAGAGAAGGAGGGACCTGCTATAGCAAAACAGATTATGGAAAAATATAATATTGATAATGATATAGTAGAAAGAGTTTGCTACATAATTGGACATCACCATAGCTATAATAAAATTGATGGTAAAGACTTTCAAATACTTGTAGAAGCAGATTTTCTAGTAAATATATATGAGGATGAATTAGACAAGGTATCAGTAGCTAGCATTAGAAGCAAATACTTTAGGACTCAAACCGGAATTGAAATATTAGAGCAGATGTATCAGTAGTACCATCACGTTTTTTGTTATAATATTCTATGCAGCATATATATGGAATACAGGAGGCATTAATTCTTTGTTCAAGCTAGTAAAATACTTAAAACCATACTTAAAACAAGTCACTCTAGGGCCAGCTTTCAAACTGTTTGAGGCAATACTAGAGCTGCTAATACCACTACTAATGGCAAAGTTAATTGATAATGGAGTAAAGGCAAATAATCCATCCTATATCTATATGATGGGTGGAATAATGATTGGCATAGCAATAATAGGCGCAGGCTCAGCGTATGTTTGTCAATACTATGCTTCAATTGCATCTCAGGGCTTTGGAACCACAATGAGAAACTTACTTTTCAAAAAAGTTCAAAGTTTCTCATTAAATGAAATTGATAAAATAGGTACACCATCACTGATAAATAGAATAACCAGTGATGTTAACCAGCTGCAGTTTGCTGTTGCAATGCTGATAAGGCTTGTTGTTCGTGTTCCGTTTTTATGCATTGGCGGTCTGATTATGGCTATGGTTATAAATTTAAAACTTTCTCTGGTATTATTGGTCACAATGCCTCTTTTTGCTTTAGTCATTTATTTTATAATGTCAAGGACAATTCCACTTTATAAAACTGTACAAAAGAAGCTTGATACACTTTCAATAATAATAAGAGAAAACTTATCAGGAGTCAGAGTTATTCGAGCTTTCGCACGATTGGACAAGGAGAGAGAACGCTTTATAAAGAGTAATAAGGAATATGCTGATACAGCGATAATCGTTGGTAAGGTTTCAGCACTATTAAATCCTGCAACAACAGTTATCGTGAATATTGGAATTGCTGCGATACTTTGGTTTGGAGGAATACAGGTATATGATGGTAGTATGACTCAAGGCGAAATAATTGCATATATAAACTATGTGAATATGATACTATCAGCATTAATAGTTTTTGCTAATTTAGTAGTAACATTTACAAAAGCAGCTGCTTCAGCCAACAGAGTAAATGAAATATTGGAGCTTGAACCATCAATTGTAGACAAAATGGCTATTACAGAGAACGATACTGTAGATAAATCAGCCACACCAGAGAACTACATTGTAGAGAAAGCGCCCATTCCAGAAAACGACATTGTAGACAAAGAGGTTATTGCAAAAAGCCACACTGTACACAAAGCGGTCATTCCAGGTAACGGCATTGTAGATAAGCATGATCAAGTAGATAAATCTGAAACACCAATTGTTGAATTTAAAAATGTCAGTTTCTCTTACGATAGCGCATCTGAATATGCTCTGAAAAATATTTCACTAGAGATTAAAAAAGGTCAAATGGTTGGAATTATCGGTTCGACTGGCTCAGGTAAATCAACACTTATAAATCTAATTACTCGATTTTATGATGCAACAGAGGGCTCAGTATATGTAGATGGAATAGATGTAAAAGCCCAGAAACAGAAAGATTTGAGAAATAAAATTGGCTTGGTTCCTCAGAAATCTATTTTATTTTCAGGAACAATAGAGGAAAACCTAAAATGGGGAAATGAAAATGCTACCTCCGAGGATATCGTCTTGGCTGCTAAAATAGCACAAATCTATGAGTTTATTGATAAAGAAAATTTGGCTTGTGCTGAGCCTAACGGCGACAGCAGAAGCCTCAGTTGCACTTATTCTTTTCAAAAGAATAAGAAACCAGAACGATTTGCATCCATAGTTTCACAAGGGGGAGCAAATCTCTCAGGTGGTCAAAAGCAAAGACTTTCAATTGCTCGTGCCTTAGTAAAAAAACCAAAAATATTAATTCTCGACGATAGTACGAGTGCCTTGGATTATGCCACTGATGCGGCATTTCGGAGACAACTTGCGGAGAACTTAAGCCAATTAACTGTTATTATGGTTACTCAAAGAGTTTCGACAGTGAAAAATGCAGATTTAATAGTTGTGCTAGATGATGGCGAAATAGTTGGTATGGGTAAAAATGATTATTTGCTTGAAAACTGTTCAGTATATCAGGAAATATACAATTCCCAAGAGGAAGTAAAGGAGGCACATAAATGAAAAGTCATGTAATTAAGCGCCTTCTTAAATATATTATAAAGAATAAAATGTATGTACTTGGAGCACTGATTTGTGCTGTTTTAAGTAATGTTCTTATGATTGTTGGTCCTTTTATAATTGGAAAGGGTGTTGACAATATTATAAATAAAGGCAATGTAAATTTTGATAGAGTGAAGTATTTTGTTTTTATTATAATTGGCTTATATTGTATTAGTGCCATCTTTCAATGGAGCTTGCAGGTACTCACAAGTAAATTGTCAAATAGAACTGTGGAAAAACTCAGAAAAGATTTATTTGAGCATATTTCAAAAATGCCATTAAAGTTTTTTGATCAAAACCCTCACGGAGACATAATGGCTAGACTCACAAATGATATTGAAAACATATCTGAGGGCATTTTTCAATCAGTTACACAATTTGTTACAGGTATTATATCCATAGTAGGTTCATTAGTGTTTATGTTCATGCTAAACCCTGTGATAACGCTGGTTGTAATTGTTATGACTCCTATTACTTTTATTATTGCCTCATTTATTACAAAAAGATCGTCAAAAATGTTTAAAGAGCAATCAAAGCTAAATGGTGAATTAAATGGCTATATAGAAGAAATTATAGGAAATCAGAATGTTATAAAGGCCTTTAACTATGAAGAACGTTCGCAGAAAAGGTTTGAAGAAATAAACAACAGGTTATATAGAAGTGGTAGGTGGGCACAGTTCTATTCCTCACTTGTAAACCCTTCAACACGTTTGGTAAATAATATTATGTATATTCTACTCGGAATGACTGGCGGTATTGCTTCATTAGCAGGTCACTTGAGCATAGGTTATATTTCAAGCTTTTTGACATATTCAACATATTTTTCGCAACCAATAAATAACATTACAAGTGTTACTACTCAACTCCAAACAGCAATAGCCTCTGCGCAAAGGGTGTTTGCTATAATTGATAGTGAAACTGAGAAGCAGCAAACTAGTGATGATATTGAATTAGAAAATTCACAAGGGAATGTTAGCTTTGATGATGTTTCTTTCTCATATGTACTTGAAAAGCCGTTAATTAAGAATTTTAGTCTTAATGTCAAAAAAGGAACTAGAATAGCTATAGTTGGGCCAACTGGAGCTGGAAAAACAACCCTAGTAAACCTTCTTATGCGTTTTTATGACGTGAATAGTGGGAATATATATGTAGATAATAGAGATATTAAAAATTTGACAAAAGATAGCTTAAGAAAGTCCTTTGGCATGGTATTACAGGACACGTGGCTCTTTATGGGTACGATAAGGGAAAACATTGCTTATGGAAAATCTGATGCGTCTGATGAAGAAATAATGCAAGCAGCTAAAGCAGCGAATGCACATAGCTTTATAAAAAGGCTTCCTAAGGGCTATGCTACAGAGCTGACTGAAGGTGGAGGTAACCTATCTCAAGGGCAAAGACAGCTACTGACAATTGCGAGAGTTATGTTGGTAAACCCTTCAATGCTTATACTTGATGAAGCAACCAGCAGTGTAGATACCAGAACGGAATTAAATATTCAGAAAGCTTTCCTCAAAATGATGGAAGGAAGAACGAGCTTCATTATTGCACATAGACTTTCGACTATTAGAGAAGCAGACTTGATATTAGTTCTGAACAATGGCCAGATAGTGGAGCAGGGAAGTCACGAACAGCTGTTGAACAAGGGTGGCTTTTATTATAAACTATATAATAGTCAATATGAAAATGTTGAGTAGATATAAGTCGTATATATTGATTATTTAATTAAATACAAATAAGAAGTTTATTTATGGTAGGTGAGTGTATGGATAAATTATTTCAAGAATATATAATACAGAGAAAATTACTTGTTGAAGCATTAGTTGAGAAGGATCATATGGAAATATATGAGTCACCTTTGCTGAAGAATGACTTTGTTTTAAAGCTCGGAGAACCTCGATATGAACTTCATAAGCTTGAATTAACTGTTGCGAGAACCAAGTTAAAACTCGATATGATGCAAACCTGCATAAAGTTTCAAATCCCAATGGATACAGAGCAGATTGATAGGCAACTTGAGAAGGAATTTGAAAAGCATGATAGCATGCTTAAAAGTATGAAAAAAGAAATTGATAATGTACACAATCTAGGTGATGAAAACGATATTACAATACGTAATTCGCAGGAACTGAAAGAATTGTATCTTTCTATTGCAAGCTATGTTCATCCAGAATTAAGTTATAGTTCGGATAAAAATAAGAAAAGGATATGGAAGGCAACAAAAAAAGCTTATGAGTTAGGCGATATTACCAAGCTTAGAAAATTACAAAACAAGGTGATAAATGAATACAAGGATGACATATTAAATGATGATGAGACTGAAATAGGTCTTGAAAATACAGTTCTCTCTATGAGAGCAAAGAGAGAGGCAGTGTTGTTAGAAATTGAAAGCCTCAAAAAGCAATTTCCATTTAATGAGGCCAAAATGCTAGAAGATGAAGCCGCTATTACTAAATTTAAAAAAGATATAGCTTTAGATATAAAAATAGCAAATGAGGTACTTGATAAGTTAGAAAAGCAGATATTAGAAAAACTACCTGCACCAAGTAAATTTTTGAATTAAAGCCAAAAAACTCATTTGTAATGTGTTAAAAGGCAAAAGGAAAAAAGTTTGCTATTAATCAATTTTATTATAAGGTGGTTATATCTATGATTAAAGGGACAGTAGAATCCACATTCAGTGTGTCTGTAGGTATTTTGGTACAGTTGGTACGCTATCTTATTGAGCTGAAAGTGGATATAGATAAGTTTTTATTGTCAGTAGGGATTGATTCAAGCATTCTGGCATCTCCTGATGAAAGAATATCAGTTGAAAAGTATATTTTAATAGAGGAGCAAGCAGCTATTGTAACCAACGATCCATGCTTTGGCTTACATATGGGACAATTTGTTGAAGTTGGTAACTGGTCAATTCTTGGCTATATGATGATGAATTGTAAGACTCTAGGTGAAGCACTTGGAAAATTTGCTAAATACTCAAATATTATAGGTAATTTAATTAGAGAGGATGTTAGCATAAGTGCTGACTCAGCCACCATTTTATTATCAGTACCAAAGAATGCTCCAATAATTTCTCGTCATTGTTATGAAGGTTATCTTTCTAGTATGATTTGTCTTTGTAGAACTCTTAG
This sequence comes from Bacillota bacterium, assembly GCA_023391425.1. Lineage (GTDB taxonomy): Bacteria > Bacillota > Clostridia > Acetivibrionales > DSM-1351 > Ruminiclostridium. Next base: position 23,287 of record JAEWAX010000037.1, on the reverse strand, counting down.
TGGAAAGAATATTAATCCCATTGAAGTAGGATTGGCTTTCCCAGAACCTGAGTATATGGATGAATATAAGAATGTATTTGGCGCTCCGGTTTTATTTAGGCAAAATCAGAATTATATTATAATGGATAAAGCAGTAAGTGACATTCCTGTTCTTCTTCCAAATGAGAACTTGCTTCAATATTTTGAAAGTTACGCTAAGGAATTTCTGTCAGAAGTTGATGCTTTACATAGTATAACTTATAAGGTTAAAAAGCTCATCCTATCACATATGGAGAGTGAAAAATTATTGATTAAGATTATTGCAAAAGAGTTGTCAATTAGCGTCCGGACACTTCAAGTATATTTAAAAAGTGAAGGAACTGAGTTTAGCAAATTACTAAAGGAAACAAGAGAACAACTTGCAATGAAGTACCTACGAGAAAACTATACAGTGGAGGATATAACATATCTTCTTGGTTTTTCGGATCCCTGCGCTTTTAGAAAAGCATTTAAAAAATGGGTTGGCATAACGCCTAGAGAATATCGAGAAAAATCTTCTGTTAATATTGGCTAAAATTAATTACTATGTATAAATGCGTTAGTTGACATATATTATGCATTTTTGGTCATAGAATAAATCCTCCTTTTATAATAAAATTTGGTTAATAGATACCTATGTTGAAAATGGGCTTTTATTCTACAATCCTATACAATTAATCTTAAGAATAATGGAGGAAGCAATATGACAAAGAATGAAATTTTTGAGGCTATAAACAATAATCCGGTTTTTCACTTAGCAACAGTTGAAGGAAATCAACCACGAGTAAGAGGTATGTTACTTTATAGGGCAGATGAATCAGGTATATTATTTCATACAGCAACAATGAAAGATGTGTATAAACAAATAACCGAAAATAATAAGGCAGAACTATGTTTTAGTTGTAATGGAGTTCAGATAAGAATAAGTGGTGAGTTGGAATTAATTGATGATAACAAACTATTAGATGAGATTTCAGAACATCCTTCACGTAAATTTTTAAAAGCTTGGAAAGAAAATGGCGTTTTTGAAGATTTCTATAAAGCGGTAGCTGTTTTCAGACTAAAAAATGGAACAGCTGTAACATGGACAATGGATAAAAACTTTGCTCCAAAAGAGAAAATACAACTATAAATCAATATCATATTTCCAACACTATACATGCTTGGTGTGTAGTGTTGGAAATAATGTGTCATGACAAAGAACTATTTTCACTTTACTATCCTATACCACCTGTAAAATAGCACATTTCAGGTATTCTGTTTCAGGCGCAGCCAGTAAAACAGGGTGGTCTTTTGCCTGAGCCCTATATTCAACCACACGTACCTTCTTTTTTGCGTCGGCAGCTGCATCATATAGGATATCCATAAATAAATCGGAGTCAACATGCTGTGAACAGGAGCAGGTTATCAGATAGCCGCCGCTTTCAATAATCTTCATTGCTCGAAGGTTTATCTCTTTGTAACCTCTAATTGCGCCTTGTACAGCGTTTTTTGTTTTTGTGAAGGCGGGAGGATCAAGCACTATAGTGTCGAATCGTTCACCATTATCATAATATTCACGTAAAATATCAAAGGTATTTGCAACTTGAAATTTGACATTGGAATCCAATCCATTTATTTCAGCGTTTTTTGCTGCACATTTAACAGCATGTTCAGAAATATCAATTCCTAAAACGCTTTTAGCTCCATAGAGCCCAGCATGAAGCGCAAATGATCCAGTATGAGTAAAGCAATCCAGAACCTTTACATTTTTTACGAAGGGAGCAATAGCAGCCCTATTTTCTTTTTGATCAAGGAAGAAACCTGTTTTTTGACCATTTTCAACATCAACTAAAAATTTAACTCCATTTTCAGTCATCTCAACTAGGGTATTAAAAGGTCCTTTTAGGAAGCCTTTCTGCATTTCCAAGCCTTCAAGCTGCCTAACAGGGACATCATTTCTTTCATAAATACCACGAGGTTTAATAATATCATCAAGTATATTAACAATATCATTCTTAAATTTATCCATTCCAAGTGCAAGAGTTTGAACTACCAAGATGTCAGAGAACTTATCAACTACTAGTGCAGGCAAAAAATCAGATTCTGCGTAAATGGCACGGCAGCTATTTACGTCTGCAACCTGCTTTCTGTAATTCCAAGCATCATTTATTCTCTTATATAAAAAATCATAGTTTATCTCTTCATGTTCATAAGTCAGCATTCTTATTGTTATTTGAGATTGTGGGTTGAAAAATCCCCTTCCTAAAAACTTGTTTTTACTGCTATAAACATCGACAATATCTCCAGGTTCAATGTCACCATCAGTACGTAAGATATCGCTCTTAAAGACCCAAGGATGTCCATATTCTGTTCTGCTTTCTTTCCCTCTTACAATAAAGGCTTTAGCCATATCAGTTATCCTTTCTCAAGCTTCTTCTGTTTCCATTTTTGTCAACTATTATAGTATTATCTAATGTCGCTTTAAGATTTGATTTGAAAGCAGCAATATATTCTTTCCTCAGTTGATCTCTCTCAGTTATTTCTGAACTTGTAAGCGTATCCACTTTCGCTTTTTTAGCTAATTCATTTAGACGTTCGATCCTGCTTCTTTCCATAAAAAAATACACGTCCTATCTATTCGTTATTAAAATAAAACAAACAACCTATAAGTAAACTACTTATTGACAAATTACTTATAGACCTATTCATTATTAAGCTGATAATAATGAACTAATTAGTTATAATTTATGCAAAAAAGTACATTTTAGTTATAACAAAGAGTATTATATCAAAAATAATCTCCTTTAAAAAGCATCTATATTATGTTATTATGTATTTGTATATTTCTAGAATAAAAAATCTTAGATAAACAGAGATCAATGAACATTTATTGGGAGGGGTTGAGGAAATGTCAGATACAAAAGTTGTAATATTTAGTTTAAACGACGAATTATGTAGTGTTGAAGCGTCGATTGTCTATAAAATAGAAAAATATAGCGAAGTATCACTTATTCCACAAATGCCAGATTATATTAGTGGTCTATACAACTTAAGAGGAAGAGTAGTCCCTGTAATTGATTTAAATAAAAGATTTAATATGGGTGATTCAGAGATAACTAAAAAAACTAAGATTATTATTACCGAAAAAGATAATCAGCTCTATGGTTTTATGGTTAATAATGTTCTGGAGATAATAAATCTAGATGAGAAATCTATTGATAATTCTGAAGCAGTATTAAAGGTAAATAATAAGAAATATATTAAAGGCATTGGCAAGAAGGATGATAAGCTATTCTCGATAATTGATTTGAATGAAATTTTACATATAGATGAAGTCGAAGAAGTAAATGAAGTAATTGCCAATAAGGAGTAATGTATAGAAGGAAGTTTTAGATATTTACTAAGCGGTAGCTCTCATTAAAGGAAGCACCGCTTTTTATAACGTATGACTATAATTCAGAGATACTTCAATATAATGTTTGATAATTATATTATAGAGGCAATACATTATGAAAAGTCATAATATTATATAGCAATGATTTATAACAATGATTAAAACAATGATTTATTACATAATAAATAAAAAGGGAGGTCAGACTATGAAGATCTTTAAGAGAAAACCATGTAACGAGGCAAAATGCATTTTAAAATATGTTGAAAGCAGGTTTGATGGTAAAGAAAATCAAGAACCAAGTGTTGAATATCCAATACATAAAACAGTTCTTGAGTATTTTGATAAGCTATTTTCTAATGAAAAACAATTGGCAAACTCAGCAAGGAAACTGTTGGAAATTACTTCATCTATGAGCAATTTTGATGTAAATATGTCTCATACTGCATATGAGTTGATTGATTTTGCTGAAGAAATGGCTACTCTTAGTGAATCAAACCTTGCGGTTGTTGAACAAACCACAGCTAGTATGGAACAAGTAAATGATACAATAACCAGTGCTGCAGAAACACTTAATCATTTAGCTAAAGATTCTGAGGTGTTAGTACAAAGTAATCATGGTAGTTTAATTCAAATCAAGGATGTTAATGATTTAAAGGAAGATGTATTAAACGATTCCAATATTATGAGTAAGCAGATTGGTAATTTAGTTGAAATGGCTAATAAAGTAAATGATATTGTAAGCGGAGTAGCATCTATTGCGGAACAAACTAACCTTCTTGCTTTAAACGCTTCAATTGAAGCCGCTAGGGCAGGAGAAAGCGGACGAGGTTTTTCTGTGGTAGCCGATGAAATTCGAAAACTTGCAGATGACACAAAGAAAAATCTTGAAGGAATGAATTTCTTTGTAAAGAGCATTCAGGATGCTGCATTAGAAGGAAAAAAGAGTATGGATAATACCTTGCAATCAACGCAAAAAATGAGCGTGAAGATTGATATGATTAACGATACTATGGAAAAAAATGTAGATATGCTTCAGACGGTAATAAAGGATGTTAATGAAATTAATAAATCCATCAATGGAGTTAAAACTTCTGCTAATGAGATTAATCAAGCAATGGACATTTCAAGCCGTGATGCAGAAAAGCTTAACCTAATGACACAGCAAATTCATCAGGATGCAATAATGAGCTCAGAACAAGCTAAGAAAATTTCCGTAGTTGATGATGAGCTATCAAGTGTTGTAAAAGATATGATGCATTCTTTGCATGGTAGTACAAATGCAATTGATAACACGGAATTTTTAAATAATATATCTAAAGCAAAAGAAGCGCATACTAATTGGATAAATAATTTAAAACAAATAGTTAACGAAATGAGAGTATATCCACTACAAACGAATGGAACAAAATGTGCGTTTGGACATTTTTATCATGCAATGGATATAACTCATCCAACAATTGTAGAAGATTGGAAAAAAGCAGGAGTAGTCCATAATGATTTTCATAATTTTGGACAGAAAGTGATTGATGCAGTCAAAGAAGGAAATTCATCTAAGGCTCAAGAGTATTACAATTCTGCAGAGGGACTTTCAAAACAAATATTTATTTATCTTGATAAAATATCTGCAGAAGTTGAGAAACAAACAAAAAATGGCGTCAATTTATTTAGGAGCTGAAATATTCTAGAAATAGAAAAAAATTTGTAATGTCAAGATATATAAAAAGCGGTGGCTCCTCATTAAAAGGAAGCACCGCTTTTTTGAACGTTTGGCTAACAACTATTGAAACATTTTACACATTAAATCTAAACAAAGTAACGTCTCCGTCCTGCATAACGTATTCTTTTCCCTCGGATCTAACTAATCCTTTTTCTTTGGCAAGTGTATATGAACCACAGTTCATCAAGTCATCATAAGCAACAATTTCAGCTCTTATGAAACCTCTTTCAAAATCACTATGAATTTTACCGGCAGCTTGAGGTGCCTTTGTTCCTTTGACTATAGTCCAAGCTCTTACTTCTTGAGGGCCTGCTGTAAGGTAACTAATAAGACCAAGTATTTTGTAGCTAGCTTTAACCAGCTTGTCCAAACCTGATTCTTCGAGTCCCATAGCCTCAAGAAAACCGGCTTTTTCATCATCATTAAGCTGCGCAATCTCTTCTTCAACCTTTGCACAAATAACCATTACCTCAGAGTTCTCACTTGTGGCAAGCTCTTTAAGCTCAGCTAAAAATCTATTGTGAGCTAAGTCAGAGAGATCATTTTCGGATACATTAGCAGCATATAACACAGGTTTTGATGTAATTAATAATAACTGGTCAGCAATTAGTTGCTGTTCATGGTCAAAATCCATTGATCTAGCTGGCTTTCCACTTTCCAGATGGGCTTTAATTGCCTCAAATACCTCTAACTCAAGCTGAAATTTCTTATCACCTGTTTTTAGCATTTTCCTAGTTCTATCAATTCTACGATCCACCATTTCTAAGTCTGAAAATATTAACTCTAAATTAATAGTTTCAACATCTCTTTTTGGACCAATTGAACCATCAACATGAATTATATTCCCATCTTCAAAGCATCTAACAACGTGAACGATGGCATCAACTTCTCTAATATGAGAAAGAAATTTATTACCTAAACCTTCACCCTTGCTTGCACCCTTTACTAAGCCTGCAATGTCAAGAAATTCAATTACTGTTGGTGTGTTTTTCTCTGGGTTATACATTTTAGCGAGCATGTCCAATCTTTCATCAGGAACAGCTACAATTCCCACATTGGGCTCAATTGTGCAAAAAGGGTAATTTGCACTTTCAGCACCAGCTTTTGTGATGGCATTAAACAAAGTGCTTTTACCAACGTTTGGTAGTCCTACAATACCTAGCTTCATTTATATATTTATCCTTTCGTGGTTAGTAAACATTTAAAAATACCATAAAAATTATATACTATTTGGTATTTCAATGCAATAACAACGAATTTTCAACAGCAAACGAAATCTCAAGAACATCTTAATAATTTTGACTTTTTTAAGGAACATCTATAATATTCTGCTATAAGTACATCTAGGTCCTGACTGAGAGTTAAAATGCTTTCTGTATCTAAGTTGCAGCTTTCTACTTTTTCATTTAGCTTTTCTCTTAATCGATTAATTTCTTGTACTAGCATATTATTACCTCCTATGTACATTTAGTCTTTTGAATGATATTACAACTTCTTTACTAATAGCGCTGTGTGAGGGAAAATGATATCTACCAATATAATTGAATAACTGGAATCATTTACCACATATCTATATTATAAAATTCAAAATGAATTTTGTCAACATTAATTATGAAAAATACGTCAAAATAAAACTCGTTATGAAATTTTCCGACAGGAATTGTTTGACAATTATAGAATTATATACTTATAATGTTATTATAGATAGAAATTAGAGTTATTTAAGAAAAAAATATTTAAAGAAAAGAATATTTTAGAGAAGAGAATTACTTAAGAATAAAACACTTAAGAGAGGAATTACTTATGGAAATAACGGTTGGAGAAAGACTAAAACAATTGGTGAAAGAAAAAGGCATGGAGCAACAGGAGGCAGCTGCACAACTGAATATAAAATCACCAACTTTTAATGGCTATATAGGTAATAAAAGAGAACCTTCAATCTCAAAGCTAAAGCAACTTGCTAGCTACTTTAACGTATCAGTGGATTATTTGATAGGCTACAGTGAGATAAGGAACCCTTATTTAAATCATCTTTCAAAAGAAATGAATAGCTTTATACATGATTCGGAAAATGAGACATATATAGAATTGGCAAAGGATATTAAGGAAAGAACTGTTGCAATAGAACATAAAGCCCTTATAAAGTAATGAATCGGTGATTAGTACAGTATCAAACATTAAAAGAATTCTTTTCACAAAAATATTTACCACATTAATCGACAGTTATAGAAATATTTACAAGTATTTTACATTTTAATTGCTAGATACATTATTTGTGAATCATAAATTAGTATAAATTTAACGTAATATAAGTTTGAAGTAATATAAATTTGAAGTAATATAAGTTTGAAGTAAATTAAATATTAATAAAATATATATTAAACATAAATTGAACTATTTCCTTTTATTTTTTGGTCTGAATCCTAACTTTTGATTTACTGTTCAATTTATTTATTATTTTATTAAAGAAAACATGCCCTGCAGGCGTGACAGAAAATATTTCAAATAGAACAGCGAAGCTCATGGCTATTACATATAAATTCAGGTTTTGAATAGTTAGAAAACTACAAAATCCCAACCATATACATAAATATATAATAGATAACTTTTTAAATTTTTTGATCTCAACGGGGTCTGTTATTGGCTTAGTTGGTGTATCTTTTGGAGCATACTTTATCAATACATAAAGGCTGATGACAAAAACCAAAATTATTAATATTACTACAGAAATCGTATTCCAGTATTGGTAGGTGTATTGTGATATTAAAGCACCTGAAATAAAAAGCCCCAAGGAAACAAAAAGACATCTCCCAAAAGTATCGAAATGAAATCCACCTGCAAGCATTCTAAAAGAACCAAAAACGGCTACTATTACTAACGCGGGTATAAGTATTCCTAGTAATAAAGAAACTGAAATTAATATTATTGCCTTTACTAATGAGCCAAAAACAATATAGAAACCATAATAGTAAACGGCTTTCTTGTTATGATTCTCGTTTAAAGCAGCTGCTAATTGTTTAGCGCAAGCATAGGCACATTTTAGAACAAATCTCATTTTGTTTTCCTCCTGACATAAATATACTATGTTTACTATATTAGCATAAAACTAGACAAAACACACCATATATTAGAAATTGTGGTTACATATTACTATATATATATAATTTCTATTTGATTTTTAAATTGATTTAATATATATTTAGCGTTAGCAGAGTTCTAATTTAATGGAGCTTCTTTTCTCAATCTATATTTGACATCTATTTTATATATTTCAGACATCCGATGTGCTAAAACGTATACTTAGTTGAAATACATTTTCGAAACTTGTATAAATAAAAAAGACTAAAATATATATTAATAAAGCAGGAGGTAAATATTATGTATTGCAGAAATTGTGGAAATGTTATGAATGATCAAGCAGCCTTGTGTGTTGCGTGTGGGGTACCAGTTGGAAAGGGAAATAATTATTGTCCTTTGTGTGGAGATGTAACTGATTCATTATCTCAGGTATGTATGAAGTGTGGAGTGAATTTGAATGCATATGGTCAGCAAAAATCTAAATTGGTAGCGGGTTTATTCGGAATATTCTTGGGAGCGTTTGGAGTTCATCGTTTCTACCTAGGATACATTGGAATTGGCTTAGCACAGGTACTACTAACAGTTTGTTCATGCTTTGTGTTTTCGCCAATTATAGGAATATGGGGATTGATAGAGGGAATATTGATTTTATCAGGCAGTATAAACAAGGATGCAAAGGGTATTACCTTAAAGGATTAGTTCAACATTAAAAGGAAAAAGACCGAAAGGTCTTTTTTTGTTTTGTCGTATTTTAAGAATTATTTATCCAATAAATGATAAAAACTAGATAAAAAAATGCTGCCTTAAATAGATTTATTAATTCTACAATAAGGCGGCATTTTATTGCTTCAATCATTAGCCGATATCGATTACACTTACTGGACAGCCATCTCTAGCATCCTCGGCATCACTTTCATTTTCCTCAGGAATATCATCTTCTATAGCTTCTGCTTTATCATCATCATTCATAAAAAAAACTTCAGGACACGTAGAAACACATAATCCACAGCTAATACAGCCTTCTTGATCTACTGATGCTTTCATATTTACCTCCATTTTTGATTTGAAATTAGAATGCTTAAATTAATTACTTGTTATTCAAAATATTCTCTTCTAAATTACACTTTTATTATTTTGTCGTTCCTTATTATTTCAAATTTTAATAAGTATATACAAAAGAAACTTAAAAAAACATAAAGGATTTAATTATGTAAGAATTTCCAAATAATATTATTTTCTAAAGTTACATATATGTGTAAATACATTTGGGTTTTTTGTATAAAATACATTAAGAGATATTTTAATATTCTGTTGGTACTACACTTGACACAGTCTATGTTTTCTCTGAGGAGGCAGTATATGGACAAAAAATTGCGGTTATCAATAATGTATGTTGTATTGCTTTCAATACTAATAGGTGGTGCTATTTTACTGAGTAAACCTACAGATAAAGGCAAATATAACATTAAAACTACTGTTAATGAAAATAGTAATGCTGTTGTTACAGAAGATGAACAAGAGAGTGTAAATGCTTATAAAAATGAAATCTCAAAAAACGAAACCATTAATGTGTTCAATAATGGGTCTGATATTGATTTGCATGCAAATCTTATTGAAGACAGGAGTGGTCAAGTTTCACTTAATCTAGAATACAAATTAAATGGAAAATTGGTTAAAAAAAAATTAGATACGTCGAATTTATCCGAAATCAGGAATATTTTTAGATTTAGAGAGCAACAAGGTAAAGGTTACCAACTTAATAATATGATATTGAATGATAAAATGAACAAACTATACTTTTGTGTTGAAGGGAAAAAATATAAAAATTACGCATACACTTCAATATATTCTTACAATCTGGACGACTTGAAAATAGAAAGAGTAATTTATGATTTGGGGAAGTTTAGTAATTTCTCCATTTCGCCTGATAAAAAGTATACCGCTTTTTCATACGAAGTTTGCCCGCAGAATATTAGATCTAATGAAAAGTCAATCGTAGTAGTAATACGCTGTTCAGATAATAAAATTGTGCTAAACAGTAACAAGCATAAAATCGGAAAACAAGATGAAATAAATAATGATTTTTATGTATATAGTTATGATTTTATTAAGTGGAAGAATAATAATACTTGTGAACTGAGGCAAAGAATTAATGCCAAGGATAATTCACAACAGGTAATAAAACAAACTATTTTTTTAAATTTAGATAGTAAACTAAGCAAAGAAACCTAGTAATTATACTTTAGCATCCTCTTAAGATTACTTGTTTTAAGAGTATAATTAGTGTATTCTTTTAATAGTAAATAACTAAGCTCTTCCAGTAGTAAGGCTTGATTTAACTGGAAAGTTGAGTTAATCATGAATATTAAAAGATTTTGGAGTGATGTTAATGAATATAGTTGGGTTAAATGGAAGCCCAAACAACGATGGCAATACAAGTTTCCTTATTAGCAAGGTGCTTGAAGAGTGTTCAATTAGAGGTGCTCAAACCATAATGCTAAATGTGGGAATGATAATGGACCAGCAAAAAAAAGCTTTTTGCACAGTTTGCCAAAGTCCGTGCGCTGGTGCTTGTTACAAAGGTACAAAGCTTGAAGAGGCTTTTGAAATATTAAAAAGTGCTGATGGACTTGTAATTGGAAGTCCAGTTTACTTTGGGAGTGTGTCAGCTCAGCTTAAAGCAATGTTTGATAAGACTAGAAGAGTTAGAACTGATAAATGGCTTTATAATAAAGTAGGGCTTTGTATAAGTGTTGGTGGCTCGAAATATGGTGGCGAAGAGACAACAATTAAGGCAATGCAGGATATGATGTTGGTTAATGGAATGATAATAGTTGGTGATGGGTATATAGATGATGATTGCGGACATCAAGGGATTTGTGCGACAAGGCCCGCCAGAGAAGATGAAAACGCAATTAAAAGAACTGTTATTGCAGCAAAAAGATTAATAGAAGTATGTAAAGCTACTGAAAGCATACGATTACGTTAACCTAAATGTGTAAAATCAATTTCTAATAGTGCGCTAAATGTATAGGCTAAATTAAAATAGAAGGCGGAGCAATAAAATGTTACATGAATTTTCAAGAAGTGAGTTAATTATAGGAACAGACGGACTTGAGAAATTAAAAAATAGTAAAGTTGCCATCTTTGGGGTTGGTGGAGTAGGCTCATTTACTGTTGAAGCACTAGTAAGATGTGGAGTCGGACATTTAGTACTTATTGATGATGACTGTGTATGCTTGACAAATCTAAATCGTCAATTACATGCAACTAGAAAGACTGTTGGTAAGCCCAAGGTAGAGGCTATGAGGGATAGAATTTTAGAAATAAATCCAAAATGTGAGGTTACAATTATTCAGAAATTTTATATGCCAGATGTTGCAGAAGGACTTATTGACAAGAGCTATGATTATATTGTAGATGCCATAGACACAGTTACTGCAAAGATTGACCTTGTGGTAAGGGCAAATGAACTTGAAATACCAATTATTAGTGCAATGGGAGCAGGAAATAAGACTGATCCTACTAAGTTTGAAGTTTCTGATATCTATAAAACGACAGTTGACCCTTTGGCAAGGGTAGTTAGGAAGGAACTCAGAAACAGAGGTATTAAAAAGTTAAAGGTTGTGTATTCAAAAGAAGAAGCAATTAAACCCACTGAAACTAATAATTCTAGCTGTAGTGCTGGTTGTATTTGTCCACCAGGCACAGCAAGAAAGTGTACTGTAAAACATCAGATACCTGGGAGCCTATCATTTGTTCCGTCCGTAATGGGATTAATTATTGCAGGTGAAGTAATCAAGGATTTGATTGGATGGGGAAAAGCAACAGAAGAAATTAGTTAGAACAATAAAAAGGCTAAATGGGATAGCTTTTTGTTAAGATTCAAAGTAAATTAACGTGTTGATAATATAAAAAAGGGTATATATTACCAGAGGTGAGAAGAATGTTTGAAAAACGTATAAATATATTTACAGGCCATTTTGGAAGCGGTAAAACAGAGGTTGCAGTAAATTATGCTTTAAAGCTTGCAGAGGCAAATTATAAAACGGCGATTGTTGATTTTGATATAATAAATCCTTATTTTAGGACTGCTGATGCCAAGGATGAGCTAGAAAGAAATAATGTCAGAGTTATTTTACCTATGTATGCAAATACCAACGTAGATATTCCGGTTATTCCGCCTGAAATATATTCTTTGTTTCAAGACAAGGAATATAAGGTTGTTTTAGATGTAGGTGGTGATGATTTAGGAGCGAAGGCTGTATCAAGATTTAAAGATGAAATTGTCAACGATGATTATGAAATGTTTTTTGTAATTAACACAAAAAGAGGAATGACTGATACTCCGGAAGAAATAATTGAAATGATTGCAATTATTGAAGATGGAGCAAATATTAAGGTTACAAAGCTGATTAATAATAGTAATTTACTTGAAGAGACAACTCCTGAAATCATACTTGAAGGAAACAAAATAATTGCAGAGGTTTCTAAAAAAACAGGCATTCCAATAGCAATTACTGCAGGTATGGAAGAAGTTGTGAATGATTTAAACTCACAACAATTGAATGGTTCAGAGATACTCCCAATGAGTAAACAGATTCATTTGCCTTGGAATAGAGGATAGATGATGGCAGATAGAACGCTATAACATAGAGGGGGTAGGCATGACATTATCACTTGTTTTTCTGGCAGCTATAGCAGGGTTTGTTATATTCAGCATAGCAGAAAGGATATCCCACAATAGAAAAAGTAAGCAGAAAATTCATGAACAATGGGGTAAAGTTCCTAAAAACCAGTATTCACCAAATGATTTTAAATCTATTGACTGTTACTTCGAAAATAATAGACACAAGGACCAACGATTTCTAATAGATGATATTACTTGGAATGACTTAGATATGAATAGAGTTTTTTCAAGGATAAACAATACTCAAACAGATGTAGGGGAAGAATATTTATACTATATGATGAGAGAATTGTTATTCGATCAGGAAACATTGTCGAATCGTGATTACTTAATCGAGTATTTTCGAAGGAATGTGCAAGAGAGAATCAAACTTCAGATGATATTGTCCAAACTCGGAAAGCTGCGATTCCTCAGTATTCCTGATTACATAAGTGGAAAAATAAATGGTATGGGGAAGAGCGGGTTATACTATAAAATTTTAGCTGCTATATTGTTTATATCTCCTTTTATTGCGGCCCAATTTCCATGGGCTATAGCCTTAATTACGGTATCTATGTTATTCAATATCATAACCTATTTTAAAGCAAGGGATCAAATAGTTGGACATTTACAATCCTTGGGGTATATTGTAAATATGCTTAGTACAGCAAGAAGAATCTCTACATTAAATATTAAGGCTATTAGCTCCTATACTAATACATTAGCTCAGAGTACGAAAAGTGTCAAAGGAATAAGTTTAAATTCTTTTTTCACTATTTTTTATACCACAGAAAATTATGTTGTAGAGTTTTTTAAAGTATTTTTTCTTGGCGAACCCATAGCATATCATAGCATTTTTAAGATTATTGATAAACATAGTCAAGAACTCGAAACAATTTACAAAACAATTGGGATTTTAGATAGCGCTATATCTATTGCTTCATACAGAGACAGTTTAGACTACTTTACAACTCCAAACTTGAAGATAGGAAATAATGTCGAAAAAAACATAAATTTTTCTGAGCTAAATCATCCTTTAATTGAAAAACCAGTTTCTAATACTCTTAAATTATCAAAAACAATTTTGGTAACAGGATCAAATGCATCTGGTAAATCTACCTTTTTAAAGTCTGTAGCAATAAATGCTATTTTTGCTCAAACCATTTATACATGCCTAGCAAGAGAATACTCATCAAGCTTTTTTAACATATTTAGCTCTATGGCCTTAAGTGATAACCTGGAGGCTAAGGAAAGCTACTATATTGTTGAAATAAAGTCTTTGAAAAGGATAATAGAAGGATTAAATGATAATATTCCCTGCCTATGTGTAGTGGATGAGGTTTTGAGGGGAACAAATACAATTGAAAGAATATCTGCATCCTCAGAAATAATAAATTTTATGGCTAACAGTAATTGTATTTGCTTATGTGCTACTCATGATATAGAGCTGGCTCAAATCCTAGGTAGTAGTGTTGAAAACTACCATTTTCAAGAGTATTTCGATGATTCTACAATAAAATTTGATTACAAAATCTATTCTGGTAAATCCAATACTAGAAATGCCATTAAGCTTTTGAAATATCTAGGGTATAGTGAAAAAATTGTAACCCATGCAGAGCAAAGAGCTCAACTTTTTACTGTTAATGGATGCTGGAATAAGATAGAAAACACTAACTAAATGTGATGAACTTTGCTTAATGATAACTGTCGAGAATACTTTGGATTATCATGTTTTCTGACGACTTTCCTTTCAAAACTTGCAAATAACGTCAAAGAGTTTTATAATTAAACAATAGTTTTAGGTCGTTAAATTACTAAATTATCAAAGTTAATAAAATATAAGTGAGGTTATGATAATGGCAAAAGTAGTATTCCATGAGGAAAGATGCAAAGGCTGCAAGCTTTGCACAACAGTATGTCCAAAGAAAATTGTCATAATGAAATCTGATAAATTGAATCAGAAGGGTTTTCATCCAGCTGGCGTAGACGAAATGGATAAATGTATCGGTTGCGCTTTCTGTGCTACAATTTGTCCTGATTGCGTTATTGAAGTAGAAAAGTAATTTTTGAAAAGTTTATTTTAAGTCATATAGATATGACTGTCTTGGAGGGGATAAAATGGCAGAAAAATTATTAATGAAGGGTAATGAAGTAATTGCAGAAGCTGCCTTAAGGGCTGGTTGTAGGCATTATTTCGGATATCCTATTACACCACAGACTGAGGTTGCCCATTATTTGGCGAAAGTAATGCCAAAAGTAAATGGTACCTTTATTCAAGCTGAAAGTGAAGTTGCAGCAATAAATATGGTATACGGCGCCGCATCAGCAGGTGCACGTGTTATGACATCATCATCAAGTCCTGGAGTTAGCTTAAAACAAGAAGGTATTTCTTATATAGCTGGTGCAGAGCTTCCTGCAGTTTTAGTAAATATAGTACGTTGTGGTCCTGGCCTAGGAGGAATTCTACCAGCACAGTGTGACTATTTTCAAGCTGTAAAAGGTGGAGGCCATGGTGACTATAAGAATATAGTTCTTGCACCATCAAGTGTTCAAGAATTATATGAATTAACTGTTGAAGCCTTTAACCTAGCTGACAAGTATAGAATGCTCGCGATGATATTAGGCGATGGTATGCTAGGCCAGATGATGGAGGCAGTTGAATTTAAAGAAAAAGAAGAAATCTACCACGATGACAAAAAGTGGGCTTGTACTGGTACAAAGATGCAGAGAGAGAGTAATGATATTACATCTATATACATTGAGGCTGAGGTGCTTGAAAAGCATAACAATAAGCTTCAAGCAAAATATAGAGAGATAGAAAAAAACGAAACTCGTGTTGAAACCTATAACTGTGAAAATGCAGATATAATTGTAACTGCTTATGGAACTGTTGCTCGTATAGTAAAGAACGTTATAAAGATGGCTGAAAAAGAGGGCATCAAGGTTGGATTAATTCGTCCAATTACACTTTGGCCTTTCCCAACAGCTGCTTATGAACAATATGCAGAGACACCAAAAGCATTCCTAAGTGTTGAATTGAGTGCTGGACAAATGGTTGAGGATGTACGTCTTGCGGTTAATGGAAAACGACCAGTACATTTCTATGGACGTATGGGTGGAATAATTCCTACTCAAAAAGAAATTTTCGACAAAATAAAGGAAATCTTAAATAAATAGGATTTAGGAATGGAGGGAATAAAATGGCAACTGTGTTCAAAAAACCACATGCATTAAAAGAAAAGTCACTTCACTATTGTCCTGGTTGTACTCATGGAATAATACACAGATTAATAGCTGAGGTAATTGATGAATTAGATATAGAGGGTATAACAATCGGTGTTTCACCTGTTGGATGTGCATATAACAATTATGAATATTTCAACTGTGATATGGTTCAAGCGGCTCATGGTAGAGCACCAGCTGTTGCAACTGGGATAAAAAGAGTACATCCTGATAATTACGTTTTTACTTATCAAGGAGATGGAGACTTAGCTGCTATAGGTACAGCTGAAATAGTTCACGCAGCTAATAGAGGTGAGAAAATAACAACTATATTTGTTAACAATGCTATTTATGGAATGACATCTGGACAGATGGCTCCTACAACATTGTTAGGCCAGGTTACTACAACATCGCCATACGGTAGAAAGCCTGAACTACACGGTTATCCAGTAAAAGTATGTGAAATGCTTTCTACATTGGAGGGTGCTGTGTATATTGAAAGAACATCAGTACATGATGTAAAGAATATAAAGAATACAAAAGCCGCCATTAAAAGGGCATTTGAAGTTCAAAAAGCAAATAAAGGCTTCTCAATGGTTGAGGTTCTATCTACCTGCCCAACTAACTGGGGTCTAAATCCAATAGACGCACTTAAGTGGTTAGAGGAAAATATGTTACCATTCTATCCATTAGGTATCTATAAGGGAAAGGATTTGGAGGTGTAAAATATGAACCATCTTGATCTTATAATTGCAGGTTTCGGTGGACAGGGAATACTATCGGCTGGAAAGTTACTTGCTTATGCTGGAATGTTGGAAGGAAAGTATGTATCTTGGTTACCTTCTTATGGACCAGAGATGAGAGGCGGTACAGCTAATTGTAGCGTTGTTATTTCTGATGAACCTGTAGGCTCACCAATAATAGATTCTGCAAATGTTTTAATTGTTATGAATGGCCCATCCTTAGAGAAGTTTGAAAAGACTGTTGTAAAAGGTGGATTGATTATTTCTGATACTGCTTTAGTAGAGGCAAAGCCAAAGAGGACTGATATAGATTTCGTAGGCGTTCCTGCAACTCAGGTTGCTTCAGATATGGGTAATTTAACATATGCAAACATTGTTATTTTAGGCAAATTGCTTGCTAAAACTGGCATTATTTCAAAAGAAAGCTTTGAAGCTGCTCTCAAAAAAGTTTTGCCTGCTAAGAAGCATCACATGATACCTGAAGAAATGAATGCTCTTTGCGTTGGATACGATTATTAATTTACCTAATGGAATAATCTACTTGTTAAAAAATGTTATGCCCTATATACTATGTATGTAGGGTATTTATTTTTTGTTTTGTTAAGTAAAAATAGTCGAATATTCATTTGGAGGTAGAGTATAAAGCAGGTAATCTAGTATTATACTAATTTGCATATAAAATGTTGAACCCATTTTAAATAGCGCCGTCTGCGGCGTTAAAAATTATCAGGAGGTTATTATGAATCATACACTCACAGAAGAAAATATAAAAAAATTAAGGGAAGAATTAGACTATAGAATGACTGTAAGAAGAGCTGAAATCGCAAAAGAAAAATTAATAGCAGCTGAACATGGTGACAGGTCAGAAAATGCTGAATACAAAGAAGCTTGTGAAAGATATGCGGCAAATGATGACAGAATTCAACATTTACTAACTATGATTTCAACAGCAACTATAGTAGATGATAAAAATGTAGACAAGTCCATATTAGGGGTTAATGGTAAAGCCAGAATACGATTTGTTGAGGATGATGATGAGGATGTTGTAACATTAGTAACTACTATGGATATAGACCCTGCTAATATGCGAATAAGTATTGAATCAGATTTAGGAAAAGCATTATCAGGCAAAAAAGTTGGAGATTTAGTTGAAGTTAATGCCCCAAGTGGAAAATATACAGTAGAGATATTAGAAATATTATAAGCTGTAAAGCTTTAAGTCATGTTTTAAAAGTAACTTGTCAAGTATATCATAAATGATATTTGATTTAAGTACTCTGTAAATGTCACGAGATTGTAAGAACTGTATTTTATAATTCAGATTATAGGATTATCTGACTTTTCAAGCAGAAAAGTATTAAGAGACACTGCTTTTAATTTTAGGTAAATTTAATAGTCTGAATTTTTTATTTAGGAGTTAAGCATTATGAGTATATTGAAAACTGAAGATTTGAAGAAATACTATGGCAAAGATGATAATTTAGTAAAGGCTCTTGATGGAATTGACCTCGAAATAGCAGAAGGAGAGTTCGTAGCAATTGTAGGTACTTCAGGGAGTGGCAAGTCAACTCTTTTACATATGCTTGGGGGGCTAGATAATGCAACCAATGGCAAGGTTTTTGTCACAGGCAAGGAAATACTTGAAATGAGCGATGAGCAAAGAACAGTTTTCCGAAGGAGAAATATTGGTTTTGTTTTTCAAAATTACAATTTGGTACCTGTTTTAAATGTTTATGAGAATATAACTTTGCCTATAGAATTAGATGGGGGAACACTGGATAAAACGTTTTTAGACAGCATTATTAAAACTCTTGGACTTGAAAGCAAGCTAAATAATTTACCCAATAATCTATCAGGAGGGCAACAGCAAAGAGTAGCAATTGCAAGAGCCCTAGCAACGAAACCAGCAATAATACTTGCTGATGAGCCAACTGGAAATCTCGACAGCAAGAGTGGACTTGAGGTTGTTGGTTTATTAAAAACGACCAGCAAGAGGTTTAATCAGACAATCGTAATGATAACTCACAATGAGGAGCTTGCACAGCTGGCTGACAGGATTATTCATATTGAGGACGGTAGAATTGTTGGGGGTGAAACAAAATGATGTTTCCAACCAATAATAAAGCTATAATCAAAAAGCTTACAACGCGCTCTATGAAAGCAAATAGAATTCGTAATGTATTTGTTATAATAGCTATAGCTTTAACTGCATTCATGATTACTACTATTTTTAGTATTGGTATTAGCATGCTTGATACTATTAAGCTGCAACAGCTTAGAATGTTAGGAACAACTGCTCATGTTGCATTAACTTACCCAAGTGATGAACAGGTTAAAAAACTGAAAGCATTAGATTATATCAAAGAGGTGGGCCTACAGGCAAATGTGGGGGATATAGTAGAAACTCCTGAAATGGGCAATATGTTACTTTCATTATCTTGGGCTGATGAAACGCAATGGAATACTTTCTTAAAGCCAGCAGTGGACAAGATTGTAGGAACATATCCTAAAAAATATAACGAGATTATGATATCTACATGGATACTTAATCAAATGGGAATAATGGAACCCAAGCTTGGCATGGAAATTGATATAAAATATAAAGTTACAAGCAATGACACTACCCCAAAGGTTAAAAGTCAAAAATTCATTTTGTCTTCCTATTATACAGATTATATAAACCTACGTTCTGAAAATGTGGGAATTATACTGGTTTCGGACAACTTTTTTGAAAAGTCAAAAAAGTTGCCTATATTAAGTTCGGCATCGATAATTTTTAAATCCTCCCAAAATATCACTTCTCAAGTAAATAGAGTGGCGAAAGATATTAAAATTGATGATGCCCAGGAATTAAAAGCTGCTCGAATATACTATTCTGGGAGTATCGCTGATACAGCTACAGTGCTTGGGCTGGCCGTTGTTGTACTGGTCATAATGCTAAGCGGCTACCTTTTAATCGATAATGTATTAGCTCTATCTATATCTAAAGATATCAGATTTTATGGGATATTAAAAACAATAGGAACCACCCCAAAACAATTATGTAGAATCGTAATGAGACAAGCGCTATGCTTAGCTCTAATAGGTATACCCATAGGAGTACATCTGGGTGCTGTAATATCATTGGTAGTTGTTCCTCTCGTTATTAGTATAACAACCATTAAAACTGGTGTAAGAGTATCTTTTAGCCCTATAATTTATATTTTGGCCATAGTATTTACAGTGCTGACAACGTTAATAGGCAGTATAAAGCCAGCTAAAAAAGCAGGCTCAATATCGCCCATTGAAGCAATACGTTTTACTGGTTTATCAAATAACCAAAAACATAGGGAATCGAATGGCGGTGGAAAGATCCATAAAATGGCTATTAGAAATATTTTTCGTGATAGGAAGAGGGCAATGTTAGTTTTAGTTTCTTTATTTTTAGGTATGACGACCTTCCTTGTAATCAATACTCTAGTCCTTAGCATGAATGTTGATAATCTTGTAGCTGACTATATCCAAACTGATTTCAAATTAATTAATAATACTATTAATATTTATAAAAGTTCCTCAGAAGTTAAGCAAAAATTTGATGGTAAATTTTTATCTGAATTCAGGAGCATTAAATCAATAAAAAATGTAAGAGAAATATTAAGGCAGGAGGTTACTGTTCCATATTCTGAAGATCTCTATGGGAAACATATAAAATATTTAGAACAGAGGGATAAAATACATTTATATTCTGAAGAAGAAATGTTGAAATATCCTGACTTATTCCATTCATGTCTTATTGGCGTGGATACCGATTATATAAAAGAAATGAACAAAAAAATGAAAAAGCCAATTGATCTTGAAGCTTTTGATAAGGGTGAAATAGCCTTGTTTGCTACTGATAATCCCGAATTTTTTAAACTTGGTTCAAATATAGTCTGCACTAATAGAGAAAGTAATTCACAGATAACAATAAAGCTGGGTGGTTTTCTAATGGGGGACAGTCCATATGAAGGAGTTGGTGGACTTGCTCCTGATATATATATAAGCAAAAATAAGATGTATCAGCTTTATAATGATCCAATAATTTATTCAATTACATTAGATACTGAGGAAAAAAATGAAGCTAAAGTATTGTTACAGCTAAAAGATCTTATAGGAAACGATAACGAAATATCTTTAGATTCGAGACAAGAAAGGTTTGAAGAATTTAGCAATGAAAAACTGAGTATGTTTATTCTTGGTGGCGGAATGTCATTAATTCTAGCGCTTATCGGCATAATGAATTTTATAAATGTTATGGTAACAAGCATAAATGTAAGAAGATATGAATTTGCAGTTTTGGAAAGTATAGGGATGACCTCTGCACAGCTAAAAAAGATGCTTCAGTTTGAGGGTGGGGCATATGCAGTAATTACTTACATTTTGGTTTTGACTTTAGGTACTTCTATTTCTTATGGATTATTTAGAGTATTTAGCATGGAAGCAACTTATGCTGTATTTACCTTCCCCATTATTCCTCTGCTTATATCTTTCATGTTAATATTTGGGATATGTCTTGTTTTACCTATGATAACCTATAAAGCTGTTTCCAAGCAAAGTGTTACTGAAAGGTTGAGAAGTATCGAGGGGTAGTATAAAATAAGAATATATTATTTTAGGATATTCATACCATAAGGCTATTGCCAGTTGACTTTCATGGTATGAATATTTTATGAGCTGGAGGAAAGATGGCTAAAATACTTGTAGTCGAGGATGATACTTTGTTAAATAGAGGTATTAAAATAGCACTTGAAAAGAATAAATATTCTGTATCAAGTGCCTTTACATATTCTGAGGGGTATACCTGTTTTTTAAATGAAAGCTTTGATGTGATTCTCTTGGACATAGGGCTACCAGATAAAAGTGGTACCGAACTCTGTACACAAATACGAAAATCTTCAACAGTTCCAATTATATTTATTACAGCAAATGACACCGAGCAAGATATGATAAATGGGTTTCTTACGGGCTGCGATGATTATATATCAAAACCATTTTCATTAGAGGTGCTAAATTATCGTATACAGGTATTTTTAAGACGCGTTAAACCAGAAAATAAAAGTATATTCTATAGTGGTAAAATAACAATTGATTATGATAAAATGCTGGTAATTAAAGAACAGCAAACTATAAAATTAACTGCAACAGAGTACAAGTTATTATCACTAATCACAATAAACAGGGGACAAGTGCTAACTCGCCAAATTATTCTGGAAAAATTGTGGGATGTGGAGGAAGACTTTGTGGATGAGAATGCAATTAGTGTCAACATACGTCGGCTTCGTCAGAAGATTGAGGATGACACAAGGAATCCTCAATATATAAAGACTGTTTTTGGTATAGGGTATACCTGGGGGGATAATGAGTATAAATAAAAAAATAACTTTTTACTTCCTATCAATAATTACTTGTAGTTCAGTTTTTTTGGCATATGGAATATTATTAGGAAAAGACTCTAAAATTTTGGTAGTAGATGTCGTTTTCGTAGCCATAGTATTTGCCCTATTTATTTCATTTATAATCGTTTTAAAAAAACATATGATGCATATAATGACGCAGCTTTCAGAAGTAATTGCTTCACTAATCGATATGCGAGAAAACGAGGTGTTTTCCGTACTAGATGATGATATGCTGTCAAAGCTACAATCACAGGTTTCAAAGCTTGCAGGGATTTTGAGGATGCAGAATTCAAAGTTGAAAAGTGAGAAGAATGAAATAAAATCTCTAATTTCAGATATATCCCATCAATTGAAAACACCTCTTGCAAACCTCAACATATACATAAATTTGTTAATGGATGAAGAACTAGAGCAATCGGAGAAACAGGAGTTCATAAAACATATAAATAACCAAGTAGAAAAACTAAACTGGTTAATGGAAAGTATGATAAAAATGACTAGACTTGAAAGTGGAATAATTCAGTTGAACCCTGAAATAAGCAGCTTAAATGATACTTTGCTTACTTCGGTAAAGCAAGTCTATCAGAAGGCCAGTAAAAAGGGTATTGAGATATTCTTTGTACCGCAAAGTGATATACAACTTATTATTGATAAAAAGTGGACAACCGAAGCTATTACCAATATTCTTGATAATGCAGTAAAATACACTCAGCTCAACGGAAAAATTAAAATAAATGTGCAAGTATATGAACTATATGTACGAGTCGATATAGAGGATAACGGAATTGGTATTGATGAATCAGAATTTAACGATGTTTTCAAACGCTTTTATAGAGGTAAGAACACTAAAAGTGAAGATGGCGTTGGCATTGGTTTGTATTTAACTAGAGAAATCATATCAATGCAGGAGGGATATATTAAGCTAAAGTCGAAAGTTACTGCTGGAAGCCAGTTTTCGGTATTTTTACCATTGAGGTAGCAATTTCTTCTTTCGTTACATATGTGTAAAATAGTTGAAGTATACCTATTTGTATCCTATAATTAAACATA
>JAEWAX010000034.1 GCA_023391425.1 Bacillota bacterium | reverse complement strand
TGAAAACTTCAGAAGAAGAATTCTGCATACCTTACAAACAAACAAAGAGCCAATCACCTTGTAATGCGATTGGCCCTTCATAAAAATTCAGTTTACTGTTCTACCCCAACTATTGACATAGAACCATAAAAATCGCGCATAAAAATGCGCCATTATACGGTTTGATATAATAGCGCAATATATTCACAATGTGAAAATTACAAAATAATTCAAAGTTTTTAAGAAAGTACCATCACGCCATATTTCTCAAGCCTGCATACTCCGGAGAGGGTTTTCCCTGAAATAAGATCAATCATAGGTTTTTTAACATTTATTTCAACATTGTAAGGCATATAATTTAATATGAATACGTAGTCTTTCCCATTCGTTGATCTGATGGTAAGTTCAACTTGTTTAGGAAGCTCAACTATGCTACTATACTGTTCTGCATAACCTAATTTCTTTAAGAATACCGCTGCTGTTTCTGGACTAAAGCCAGCTCCATAATAATATGCGGTACCTTTACCTATTTTATTTTCAACAAGAGCAGGTGCACCGTCGTAATAATTTCCTTTAAATGAGGCCAGAACCTTTGCACCCTTCAGAGGTTCAAGTACATCATTAAAAACTGGTGCAGGAATGATGTCTCCATCCCATACTGCAAATTCCTCATCATCTCCAGGGCCTAATGTAGTATAGTCACGCACAACGACACCGCAAATATCTGAAGCAAATCCTGGCATTGGATGCATAGGACATCTGCCATAAATATCCTTATATCCTGTACGTGAGCCCATTATAAGCTTACCGCCTTGCTCAACATATGACTTCAGCAAGCCAGCAGTTTCCTCAGTAAGTATTGTTGCGTGAGGATATATGAGAAGCTCATACTTGCTGAGGTTATCCACTGTAGTTTTCCTAATTCCAGTGTTTCTGATATAAAGAAAATCCATTGGAGTATGATTAAGCTGGGCTGCAGTAAACCAGCCGTTATCACTTAATTCATCAAGAGGACCGTGCCACTTATCCTGTTCACCATCCCACTCATTGTCATAATCCTTAATAAAGGCAACTTTTGCCTGGAATTTAGCACCAGCAATATCTGAAATTTTACTCATATCATCTCTTACTTGCTTCAACTCTTCCAAACGTCTGTTAGGCTGATTGGAATAATCATTCAGACCATGCCAGTAAATTTCTGTACCAATCCAGCTTGTACGCCAACGAAAATAACTTATGAAATCTGCTCCATGTGCTATTGACTGGAACGTCCATAGCCTCATTTGACCAGGTTTTGGAGCTGGTTGTTTCATTTTGGTATCCCAGCCTCCACCACCAGACTGTTGCTCCATTATACCGAAGTTTGGAGAAATTGATCTAGTTCTGGTTAGTGACCATGAGGATCTGCGGTCATTTAAGTTACCAGATTTTTTAGGCTCTGTACCAGTATCAAATGCAAAATTTGGGTAACTGTCGAACGTTATAAAATCAAGAGAGGTATCAGTCATTTCATGGCTGTCCAGATGTCCGAAAATACCATTAGTGGTTATAAACTGGCCTTTAGGGGCATGCTTCCTTATTATGTCAGCCTGCAATGCACAGAAGGAGATAGTGCTTTGTGATATGAAGCGTTTTTCCTCAAGCGCTAAATGTGGATTACTTGAGTCATTTATATTGGGACGCGTGAGATAGAGTTCATTCCAGGAAGTGTAGGTCTGGTTCCAAAAAACTGTACCCATTGCTTCATTTAATGCTTCAAGCGTTTTGAACTTATCCTGTAAATATTTTCTGAAGGCAGTATGGTCGGCTTCAGAATAAAAAACATTAGTTTCACAGTTCATCTCATTGTCAATCTGCCAGCCAATAATTGCAGGGTGAGAGCAGTAGTGAACTGCCAGTTTTTCAACAATGCGAGATGTAAACTCTCTGTATTTATTAGAATTATAATTATAATGTCTGCGCATACCATGTCTGTAGAGCGTTCCATCTATTTTGGCGTTGAGGACTTCGGGATATTTATAAGTTAGCCATGCAGGGGGAGTAGCAGTAGGCGTCCCGAGGATTACTTTAATACCATGTACATTAGCAAGTTCAAGGAATCGATCAAAAAAATGGAAGGTGAATACACCTTCTTCAGGTTCAATTTTATTCCATGCAAATTCACCAATTCGTACAACTTCAATTCCATGTTCACGCATACGAATAAGGTCATCTTCCCATAAAGTTTCGGGCCAGTGCTCAGGGTAATAGCAAACCCCCATAGTGAGCTTTCCAAGTTTTATAGACTTATCCATTTCAGTATTATCTTTCATAAGAATTCCCCTTTCGAAACTAGTTTTAATTGAAATCTATTTTATACAAACTTTATGAAGCTAAGGCTTATGCCAGCGACTATGACTTTCACTTTACAAAAGTATAAGTGTAACTATTTAGCCAACGCTATAGGGAATGGCTTAAGCTAATTTTGTTTAAGACACTGTTTCTAATCACAAGCTGAGTATCAAGCGTCATAGACTCAGCCCTGTTTCCTTGTATCAAACTAATCAATAATCGGGCACTTTCATAGCCTTGCTCATATTTAGGAAGCTTGACTGTGGTTAGCAACGGATAAGTATAACTTGCCTGAATAATATCATCAAAGCCTATGATTGATATATCTTGTGGTACCTTTATACCTTTCTCATAAAATGCTGATAATGCACCAATTGCCATAGTGTCATTAAAAGCAAACACTGCTGTAAAATCTCTTGATTTGCTGAGTAATTCCATCGTGCAAGAGTATCCTTGACTATAACCATGACTTTTTTCCTTTGAACAAACTATAGAAGTGGACTTTATATCAATGTCAGTATTTTTTAAGCAATTTAAAAATCCATCTAAACGTTGTTCATCACACTTTTCGTTTATCGTTATAAAAGCTATTTTTCTATGGCCACATTTCAACAAATATTGTGTAGCTTTTTGTGCTCCACCTTTAATATCAATACCTACCGAAGGTAAATTTAAAGGCTTACCGCCATAGTGTGTGACAACAACTGGAATGCCAAGATTTATAAACTCCCTTTCCATTTCTGTAGAGACACCTGATAGAATAATTCCGTCATACTGTCTTTGTTTTACTATACTATAGTCAAAATGCCTGCTTAAAACGATAGTATAACCGTTTTCACCAGCATAGTCCTCAATTCCACGATATACTTCCATGTAAAAAGGGTTAAGTATCTCATGTGTATAAAAAAGGATCTGCCGTGATTCCCTTGTCTTTAGGCTACGCGCGATAAGGTTTGGTGCATAGCCCAAGTCAACTATAGCTTTTTCGATTTTAGTACGATTTTCTTGTGATACATAACCGTTTTTATTTAAAACTCTTGAAACGGTTGATTTTGAAACGCCGGCATGCCTAGCAACGTCATCCCTAGTTATCATTTATATCTCCTTAAAGTATCTATGTGGTTACGAGTCCATATAAATTATACACCGTATGTGGTCACGAGTCCACATAATTATGTCGTAAAATTGTTATTGAACAAGCGTTTTATATGATATAGTTGTATTTGAAGTTAGTATTGAGGAGGAAAATATATGCCAAAACCTATTATTGGAATACCAATGGGCGACCCAGCAGGGATAGGCCCTGAAATAGTTGTAAAAGCATTAAAAAATGAGGATATATATGAGGTTTGCAGTCCAGTAATCATAGGTGATGCAAAGCTTATTAAAAAAGCTGCTCAGATATGTAATATAGATGCAAAAATTAATACAATCATATCTACTAATGAGGGTAAATATAATGAAGACATAATCAATGTGATTGATTTAAATAACATTGATACAACTAATTTCGAATATGGTACTGTTCAAGCACAAAATGGACGTGCAGCTTATGAATATATTAAAAAGAGCGTTGAGTTGGCACTTGGCAATGAAGTTTCATCAATTGCTACAACACCAATAAATAAGCCTGCTTTAAAAGCTGCTGGCGTTGATTTCATAGGACATACTGAAATACTTGCTGGCCTCACAAATACCGAAGATCCTTTGACAATGTTTGAAGTGAGGGGAATGAGGGTGTTTTTTCTAACTCGTCACGTAGCACTTAAAAAAGCATGTGAAATGGTGACAAAAGAAAGATTACTTGACTATATAGATAGATGTACTGATGCACTAAAAAGCTTGGGAATAAAGGATGGAACAATGGCTATAGCAGGGTTGAACCCACATAGTGGTGATAATGGTTTGTTTGGAACAGAAGATGAGGAGATTATTAAGCCTGCTGTACTAATTGCTAAGGAGCAGGGGTATAGTGTAGAAGGTCCTATTGGAGCAGATTCTGTGTTCCATTTAGCGCTAATGGGAAGGTACAACTCAGTTCTTTCGCTCTATCATGACCAAGGGCATATTGCAACGAAAACCTTGGACTTTGAAAAAACAATTGCTATCACTCTGGGACTACCGTTTCTTAGAACCTCAGTAGACCATGGAACAGCTTATGACATAGCAGGAAAGGGGGTTGCCAGTGAGATAAGTATGGTAGAAGCCATTTTATTAGCTGCCAAGTATTCAGAAGCGTATTCCCAATGGGCCAAAAATATACAACGATAACCAATTATCGGAACGAAATGTTTGGTGGCTTTAGATGTTGGACTAAAACAAAATGTGTAAAAAGTTAACAAAGCAGACTGTTCTTAAATTCTCCTATATTATATAATAATGGATATATACCGTTTTAAAGTAAGCAGTTTATTATCTTGCCGTAAGCAGCGGCTCAAGGAGGTTAATATGGTAGACGTTATTGATTACAAAATTATTGGGGATGATATGCAAATTGTCGAAATTGAGTTGGATCCAGCTGAAGGTGTTAGAGCTGAAGCTGGTGCAATGATGTATACTGACGATAGCATAATGATGCAGACCTCAACTGATGGAGGGGCATTTAAGGGCTTCAAAAGAATGTTGACGGGAGAGAGTTTCTTTATTACTACCTTTTACAATGCGGGTGTAGAAAAACAACATGTAGCATTCTCTGCACCGTATCCTGGAAAGATAATACCTATTGATTTATCCAGTGTTGGTGGAAGTTTTCTATGTCAGAAGGATGCTTTCCTATGTGCTGCAAAGGGAGTAGATATCGAGATTGCTTTTACTAGAAAACTTGGAGCAGGCTTCTTTGGAGGAGAGGGATTTATTCTTCAGAGACTTGTAGGTGATGGGTTGGCATTTGTTCATGCTGGCGGAACCATTATTAAGAAGGATCTAATGCCTGGCCAAACGCTTAAGGTTGACACAGGCTGTTTAGTTGCATTTTCACCAAGTGTTGACTATGATATTCAGTTTGTTGGAGGCTTCAAAAATGCTCTGTTTGGTGGAGAAGGACTATTCCTTGCAAAGCTTACAGGACCTGGAACAGTTTATCTTCAGAGCTTACCACTCTCAAGACTTGCTGATAGATTGACTTCCGCCGGTTCACATCATCGTGACCAACAATCAGGTATAGGCGGCATAGGTGGAGGTATACTGGGTGGATTGTTCGGAGGAGATAATAGGTATTAAATAACAAAAATCTAAAAAGTTAACGTAAAAATATATTATAACATGGGGTGTAGTGTGTTTTTCAAAATCCCATTATGAACCAAACCTACTTGAAATTATTGTAATGATTGAAGGGACTGTTACGACAGTCCCTGGTTCTACTGGGTAAAAGCCTTATTCATAATTTCTACAAAGATGTGCTATGCATTTCCTTATATTGCGCAGGT
Source organism: Bacillota bacterium (assembly GCA_023391425.1). GTDB lineage: Bacteria > Bacillota > Clostridia > Acetivibrionales > DSM-1351 > Ruminiclostridium. The sequence goes on along the minus strand of JAEWAX010000034.1, from coordinate 7,551 downwards.
GTAAAATTTGTGTGCTTTTTAAAATATTTTGAAAAATAGTTTGGATCATTGATTCCAATTTGTTCTGCAATTTCATAGATTTTAAAATTGGAGCTAGTCAAAAGTTTTTTGGCCTTTTCAATTCTTATATTGATAAGATAATCAATAAATGTCGTGCCTGTTACAGCTTTAAAAATTCTGCTAAGATAGGACGAATTGATATAATTAATTTCAGATATTTTTTTAAGTGACAGTGTAGAATCAGATATATTTTCATTAATATATTGTATAATTGATGTAATTAACTGATTACCCTTGCTCTGATTGAAACTCTCAATTTGCTTCATAGTGAATTGCACAAAGTTCACTATATAAGCCTTGATGCTTTGTGTGTCTTTTAGTTTTAAAATATGCGCATAAGGTAGATTATCTGTCTGATAAATATCATTATAAGTTATTCCCAAATCTATAACAGCACTAAGAATTGTGTTTACAATGGACAGCGACATAATCAGAACATTTGAGAACTCAATGTGTGGATTGCTATTTATCACATTATAAATTGAGTCAATTCTCTCAATTACCTTATCTTCAATTGGAATTTTTAAGTACAATGAAATGTCATCCTCCATCGTTTGTATAATATTACTTAGCTTGGTATATTGATTTTCTAAATTAGAATTTGCAATAAAGCTCTTGCCTTGGCTAAATTTGGAGACCTGTATAGCATTATATGCATGTTTATAGGAATTCCTTATATCGGTCAAATGCTCTACAGGAGCACCTACCCCAGAATATATTTCAATTTTAAGCTTTTCGGATAGAATTGTGACAAAATGGGAGGCATACGTGTATAAATTAATTTTTTTGTTCTCACTAAGTAGAACAATATTATGTTGAAGATCTGTAAACAGAACTAATCCGTCTATTTTTTTAATCATAGAACTAACTAGCTCCTGACATTTAAGAAGTTGGAGAATGTTCTCCTCAATTCTGGGACTTGGTATGGTGGACAAAAGAAGAATATTGTAGTAACCGGAATCCATATGCAATGGGACCTTGTAAAAACCGAGGTTATCTTGTAAAATTTCTTGTGAAAATGAATTCAAAAGCATATTGTTCAAAAAGTTTTGAACAATATAGTCCCAGTTGTCTTGAAGTCTTGCTTTTAAACTCTCATACTCATAAAGCTGTTTTTTTTCCTCTATCAATGTGTTACGAAGGTTTTTCATGACCTCAGTAATTTCATCACGTTTAATAGGCTTAAGCAAAAAACTATAAATACCGATATCTACTCCTTTTCTCGCATAGTTGAAATCACTGTGTGCAGTCAGTATAACCGTTTTTATACTAGGATACTCCCATGACACCATCTCAGCGAAATCAAGCCCGTTCATATATGGCATTTCAATATCAGTTATAATTATGTCTGGATTTTCTGAGCTAATCATTTCTAATGCTTGGTTTGCACTAGAAGCATCAGCAGTTACTTCAAATCCCAGTGCTTCCCAGTCTATGCAAATCCGTAACAGCTTTCGAATTTTTTCTTCATCATCTACAAACATAATTCTAAAGCGTTCTTTTTGAAAATCCATTTTATCCTCCATTCCAAAACTAAATACACTATACAGTATTAAACATCTATCTAGTCTTCTAAAGGTATTATAATTGTTATTTTAGTTCCTTGATTTTTTTGACTTTCTATTGTAAAGGATGAGAGATTTCCATAGAATATATTAATTCTTTCCATGGTACCAACTAAACCAAAACCACCGTCTGCTCTCTGCTCTTTGGTAGAGGTAATACTACTTATAGTTTGTGAATCCATTCCAATACCGTTATCCTCAACGATAAACGCAATGGAGTTTTCTAACTTCTTAACTGTTAAATTAATTTGCCCGGCCCCTCCCATAGGCTTTATGCCGTGATATACAGAGTTTTCAATTAACGGTTGAATTATTAGCTTGACCACATTGTAAGAAAGAGCTTTCTCATCGATGTCATAGGTTATATTAAACAAGGATTCATATCTTAAAGTGAGTAAGCTCACATAATCTTTGACAATCTGAATCTCCTGTTTGATTGAAATTACTTGACTGCCGCTGCTAAGACTTTCTCTGTAAAAGCTTCCAAGTGTTTCGATTGCGTCATATACTATCTGAGGATCTTCAGTAAGTGACATGTAACCTATTGCATCTAATGTATTATATAAAAAGTGCGGCTTTATCTGTTCCTGTAAAGCACTTAATTCAGCCTTGCGTTTTATTTTCTGTTCATTTATCAGCCTATCAATCAGAGACTGGATTTCATAAATCATGAGGTTATAATTTTCTTGTAAAATACCAATCTCACTATTTTGTGAATTTATTTCAACAGGTTTAAATTCACTGTTCTTTATTCCCTGCATTGCATGGATGAGGCGGTTTATTGGATTTGAGATAGATCTAGAAATAAAGATTGAACACAAAAACATAAGTAAGGCATTTACTAGCAATACCAATACTGATATGGTAATCAGAGACCCAGACATATCTGATTTTCCCGTTATGGGCAAGTTAGTTAATAGCTTCCAATTATATTCTGGAATAAACAAACCAGCTTTAAGTGTGGATTTATTTATTTCACTGTAATATGAAGTATCAGCATTAATGGTATTTAAGATATTTTCAGAGTTAAAATAAAAAGTAGGTTCATTGGTACTGGTTATTAGGTGATCTTTATTGTCAAACAAGGCCACACAAGTATCAGCTGATGGATATACAGTTTTAAACAAGGAATTAATAGAATCCACCGGCAGGTTTAGCAATACAAAACCAATTGGCTTTTGTGTTGTTAAATCATTCACCACACGGATGATTGAAATAAAATTTGAAGTATATCCCTTTTGAAAAATATTGCCGGCATTGTAGCTTAAAACAAAACTGCCACCAGCCTTAAGTGCTTCGTTATACCAAGGAGCTTGAGATAAAGAACTAATTGCTAGCTTTTTAGGTCCAGCTTTATCCACCCCGTAAATGAAATTACCAAAATCAGTGATATAGACTGCATCAAGATTTTTATAGGTATCAACTATGGTAAAAAGGACGTTATCATATATACGCTGGGTCTGCGGAGTCATAGAATTCTTTAAGACTCCTTCAATTCCTATTTTAATTAACAGGTTATAATTGTTGTTCACAGTATTTACAATTTCAACAACATTAGACTTAACTGATACTAATGTTTGTTCGGTGAGATTCTCCATCCTGGAAGTTGTGTAACTTTCAGAAACATATAAATAAAGTACATATGTCATAATAATGCTAAAAAATTCAAATAATAGAAATATCATAATGATTTTTCTAGATATTTTCTGATTGAATAGCCACTTTTTTATAATCAAAAGCTTTGATACCAGCCTATTCATAAGTTCAACCTCCATTTTCATATTAGCATGTTGCTGTTTATCCGATGTCTACCACCGCTAATACCTCCACTTTTATAAGTGTGGGATAAGCGGTGCTATGACTCTGGAAAACGATTTCTAAGCTTCAGATGGAGTAAAAAGCTCCACCTGAAGCCAAGAACTCTGTTTATAAGTAAAGCAGAGGGTAATTTTATTACTATATAAAATCATAGGATTACAGTTTTTTTATTTAAAAGTATATATAACATATGTAATTGAAATACTATAAATCATCATAAAATTACATTTATATATCATTACCTTTTTTCTAAAATATAGTCAGAAGCAAAAAAGAAGTCGAATGGACACAAAAAAAGGAGGAGTTTTTAATGTTAAACACTTTCAAAAAAGTTTTATCCATTGCTTGTGTAGGTGCTATACTTGTTAGTTCTGTTGCATGTGGTAAAACAACAACCAACAATGCAGGAACAAGTTCAGGAGCAACAACTTCACAGGCAGCAGGCAAAGCGACCACAATAAAATTGTGGCACATTTTTGGCTCAGATACTGATCCAAACAAAAAGGTATTAGATGAAGTAACAAAAAAAGCAGAAGAGAAATTTAATGTAAAAATTGAGGTGGATACTGCAGAGAATGAAGCTTATAAAACAAAAATCAAAGCAGCAATCGCAGCAAATGAAACTCCAGATATTTTTTATTCATGGGGACATGGCTTTGTTAAACCATTTGTTGATGCGGGAAAGGTACTAGCACTTGATGAATATCTTACTGCTGACTTCAAGTCCCATCTTACTGATACAAGTCTAACAGGTTTTCAATTTAATGGGAAAACCTATGGATTGACAACGGATGTAAACGTTGCATGTATGTTCTATAATAAGGAATTGTTTGACAAGTACTCAATAAAAATACCAGAAACATATGATGAATTTATCACTGCAATAAAGGAATTCAAGAAAAATGGCGTTACCCCTCTTACTGTAGGTGCTAAAGAATCATGGACCATTGCAATGTTCCAGGATTTATTCGCTTTACGTGCGGTTGGAAGCGAAGGCATTAAAAAGACAATGAGCAAAGAACAGGGTTTTGATGATGCAGGTTATTTAAAAGCAGCAAAAAGCATAAAAGAACTTGTTGATTTAGGCGCTTTCCCTAGTGGAGCTGCAGGAATTTCACGTGAAGAAGCTGAGGTGCCATTCTTTGAAGGCACAATACCTATGTATCTAAACGGTAGCTGGACTGCAACCCGTGTTTACAAAGACACTTCAAAAGTAAAGGATAAGATAGTGGTTGCTCCGTTTCCAGTATATAGTGATGGAAAAGCATCTGCAACTGATTTTACTGGTGGCCCAGACTGTGCATTCGCAGTTAGTTCAAACGTAAAAGACCCTAAGCTTACCGCAGAGGTTGCGCAATATATATCTTATGAAACTTCAATTGGAAAATACCTTATTGGTGCAACACTTTTACCATATAAGGATGTAAATGTAGATGACACAAACGTAAATAAACTGCTTAAGGATATCTACAAAATGAGTGAGAATGCTACGAGCTACACAATTTGGTGGGATAACTTGATGGAAGGTAAAGATTCAACAGTATATCTCAATAAACTTCAAGAGTTGTTTATTGGCAAGATTACGCCTGAACAGTATGTAAATGAACTTAAAAAGTTAAATAAATAATAAAAATTGTTTTGGTGGTTAAGAACATTTTTAACCACCAAAACAATTTCATAAAAACACTTGTTTTATTAAAAGTAACTAAAAAGGATTGGGGGAATAAATTTGGATAAGGTTCTTTCCAACAAAAAAGCAATTATATTTTTCATATTTCCGGCATTATTGTTGCTTGTATCAACAATATTAATGCCTATAATTATGTCAGCCTCATATAGTCTTACAGAATGGGATGGCTTTGGAAGTAAGGTTTTTACAGGATTATCAAACTATAAAGAACTATTTTTTAACAATAGCGATGGCTTTTGGAAGTCTGTTGGCAACTCGTTGATTTTTGCAGTCGGTTCGGTGTTTGTGCAGTTACCAATTTCTTTAATTCTAGCTTTAGTGCTTTCAAGAGGTGTTAAAGGAGAACGTTTTTACGTAAGTGTTTATTTTATGCCGGTTTTAATTTCTACTGTTGTTATTGGACAGCTTTGGATGAAAATATACAATCCACAATATGGACTTTTAAATACAATGCTAAGTGCCTTGAATCTAGAGGGGCTTACTCGTAATTGGTTGGGAGATACCTCAACAGTAGTATATGCTGTAATCATTCCAGTGCTTTGGCAGTACATTGGATATCATATGCTTTTGATGTATGCTTCAATAAAATCAATTCCAGGAGATGTGTTTGAGGCCGCTACAATAGACGGTGCAAATGCCTTCCAGACAGCAACAAGAATAACTATTCCTCTGATGAAACCTATCATAAGGGTTTGCGTCATTTTCGCAGTAGTTGGTTCATTGAAAAACTTTGATTTAGTGTATGTTATGACGAATGGTGGCCCAGGAGGCGCAAGCCAACTACCGAGTACACTTATGGTAGAAACGATTTTTTCAAGGAACATGTATGGTTATGGAAGTTCTATGGCGATGTTTATTGTTCTTGAGTGTGTACTATTTGCTTTCATTATTCAGAGAGCTTTTAAAACCGAAGATTAGTATTTGTATATTGGAATTCTTAGAAGGAGGTTATATAAATTGAAAAATAAAACTCAAACAAAGAAAACAACATCTCAGATTATAATACAAATCTGCTTAGTTATATGGGCGTTAGTACAAATTTTTCCACTTTACTGGCTTTTGACATTTTCACTGAAGGACAATACGGAAATTTTTCAGGGGAATATGATTGGATTACCAAAAAATTGGCGCTTCGATAACTATGAGAATGCATTTATGGGAGGGAATGTTGGTCGTTATTTGCTTAATAGTATTATTGTGACTGGTGCGACTATAGTGATTGTTGTACTATTTTCACTTATGGCTTCCTATGCATTGGTTAGGATGAAATGGAAACTCCGCAAGAGTATGCAATTATTATTTATTGCAGGAATCACGATACCGATTCACGCTGCTCTGCTTCCAGTATTTATTATGCTAAGAAATCTTCATCTGCTTAATTCCTACTGGGCTTTAATTATTCCATATTCTGCATTTGCAGTTCCAATAGCTATTATGATTAGTAGCGGATTTATTGCTGGAATTCCGAATGAAATGGAGGAAGCGGCATGCATTGATGGATGTAATATATACCAAACCTTTTTCAGAATTATTTTTCCTCTAATGCGTCCTTCTATGGCGACAATTGCGATTTTTACTTTTTTGCAGTCATGGAACGAACTAATGTATGCAGTTGTATTTATAAGCAATCCGAAATACAAGACGTTAACCGTAGGAATTCAGTCAATGGTAGGACAATATACTACAGACTGGGGACCAATAGGAGCTGGACTTGTGGTCGCAACATTCCCGATTATAATTATATACCTCATTTTAAACAAGCAAGTACAGCAGAGCTTGATTGCCGGAGCTGTTAAGGGATAAATTGTTGGAGGATATTATGGAGTACAATTTTGACGAAGTGATTGACAGAACCAACACAGATTGTGCCAAATACGATGAGATGAATCAAAAATTCGGTAGTGATAAATTACATTTTGCAATTGCAGATATGGATTTTCGCTCGCCACAGCCAATTATCACTGCTCTGCAGCAACGAGTATCTCATGGTATTTTTGGTTATACAAATCTCCCAAAGAATTATCAAGCATTAGTAAAAGGCTGGATGAAACGCAGATATCAGTGTGATATTGAAGAAGAATGGGTTGTGTTCTCTCCAAGAATCAATATGGCAGCTAATATGGCGGTGGAAACATTTACAAATCCAGGAGATAAAATAATACTGCATACGCCGTCGTATCCAGCACTTTCAAACGCAATTTTAAAATATAACCGACAAATGCTTGAAAGCCCACTTGAACTTGTTAATGGAACTTACCAAATGAATTTGGAAGCTTTGGAAAAGCAAATGAATTCTAGTGTTAAAATGCTTATTTTATGTAATCCGCATAATCCTACAGGACGGGTATGGAATAGGCATGAATTAACCTCAATTGCACAATTTTGTGAAAAACATGACTTGATTGTGCTATCTGATGA
>JAEWAX010000018.1 GCA_023391425.1 Bacillota bacterium | reverse complement strand
AATTCTGAAACAATGCACACCTCAGGTTTGAGAGTTCTTACTGCTTCGTAAAGACCAATTCTTCCGAGATGGTTATCATAAAACATCTCCTTATTATTTTGTCTCCAAAAGTTAATTTCATTTCCCTTGAAGCCACCGAGATGAGCCACTAGAATAATCTTTTTATTTTGCTCTTGTGCCTGATTGTATATTGAAAGATAATCGGATGCTAAACTTTCCTCAGGGAGCACTGTTCCACCTTTTTCTTTCTCCTTACGATACCAGCCAGTGTCTCCAGTATAAACAATCATTAATGATGGCAAATCAAATAAAAAGCCCAAACATTGCTGGTTTTCTATAAGATCATTATGAATTGCCTTAATAGCTGTTATTTTACAATTATCTGAAATTTCTATCTTGTCTCCGAGTGAAATAGTTTTATAAAAGAATGATTCTGAAGACTCTTTATTTTTCTTAATTATTGTTTTATATGAATCTGAACCAGCAGCTTTTTTCGTTCTCTTTTTGTCATTCTCAAAAAGACTAGAGAACTTTATTTCCGTACCAGGAGACATATATGCTACGATTTTTTTCTTTCGTGCATTAAATCGTTTTTTTATGATGTTATTAAATTTGTCACTGTAAACATCATTTCCTTTTATGTACTGATCAATATCTCCAGCAGAAATTCCATATTCCTTTGCAATTTCTCTCTTTAAAGAAACTGTTTCTAATTGCTTATTATACCTATACTGCATATTTAGAATGGATTCCATATCGGCAGTATGGTCATCATGGGCATGAGAAATTAATACTACGTCAATATCTCTAAAATAATTCTTTGATTCTTTATAATTTTTCATAAAATTGAAGCCTGGATCTATAACTATACCAATTCCATCTATCTTTAAGAAATAACCTCCTCCTCTACCACTATTTATTATTGGGGTATATGAATTCCATCTCCTAAGTACTTGAAAGCAATCACGGTTACTATGATCATTATTAAAGAAATTAGATAAATATTTATTTTCCATGCATTGAGTTTTTATATCTTCATATTCTATCTCAGATATCTTATGCCTTCTTAAAAATTCCATATCAAAAAGTTCTTTCATGTCACTTGCCCTTTTTTCGAGGCCATATTTATCTATTTCGCACATAATTCGCTTTAAAAGGTCTGAGGTTTGGACGGAGCAGGCGTTCAGTGAATTTTTACATATCTCCCTAATTGAACTCAAATCATTACATTCGCTAATGTACTTATCAATAATTTGTTGATAATATTTCTGCTTAAAAAACAGGTTATTGTCTCTTATTCTCTCAAAATATTCTTTTGCTTTGTCGTAATTTTCTCGCTTTTCTAGTATTTTTGCTTTATCCATTAAAATAAATCTGGCAGAAGGGATATTTTCACCTATACATGATTCAGCTTTATTAAAATAAAACTCTGCCCTCTTTATATATTTGTCATCAAAATTATTTATTTTCCCTAATTCATAGTATACTCTTCCTATTCCATATAAAGGCAATGCCCTGTTTTTATCAAATTTATTACATAACTCCAGTGCTTTAGAATAGCATTTTAAAGCAACATCATATTCTTCGAAAATCCTAAAACAATCACCTAAAAAATTCCAAGGATACATGAATTCATTATTACACTTTATAGCTTTATTATAGTAATAAATAGCCCTTATATAATCAAACCTTTCTCTGTATATGTTACCTAAGCCATTATAAGGGTATGCAAAGGACTGGTCGAAGGTTATTGCCTTCAGATAATATTGCTCCGCTATAAAAAAATCTTCCTTTGTATCGCGTAGCAAATCGTCCTGCCTGATAAGACTGTTCTCTTTCAGAGAGATATTACCATGTAAATTCATAACTAGTGCATGGTAATTATCATTATTAATTAATAAACCTGAATATTCATTTTCTAATTTTTCTATTGCAGTACTTGCTTGTGTTATGGAATGGATGGCATCATCTTTAGTAGTTTGTACCTTACTTTGTTCAAAAAATGCATGCGCCTGAAAAAAAAGTAAAAATGATGGTGGAGTATCACCAAAAGCATCTTGAACTAATTTAAATAGGTTAACTGTTTCATCACAGCTATACTTATTTAGCTTTTTTTTGCGTAAATTAATCAAGCCTAATGTAAGATTTCCCCACCAACAATTATTTGAATTTGCGATTATTTTTCTTAACTCAGTTTCATGGAAGTCTACTATCACGTTGCTGTTCGGAGAGAAATCATTTTGTTCGATTTCAATAAGGCAGGTTATAGCGGTTTTTTTGTCTACACATTTTTCGTTATTGTATTGAGAGGAAAGAAAGCTTAGTTTATCTGAAAATTTCAATTGCTTTTGGTATTCGATAAAAAAATCATACATTATTTATACCCTCCAGTTATATGCAAAATTGGAAATAAATTAATACTGATAAATTTTACCACCAAGAGCATTGCACTTCAATATTATTTCCTGAGGTCAGCTTTAGGCACCATCATTTATAAACCCAGCAGATTTAAAAGGCCCAAGTAAAAACATATTTGCTAGGATTAATGCCATATCCTCTGGAGACTTTTCCATATCACTTTCAAGCCACTTCTGAATTACTCCCAGATGTGCAGAGAGCACATAAGCAATAAAGTATGCTTCTGGAACCAACATATTTTCTTTATTTAGTACTTTGTTTTTTTCAAATAGACAAGTTTGTATGAGTTCTTTTAGTTTGCATTGGAATACTGGGTCACCGTTGGGACCTAAAATAGCCTTCATAAATATTGCATTTTCTTTCAAATACTCAAAGATTTTTATCATAAAGGGCATAGGACTACTTACAAAATTTATATTTGAAATATCCATATCGCTATTTGTTTTGCAATTACCAAAAAGCTCTTGGATTACTTCATTCTCTATTTTTTCTAATAAATCATATTTATCAGTATAGTGTAAGTAAAACGTTCCTCTGTTTATATCAGCTCTTGTTGTTATGTCAGTTATAGTTATATCGTTGAAGCCTTTTTCTTCGATAAGTTGAGATAGAGCAATTCGTATCATCTTTTTTGTACGTATTGATCTTCTATCATTTGATGTCTTTACCATGTTTATATCCCCATTTCCAAGTACTACATTTAAAGATAATATACAAATTAGTGAGTTTTGTTGATTAACGTACATGGTTTACAATAATTGCTTATTGTATAGATGCATATTTATATTATAATATACATAGAGATTATTAATCAACAATGTGTTGCGAAAGTTTATTGACCAAATATATGAAATTTCAGGGCAAAAACACATCCATCTGAATCCAAGAAATCGGATTATCTAATTTGAAAATAATTATAAATATAATGTATTGAAGTTAAAACTCCATTCGAGAAAAACGTAGATAGATATTTTTATTATATATGTGCCAAAGGGGGGCAAATAAAGTGAGTTTTGTTAAAGGGTTATATCATGTTGGAATAGATATAGGTTCAACTACTGTCAAGGTAGCTATTTTAAACGATGAAAATGAGTTGGTTTATAGTAAATACCAAAGACACTATTCAGATATAAAGAATAAACTTAAGGAATTGCTTCTCGATTCATATAAAATTGTTAAGGATGCAGAACTGACAATAATGGTTACTGGTTCAGGCGGAATAAGCCTTGCTAATAGCATTGGAGTTGCATTTACACAGGAGGTTATCGCCGCAACAAAGGCAATTAAAACCTATTATCCAGAAACAGATGTGGCAATTGAATTGGGAGGCGAAGATGCTAAGATTACCTATTTCAATGGTGGCGTTGAGCAGAGAATGAATGGTACTTGTGCAGGTGGAACCGGCTCTTTTATTGACCAAATGGCCACTTTGCTTAGAGTAGATACAGCAGGGTTAAATGAATTGGCTAAGAATTACAATACTATTTATCCAATTGCAGCGAGATGTGGAGTTTTTGCAAAGACTGATGTGCAGCCTCTTCTAAACGAAGGTGTAGCAAAGGAAGACATTGCAATATCGGTACTTCAGGCTGTAGTTATACAAACAATAAGTGGGCTAGCCTGTGGAAGACCGATTAAGGGTAATATAGCTTTTCTAGGAGGGCCATTGTTCTTCCTATCAGAGCTGAGAAATAGATTTATTGATACTTTAAATTTACAAGACGAACAGATAATTTTTCCTGATAATTCACAAATATTTGTAGCTATTGGCGCTGCTTTGTCCTCTATTAAGGAAAAACCCATACTATTTAAGGGTTTATTAAATAATATTGATAAGCTAGATGAATCGCATACTAGTGAGTCAAACAGACTAGAGCCACTGTTTGCTAATGACAGTGAATATGAAGCATTTAAAAAGAGGCATCAAGGAAGCTCTGTAAAAAGGAACAATATTTCTACTTATGAGGGCGAATGCTTTTTGGGCATAGATGCTGGATCTACTACTACAAAAGCAGCGCTTATTGATAACAATGGAGCTATTCTCTATTCCTATTATGGAAGTAATGAGGGAAGTCCTCTTAATTCGACCATAAAGGTACTAAAGGAGATATACAAGGTTCTGCCGGAAAGAGCAAAAATAGTTAATTCAACGGTAACTGGCTATGGAGAAGGTTTACTCAAGGCTGCTCTCAATATTGATATAGGTGAAATAGAAACAATAGCGCATTACAAAGCAGCAGATTTTTTCTGTCCTGGTGTTGACTTTATATTAGATATTGGTGGGCAGGATATGAAGTGCCTAAAGATAAAGGATGGAAATATTGAAAGCATACTTTTAAATGAGGCTTGCTCTTCAGGCTGTGGCTCATTTCTGGATACTTTTGCAAGCTCTTTAGGTATGGGCATAAAAGACTTTGCAGCACAAGCTATAACTTCCCAGAAACCTGTGGACTTAGGCTCAAGGTGTACTGTTTTCATGAATTCAAGAGTTAAACAATCACAAAAGGAAGGCGCTACTGTAGGAGATATCTCAGCAGGATTATCTTATTCTGTAATAAAAAATGCTTTATTTAAAGTAATTAAGGTTAAGAACCCAAAAGAAATGGGAGAAAAAATAGTCGTTCAGGGAGGCACATTTTATAATGATGCAGTTCTCAGAAGTTTTGAAAAGCTTTCAGAGAGAGAGGCTATAAGACCCGATATTGCTGGTATAATGGGAGCCTTTGGTGCAGCTCTGATAGCTAGGGAAAGATATGCGGAAGGCTCGTCTTCAAACTTACTGAATCAAGATGCGCTAGATGATTTCAATACAGATACACAAGTATCAAGGTGTGGTTTGTGTTCTAACAACTGTTTATTAACAATTAATAAATTTGGAAATGGTGAAAAATTTGTATCTGGTAATCGTTGTGAAAGAGGCTCAGGCAAGGGAAAAGAGCAGAACTTATTGCCTAACGTGTTTAAATATAAGTACCAGAGAGTATTTAATTATAAACCGTTAGCTAAAGCTGATGCAAAGAGAGGAACTGTAGGTATACCAAGAGTTCTGAATATGTATGAGGATTATCCTTTCTGGTTTACACTATTTACAGAACTAGGCTTTAGAGTTGAACTATCTGATAGATCGTCTAATAAGTTGTACGAAAAAGGGATAGAAACAATACCATCAGAATCTGTATGTTATCCAGGAAAGCTGGTACATGGCCACATTGCGAATCTCATTGAGAAAGGGATACAGTTTATTTTTTATCCTTCTATTACACATGAGAAGCAGGAACAGAAAGAGGCAGACAATCATTTTAATTGTCCGATAGTAGTATCATATCCTGAGGTTATAAAAAACAATATGGATATTTTAAGAGAAGAGAATATATTGTTCATGAAACCCTTCTTACCTTTTGATAATGAAAAGAAGATGGTTGAAAGATTAATTAATGAATTAAAAGCATTTGATATTATCGAAAATGAAATTAGGGAAAGCGTTAATAAGGCTTATTTGGAGCAGGAAGCCTTTAAAAAAGATATTCAGAAAACTGGAGAGAATACTCTCAAAGTAATACAAGAAAGTGGAATTAAGGGTATAGTACTAGCGGGAAGACCTTATCACATAGACCCTCAGATAAATCATGGAATACCAGAAATGATTACATCACTTGGGATGGCTGTTTTAACTGAAGATTCCGTATCTCATCTGGGACATGTTGAAAGGCCTCTTAGAGTAGTTGACCAATGGGCTTACCATTCGAGACTTTATGCGGCAGCTAGTTTTGTTGCACCACAAAAAAATCTAGAACTTGTACAACTTAATTCTTTTGGCTGTGGATTAGATGCAGTAACTACAGACCAAGTTCAAGAAATACTAAGTGGAAACTCTAAGATTTATACTACTCTAAAAATAGATGAAGGAAACAATCTTGGGGCAGCAAGAATCAGACTTCGTTCTCTAAAGGCAACTATTTTGGAAAGAGAAAAAGCTGGTTTCCAACTCAAAAAGGTAGATACTAAGTATAAAAGAGTTACGTTTACCAAGGAAATGAGAAAAACTCATACTATTCTGGCTCCTGAAATGTCTCCTATACATTTCCAGTTTTTACAAGAGGCTTTTAGACTGTCTGGATACAATTTAGTAGTTCTTCCATCAATTGATAATAAAGCTACTGATGTGGGACTGAAGTATGTAAACAATGATGCTTGCTATCCTGCTATAATTGCTATTGGACAGCTTATGGAGGCCTTACTGTCAGGTGAATATGATTTAGACAATACCTCAGTCTTGATTTCTCAGACTGGTGGAGGCTGTAGAGCGACAAACTATATTGGATTTTTAAAGAAGGCTCTGAAGGATGCAGGCTTTGAAAGAGTCCCTGTAATATCTTTAAATGCAAGTGGTATGGAAAAAAATCCAGGTTTTAAACTTACACTAGGTTTGCTGAACAAGGCTATGATGGCGTTAACCTATGGTGACTTATTCATGAATGTACTATACAAAGTCAGACCCTATGAAAAAGTTAAAGGTTCGGCCAATAAGCTTTATGAAAAATGGGTAAAAGTATGCATAAATTCACTTAAGTCTTCTAACAGAAGAGAGTTTACAAAAAATATTAAGAATATAGTAAAAGAATTTGACGAATTTGAAATAACTGATGAGATTAAACCAAAGGTAGGGCTGGTTGGAGAAATACTGGTTAAATTCCATCCGACAGCGAATAATAGTGTAGTTGATTTAGTAGAAGCTGAGGGTGGAGAAGCAGTTATGCCTGGCCTTACTGACTTCATACTATATTGTGCCTATAATCAAGATTTTAAATATAAGTACTTGTCAGGAAGTAAGCTAGCTCAAATAGCGGGTGGTGCAGCAATTAAGGCAATAGAATTCTTTAGACATTCATATGTTAAGGCATTGAATGAAAGCAATAGATTCCATGGGCCACAACCAATAAAAGAATTGGCTGAGGGAGCTGCATCAGTTTTGTCATTAGGAAACCAGACAGGTGAAGGCTGGTTCTTAACTGGTGAAATGATTGAGCTTATTAATAGTGGGGTTAAAAACATTATTTGTATGCAGCCCTTTGCATGTCTGCCAAACCACGTTACAGGAAAAGGCATGATGAAGGAGCTAAAACGAGTATACCCAGGAACCAATATAGTAGCTATAGATTATGACCCGGGTGCAAGCGAAGTTAATCAGCTAAATAGAATTAAGCTTATGATTTCTACAGCTTTTGAAAATATGGATGAGCTAAAGGTACACAAAGAAAAAATAAATAAGCATGTTTCTAAACATGTTAAGGATATTGCTAGTATGTTATAACGAGGCGTAAGATATCCCCCACATCTACAAGTGGCGGGTACCGCTTCGGTTTTCAGGCGGAGAGCATATCTCCCGCCTCGTTGAAACGCCGCTGAGGTAAGTAAATTTTTCTACAACCGAAAAATTTACTCTTAAACCAAGGCGTTATAAGGTTGGAATCAGGTTAAAGGAACTATAATAAATAGCATTCACATCAAACCCACCTATAAATTTATTGTTATCAATGAATTTATAGGTGGATTTTTTTCGTTGCAAGATAACATATTTTATCTTGCAACGACCCTACTTTTTCAGAGGAGTTCAGTATTATACATAAGATAAGCCACAGTATGAGACATATTCACTTCCAGGAGAAATAACAACCACACATCTGCTGCTCTTTATAAACTAAGTTTTATAATTCCCTTGTCTGATATTCATAAAAGTACCTAGTATACTCTTTTACATGTCCTAATTTCCCGTATAAGTGGATACTCTTATCATATGAACCTGAAATAAAGGCTGTCAATATATTATTTTCATATAACTTTCTCATACAAGCTTTAAGAACCATTTGAGCATATCCTTTATTATAAAAATCCGAATGTGTGCAAACTCTTTCAATTTCAGAAGTGTTATTCTCATAATCTATAAAGGCTTCACAACCTGAGATATGCTTACCCTCATTATTTACTAATACAAAGTCAAATTTGGCATTATAAATAGGGCTTCTTCGAATATATTCATTAATCTCTAAAAGTATTTCATTGCTATAGGATTTTGGTTTTGGCCATGCGTTGGTCCTTAGAACAGCCTGCTCAATGTAATCTCCATTTTCAGACATGCTCTGGAATGATATTGATGGATCCTCAATAATATAATCCTTATAAAGGCTTGTATTGAATACTCTTGTCATTTCTATTTGGCCATTTCTTTGATAACCTTCACTTTCAAGAACTTTAATATACTCTGTTTCGGTCTCTATCGCCTGTGTAACTAAAATCTTGTTTTTGCTTCCCCATTCTATCCTTGCCCAATTAATTAACTCTGAATATAAAAAGGAATACTCATTTTTAAGAAAAATAGAGAATTCATTATTAAATTCTTCAGAAATAACAAATCCAATTAGGTTATGAAAGTAATCAAACCATAGATGTGCAGAGCCACAATAATTATCGGGAAAGTGCCTTTTGAAATTGGAAAGGTTATATTTCCAATCAACAATACGCCCGATATGCCAATTAAAATAATCCTTCCTCAAAGTGTTATCTTGAATAATAAATTTGCACATACTGTCAAAATCTTTACTCTCATAAATAAAATTACGATGATATGTTTTCATAATATCCCTCCATTTAATAATACCTGTTGTTGTAGAAACCATGCTTGATTAAAATAGCCACCTCCCAAAACAAAAAAGCTGTACTGGTATAAAAACACCAATACAGCTTTCCTATTACGTAGTATAATAACGCTATACAAACACGATATAGCGTTCATTAACGAATAGGCAACATACTGTAAAGATATCCCTTAACCAAAACCATTGTCACAAATAATAAAAAACAAATAAACCTATTAATAAAAACAGGTTTTATGATTATCTATCGGCTGTGACAGTTTGATTAATTAAGCAATAATCATTTTACAGTACGCTCCTTATTTCAATATATTTACATGATAACAATTTTTGTAATACCAGTCAATAAATGATTGTTATAAAATAGTATGGGAAAGATAAGTAGCTATATAATGTTTATTCAAAAAAGGTTATAATTAAAGATAGTATAAATCTAATATATATACATTTCACCTTGCCATACAACACCTTAGCATACTGCACCTTAATATTAGGTGTTCTTGAAATATTCTTTAGTAAAGGAGTATTGGACACATGTTACATAAGGATATTATAGAGAAAATGACATTAAAGGAAAAAATAGCTCTCTGTTCAGGGGCTGATTATTGGACAACCAATGCCTTTACTGAGTATGGAATTCCTTCTATTAGGGTAAACGATGGCCCTCATGGCCTGCGGATACAGAAGGAGGATGCTGATAACCTAGGAATAAATGATAGCATACCAGCTACCTGTTTTCCTACGGCTTGCACCACAGGTGCTTCCTGGGATAGGGAGTTACTTAGGGAAATGGGGGAGGCACTGGGTGAGGAAGCTATGCAGGGAGGTACTGCTGTTTTGCTTGGGCCAGGTGTAAATATCAAAAGAAGTCCGCTGTGTGGAAGAAATTTTGAGTATTTCAGTGAAGATCCCTACATCTCAGGTGAGCTTGCTAGCGCATGGATAAGTGGCATTCAAAGCAAAGGTGTTGGCGCATCACTAAAACATTTCGCGGGAAATAATCAGGAAAATCATAGACTATGCTCGGACAGCATTATTGACGAAAGGGCATTTCGTGAAATATATCTAACAGCTTTTGAAAAGGCAGTTAAGCAAGCAAAGCCATCTACGGTTATGTGCGCCTACAATCTAGTAAATGGTACATATTGTAGTGACAATAAATACCTGTTAACTGATATTCTCCGCTCGGAATGGAGCTTTGAAGGCACTGTAATGACTGATTGGGGTGCGATGAACAACCGTGTGGAGGCCTTTAAAGCTGGGCTAGATTTGGAGATGCCAGGAAGCAATGGCCTATTTGATAAAGAAGTACAAGATAGTGTTATAAAGGGCAAACTATCCGAAAAACTTATTGATCAAAGTGTGGAAAGATTACTTTCACTCATTTTTAATGCAATAAAGAGCAAGAAAGAAAACTATAAATATGATATTGAAGAACATCACCAGCTAGCTAGAAAGATTGCTGCTGGCAGTGCAGTTTTGCTAAAAAATGAGGATAATATTTTACCAATACATAGAAACCAAAAAGTAACCCTAATTGGCAGTTTGGCAAAGAATTTCAGGTATCAAGGCGCAGGCAGCTCCAAAATAAATCCACACAAGGTATCAAATATTCTAGATGGCTTGAATGAAAACAGTATGTCGTATAGCTATTATACTGGCTACGATGGCAGTTCTCCAAATAATAAGCTTATGGAAGAGGCTGTTCAAGGTGCTAAGAACTCTGACATAACAATTATTGTAGCTGGGCTTACTGAAGATTTTGAAAGCGAGGGCTTTGATAGAACTAGTTTAGATTTACCAGATAGTCAGGTTCAGCTTATTAGTGCTGTGGCGAGAGCCAACCAAAATGTAGTTGTTGTGCTGCTTGGAGGAGCACCGGTTACTATGCCTTGGATAGGAGAGGTAAAGGCTGTTTTAAATATGTATCTCTCAGGCCAGGCAGGAGGTTTGGCAACAGCAGATATTTTAACAGGCAAAGTTAATCCCAGCGGAAAGCTAGCTGAAACCTACCCGTTAAAATACGATGATGTTGTTTGCAGTGATACATATGGAATAAACCCAAAGCAAGTACTATATAAAGAAAGTATTTATGTAGGTTATAGATATTATGATAAAGTCAACAAAGAGGTATTGTTCCCATTTGGCTTTGGATTAAGCTATACCAAGTTTGAATATTCAGACCTCAAAATTACTGGTATAGAGCCAAACGATTTCAAAATTAGCCTTAAAGTAAAAAATACAGGTGAGGTTGGTGGAGCAGAGGTTGTTCAGCTCTACATTGGAAAACCAAAAGAGGGAGTTTATTGCCCAGAAAAAGAACTTAAGGCTTTTGACAAACTATATTTAAATTCTAGAGAAGAGAAAGAGATTGTTTTTAATCTAAATAAACGTTCATTTGCTTATTACGATGTTAATCAAAAGGATTGGATTGTCCAAAATGGGGGGTATACAGTTTGTGTTGGAGCCTCAAGCAGAGATATACGCCTCCATAGTACGATTTTGATTGTGGGTTCTGATATAAGCACTAGTAATATAGAACAAGCCGATGCCTCTGAGAAAAATTTACCTAGTCTCAGCTGGTATGATAAACCCACTGGCAAGCCATCAAAAGAGGATTTTGAAGTTTTGCTCAACCGTAAAATAATACCTTTAAAAAAGCTTGAAAAAGGTAGCTTTGATTTAACCTGTACCCTCACAGATATGATGGAAAGTAGTATTGTTGTGAGATTGGTACATAAAATTGTTGAAATAGTAATGGGTAGACAAAATGGAGGAATAGATTATTCAAACCCAACGTTCAGAATGATTATGGAATCAGCTGTAAGTACCCCTTTAAAGAATTTGATTTTAATGGGTGACGGCTTACTCTCTTCCAATATGGCAAACGGACTAGTACTTGCAGCAAACGGACATTTATTTAAAAGTATCTGGACAATGGTGAAAAATAGAGAGAAATCGCGATAATAGCAATAAGATGATGACTTCTACAGCTTTTGAAAATATTGTATTAATGGTGCACAAAGAAAAAACAAAATTAAATTGAAAAAGGTACTAACTTAAAAGGTTAGTACTTTTTGTTATTGATTAAGGAATTACAAATTTTGTACAAAATGTTTATAAATACTGAACTACGGCACAAAAGTTTTGTTGACTTTTCACAAAACCATAACTACAATAGTAGCAAATAAACTATTAGGCAGGATGAGTTAAATGAAAAGACTATTACAAAAGTTTACAAGACTTGGATTGGTATGGCAGGTTACTATTGTGTTTTCACTGATAATGATCATTCCAGCTATAGTTATAACATCCTCATATGTTCAAATTTTACAGAATAACCTCTTAGAAGAAGCAAATAAAAAAGTTTATGAACATCTGAAGAAAATAGACACCAATATGGATGTAAATATTAGTATGATGAATAGTGTACTTAATCAACTCATTTTTAGTCAGGAATTTCAGTACTATTTAAATCCTGAGAATAATCTGAGTACACATGAAAGGAATCACTATATTTACAGTGCACAGGATGAACTTCTTAATATACATCATGTTTATCCTAATAAATTCAGCCGTCTGGTCATATACTCAAAAAACAATCAGATTGATGAATATTTTGATTGGTCATATCACATGGATAGATTATATGACCGTGATTATTTTACAGAGATAATGGAAAATGACAGTCAGCATATATATGGAAATGTTCGTGTTTATGATGCAACTTTAGGTAATCTTGTTTATTATGAAGAACTTGAAAAAAAAGAAGAATTAGTACTTCCAATTTATCAGAAAATTTCCGATATGCGGACAAAGGATTGTATTGGAATTATTGAGGTAGACATGACACTCAGTAAGCTGGTCAAGACCAGCGAACTTATGAATGAAGAGTCGGGAGTTAAATATTTTATTTTTGACCGCAATGATAAGCTGGTGTTTACTACAGACGATAAAATTATATTTTCTGATTTTACATTAAAAGGTGATTCAGCAATTACTGAAATAAAGCTGGGAAAAGAAAAATATTTGATCGCATATGATAGGGATAATATAACGGGATTGATGAGGGTTGCTGCTATTAACAAGCAGAAGATACTTGCCTCTACTTCTTATGTCGATAAGCTTTTGCTTTTGCTTGCTATTTTCAGTATTGCGATAATAATACTATTCACAAATGTGGCAGCTCGTATCTTTTTCAGAAAGCTAAGCGAAATGGACAGAATGATATCACATATTGAAGCGGGAAGATTTGATGTGCGTATAAAGGTTGACGGCTTTAACGAAATTTCCAGAATCTCAGAAAGCTTCAATCATATGGCTGAAAAGCTTCAAAGTCTTTTAGCCTCAATGGTAGAAAAGGAAAAAGCTCAGAAGGAAGCAGAAATAAATGCTCTTCAAGCACAAATAAATCCGCATTTTTTATATAACACTCTGGAAAATATGAGAATGCAATGCGAAATTGATGAATATTACAAAGTGGCAAACGGTCTTGCAAATTTAGGAGATTTGATGCGCTATAGCTTGCATTGGGAAAGCAAAAAAGTAAAGCTTGCCGAGGAGATTAATAATGTTAATCAGTATATAGAAATTATGAGAATGCGTTTTAACAATAGACTGGTATATAAGATGGAATGCAGTGATGGCCTAGAAAACATTAGGGTTCCTAAGTTCATTCTTCAGCCATTAGTTGAGAATTGCTTTACACATGGCTTTAAGGACTCTATTCCGCCTTGGATAGTATCAATTGATGTGTTTAAGAACGAAAATAAGCTGGTTATCTGTGTTAAAGACAATGGTAAAGGTATAGACCAAGAGCGTCTTGAACAAATTAGAAGTTGCATTAACAAAAATGAGCCTATTTCTGATACAAAAAAGTCTAAGAGCTCTATTGGTGTGGTAAATGTTAAGCAGCGTATAGAAATGATCTGTCCTGCTGGAAGTGCCTTGAACATTGAAAGCAAGCCTGATGTAGAAACAAAAATTATCGTTACAATTGTTATTGAAGAGGAATGATTAAAGCAAAGGAGAAAGCTATGTTTAAAATACTTGTGGCAGATGATGAGGATATTATTCGTAAGGGTATAGTTTCGATACTAAAAAGGGAACTGGATTCAGAAATATGCTTTTTGGAGGCCGAAAATGGTATAGAAGCACTTAAACTTTGCAATGAACATACTCCTCAGCTAGTTATTAGCGATATCAGAATGCCTTTTTGTGATGGACTAAATTTTATTAAAAATGTTACAGAAGCCGGACATGCGCCTGCTATAATTATATTATCTGGTTATGCAGACTTTGAATATGCAAAAAGTGCAATTAAATTTGGGGTTAAAGAGTATGTGCTAAAGCCAATAAATAAACAGGAGTTTGTCACTATGGTACGTGGTTATATTAATAGCCTAATGAGTCAAAAACAGCGTATTGATGAGAAGCTTATCCGTGAAAGCGAAAATAAAAAAGTGACAGAAAATGTGAAACAAAAGCTGCTAAAGAATTTAGTTAATTGTTCTGATGTTAATGAGGCAAAAAAAACTATTGAGGAGCTCTACGATTTAAAAGTGTGTTTTAATAATAATCTTATGCTTTGTGTAATGTTACAATATCAGGTAAACGAAGAAAATAAGGAGTATATTGATTTTGCAATAAAGAATATTGCAGACGAAGTACTTACCAAAGATATAGGTGCAGACTTCATTACTACAGTACAATACGATTCGGGAAAAATAGTGGCTATATTTGAGGGATTAAAACGAGAAACAATACTACTTTCGGCTAAACAGACACTAAGTAAGATTTGTAGCTTAATTCACAAATACTTAAACATTAATGTGTTTGCTGGTATTGGTGACATAGTTTTTGGACCAATACTTTTAAATAAAACTTTTGAGAGTGCTTATGAAGCTACAAAATTTAAATTGTATGTCACAAATAAAAATGTACAGGCTTTTGGTGAAATCCCGGTATGTATTAAGTACGAGCCTGTGGATTTTAATAAATTAGTACAACCGCTTGAGGATATAAGAATTGTAGAAATAGTAAATATTTTTGAAAAACTAATAAACTTTCCACCATCAATACAATCTCTTACAGTAATTGAGCAGAGCTATTCACATTTAATAAAAGCTATTGACCATGAGCTTTTAAAATACAACAGTATAAAGATGGAGAGTATCATAAAGCCTCCTCTATTTTTTGAATTTTGGAGTTTTATGCAACTAAAACAAGAGGTCATCAGATATTTGAATCAAGTATATGAATTGGCATGTGATTCCAAGATTGATGTACCAAATAAAAAACTAATTGTGGACATTCTACAGTATGTTAAAGACAATGTTGTTAGCGATATAAATTTGAATTATGTTGCAGAAAAATTTGTTCGTACTCCTGCTTACATGAGTGCATTATTTAAAAAAGGTACAGGCATGGGCTTTAATGAATATGTAACAAGTATCCGAATGAATATGGCAAAACAAATGCTTGCAGATACAAGTATTCCGATTGGTGAAGTGAGCAACTTATGTGGTTATTCAAATCCGAAATATTTCTCCGTTGTTTTTAAAAATACTTTTGGTACAAGTCCTGCTGCCTATAGGCAAGAATCTCTACATTAAAATTTTCTAGATAAAAAAAACATGAGTGAAATGAACTCATGTTTTTTTGTACTTTTTTCCATCATAAAAAAATGAACTTAATATTAAAATACTTAACCTCTAAAAGCAGCATTGTACTTGTATAATGAAATCACCAACTAAAAGGTGAAATTAAATTTGATATAAACATGTCAGTGCTGACAGGAAAGACTGTATCGGGAAAGAGAGGTGTAATTTGTTTGAGCTTACTGGAAATGAAAGACATTGTGAAGAGTTTTAATGGTGTTAATGTATTACATGGAGTTCATTTTAGCTTAAAACAGGGTACTGTTCATGCTCTTATGGGCGAAAATGGAGCAGGTAAATCTACACTAATGAAGATTCTGGCGGGTGTAATTAAATGTGACAGCGGTAGTATCAGTATCAACGGGAAACTAGTAGCAATGAATTCTCCATCAGATTCTCAAAAATTAGGAATTGCTATGATTCATCAGGAGCTTTCTCCTATTCCGGAAATGACGGTGGCCGAAAATATCTATTTTGGCCGTGAACCGGGTAAACTAGGTTTTGTTGACTATAAGCAATTATATAAACAGACTGAAGAATTACTGGTAAGACTTCATATTGATATAAATCCGCGGGAAAAGCTTCAAAGCTTAAAGGTTGCTGACCAGCAGCTTGTAGAAATTGCAAAAGCAATATCGTATAATGCAGAGATTATTATTATGGATGAGCCGACATCGGCAATTACAGATAAGGAAGTAGATAACTTATTTTTAATAATCAATAATCTTAGGAAAGATGGAAAAGGAATAATATACATTTCGCATAAAATGGATGAAGTATTTCGTATTTCAGATGATATCACCGTTCTTAGGGATGGCGGATATGTAAATTCGTGGTCGGCAAAAGACATCAATAACGATATCTTGATTAAGAATATGGTAGGCAGAGAGCTCAAGGATATTTACCCAAAGGTACATGTTCCTATTGGAGAAAAT
>JAEWAX010000116.1 GCA_023391425.1 Bacillota bacterium | reverse complement strand
TAGGGTTTATAGCTGTAGCAGTTTACTTAATGCCAACTGTATATGAGATGAATCTCAAAAGTGAGAAAAGTTTACTTGAGCAGAAGGTTGCAGAAACTAATAATTATGTGATTTCATTGAATGAATTTAATTCCTTGAAGCAAGCAGTTGAGGTTAGAGAAGAGGAAGGAAAGCAATTATCGCAAAAGCAATTAAATATGCTGGAAATTATTAATGCAATTGAGCGTGCTTCACCAGATAAACTATTTATACAGAAATTTGATACAAAGGGTGAGGACGAGTCAGATGTATCTGTTACACTAACTGGTGTTGCAGAAAACGAAGAAACTATAGCTTCGTTTATAAGTAATTTGAAAGACGATTGGTATTTTAAAAAAGTAGGAATAGGCACTGTATTGAATAAACAAGGCAATAATGGAGCTACTTTTACAATTACATTAAATGGAGTTAATAAAGACAGCTTAACTAAATATAATGGGTGGGATAATAACTTTAGCATTGGATATATACCTAGCTGGAGTATAAGTCAAGAAAAAGAAAACAAAGTAGTATTCGTATCTAGTACGGATTTAGCAGTAGAAAAGCCAGCATCATTAGAAGTCTCAGTAGAGAATACAGATTTAAAAGTGGAGGCCTTTTCAAAAGAAAGGCAAAGTAAGCTTGAAAAGGGCTTGAAGAATTATAAACTTGTATATTCAAACAAGACAAAAAACTCAAAATTAGATGCATTTAAGACAATGTATTATGCGCAAGAGGATAATCTCCAATATCAGTTTTTAGAGCTATGTGTAATTAAGGATAACAGGTGCTATGTGGTTACTTATAAAAGTGATTCTACTAGCTTTTCAAATATGGCACAAATTATAGATAAAGTTTTGAAATCTTTTTACATATATTAAAGGTTTAGGATGTGAGCTTATGAAATTGACAGAGCGTGATAAAAAATTATTAATTGGATTAGGTATTTTTATATTTGTAGTTGTTTTTATCAGGTTTTTACTTTTTCCAAAGATAGAGAATATTAAGACACTAAAGGCAGACATAAATACATTAAATAATAGTTATGCATCAAACATGATAAATAAAGCTAAAACAGAAAGCATAGACAGTGATGTTAAGATACTTTCTGTAAAGCTAAAGGATTTAAGAGCAAAATATCCACCAACGATGGATGTTCCGCAATTATTGGTACTTATGAAATATTTATGCAACGAATCAAAGCTTGAAATAGCATCAATGCAATATATAGATTTTAAACCAACGAAACTAGAAGCTAAGGATAATACTGATATTCAGGGAACCGCTAGCTCAGATAATGCAACTACTGCAAACAGTAAGACTCAAGCTGCCGATACATCAAGTGAGAATCAAGGAGCCGAAACTGCTTCAGCTGATGCAACTGGTACGGGAAATGGACAGCCATCACAACAGCAAAATGTAGCGGATAATATAACTAATTCAAAAATCCTAAAATACTTTTATCAGTTAGGTTTAAAAAGTCAATTTTCTAGTAGAAATTATGGCAGTAGTACTGACGCTGAAGATATACCAGATGGGAAAGGTTACAGTGTATCAATAAAAGTTGAAGCTAAAGGAACTAATAAGCAAATAAAGACATTTTTAGATAACATTAATAAATTAGGGACAAGAACTTATTGTAAGACAGCTAGTATTACTGAACTTTCAAAGGAGCTCAATGAAATCACTGGTGATGATGGTAAGATGCTCAAGTTGTCTGCAGAAATTGTTTTTTATGGAATAATGGATAAGGCTGCATGCGGGTATTATGTTCTTCCAGATGGAAAGTGGACACCTATGTCACCTTCAGAAGACAAGACCAATCTTTTCAAGGAATATAGTGGATATGAGACTACGAATATGGATGGCTCTAGTTTTAATAATTTGATAAGAGGTCTTGTTGACGTTGACGAAAATAGTGAAAGAAAAGAAGACGATAAAGGGCTCAGTGATTATGATTTTTCTATTGTGTCATCCGCTTTTGGAGGGGGAATGGTACCAAGTGTATCAATTTGCTGTAAGAATCCAAAAGAAAAAGGGATATACTCAAGCCCTGTTGTTTATGGAGATAACAAAGGTGTTGAAAATGCCGAGATATTTATTGAAGAGAAGGCTGGAAAGTATTACTGCAAGATTAAGACTGATCACGAATCATATCCTGACAAGAAGTACTCGCAGACTTTTGAGTTTGTACCAAGAGGAAAGAATTTAAAGCTAATAATATTGTCTTCAGAAAGAGGCGATGGGGAAGATAAGGCAGGGGTCAATATAAGCATAATTAATAATACAGATAAAGATCTTACTTATTTAGTAAAGTATGATGATGAAAAGTCACCAAGAGTTAAAATAGGGAAAACGGTTGGTAGTGTTAGATATGAAAAATAAAATGAAAATTTTTAAAAATGAAAAAGGAACAACACTTGTTGAAATAATACTATCCGTGACGCTACTAGCAATTATAGTAATGCCTCTGCTTGGTGCAGTATACTCATCGATTAAAAATAATACTACTGCTAAGGATAAAACTGAAGCTATTGCTTTAGCTGAAAGGGTTATGGGGGAGATAAAGGCTGGGAAGTCAATTTTGTCAACGGCTGAAGATAAATATCCAGGTGCTAGTAGTGGGGACTTAGTGCCATATTACCAAATTGTTTTAGCTGATAGTGGAATTATCGAACAGAGTGGAAGAACAACAAGCATAGATAATAGTGCATATAGCTATGCTGTGTCTGATTCTGATGGTGCTGATTTTGAGATTGAAATTGATCAAGGCACCAGTATAACTGATAAAATTTTAAAAAATGTTGATTTTTATAAAATTGATGATAGTGGTAAAAAAGTTAATGTTGGTTCTGAACAGGATTTTTTAATTACTGATAAATGTTTAGATTTTAAAATAGTTAATTTATCAGGTAACTACTCCTACTACATTAATAAAAAAACCAAGGGTCTAGTGGCAAAAATAGGTGCAGAATCATTTAACCCTAAGGACACAAACAATGGTATCATAAAGTTAAGGGTTACTTATGATGGAGATAATACACCTAGTTCAGCTGAGCAACTAAAAATATTTACTACTGTGACTTCTGATGTGGATGATATTTTGAAAGTATATGTCATTAATAATGAAGAAAATAATTCTGGAGTTAACTTTATTAACAAAGGAAAAACCGACTTTGAAGTTAATTACATGGATAGTAATGCGTTTAAATATGATGGAACTCCTCTCAATAAGCTTTTTAAGGTTATTGTTACAATAAAAAAGGGTAATGACAAAATATATACAACCTCATCATATGTGAAAAAATAATAGGTGATGTATTATGAGAATAACTAAGCATTTAAAAAAGAATAATGGTTCAACGCTCACTTTGGTGCTATTCATGCTATTTATGCTATCAGTTACAGCAGTTGCTGTTATAACATTAACTGGTTCTGAATTAAGTATGAGTGTAATGACTTCTGATAGAAGTAAGGCTTTGATGGTCGCACAGGCAGGGGCTGAGAAAGCTGCGCAGGTTATTGATGAGGCAGTGGCACAAGCGCAGGAAGATGCGCGAGTCGAATCAAGCAAAGTAATTCAAGAACAGATTGATAGTTTCAAAATACTTGATAAAAAAGGTGATACTGTTGCCTGGAATATCCCATTAAATTCACCATTTAAAAGAATAATAGATGATTCAGATATTAAAAATATAAAAATTTTGGATGCAAAAAAGCTTAATGAAATATATGAAGCTGAATACAAAGTTCAGTTTTATAAAAAAATAAATGATTGGCCTTTTTCACATTTGTTCGATGAAGAAACAGTTGATGAAGAAACAATTAATGGTGGAAAGTTTACATATGAAGATGTTAACAAAGTTTCTGAAGTAACCTTGACTTCTCAATTTAACTCATCAGTATATGCACCTGCTATCAAATCCATATCGATTACATCCATCGGAGAGTATAAGTCACTGTCAAATGGCTCAATCTACAAAAGATCTATAGCGGCAGAGTTTGGGTTATTAACAGGCAAGGTGGAGAAAAATGGTGTTAGTACGTCAGAAATCCCAATTTCATACGGTAAACTGACCAAGGTCAGAGTCAATAAAGATGATAAGCCATCCATTCTTAATGGAAAAGCACTCATTGCACAGAAAAATATTATATCCGTTGATGGATTAGTAAATGTAAACGGCGATACGGTTTGCTTTGGAACTATTCCGACAAAAGCATCTGACCCTACCCAAATTGACTATGATGCTGATGGCTATAAATTTGGTGGAATAATGGCAGGGATGGTACGAGATAATTCAGATGATTCATTAAATTATAAATCCGATATTTGGACTAATTCCAATTTTGGAAGTTTTGGAAATAGTCTAATGGCTAGCTTACTCCCATATACCACTGTTCTCAATCTTCCAGCTAACTTTTTTGCTATAAATCATTGGGGTTCCTTTAATATTACTGGTAATGTCGGTACGCTAGCCTATTTGCACTCTCTATATAGCACAGAAATTGCAGGCGGTAAGTTTTCTCAGATAAAGGTAACTAAGAATACGTTTGCAAGAAGTGTTAAGGTTGAGAGTGAGGCCAACTATTCAGAAACACAGTTAAAAAATGTGTATACTTATGATGATTTGAGGATTGATGGAAATAACGCTAAAGTAAAAATTGGTGACTGTAATAAAGATGGAACTCCAAATACTACTGGGGATGAGGGGCGTTTAGTTGGACTTAACACAGGCAATACCCCTTCAAGTTCAGTTATAGTTGCAGGTGATTCAGACCTATATATTAATGGAAGTGTATATGTTGGTGGTAGTACATTTTATAGTGAGTATACTAATGCTAATGGACCGTGTTTATCTGGCATGTCGATACAAAAATCAGATAGTAGACCTGCAGAGGCATTTGAGCTTAATACCACATTGGCAACAGATCCCTATAAATACCCCGGGAATGTATTTTATCTGTATAAAAATAATATCGTAAATCAAGATGGTACACGTGGTGGCTATATAAATGTATCTAAATCTGAGGTAAATGTAGATCAAAAGCTAATTTCTAAGTTATATAGAAAAGCTGGGTTATCAATTGAAATGATGGAAGCAAGTCCAGTTCAAGACCAAAATGATTCATCAGTATATCATAATACCAATTTTAGCATTATGGAAAAAGCTATGCATATTAAATGGATATGGGATCACTTTTGGACCGATCCAGGATATGGTTCTTATATTAATACTGGAGATATTAAAATTAGTACTAATAGTAGTGGACAGATAAAGGGCTGGTGTGGTGGTGGTGTTGGCGCAAATGATAAAGTATATGGCCCATATGGAGGAGACTTCACAGATGTCAATAGAGATAATTATATATATAAAATTCAGCCAAAGGGCAATGAGGATTACGAACACTTAATGGATTTGTTTATAAATAATAAAAATGATTTTGATGAGGCCAATCAAACAAAAAACTTTGCAACATCTAGTGTTTCTAAGGTAGCTCTAGCTAACACTGATTTCTTCAAAAATACTCCTTCTAATACATTTATGTTTTATGGTAATGGCAACGTTGTATTATCAAATGATTCTGTTAAGTGTAACGGGATTACGAATTCACTATCAATAGTTTCAAGTTACATTCGAGGCATAGTTTATTCGACAGGAGATATATACGTCAGGGCTGGTACACAATTTAAAGGGATTTTGATTGCAGAGGGTAATATAGTCTTTTTTGGAAACCCAGATGATACTACAGATACAATAGATATAGAGTATGATGAAGATATAGTTGATATTTTATTAAATGAAGAACCTCTAGTAGGTAGATTTTTTAAACATACTGCATTTGATTTATTAACGAATGATACAAAAGCTATTGTTCAGACAATCAAAAAAGCAGATGTTAAAAACATTAAAATAATAAGCTGGAAAGAAGTTTAAACAAATTCATGGGAATATATTTCGTCAATGTTTTATTTTTTAGATTATATGAAATATAATCCTTTTACATAATAAAATATAGCATAATAGTATTGCATATAAAAAATTAATTATAATTTGTATTTATATTTAGGAGGGGATGGGACATGCCAAAAAAATTAATTTCTATTACCCTAACATTTTTAGTAATAATTAGTATGGTTATTCCTACATTTGCTACTGCACCATATGTAAATTGTTCTCTTAGTGAAGGGAGTAAAGTGACTATTACATGGTCTCTAAACCAAAGTAGGACCATAAAAATTTACAGAGATGGTGCAAATTTTAAAACCTTTAACAACACACAGAATGGTAGCTTTGAGATTCAAGAGACTGTAATAGGATCTCATATATATAGGGCTGAAGCTATTAATCCAGGTGGTCAGGATTATAAGAGTGATACTATCACTGTTACCGGAGGTACAGGAAAACCAGTTATAAGACTTGAGTTTATTAATAAACATGGAACATCCACCTCTGTTGAAAGAATTTATAATTGGGTGAGAATATTTAATCTTGGTTCTACAAATTTAGATTTAAGCAAAATGAAAATAAGATATTTTTATACTGTAGATGGTGAACCAAGCGCAGTTAATGTAAATCCCGTAGATCCCAATAGAGGGCAGCAAAAAGTTGAGATTTCTGATGCCAGAATAAATCCTAATTACTCTTTTAATGAAGACAACCAAATAAAAGATGTTTTAATACCAAATTCTGTGTTTATGAATTTTAATAGAATGGTACCGGCTGCTAAAAACAATGAGAATTTGATAGTTTCAGACTATTACTGCGATACATATTTTAAAGATCTACCAAGTGATGGGAAAATTTTTTGTGGCTATAGTATAAAACTTCAGCCTGCTTTTAATAAGAAAAATTTAACTAATGAAGAGTGTAACTCCGGTAGCGGATATATAAGAAACTATAATCCGCAGAATGACTATTCCTTTGATCCTACAGCAGCTGATTGGAAAGAAAATAAAAATATTTGTGTTTATTATGATGACGAATTAATCTGGGGAAATGAACCCGGTGTAAAATTGAATGCCCCAACAGACTTAACAGCGAGCTATAATGATTCACAAAATGTTGAGTTAAGCTGGACTGGTTCACAGGAAGCTCAGAGTTATATAGTATATAGAAGTGAGGATAACAATAGTAATTTCATTCCAATTGCAACAGGAGTGGTTGGAACATCTTTTGTAGATAGAGATATTACAACACCAACAAATCCAACTGCAAAAAGTTATTTTTATAAGGTGGTTGCTGTATATAATGAAGCAAGAAGTAGTGATTCCAATATTGCTGAGGCGACCATTTCAGGAATTCCCTTGAGTGCTCCAACAAACTTAACTGCAGTGTTAACTAATATCAAGGATGTAACGCTAAATTGGACAGCTTCTAAAGACGCACAAAGTTATAAAGTATATAGAAGTCTAAGCAGTAACGGTACATACAGTGAAATTGCAGCTGGAGTAACAGCAACAACTTATGCAGATACAGCTCCAGCAATAAGCGAAAGTACGGGAAGAAAATGCTATTATAAGGTAGTTGCTTTCTATAATAAAATACAAAGTGACGACTCAAATATTGCTGATGTAACTATCTTTAAGTATGGTAGTACTAAAGAGTGGGATTGGAGTTATAACATAATTAGCAAAAAAAATAAAACTGATTTTGCTTTAGGCACATATATTCCTGTTGCATTTAGGTTACATCTTAAACAAGATACTAATGATCCTACCATTAATTTAGTTAAGGAACTAAATAATCTTGAAGCAAAGTATGTTTCCAAGAATGATACAACTGGGTCATATCTATTGAAAACTTTAGGTGTTCCAAATAATAAGATAAAAATAAGTAATAATTCGATAGAATTTAATGGTGACTTTACAGCAGGTACTATCATTACTGTTGAATTCGTTTTGAAGGTTTCACCAAACAATAATGCACTAGTAGATGGCATTAATAAGTATTATAATAAATTGTACAATTTAAACTTTACAATACAAGGGAATATTGATGGAGAGACTAAAACTAAGAGTGCTGATGATTTAGGACACCCAATTTCCTTGGATGTTATGATAGTTAAACCAGATAAATTAAAATAGTAGTCTATATCTAATTAATAAAGTTTTATTTCGACTTATACAAATTGATTTAAAGAGAATACTATAGGCAAAAGGTTCATTTTAACTATACAAGTTGAATGAGCCTTTTGTATATAATTGTGTTTGATTTTTTTATTGCCATTCGGTATAATCACTAATGTATTGTTTTATTTGCTTAGTCTTATACAAATGAAAAATGAATAAAAATAAATTCTTAGGATGGGGTACTTATGAATAACAAAATAAAAAACACTATAGTAGTTACTGCTATGCTTTCTAGTTTTCTTCTTACATCATGCACAGCACTATCTAGTGGGAATAATGATGCTAACAAGACAAGTGAAATTAGTGTAGGTTCAGCTAGTCAGACCGCACAGCAGAGTGAAACTAGTGCTTCAACTACAAGCCAAGGAGCCCAGCAGTCAGCCACAACTACTGCAGTAGCCTCAAATTCTACTGCAGCAAACTCTACATCAGCGGAACAAAAACCTCAAACTACGAATGGATTACAGCTATCACCAAGTATTAAAGATATTAAGGTTAAGGCTGTCTATCTCACTGGACCTTCTGGGGGATCAACCTCAAGAGTAGATCAGATTATTGCTTTAGCAAAGACAACTGAGCTAAATACAGTTGTTCTTGATATAAAAGAGGACGGCTCTCTTAATTATCAATCTAATCTTGATATTGTAAAAAAATATGGTCAGGAAACTAAATATTACAACCCAGAAAAGCTAGTCAAGAAATTTCATGATAATGGGATATATGTTATAGGTCGTATAGTTACTTTTAGAGATAAAACTTTAGCTAAGAATAGAGCTGATTTGGGGATAAAAACCCCAAAGGGTACACTATGGCTGGAAAATGGAAAAAATCCTTGGACAAACCCATATAATGAAGAGGTTTGGGATTATAATATAGCTATTGCAAAAGAAGCTGTTTCAAAGGGTTTTGATGAAATTCAATTTGATTATGTGAGATTCCCTACTGGCAAGAAGAATGATTTTAACTATGGAACAAATGTTCCTGCTAAATCAGTAGCTATAAATGGATTCCTTGCAAAGGCGGACAAGGAAATTCACCAAGACATGGGAGTACCTGTATCTGCAGATGTTTTTGCTATTATTATTGAAAGTAAGGGTGATGGAGAAACTATCGGGCAGAAGATAGAAGAAGTGGGTAAAGATGTTTACTGTATCAGCCCTATGATTTATCCTTCGCACTATGCTAATGCTTCTAATGGAATTATGGGCAATGGTGTTGGGCAAAATATAAATGGTATTGCTTTTACTAAACCTGACTTGGAGCCATATAAGGTAATGTATAATGCATTAATATCCGCAAAGACAAAGATTGCAGTAGTACCAGGTTATAAGGCCAAGGTAAGACCATATGTCCAAGCATTTACTGCAAAGTATCTCTCAAATGGTTATTACCAAACGTATTCAGCACAGCAGGTTAGAGAGCAAATTAAAGCTGTGTATGATGCAGGTTATGAAGAATGGATACTTTGGGATGCAAGCAACAAGTACCAAGAAGCGTATTTTAATAAGAAATAACATATAAAAGAGATAAGAAATTCAGTTAACGAAAAATAAAATAATAAGTAGCAATCATATAAATAAAATCTGAATTATTTGTGCTAAATTAATAATACTAAATTTGTAATATTAATTTAATAATATCAAATTTAATATATCAAATTAATATTACAAAATTAATAATACTAAACTAATAGAACTAAATTAATAAAAACAGGATGACATTGATAAAAGGTTATCCTGTTTTTTGGCGAAAAATAGGTCTTAATGACTATAAAAAATACATTAACATATATTGAATAGCTATAGAGAAGATGATACAATATATTGTGTTGGTGAGAAGTTAAGCACTAAATATAGTTGTTGCTGAGAGGAGATTTACAAATGAAGCTTTCTGAAAATGCCATTAAAGTATTGGAAAAGAGATATTTAGAAAAGGACGAGAATGGTAATTTAATCGAGGACTGCGAGGGTATGTTTAGACGTGTAGCAAAGGCAATTGCTTCAGCTGATGCAAATTATACGGATAAAAAGGGCTTGGTTCAAATTGAGCAGGAATTTTTTGATATGATGGCAGATTTAGAGTTTCTACCAAACTCACCTACACTTATGAATGCTGGAAGACCGCTAGGACAGCTGAGCGCATGCTTTGTTTTACCTATAGAAGATACTATGGAGGGCATATTTGAGACCATAAAAAATGCTGCTTTGATACATAAAAGTGGTGGTGGAACAGGCTTTAGTTTTTCTAGATTACGTCCTAAGGGTGCTTCAGTAAATTCAACTGGTGGAGTTGCTAGTGGTCCAATAAGCTTTATGAAGGTCTTTAATGCAGCTACTGAGGCAGTTAAGCAAGGTGGTACACGTCGTGGAGCTAATATGGGCATTCTGAGAATTGATCACCCAGATATACTTGACTTTATTTCCTGTAAAAAGGACAACTCAGAAATAACGAATTTCAACTTGAGTGTTGGAATTACTGAAGAGTTTATGAAGGCAGTAGAGCACAATTTAGAATATGAACTAGTTGACCCAAAAACTAAGAAACCTGTAGGCAAATTAAACGCCAAAAAGGTTTTTGATACTATAGTTGAAATGGCTTGGAAGAATGGTGAGCCAGGTATTATTTTTATAGACAGATTAAACAAAGATAATGTAGTACCAAAGTTAGGTGAAATTGAGAGTACCAACCCATGCGGTGAGCAGCCATTACTGCCATTTGAGGCATGTAACCTGGGATCAATTAATTTATATAATATGCTAAATGCAGATAGAAGCGAATTAGACTTTGATAAGCTAGCTAGTACAGTTAAAAAAGCTGTACATTTTCTAGATAATGTTATTGAGGTTAACAAATACCCATTAGCAGAGATTGATAAAATGACTAGAGGTACAAGAAAAA
This sequence comes from Bacillota bacterium, assembly GCA_023391425.1. Taxonomy (GTDB): domain Bacteria; phylum Bacillota; class Clostridia; order Acetivibrionales; family DSM-1351; genus Ruminiclostridium. The sequence continues at coordinate 1,129 of JAEWAX010000116.1, read as the reverse complement.
TTGGTTTGGGCATAATGGGTTGGGCTGATATGCTATGTGCTATTGGAATACCATATAATTCTCAAAAAGCTATTGATTTAGCAGATAGAGTAATGGGATTTATTCAAGAAAATGCGCAAAAGGCATCGGGGGAACTAGCTGAGCAAAAGGGTGTATTCCCTTATTATGAGGATAGCGTTTTTGTTGATAAGGGTATAAAACTAAGAAATGCGACAACTACAACAATAGCTCCAACAGGTACTTTGAGCTTGATTGCAGGTGTTTCAAGTGGAATTGAACCGATATTTGCAATTTCTTATATTAGAAATGTTATGGACAACAATGAGTTAATTGAGGTAAATCCAGTTTTCAAAGATGTTGCAATAAAAGAAGAATTCTATAGCGATGAATTAATGAGAAAAATTGCTAAGGTTGGTACGGTTAAAGGGCTAGAGGAAGTACCAAGCAAGGTTCAAGATATTTTTGTAACGGCTCATGACGTATTACCTGAATGGCATGTTAAAATGCAGGCAGCTTTCCAAAGACATACTGATAATGCAGTTTCAAAGACAGTTAATTTAGGACATGATGCTACAACCGATGATGTACGAGAGGTGTTTACACTTGCATATAAAACTCACTGTAAGGGTGTAACCATTTATAGAGATGGAAGCCGTGACATGCAGGTACTGAATATTGGTAAGGTTAAGGGCAAGGAAGACGATGTAAATACACCATTGCCTGCAGGCGAGAATGTTTATTGTGACGCATGTAATACTAATAATGACGTAAATAATAAAAAAAGTATTGGAATTGAACCAAGGCCAAGGCCTGATATCACAACTGGTTTTACTGAAAAGGTAAAGATTGGCTGTGGAAATCTATATATAACTGTTAACTATGATGAAAATGGTATATGTGAAGTATTTACTAACACTGGCCGTGCAGGAGGGTGTCCTTCACAATCAGAGGCAACTAGCAGATTAGTTTCTGTTGCATTGCGTTCTGGAATGGATGTGAAGGCCATAGTCGAACAGCTAAAAGGAATACGATGCCCATCTACTATTCGTCAAAAAGGGCTAAAGGTGCTGTCTTGCCCAGATGCCATAGGTAGATTAATCGAGAAGGTCGCTAAAATTCAGAGCAGCAA
>JAEWAX010000061.1 GCA_023391425.1 Bacillota bacterium | reverse complement strand
TTTCATCAACGATTATTTGAATTTGCTTGTGCCACTCATACATTCGCCTGTTCACCTCGTTTCAACCACCATACATTTATTATAAAGATATAGAGAGGGTGCTGCTTGATCTTTACTTGCTATTATTTTCTTTACAGAGCTTCTGTATCCAGCGCTCTGCAATGACCCATTTTTGGGAGGCTTTCCAACATTAATATACCTCATTTTCTCGTTTCCTTCCAGAGTATATAAATCTATTGTATTCATTTTGTAGATTCATCGTGACGGTGTTTTATAAGAAAAAAGTTAAGAAACGTTCAGGTGTTAAGTCTTGACTGCTCTTTAATGGTTAAAAAAACTGCTTTTTTAGGTATAGGTCAGATTTAGAGATTGTAGAATAATTGTAAAAATATTGACATACTGTGTAATACACAGTAATATTGTTATATACAGTACAAAGTTAACAGTATAAGAGGTGAAATACATGGAGTTAATTGGACTTGAATCCGAAATGAATAGGGGCTTTCTACAATTATTAGTATTAATTGTTCTTAGTGAGCCTATGTATGGTTATATGATGATAAGGAAACTTGAAGATATGAAATTTTTAATTGAGGAAAATACATTATACCCACTTTTAAGGCGTTTAGAAAGCAAAAACTATATTGAAAGTAAGTGGGAAGTTGGAGATGGTAAACCAAAAAAATTCTATGTAATTACTAATGAAGGAAAAGAAGTAAGACGTAAATTATTAAGAATCTGGAATGAACAAAATGAAATTTTAAATAAATGTTTGGAGGGCTTTGATAATGTATAAGAATCTTGATGATTACATAAGTGAAGTCAGTCACTATCTTGTAGTTACAAATGGTAAGGATGATATTTTGAAAGAAATAGAAAGCCATATACTTGAAAAAGTTGAAGTCAGGTTTGGAAAAATAACAGATGATAATATTCATTGCGTAATTATGGAATATGGAAAACCAAAAGACGTGGCAGAGCGATATATGGAGAATTTCCAAATACTTGCTCCTTTACTAAGGAATTATTTAATTCTATACACTGGTATTGTTTTTGCAATTCATTTAGGGTTATATTTAATTTCTTTGGTTTTAGGATATGATATTGGAATAATTCCACTTGTTTATATTCCTAATACAAATCTATTACAAATAATTATGTATTTGCCTATGACACTGATATTTGACTTTGGATTAGTTACAATCTTTTTAATGTTAGTTACTCAAAAAAGTAAGGATTTGAAATTACCATGGTTTAAAGGATTTAAAAGAAAAGCAAAAAACAAAAGTTATCTAAAAATAACAGCAATAATTGCTTTAATATACATTCCTGTTCTATACACATATATCAAATTTGGAACTGTTTTTGCTGCAATTAGCTTAACAAATGGAAAGTATGCAATTTTACAGTCAGATGATGTTAAATGGTATTCTACATTTATCATAGTTTTATTCACATTCGGAATGGTATCCTTAATAGTTAATTACTTTAGTAATTCAGAACTAATACATGTAGCAATTTCAATTTTTGAACTTTTGCTATTATGGGTACTAATAAAACATCCACCCAATATGGCTCTTAAAGCTTTTTCAGATATTACCTTAAGAGATAACATGTTATATGGATTTAAAGGGTTGTTTATTTTTGCAACAATTCTTGTGTGTTATCGACTTGTAAAGAGTATTATTAATTTTAGTGTAAGGCAGGTTAGCAAATTATAAGATTGTGGAGGTTGAAAATTATGAAGAAATTTAAATTGAAAATAAAAAATAATTATGCAATAGGCTTTATCATAGTAGTACTTTTAGTTAGCTGGGTCTTAACATTTGTACTATCATTATCTCCCGAATTGTTTATAAGAAATTTTTCAATTGTAATGTTTGTTCCTGCTATTATAGCAATTATATTCAGTCGCAAACAGAACAAGTCTGTAAGGGTTATTTTCAAAAGTATAATAACTAAATTTAATATACCATCAATACTTTTTGCTATAGGTTACCCAATTGCTATAATAATTATATGTGCATCTATATCAATTGCAACAGGTAGTGGGAAACTAAACAATAGTAAATTACATGATTTATTTAGTATTAGAGGCGTAATAACTTTTATAATTGTAGTTGGTATAAATTGCTTTACTGGGTCATTAGGTGAGGAATTAGGATGGAGAGGTTATCTTTTACCTTTATTGACAGAAAGAAAAGGTAAATTAATGGCAACATTCATTGTAAGTATTGTATGGGCTTTATATCATATGCCAGCCTTATTCTTGCTGGCAAAAATTACAGGGGTAGGTAATCCTGTGTTAGTGGCAATAATACAAGGAAGTGTTGCATTCCTGGCAAACTTTACATTCTCTTTTTGTTTCTATTTGTCTAAAAGTCTAATCCCTGTCTTAATTTTACATACAATGTGGAATTATTTAAATACAAAAGTACTAGGTGATATTTATACTAACACACAGGGCATTATTGAAGGTAATATATTTTATATAAATGGAGAAGGTGTACTTGGTCTGATAGTTATTGGCATTACAAGCTTATGGTTTATTAATCAAATTAAAAAGGACGGTCAGCCACGGCATGATGTTCTTGGTGGCTAAGGAGTGGCGATATAGAAGGTATAGAATATAAACAAAAAAACTTAATCAATACAGTCTATAGTTTTGGTGCAGATCAGATAAAATGAAGTTTTAAAGCGGATTGACTATGACCTGCTAGTCAATCCGTCCGATGCAGAAGCATTAGTTTGTATTATCCTATGCATAGCGGAAGGCTGTATGTGTGGCAATGAAGAATTGAATAGCGTGAAGATAAGGGAGATACCGCCTCCATTTTAGATCGTGATGATATCTTTAAAAAGGCATTATTACAAGTAAGAGTTTTAATATAAACAGGAGGGTAACTTTATGGAGAAAATGCAGCATCTGATTTTTCAGAATTTGAATTGTGATATCCATTACTGGTATAGAAAAGGCTCTGATAACAAATGGGTATTGTTTTTACACGGAGCAGGTTTAGATCATACTATGTTTGAATCACAATTTAGTTTATTTGACTTAACATATAATATCATTGCATGGGATGCCCGTGGGCATGGGTTATCTAAACTCGAACCGGGTAAGAGATTTATGTTTGCAGATATGATAAGTGATTGTAAAATTCTATATGAATTATATCATATAGACGAGGCAATTCTGGTTGGACAATCGATGGGCGGTAATTTAGCGCAGGAAATCGCCTATTATACACCCGAACTAGTTCAAAAACTGGTGCTGATTGATTGCACCAGAAATACTGTGAAATTAACAAGTGTTGAAAAAGTGCTGTTAAAAGCTTCAAGGTTCATCTTTAACTGCTATCCATGGAAAACGCTAATAAGTCAAAGCGCAAAAGCAAGTGCAAACACAGACAGCGTAAGGAATTATATTTTTAATTGTTTTAATAATCTTGATAAACAAACATTTACTGATGTAATGATAGATATGGTCGGTAGCTGTTTGCACGAAGATACAGGATACAGGTTTAGACAGCCGGTTTTGTTACTTTGCGGCGTTGATGATAAATTAGGCAATATCAGAAAGGTTGCAGAGCCATGGGCAAAAGAAGATAGTAATATTAATTTACATATGGTTGAACAAGCAGGACATAATTCAAATCAAGACCAACCTGAATTGGTTAATGCGTTGATGTGCAGTTTTTTAAATAATAATCAAGACTGTAAAATAAACTCGCTTAATACGAAGTAGAACTGGCATTTATATTTTACTAAAATCGTCATAAGACCCCCCAAAACGATACAACTGCATTTGTAATTTGCGCAAGAAATAATGTTGTATCACTTTTGAGGGGCTCTTTGTGTAGAATTCTGCATAATTTTATTTAACTCTGAAATGTTTAGAGTTGTAGGGATTCCATTGTCATCCCAGTGATTTTTACAGCCGCAATAGTCCAAGACCACACACTGAGGAGGAAGGCCTAATTCTTTTGCTTTCCAACCTCCTTCAATAAGTCGTGTAACACAGCTAACCCCGACTATACCACCCATATCCTCAGCTGAAAAAGCTGAGGATTCATGAGAAATCATATAAACCTCGTAACCATTTTTATCTCCCAAGCTGGTTATTGTATTTACGATACATTCAGGCGTACATTTAGCACATACCGAACCTAAAGCTTGAGGCTTTGCCATACATTTACCTTCTGGACGACTTCTCATACACACAGGGAGTAGTACCTTATTTTTATGGGAATTTTCAAAATCCTCTCGGTATTCCATACTAAGTATTTGAGCGCCGACCATATTAAGGTGATATTCAATGGGTTTCCTAAAACAGAATATCCTATCCTCTCGCCAGCGATATAATGACTGTTTCTCTTTTAGAAAATTATCAACATTGTATGTATATTTTCCTAGACGTTTTTGTGCTTCTACCTCAAACCAATCTGCAAATTCTATTAGGTCCTTAAGGTAGTTATGTTTATCTGATATAGAGTTATTTGGTACAGAGTTATTTGGTACAGTGTTATTTGGTACAGTGTAATTTGGTATAGAGTTATTTGATATAGAGGTAGTAGACATAAAGTCGACCCAGCGTTTAAGTCTCTTAACTTCCTGCTCAAAATCCCCAAAAGCTTCAAGCCATGATAAAAGCTCCTTAACCTGCGTTATATCAGGAATGTCGAGTTTGTGTTTATGTAATAATGGATGGGATAGAGTTAAAGTAATCAATACTCCTTTGATACTATCAAGTCCGCGTTTCAAGTGATAATATTTACTTCTGTTTTTTGATATTGCAGCAAGAACTCCTCTAAACATAGGATTAAGGCAAATTACCGTATTACCATATGCCTTCCATAAAACTCCCAAAGTTAATGCATCAACTATGGATTCACGCCATGAGCTTACTGACTGATGTCCAGTTTCGATGCTATATGACCGGAAATCTTTAATCGATTTTTCGGTAAATTCTTTTGCTTTGCCTATAACCATTTCAGTAAAAATTCCAATACAGTTATAGTAATTATCAGAGCTATTATTGCTATCTTTAAGACTATAAGTAATTATCTTCACACCTATACCCCCATAGTACTAGTTATTCTGGATTTTGTTCTAATAGTGAAGACGTAAATTCTCTGATTGGTGTATGTAAATTATTCTAGGTTAGTGTTGGTAAAGCCAAAGGGAATATTAGTATTCGCTACCTATATTAGTTATTATAATTGTATAGTGATATACAAGCATTCGTCAAGCCACTTTGCTTGTATAGTATATAGCATATATACATGCACATATTACATTTGCGTGTATAACACATAGTTCAATTTATGCACATCACATACACATTTTCATTATATCATTGACTTCCCAAGGTCTCATGTATAGGATAGAAGAATACAGTAGAAGATAGAGTAGAAGAATATAGTAAAAGCTTGGGGAGGAACTATGCGTAAGCGGGAAAGTAAGGCTAAAAAGTATTTTGTAATTGTTTCAATATTGGCTCTGTTATTAATACTAGTATTTGTTGCTATATACTATGTGAATAACGACGTTAATAAAGATAATGATACCAATAAAGTTCCTCCAACTCAGACGAGCCAAAACAAGCCTTCAACAGATAGTTCAACATTAGAGAGTAGTTTGTCCTCAGAAGGTAGCACAAGCTCAGCCAGCAATAGTGATAATATTGACCCAATTAGGGCTGAAATAGAAAAAATGAGCATGGAGGAAAAGATTGGACAATTAGTTATAGTTGGGGTTGACGGTTATCAAAACGATGAACATTCTAGAGCGCTGATAGAAAAATATCATGTAGGAGGCTTTATTCTATTTAAAAAGAACCTTCATGATTCAAAACAAATGCTGGCTCTCTTGAATTCATTAAAAGAATCAAATACGGTAAATAAAACTCCTTTATTTTTATCAATAGACGAAGAGGGTGGAAGAGTTTCCAGAATGCCAGAGGAATTTCTTAAACTCCCCACAAATAAAAAAATTGGGGAGCTTAATAATAGCACTCTGTCCTATCAAATAGGCAGCGTTATTGGAGAGGAGATAAAATCCTTTGGCTTCAATATGGATTTTGCACCTGTGTTGGACATTAACAGTAATCCTAAAAACCCTGTTATAGGTGATAGGTCTTTTGGTACTAAAGCAGGTATTGTCACTAAGCTTGGGATTCAGACTATGAAAGGCCTGCAGTCACAAAACATTATTTCAGTAGTTAAACACTTTCCCGGACATGGTGATACCTCTATAGATTCACATAAGGGGTTGCCTAGAGTAGACAACGATCTAGAGAGACTAAACAAATTTGAACTAATACCATTTTCTGCTGCAATAGAAAATAAAGTAGATGTCATAATGATTGCTCATATTTTATTGCCAAAAATAGACGCTAAAAACCCAGCATCCTTTTCTAAAACAATAATTACAGATATTTTAAGAACAGACATGAATTTTGACGGTGTTGTAACAACTGACGATTTTACTATGGGGGCTATTATTAAGAACTATGACATTGGTGATGCAGCTGTAAAATCTATACAAGCGGGTAGTGATATTGTTTTAGTATGCCATGAGTTTGATAAACAAGAGGTTGTAATTAAGGCACTACAAAATGCTGTTCAAACAGGTACTATCTCTTTGGACAGGATTGATCAAAGTGTTTATAGGATACTAAAATTGAAGCAAAATCACTCTCTTTCTAATGAGACTATAAAATTGGTCAATACACAAATCATAAATGACAAGATTAAGGCACTCCTTAAAAATTTCTGACTGACTTTTCATACTGTTTCTATAACTTAAATAAACAATATTCTTTACCGCACTAAATTATTATCAGAGTAAATTTAATTCGTATGAATTCCCAAACTATTTTGATATAATACTCCTATTGTTAAAATTTTTAAGGGAGGAAAAGAGATGAGTGGGGAAACTACCAAAATATTAATTGCCATGTGTTCTTATATGGCTTTAGTTATTGGCATAGGAGCTTACTTTGCAAAACGTGCTAATGAGAGCAGCGAAAATTATTTTATAGGCGGCAGGGGATTAGGTCCTTGGGTTGCAGCTATGAGTGCAGAAGCCTCTGATATGAGCGGATGGCTATTGATGGGTTTGCCAGGTGTTGCATATTGGTGCGGTCTAAGTGATTCAATATGGACAGCTATTGGTCTTGCGGCTGGAACTTACATAAACTGGTTAATTGTTGCAAAGAGACTTCGTAGTTATTCAACTATAGCTGGAGATTCAATAACAATTCCAGACTATTTCAGTAACAGATTTAAAGAAAACAAAAAGGTAATAATGACAATAGCTGCGCTATTCATTTTGGTGTTTTTCACTGTATACGCTGCAAGCTGTTTCGTTACCTGTGGAAAGCTTTTTAGTACTTTATTCGGTATAAAATATCAGTATATGATGATAGCTGGAGCTGTCTTTGTAGTATTATATACCTTCTTAGGCGGTTTCTTGGCTGAAAGCGTTTCGGACTTTATGCAGGCCATTGTAATGATTTTAGCTTTAGGAACTATTCTTGTAGTAGGTATAAATGCTGCAGGTGGAGTATCTGCAGTTTATGACAATATAAAGCAAATACCTGGCTTCTTTGATTTCTTTGGAATCGCACAGCCTGAGGTTAATGCTGATAAGGTACAGCAATTAAGTGCAGCAGGTAAGCCATTGTTTGGTGAAGCAGGAAAATATGGATTATTAACAATAATTTCAACTCTTTCCTGGGGGCTTGGATATTTTGGAATGCCTCAGGTTTTATTGAGATTTATGGCTATAAGAAAATCCTCTGAACTAGTTAAATCAAGAAGAATTGCAACTGTTTGGTGTATTATTTCACTTACAGCTGCAGTAGCTATTGGACTAATAGGTAGAGTCCGATATCCTAGCGAATTACTTACATCTGGTAAAGCGGAGAACGTATTTATTGTAATGTCTTCAAATCTACTACCTCCTTTACTAGCAGGAATTGCTATGGCAGGTATTCTTGCAGCAACAATAAGTTCATCTGATTCATATTTACTTATTGCGGCTTCTGCATTTTCAAAGAACATTTTCCAAGGAATTATGAAAAAGGAAGCTACGGACAAACAGGTTATGTTAGTTTCACGTATTACATTAATATTGATTGCAGTATTTGGAGTGATTATTGCTCTAGATGAAAATAGTATTATTTTTAAAGTTGTGTCATTTGCATGGGCAGGTTTTGGAGCGACCTTTGGTCCTATAATGTTATTTTCGCTATTCTGGAAGAGATGCACAAGGTCAGGAGCTATAGCAGGTATGCTAGCTGGTGGTGGAATGGTGTTTATCTGGAAGCTAATTATTAGACCAGTTGGTGGTATCTTCGGAATATATGAGTTATTCCCAGCATTTGTAATATCATGTATAGCAATAATTGTAGTATCGCTCTTGTCAGAAAAGCCATCACAAGAGATACAGAAGGAATTTGATTTAGCAAAGACATTTAAATGTTAGAAGATATGTGTCTAATACAGCCATTTATAACAGCTATATAGTTAATAAAGCTAACTTAATAAAAATAGGTTTACACCCCAAGTTTGTGAGAAATACGCAAACTTGGGGTGTAATTTTTTGTATAGTCAAAAGCTAGATATAGCTCCAAGGAAACTTATGCTAGTTATCCAAATGTCCTAATGATTTACTATAAAATAGGTGTCTTGAGCCCAATATACATATTTGCAAATGCAAGCACAAGAATAAATAAACTACAAACAATGAAGGCACCAATCATTTTCTTTCCTTTTAACCGTGCAACTTCACGCAGAAATATGATGTATAAAATACATTTCCATATTAAAATTGCCACCAATACGATATTTAATAGCATTCCTAATAGAGAGTTATTCCAAAAAACATAGAAAAAAGTCTCGGATAGTGCTAAAAATATAGCACAAATGAATGTAGGTATATAGGAAATTCCCCATGACTTAAAATATGATGAGAAGGGAGTTTTGCTCCCAAATACTTTACAAACTAGCCATAGCACAAGGCAAATAGTTAAATATGTTATGCACCCCAATACTGAAAGCCAAAGTATGTTGACTAGATTAATTGACACCTCATAGTCTGAACCGTTTGCTAAATAGTTTACTATTGGGTCAAATACAGTTACAATCAGTATTGTTATTATTACAAGTACCCAGGGTAATTTGCTATTCTGCTTTTTAAAAGCCTCAGCAGGGTTATTTAAAGCTTTTATAAATAAACGCATATAATCACCTTCCTAATAATTGAAAAACTAAATTTGTATACTTAGTGCCAAATATAGCAGTTAATGCAATTGCTTGGATAGTAGAGGCTGCTAATGCAAATCGCCATGGATAGACAAAAACCATATTTTTAAATATGGACCTTTTATAAATTTTTTGGTTACTAGAATGAATATTAGCTTGAATATTAGTCTCAAACAACACCTTATTTAGCATGTCTTGTTTTTGTTCTTGAGTAGGGTTTGAAATCTCGTTTAGTGATTCAAAGGATTTTTTAAAAAATTTATCTGTATTATTTTTCATACTTACCTCCATTAGCCTGCAAATATAAAATGCACTAAATCTTAAATGCCGTGATACATTAAGAGAACGGGAATCTCCTAATAAAACCGTTGATCCTTTTCTTGTATAGCCTGATATTCTTTAATAAACATCAGCTTTGCACGCTGTAAAATGTTATCAATGGCTTTATTTGACTTGTCAAGGATGGAAGCAATCTCATTAACACTTCTTCCATCTACATATTTGAGCAGCAGAGTTAATTTGTAATGCTGTGGTAGCTTATTCAGGCAGTCTTTAACATATTTGCTATTACAGGATTTTTCTATTAATATGTCAACATTCTGTAAAGGATTGGAGAATTGTTCAGTGCTTTCCGCTTCGATACTAATTGATTCTATACTCTGCTTATACTGCTTTCTATAGTAATCGTACACTTTGTTTCGAGCTATTTTGAACACCCATGTACGCTTTGAACACAGCCCTTTGAATTTATCAAAGCCCTTAAAAACTTCTAGAAATATATCTTGAGTTATATCCTCAGCTATCTGAGGCTCAAGACCAGTCCTCATAAACACGTATTTATATATTTCATCTATATAGTCATTATATGTTTTAGTAAATCGATGCTCTTTATCGCTTTCACTCATTTGAGACCTCATTTTATGGTGATTTCACATTCTGTTGCAACATTATCCTTGTATTTAATTTCTAGTTTTAAAGTTCCTTCTTTTACTTTATCAGCTTCCAGGGTATAAACAATTACACCATGCTGATTTTTGCCCATTTCTTTTTCTTCACTTTTAATCACTTTACCATCGTCAGACCAGATTGCAGTATATTTCATACCCTTTGGCGATTCAACGAAATAAATACTGGCATAAACATCTGTATCTTTTGGTAATTCTGTTGGCTGTTTAGCTTTTTCAAGGGAAGCCTTATCAGTAAACTGCTCATTTGAAATTACAATTTTTGATACGGTGCTGCTTTCACAACCAACGAGTGCAAATATGCAAGAAATGCATAATATTAAAGCCATAGAAATACTTATAAGTTTTTTCAAGTTTTAACCTCCTTCAGCCAGATACTGGATACATAGTTTAATTATACTACTTAATTATTCTATAGCATGTTTACACAACATAAAAATAGCTCCTTCCATACTGTATATGTGGCCACAATATGATAGTCGTTATTTGTTTAAAAATCCCTCACTAAAACAAAAAGAAATTATGTAATGATATAGGACAAATTACTGACTCTGCTAAAATAGTTTGGTAGAATAATGAATTAATTGATATAATTAGTTTAGAACATTCTTGTGATAACTGTAATAGTATTGTCTATTTGTTGATAGATTGACTATATGTGGAATTGTTCACAGTATTATTGTATAACAGTTAAAATAGTTAAGTAAATATATAATTAGAATGAGGAGTGATACGATTATGAAAGAAAATAATAAGTTGCCATGCAAACACAAGTATATCGTAGGCTATTCATTCAGAAGGCCTCAACCGTTTTTTCGCAGTCTACCATGTGATAATTGCGGTTGCAGAATACAGTTAAGTTTACCTTGGCGCATTATTTATTGGTTTGTAGATTTAGTGGGTTTTATAGTTGCTTTTAGCGTTTCAATGTCTGTTCATATAGAGTTTCTGGGAAGTAACATTTTAGTTTCGTTCCTTGTATTCCTTTTGCTCATTTGGATTATTCATATAACGGATAGGCTTATTTTAAAGTATGGTAAATGGGCCGAGGTGGATAAGAAATAACGATATAATAAGGGATAAGGGATTGAGTTATTTCTTATTCAGCAAAAAGTTATGTACTAACCTATTTGCTTCTTGAAACGAACTCTCACAGTAGTTTTGCGAAAAAGGATCGGCAAATCCATGCTCTCCAATTAGCATATGTACATCTACATTTGCTTTTTTGAATGAGCTAACAAAGGCATTTACATCAAAGGATTTCTCTTGTGTTGGGAAAAGTAGCAAAACTGGACACTTAGGTGCAACCTCCATATAGTCTCTAATTCGCGAGCCATAGTAACCGATTACTCCATCACACATATTGCTTTGCTCGCTGCATAACCACCCGATGGTTGCACCTACGCTATAACCCAAAATAAATATATGTTTGTATTTTTCTCTAGCTTCTGCTACAAGTTTTGTAATTTGATTAGCTGCTCTTTCAAAGCCAACGTTTAACACAAAATGTTGATATGCTGCTTCTTGCTGTGTGTACTTAAAGGGCTTACTCAAGCCTAGAAAATTGGGACAAACAACATCATAGCCAGTTGCAGAAAAATTTTGCGCAATGGTTTTTATATGTCTGTTTACCCCATATATTTCATGCAGTACAATTATTAAAGAATTAGAGTTTGAATCAGAGTTCGTCATTTTATTTAATGTGCACCTTCTATTTAAAATTTTCAACTTTTTTTGTAGTGCTTAGTTATATTTTCATAAGGAATCTATAAAAATTGTTAAGAGTCGGGAGTAAACCCCCCATACTAAAATGTGTATTGTAGCTTTTTCACATTCAATGCCCTAGCTGAGTTCAATATGGCGATTACTGATACACCAACATCTGCAAAAACGGCTTCCCACATATTTGCGACTCCAAAGGCACTCATAATAAGTACAACTGCTTTAATTCCAAGTGCAAAAACAATGTTTTGTCTTACAATTCAAAGTGTTTTTCTTGAAATGGCTATTTCTGTAGCAATCTTTATGAGGATTAATAAAGCAACCTTCGTTCACATGATTAGAATACCTCAGAAATTTCCTTTGTCAACAGGAATTTTAATTTTGTTATATTATTATCGAATTATTGTATTTATAACGAGGCAATAGATATCCCCCACCTATTATAGGTGGCGGGTACCGCTTCGGTTTTCAGGCGGCGAGCATATCTCCCGCCTCGTTGAAACGCCGCTAATGAAATTAAATTTTTCTACAACCGAAAAATTTAATTTTGAATTGAGGCGTTATAATAAACATTCACATTGATAATTATCTCAATTTATTGATATAATCTAAGTTCTGCAGTAAAATGAGATAAAAATTGCCCTTAATCGCTTGTATGTATACGGTTTGGGGCTTTTTGTTTTTGTC
>JAEWAX010000109.1 GCA_023391425.1 Bacillota bacterium | reverse complement strand
TAGCAAAATAACTATTGACCTTGTATATTACTACACCCTTTATAATGATGGCAATAAATGAAAGGAAAGAGGTTATCATTATGGATGTTGTATTAATTGTTCTTACAAGTATTTTGGTAGTTATAGTGGTGGGTTATTTACTTTTAAATTTGTATATTAAAAAAAACTTTATTAATCTTAAACTACTTTATGATGTTGATGAATCAAAAAAAATCAGTATTAAAAAAAATATAAAATATAAAAAGAATGGCAGTAATAACCAACTAATGGATATATATATTCCTGAGATTGAAAATCAAGAAGAGAACTTCCCTGCAATATTTTTCTTACATGGTGAAGGTATTGAAAAGGTTTTAAAAGATATAAAGGAATGGAGTTTTTACACCTCATATGGAAAATTAGCAGCCAGTAAAGGCTTTGTAGGTATTACCTTTCATCGAAGTCGTACAAATTACAACTTTAAGCATAATGAAATAGTAGCCAAGGATATTTTAGATGCTGTTGATTTTGTGAGAAGCAATGCCAGTACATATCATATTGATAAAAATCGAATTTGTATTTGGAGCTTTTCACTCGGTGGGTTATATTTAAGTCTCTTTCTAAAAGATACTCCTACGTATATTCGAGGTTTGATTTCATATTATGGCCTTCTTGATGTGAAATTTAAGGTTAAAAAACTGAGTGAAGAACATAACAATTATCAGCCTGAAAATTATTTACCTATAACGGCTGATAGTATCCCACCAATTTTGATAGTTAAAGCAAAAAAGGATAAAATCAGAGGTGTAAATGCATCGCAAGACCATTTCATAAAAATTGCAGATCAAAGGCATATTCCATACCAATTAATTTCTCACAGCACCGGGGGCCACACTTTTGATGCTCTGGATGACAATGCTGAAACTACTGAAATTATCTCGAAAACTTGGGGTTTTATTCAAAAAAATCTGTAATAGTATTCAATTATGACCCACGAAAAAGTAAAAATTTACTTCTAGGTAATACTATTTCGTATTTAAAGATACAAAGCCACATTTTAAATACAAAATTAGTATAGGACGTATTTTACCTAGAAGTAAGTTCTATATTTTGCTTAATTTTCGTATAAATCCGGTAAACAGTGCAAAAGGAAGAATACTTCTTAACAAGAATATCATTTTTGTATCAGAGCCTGATGCATATCTAAGTTTAGATTTTTGATCCGTAGCAGCCTTATAAATAGTATTTGCAGTAACATCTGGGCCATATGTACTATTAAAGCTCCCAATCATGTAGCCATGCCAGTTCTTAAAACTATTTTTATAGTCATCTGGATAATTGTTAACAGAAAGTTTTTGCATTGAATCATACAAATTCGTTTTTACCATTCCCGGCTCAACAATCTTGACCTTGATGTTCAATTTTTTCAATTCATGCTGAAGCCCTTCACTAAGCCCTTCAATAGCCCATTTTGTTGTATGATAGAGACTCTGAAATGGAAATGTCGATTTTCCTGCCATAGAAGACAAGTTAATGATAATCCCCTCTTTTCGTCTACGGAAATATGGAAGAATCATTTGAGTCATGTGAATTGTACCTATTATGTTCGTATTAATTAGTTTATTAATATCGTCTTCAGAGGTCATTTCAAGCGGTTTTGTTGTATAAACACCTGCATTGTTAACCAAAACATCAATATTACCGAAATCTTTTGTTACAGCTTTCAAACATCCTTTGATTGAATCATTGTCGGTTACATCCAACTGATAACACTTCATATTCCTAAGTTCTCTCAAATCTGATTCTTTTTCTGGCTCACGCATTGTAGCTGCCACATTCCATCCATTTTTTTGAAACAGAAGAGCTGTTGCTCTGCCAATTCCCTTCGATGCCCCTGTGATTAATACTGTTTTCATAAATATCCTCCTTATTGACCATTGGTCATTTAATAATAAAAAAAATAAATCACTTTATGGTTTGAATTTATTCCCCCTGATGTAAGGCAATATATCCATAAATATGATAAGTAGCCATCTCTGTCATAGTTTTTATAAAATCTCTATCAAACATCTCTAGACCAGGTTTCTGCATGACCTGTTTAACTATTGGTGAGGGACTTGATACTTTATAGGTCCCAACCAAGCAAATAAACAACTGACTAAGGACCATTACCCCATGTCCTATTTGAATAATTGGCATAACTGCTTCTATTAGCTTTCCTATCTCAACCATCTCTGTTTTCAGAAAAGTTTTGAACCTGAAAGCCCTATCAAAATCAATATTCTGTTCAAGAGTATCATCAAGAATTGAAAACAGCCTCAAAAGGACTCTATTCTCAATTGAACTTACGAGTAAATTAACAAATTCATTGATTGTAATATTTCTTTTATCAGCTATGATATCCTTCATTTCTTTTTGAATGCTCTGGCTCCACTTTAAATAATAACGTTCTGCCAGCGATAGAAAGAGTTCTTCTTTTGTTTGAAAATAAAGAAACAGTGTTCCCTTTGCTACTCCAGCAGCTTGTGCAATTTTTGACATAGTAATGCCCTTGTAATCACAGCTTAAGAAGAGCTTCTCAGCAGTGTCAATAATATCCTGTTCTCTTTGCTTTTTTTCTAAATCACTGATGGCCCTTTTTATATAATTCATAAATTATCCTTTATATACAGAGTTCTTAGCTTCAGGTGAAGTTCTTACTCCATCTGAAGCTTAGTCATCGCGTAATTATTATATTTTTACTATAAATGACCATAGGTCATTTGTCAAGAGAAAAATACATACCCGACCATAATTCTTGACTTTTAGAACTAACCTCTATATTTTTGCTTTAATTTTTTTCAAAACGTGGCATCACAGTACTTCCATTAAGATAATTAAAACACTTCCCCTGGAAGCTTTCTCGCTCTGTCATTTTTGCCTCAATAGTATCTTGGATTTTCCACCAGCTGGTACTCCAGTTACAAAAAACTGTTCTATCAGCTGGTGCTCGTCCAATCAGCCTTTGGACAACAATATCAGGATCGAGATGTTCCAAAAATAGTATTGTCCTATCAACAAACTCGTCCATCGATACGGGTTTTATATCTCCACTTAAGTACTGTTTTTCAAGTTCTGTGTCTTTTAAAATAAAAAGAGAATGGCATTTCACCTGTGAAACCCCTAATGCAGAAAGGATTTTTGCGCCTTCAATTACATCCTCTATATCATCCATTGGAAGATCTGTGATATAGTGTGCGCACACCTCAAGCTTATATTTCTTTATTCTAAGCACGGCATCTATGAATTCTGCCAGAGTATGGCCTCTATTTAGCTTTTTCAAAGTATGATAGTTTACTGTTTGCAGACCCAATTCGAGAACAATATCAATACCATTTTCACTTTTTATATTCGCTAAATATTCCATGTATCTATCAGATATGCAATCAGGCCTTGTTGATATATATATGGCTACAATGCCCTCTACGCAAGCCTCTGAAATATTTTTAACAAACACATCAAAGGGTAAATACGTATTTGAATAATTTTGAAAATATGCGATAAACTTTTGACTTCCATAGTTCTTACCTATGTACTTGGCATTTTTCTTAAGCTGTTGAGAAACTGACATTTCACACGACAGGTTTTCAAAACCAGCACCCTCATCCCCACAAAAAATGCAACCATTTGTGCTGATATTACCATCTCTGTTAGGGCAGGTTACGGGTAGATTTAGTGGTAGCTTATACACTTTTGTACCATATCTGTTTTTCAAATAGTCAGAAAATTTATTGTATCGCAATTGAATTACCTTCTTGCCTATATTTTTCATTTACCAATTCATATACCTTATTAATAGGCAAACCAGTCTTGATAGCTATACTCTTACAATCCTCATATTCAGGAGCAAACTTCATTATATCACCCATACTTGCTATCTTAACCCTGACATCCCCATACTGGGTATTCACTTTGACCAATTCTCTATTCATACAATATCTTGATGAACGGTTAATTCTAACGCCCAAAGTCGAAGTTTCTTTAAATATTATGTCAGAAAATTTCTTTTCATCGTTGCATTTAGCCAATACAGTAAGCATCACGGATGGCCTGCTCTTTTTCATATAAATTGGAGTATAGTACACATCCAAAGCACCATTATCCAATAGCTTTTCCATTGTGTAGCCCAATATTTCTGGCGACATGTTATCTATATTCGTTTCAAGAATACTAATTTCATCATTCTGAATTGTATCCTGCTGATATAGCGTTCCAACTACTGCTCTAAGTGCATTAAAATGGCCAGTTTCCCTCTTACCCATACCGAAGCCTGTCCGCTCTATGGATATTGGAGGCATCTTACCATAGCCTGAGCTAGTCATTTTCAGAATTGCAATTCCAGTCGGAGTTACAAGTTCAAAGGGTATGTTTTCAGATATTAATGGTATCTTACTTTCGCAAAGCATCTCCATAACAGCAGGTACAGGTACAGGAAGTAATCCATGAGCACATTTTACAAAGCCCTTTCCGTCATGTAGCTCAGATGCAAATATCCTCTCAACTCCAAGCATATCAATACATATGCAAGCACCAACAATATCTACAATAGAATCAATCGCACCAACCTCATGGAAATGCACTTCATCTATATTCTTTCCATGAACCTTAGCTTCAGCTCGCGCAATTTCCCTGAATATTTTTATGCTCATATCCTTCACTCTAGGCTTTATATTACTCATACTAATAATATTTTCTATATCTAAGAGATTTCGTTGTGGAACTGAATGTGAATGTACGTGGCTATGTCCATGTTCGTGGTCGTGTTCATCCATATGGTCATGCTGATACTCATTACAGTGATCATCCTCATGGCTATGTTCGTATTGATGCTCATGACTGTAATCATGCCCATGACTATGTTCGTGCTGATGCTCATGGCTGTGATTATATTCTTTGTTGTCCCCATACTTGTATCCATTACTATGTTCATGACTATCCTCACACTCGTGTCCATTGCATAGTTCATGAATATCCTCTTCTAGAATCACATTAACATCAGTCGCTAAAATCCCGTTTTTAACCATTTTCCTTATCTCTACGGAATATCCAGCCACATTTAGTTTATTCAACTCATTTAAAAAAGCGTTGTGATCTAAGCCCAAATCAAGTAACGCACCCAACACCATATCTCCACTTATTCCAGAAAAGCAGTCGAAATACAAAACTCTCATTAAATCCTCCACTAGTCAGTAATTAATACCATTACATTTGAAATATGAAAATTAATATTTTAATGCAAATTAGATAAACAGAGTTCTTATACTCGAAGGTTTATACCCCTGAACCTAAGAACTCGTTTTAGTAAGTTTATAAATTAAAGCTTGTTTATATTACTTGCCAAATATCCTGCTCCAAAGCCATTGTCGATATTGACTACGCCAATGCCGCTAGCACAGCTGTTTAGCATTGTAAGAAGTGCTGCTAAGCCTCCAAAGTTTGCTCCGTAGCCAACACTTGTAGGAACTGCAATAACTGGTTTATCCACCAATCCACCTACGACGCTTGCGAGCGCACCTTCCATACCTGCAACTACAATTATCACATTAGCCTCTGATATAATATCCATCTTTGACAATAACCTATGAATTCCAGCAACCCCTACATCATAGATTCTAGTCACCTTATTTCCTAGTACCTCTGAGGTTATAGCGGCTTCTTCAGCTACCGGTATATCAGAAGTTCCTGCTGTAATAACAGCTATTATTTTATCAGTAACAACAATCTTTTGCCTCTTAATAATAACTATCCTTGCATCACTATGATATTCTGCATCACATGTAATCTCACTAATAGCATTGTACACATCTCGTGAAGCTCTTGTAGCTAGAATATTATTGTTTTTTAGCATTAGCCTTTGTACAATTTCAACAATTTGATTATTTGTTTTTCCCTCACAATATATAACCTCTGGATAGCCATTTCTGATGCTTCTATGATGATCAAGTTTAGCAAAACCCAAATCCTCATAAGGAAGCGCCTTTATTTCCTTGTAAGCTTGCTCAATCTCAACAGAGCCACTTTTAACATCCTCAAGTAACTTTTTTAGTTCATCTGAATTCATATTTTCCCCCTTAAGAAATAATAATATTAGTTCAAGTTCCCTAGTCAAAATACTTATTTGTTACTATCTATTAATTGGCTTTTTCTTCATTCTTCCCCATTGAGAGGTATGCATTTATAAAACCATCAAGATCGCCATCCATAACCGCATTAACATTTCCCTCTTCAAAATTAGTTCTATGATCTTTCACAAGTGTATAAGGACAAAAAACATAGGATCTTATTTGGCTGCCCCATGCAATATCCATCTGGAGACCCTTTAAATCCTCTATTTTTTCCTTCTGCTCGCGCTCCTTTATCTCAAACAATTTTGATTTCAACATTTTCATTGCAGTATCCTTGTTCTGGAACTGTGAACGCTGGGTTTGGCAAGAAACTACAACCCCCGTAGGTATATGAGTTATTCTAACAGCTGAGCTAGTTTTATTAATATGCTGTCCTCCAGCTCCACTTGCTCTATAGACATCAACTTTTAAATCATCAGGGTTTATATTAATTTCAATTGAATCGTCTAGCTCTGGCATAACATCTAATGATGCGAAGGAAGTATGTCTTCTTCCTGAAGCATCAAATGGTGATATTCTAACTAACCTATGAACTCCTTTTTCAGACTTCATATATCCATAAGCATTTTCACCAATAATCTGTATTGTTACACTCTTTACTCCAGCTTCATCCCCCTCGAGGTAATCCAAGATTTCGACCTGATACCCTTTAGACTCTCCCCACCTAGTAAACATGCGAAGAAGCATTTGAACCCAGTCCTGTGCCTCTGTTCCACCAGCACCAGCATGAAGTGTGAGAATAGCATTATTTTTATCATATGGTCCAGTAAGAAGTGTTTCTAATCTGAGTGCTTCAAGATTTTTCTTTATCTTTGCTAGTCCTTCTCCTACTTCCGGTATGACACTTTCATCCTGTTCTTCTAAACCCAGTTCAGCTAAAGTAATTAAATCCTCCCATTGAGAGGTTAATGTATCAAATCTTTCTATCTTGGATTTCAATGACTTTGTTTTTTGCAAAATTTTTTGAGAATTTTCCATATCATCCCAAAACTCAGGTTCAGCAGCTTTGTGCTCCAGTTCAATTATCTCATCACTTATTCTAGCGATGTCAAAGTGAAGCCCTCATTTCCTCTAAATTGCTTTTCAAGCCTTGAAGTTCAAGCCTATATTCTTCTAACTCAAGCATTTAATCATCCCTCTCAATTGTAAAATTTATTTATTATAATATATTACATGTAAACAGATTTATTATAAACAGATTTATTAGAATCAATGGAAGGCGCTTTTCGCTCTCCCTGAGTCTTAGAAATCGCATTGCAAGGCATTGCGCTGCTTATCCACAATTCTAAAATTGGTGAAATGAGCGGCGGTAGACATCATATAAACAAAGTAACTGTTTATATTGTCACTGTATGCGACGTAACATCTATTTTTAATATGGTTAAAATCATTATATCAAATCTAGCGTTATTAGTATCCTTATTTTTGTTAACATCCAAAAATAAACTTTTCGATTGCCTTTGCTACACCATCCTGATCATTTGCTGCGGTAACATATTGTGCAGCCTCTTTAGCACAATCCTCACCGTTAT
>JAEWAX010000101.1 GCA_023391425.1 Bacillota bacterium | reverse complement strand
TTTGGTCATATACACCTTTTGCTATTACTAACATTTTCATGAACTCTGCTCTAGTGATATTTGCATTTGGCTTGAAGTTGTTACCTTCTCTAGCTTCTGCAATTCCTTTTGCTGCGAGTGAATCTACCTGGTTCTTGTACCATGTTCCAGCAGCTACATCATCAAAGGATTTCACAAAGCTCTTTACAGCGTATGTACTGAAGTGGTTCGTTGCAAATTCTACTTCACCAGTAGCTTCATTATATTTTCCTGCCATGTTTTGTATTTTTCCATCATCACCTAGGAACAATACAGTTATATTATCTTTGTTTTCTCCAGCCTTTAGTGTGTACTTAATCTTAATTTTAATTGACTTATCAAAACTGGATATTTTAGTTTTTGTACCATTTGCAGCTACTGACGAAGCATTAAAATCGTAAACAGTTGCATTACCAGCTAAAATAGCTTTTTGCTCGTCAGTCATTTTTGCTTTCAAATCATCTGTAACTGTTACTTTGTTAACTTCCAAAGCAATTGAACTTGAGTCCTTTACAGCAGCTGCAAAGTCTGGAGCAACACTTAATTTTACATCACCAGTTACTACTTCAATTGTCTGTATTCCCTTAGCTTGAACCTTTGTCAATAGCTCAGAAGGAAGAGCTACATTTACCTTGTCAACATTCTTTGCTGATACATCTAAAACTAACTTCTTCTCAACAGCTACGTTAGTACCGGTAGTTTTCTTTGCTAACTCATCAGCCGCTTTAACAACTGCATCGGCTTTTGCTAAGAAATCTGCAACCTTTATTTGGTCAGCAGTAATTGTTGCTGTTGTTCCAGTTACTTTTGGAGCTACTGTAGTAGTACCTACAGTTTCAATAGCTTTTGTAATAGCTGCTTTTAAGGCTTGTTCATATTTTGCTACTTCAGCTGCAGTTGCAGTAGTTGCAGGTTTAACTATAGCATCAATTGCTTTAGTTGCATCGGCAATTGTTTTATCTGTACTGTTCGTTGGTGTAGTTGTTGGTGTAGTTGATCCACCTGATGATCCACCTGATGATCCACCTGATGATCCACCTGAACTGCCTGAGTCGGCTGGTTTGCCTTGTGGATAGATACTAGAATCAACACTATAGAGATAAGTCTTCAAGCTTTTTATTTCACTAGCTGGTGCTTGATTAATTAAAGCAGCAGTATATGCTAATAGCTTATCAAACGATGTAGCGCCACTGTATCCCTTTATCTTATTATTTAGTGTTTCCATAGAACCAATTAATTCTTCTAACATACCTATTGCCAATTTAATGCTTTTATCATCTTGTGCATATTTAAAATCTATTTTGCTAGAATTACTTTGAGAATCTATTGCCCAAGCTCCATTTTCACCATGAGTGTTTAGCACTTGAAGAATCGTAGTAATTAAGCTAACACCATAATTATTACTATCAGAACTTCCTGTTAATCCTTTATTAACCTTTTCTGCTATTGTACTAAAGCCTTCTACCTTATTATTGGGTAATGACTCTAACTTATATGAGCTAATACACGTGCAAATAATTAGTTGTTTTTCAATTGGTAACGCATCAAATTTTGCAAGTGCTGCCTCTATGTCTGATTCCTTTACTGATGTAAAAATTTTCTTCAGAGCAACTGGATCGCCAGGGCCCTCGCCAGGATTCAATGCAGTAATAACCGGACCTTTATCAGTTAATGCCAATGCTTGAATTAATACTTTTTGCATCGGATTAGTACCAGTATTAACTGTTTCATCCGCTGCCCCTACTGCACTTACTAACATACTTGTCATCAATACCGCAATCACAAGCGTCAAACTTAAAATTCTTTTTAACTTCTTCACTTCTTTTCCCCCCAAAAAATAAATTTTTATATTACAAATGCTATAAATAATGGATATAAATATTACATCGTATATGTTACTTTACCATAAAATAACTCATATTTCAATTATTTTCGAGGATAAGTTTGTCTAAAATGTCACTAAAATCTACATTATAATTTTGTATATGTTTTAGGGTAATTTAACAATTATGTAATTCTTGTTTTAATATTTCTTATTTTGGGCACAAAAAAAGTGTGTCTGAGAGATTACCCCTGACACACTTTTTTTTAAAATTAATATTTATTTTTTTATATGCTTTGTCTTAAATATTTTACCGGTTGACTTTGCTATATCATATAGATTCTTTTTCGCCTTTTCCATATCATCACATAACATAGTTTCATTATGACGCCCTGCTATCTCCTAAAAGAACTGGTATTGTTTTTAAGATTATTTTTAAGTCATACATAAATCCTCTCTCACGAATGTACTTAAGGTCTAATCTACACATATCTTCAAACCCTATATCATTTCTTCCACTAACTTGCCATAGTCCTGTAATTCCAGGCTTCACAGACAACCTCAAGTTGTGCCAAGCGTTGTATTGTTGAACCTCTCTGCATATTGGCGGTCTAGGTCCAACAATACTCATATCACCTTTTAAAACATTTAGTAATTGAGGTAATTCGTCAATACTGGTCTTCCTTATGATTTTACCCACCTTGGTAACTCTAGGGTCATTTTTAATCTTAAACATATATCCACTCACTTCATTTTTCTCTTCTAAATCTTTAAACCTATCTTCTGCATCTGGAACCATTGATCTAAACTTATGCATGTAAAAAGGTTTACCTTTAAACCCATTTCTTTTCTGATTAAAAAGTGCCGGACCTGGTGAGTCAATTTTAATAATAAGAACTATTAACAAAAATAGAGGTAACAAAAATATAATTGCTGTGATTGAAACTATAATATCAAATGCCCTTTTACAAAACAAATATTTGCGCGATACATTATCAAACATAGCTCTTTGTCCAACTATATAACTAGCATTATATTCTATATCCTTCATATAATTCTCTCCAACCTTAATATATTTGTTCTCTAAGTCCAAGAACTCGTTTATATGCTAAATCGTCACTATTTCCACTATCCAAAATGTTTTTGGGATTGTCATGAAAAAGCAAGCTTGCCTTTTCCTTTCCAACCCATTGTGATACATTGTTATAGGCTTGCATATACCAGTCTACATAATCATTTGCACAATGTGCATTCGAAGCCACCATATCAACAAAATCCATTTGTAACAATTTCTTTGAGAAATCCTTTATTTGTGAACCATATATACCTACTATGCTGGCGGCATCAAGTTGAATATAACAGCCTGCCTTTATCAATGCTACAAAGTATTCGATTTTGTTTAGGAAAACTCTATTTCTTTCTATATGTGATATAACAGGAATTATTTTTTGTAGCCTGAACATGCAAACCATTTCAATACACTTTTGGGGGCAGATATTAAACGGAAATTCAAAGAGTATTATCTCCGATTTACCTATACTAAGTTTTTTACGATGTTTTATTAGGGCTTGATTAATTGGATTTGCAAATACCTCATACCCCATATTTATTGTAACGTCATAATCTCTTGCTTTATATAATAGCTCCCGATAGTTTTCTTCCACATATTCTAAATTAAAAACCGTCTCATGATAATGTGGTGTTGCTACCACTACGCTTATTCCAAGCCTTTCAGCCTCCTTAACCATATCTAAAGATTGCATGATAGTTGAAGGGCCATCATCAACCCCAAATATAATATGGCTATGTATATCAATCATAAACTACCAGTTCCTTTCGCTTTTAAAATACACGTTTTTACCGTTTTCTTTGAGTTTTATCATGCAATTGCATTAAATTCTTCAGATACATCTTCCACGTCTTCAATACACTGTTCAATCAGCCTTCCATCTTTTAACCTCAAAATACGTGAGCATATACGTAGTGCAGTGGGTCTATGGGTTATGACAATGCAGGTTCTGGCTGGCTTCATCTCATGTATTCCATTTAAAACGCGCATTTCAGATTCCATATCAAGTGCTGAGGTGGCCTCATCCAATATAAGCACAGGGGCTTTTCTAAGTAAGGCTCGTGCGATTGATATTCTTTGAGCTTGACCTTCTGACAAACCAATGCCACGTTCTCCAATTTTTGATTTAATTCCTTCTGACAATTCTTTAATAAAATCCATAGCACACGCAGCTTGAACCGCTGCTTCCACCTCTTCTTCAGATGCTTCCAAAAAACCCGACTTAATATTTTCTTCTATTGTCCCGCTAAAGAGAGTATTACCCTGAGGTACATACGAAATCCAATCCCTTGTGTCGGCTGAAACCAAAAATTCTTTACCATCCTCTACAACAAATGCTGCACTCCCCTTATCTGGTTTTAGCAATGCTAATAAAATTCTGATTAAAGTCGTCTTTCCCTCACCTGATGGACCAATTAGTCCAACTATCTCTCCAGGCTGGATATTTGCAGTTAATTTTTCTAATATTGGCCTATTTCCCTTATAGGAAAAACTTATACCCTGCAATTTAATTCCTGCCTTTAATTCAATTGGAAGTTTATCTGAAATACCCTCCAATGGTAAGTCCTCGAATTCCATCAATCTCCCTGTTGATGCCATTGCTGAAATAACCTGAGGAATCATACTAGCTAAACCAATAAATGGTCCTTGCACCTGTGATACTAGCTGCAGAAAAGCAGTAAGTGTTCCAAAGGTAGTCGCTCCACGGCTTAGTTTCAATGCTCCCCAGCAAAAAGCCAAAAAATATCCTACCCAATAACCCAGTCCTAATATAGTACTGGCCACTACACTTGTAATATTTCTTTTCATTACCCAACCTAGTCTTACTCCATGTAGTTGTGTAATGGTATCAATATTCTTTTCTTCAAGTCTAAAGGCTTTGACAATCAACATGTTTTCAATGGATTCTTGTATAAAAGACCTATATGCACTTTCTGCTTCCTGCACCTTTATTTGCAGCTTTTTCAGTTTTCTGCCCCAGATTCTGCTGAATAAAACAGTAAATGGTCCAAGAATAAATGCTAGAATTGCTAGCATAGGTTCATAATACAGCAGTGTTCCAAATGCTGCCATCAGCTGAACACACAACGATATGATACTAGGCACAGTATCTACTACTCCAGTTGTGATTGAACCCACATCACTAGTAAGTCTGGTCAAAATATCTCCACTATGATATTTTGTTACAGATAGCCATTCTGTATTTGTAATTCGTGAAAACATTTGTTCTCTCATGTTATTTGCGAGTATTTCATAGGTTCTAACTGATAAAACTGACGAGGCAGCTCTTAACCCCATGTTGCCCAGTATCAGTGCACCAAATAGTCCTGCATAAAGTATTGCTCTTGAAATAGCTCCGCTAACAGCACTATCTATTAAATTTTTTGAAAATATTGCAATTGCAACACTTGCCAAAGAAGTTATTGCATCAATCATTATTATTATTACTAGATTTTTCGTAATTCCTTTTGCTTTTGTGGCAATCCATTTTATATATCCAAAAAGCTTTTTGTACTCTTTTGTGATTTTCATTTTTCCTCCTGCTAATGTGCAGTATAGACATACTATATGTTAAGTGATACAGATAGTACTACGCTTATGTTGTTTGAGCATGAACTATCCTCTTACTTACTTTTGCATAAAATCTAATTCCTTTTAGAATTAAATGTCTTAGTGGTACAATATTAATCCATAATCTAGTCAATACTTTCCACCACTTGCTTTGGCAAGTAAATTGGTGTTTATCCCTTTTCACAGCTGTTACTACAGCAAGAAGTTGTTCAGGTTTCAGCGGTCCTTCTATCCATTGCTGAGCATCCCCAATAATATAGAAGTACTCCTTTTCCATATGGTGTACTCTATGTAAGATGTATTCTCCATTAACCCTTTTAATCAGAACTATGTCTCCTCTTTTTATCGAGGCAATGTTTGTAGCTGAAAGCTCTACGCAGTCCCTGTATTCCCGTAAAAATGGATACATGCTCATACCTGTAACAGTTATCCAGGCTTTGCCTCCTCCATCTAGAATTTCTTTTATTATTGGAAACATCTGAGCCGACTTTATTTCCTTTACTTCACGCATTCGTATACCAACTCCATCGCTTCTTTATCAGGTCTACACTGCAGATGATAAACAGGTATCTTATCTATAATCTTTTCTATTACAGCATAAGCTTTTTCCATTAATTTCTCATCGAAATATGGTAGAAAGCACCTTGGCATTACCATTTGAAGTGCATCAAAAACACCAAGCTTTTTAATACTATTCTGTGGAGCTTGACTTAATACCACTATGGCCTTTATTGGGACCTCAATATTGACAAATTTATCAGACGAGCCACTCCATGGTGTACCGCAAAGCATAGGTATTTCATCTTTAAATCTAATAGCCGGAGTATCATCATTAACAACTGTAACAGCGTTTCCCAAATATTTCTCCCATAGTTTTACATGGGTTGATTTACCTGTTCCAGAAGGGGCTGTAAACAGTATTCCTTTCCCATTCCAGGCTATCGAGGAAGCGTGCATTACTATCCCACCCCTATTTAAAAGGTTGTTTCTAAAAACTATTCCCATAAGCATAAATGAATATAAGTCTGACCAACTTTTTACTACACTTGGTACATCATTATCAAAATCGCGCTTTACACATTTAATATTAGCATTGCTCCATCCAGTATTTGTATCAATATGAGACATTATATTGTTTTGTCCCATACCTTCACTATATATATGAAATCCATCATTTTCATTTTCTTTTACAAGCCATTTTATACTGTCCTCAATTAACAAACGTCCTTGGGGCTTTGTTATATACTCACACTGATCAATTTGTACCGAAATGTCTGGATTTTCTTGTTTATTGCATTGAAAATCCTTCATTCTATTAGTCAAGTAGCCATTATTGGTTTCAACATTCATGTAAGTACCAGCTACATTATAAGCAAACATTCTCCCACTCCTTAGTAAAAAGATTGGCAATAACGACTGGAGTGAACATACCCTCCTAGTCGTTATTGCAGACATTCTAATATTAGTTAGTCTGTGAATTATATATTAGTTCGCCAGTTTTCTTATCTATACATGATCCAACCATGCAAGTACTTCCTGATATTCTCTCTTCAACTCTTAAATTTACGATTTCCATTGTAGGCTTTACGTATGTTCTCATTCTCTTCACCTCGTTTCTTAAAATTATTTGTCTTATCATCTTGCTTTTTGACCAGCATGATACGTATAGCCATCATACGTAACATCCTCAAGACACTGACCATCACATACACTACCAGCCATTCTTTCCTCTACTCTTAAATCAATTAATTCTATCTTGGGAGCAATGTATTTTTTCATTCCTTTTCACCTCCTGTAGAAATTTTGAATATGTTATCAGTAGCCCAGCCACTGTTCGACCCTATATTTAAGTAGCTATTTCCACAGTTTCCAATTGTTCTTTCTGCCTTAAAGCAGCTCTGCATTTCGCACCCTCACAAAGATATTGCGCAGGCTTAGTAAAGCAACCTGTTTCTGCTATTAGTCTTCCTGGACAAGCCATACATTCGTTCCTCATATCACATTTTTCACAGTCACTACATTTCGGAATATTTCTACATCCTTCTTTTAGTAGTTCCCATGCATCTACAAAACCTGTTTCTAAAGGCCTCGTGCTTGGAATATCGAGAAGGCCACATGGTATCATTCTCCCATCCCAAGTTAACCAAAAGGCTGTTTTACCAGCTTGGCACCTGAATGCTGAACTTTCTGCATGCTTTATGGTTCGTTCCTGAAGCTTGATTTTTTCTTGCATCGTATCTTCATTAATTTGAATTTCTAGCTTATTATCTGAAGGGTACATTTTACTTCCATAGTCATTTATTAGCCTTTCATATTCCACTATGTCAACTGGCGACAACCTATTCCCAGTTGGGTCAGAGCCACACCCTTCTCTTCTTGGTGAAATATAATCTACAATTCCAAGCGTATTTGAATAAGTATGTGCAATCTTAAATAACTCTTTATAATCTCTATGATTTCCCTCAACTACTGTTGTTTTAATTTCAAGTTTAATATTTTCAGCCCTTAATGCATCTAAAGCACGCATTGTTTTCATATAGCCATCATAGCACCCTGTAACCTTTTCGTAGGTTTCTGGTGATGCTCCATATACAGTAATACTTACTTTTGTAGGAGGTATTTTACCAAGCCATCGTGCCTTTTCAGGTGTTATCAGGCTGGCATTAGAATAAATTGTTATGTTTAAGCCCATTTCACATAGGGCCTCATATATCTTTTCAAAGTCCTTTCTTAAAAACACCTCTCCACCAGTTAAAATCAGAAAAAACAATCCTGCATCTCTAGCCTGTCTTCCCAAATCAATCCACTGTTCTGCTGTTAGCTCTGCCGCCATTGCTTTCTTATCATTTGCAGGGCAAGCCACATAGCACATTTTACATTTAAAATTGCATCTGGATGTCAACTCAAATGCGCCTGAGAGTGGCAATTCCCTCTCCATCGCATTAGCTGTTAACATACTATTAAATACTTTCCAATTAAGGTTCATGAGACACCTCTTCTATTCCACAACAATTTATTATCGCTTGTATTTCTCTTGTATTTTTTTATAAATACTAAGTGTTACAAATTTACTAACTATTTTAATACGAGCTAGTTTATTTATAGCTCTAGAATACTATTGCTTCTCATGCTTTCTACAAAATCTCCTACATCCTTTTGTGCAGTATTCTCATCTACGCTATACTCTTTCAAAAGCAGCTCCACTAATTCTTCCATTGATGCATTGTTTTCAAGCTTTCTCCATAATAATGCACCACTCTCACTTAGAGTCATTATTCCATTAAACTCTACAACTCTAGAGCCTAAGGGAACTACCACTGATTGCCCTGCGATTTCACGCAGCATAAATCCAGACTTTATTTGCATATAAACCTCCACAAAAATAATATTTCTCGAATTTCTCTTTTGTTTTGTAAATAGCCAGGTCAATAAAGCTGAACCCAGCTATTTACACCGCTTCAATATATTACTTAGGTCGTGAATTAAATTCTTTGTACTTAAGAACTTATTACTAAAAACCTCTGCCACCTTTTCCACCTTTTCCGCCTTTACCACCTTTTCCACCTTTACCGCCTTTTCCGCCGCCACCTCCAATTGGCCATCCAAAAATTGGCCATGGAATAATTGGCCATTCGTCAAATGGCCCTTTATCTCCAGACCCTCCACATGCGATACCTTCCTCTTGACGAAGTTGGATAATGCTGTAACTTGGTTTTACATAATCCTTCATACGTATACCTCCCATGTATTTATTTTTTATAAACCTCATATTTTTTAAAAACCTCATATTTTTTTACCATTATGAAGTAATAAAATTTTATTTTAGGCCCAACCACTCTAAAAGATAGTTTCTTTCCATAGCAATTTTATTCAACTCATTGTCTTTAAAAAGAGCTTTCTTGTCATCATAATCAAAATCTTTTCTAACTAGCCCATATACAATTCTATGTATCCATGCAAATGGTAATAACATTGGATTTTTCTTCACATATAAATACTTACATCTTTTGGCCATCATCTCTCGAGTAGGAAATAGAATCCGGACC
Source organism: Bacillota bacterium (assembly GCA_023391425.1). Taxonomy (GTDB): domain Bacteria; phylum Bacillota; class Clostridia; order Acetivibrionales; family DSM-1351; genus Ruminiclostridium. The sequence continues at coordinate 21,676 of JAEWAX010000101.1, read as the reverse complement.
GCTTTAGAGAAATTATTCTTATCTTCCAAATCCTTAGCAACGTTTGAATTATTTACAAGCACATTTGCTGCTGACCTTTTCATGTCCTTTTTACCAAAGGCTCCACTCAAGAAAATATCTTCAATTAATTCGTCAACTTTTTCCTTGCTTACATTATTCATATTTAAAATGGCTGATGGTACTTCCATATTGAACAAGTTGTTGCAAACCGTGAATATTGCAAATACAAACTGCTCAACACCATAGTATATTGCCTTGCCTACTATAATATCCCAATTAATTTGCTCAATCTTTTTTTCTACTACCATGACTAAGTCACACAATTGTCTCAGTCCAAAGCCTCCATAAGTTATGTGGGCAGCCATGTGTAAACATAGATGTAGTACCTGCATTTCCCATGACAGTGCTTTAGCTTTTGCCATTCCTATATTTATTTCTACTGGACTCTCCCAAATTTCAGTATGAAAACTTTCTTTATTTCGCATAAAGTCATAATCTATCAATAGTCTGTGTAATTCAATTGAGATAGAATTTTTTTTGAAGAACTCTATATGCTTTGTTTTTTGGTCCTTCTCAGCAATATATCCAAGTTCCCTCAATATTTCAGTCGCCCCATCAATGTCACTTTCATGAACCAGTATGTCTGCATCCCCCATAGTACGCAGTTCAGGATATGGATAGCATTTATTTACGGCCATACCCTTGAGCACCATTGTCTGAATTTTTGCATTGTCAAGAGCTTCAATGACCTCGCCAAGCCATACCTCATCGCAGATCATCTGGGCTCCACAGGAAATTACTGATATATTCCATCTAGCCATTAATGTTGCATTAGGTCCAATTTGCGAATCTAATTTTTTTATAATTGGATAAATCAACGTGTGAACTTGATGAGCACTTGCTTCTGCATAAATGTCACTCCAGTTGATTGATCCTGATTTATACTTCTCAAAATTAAATTCTCTATTTCTAATTGCAGCACCTAATATGTCAGTTAAAATTATGTCTTTTTCTTTCATTTCCCAACCTCCACCTACTATTTTTATTGTTTTAACATTTATTAGGTCTTTGTAGATATTTTTTAACACAAAAATAGTGACCTGCCTTATCCTTCAGATTCAGCACGGGTCACTATTTTCAGTATCGTAAACATCTAATTCTACAACTAATTCTTCCTATCAATTAATATTATCTGGTCCAAGCACTATGTTATTACTTAATATAGTATTGGCACTTTTCGTGATAATACTATCCTGATTTGGGGTAAATATATGGATTGTATTATTGATACAATTTATACTATTTTGTGAACTTATTTTTATACCACAAACTCCAATATCCTTATCTAGCTCTACCGAATTGCCATTTATAAAACAATCACCGTTGTATACTATAATCCCGCAGTTTACTTGTGAAATGGTATTCTTTATTGCGACAACTGGATTGACAATTCCATTTACAACTCCAGTAATAACATTATTTGTTACTATTCCACCAATAAAAGCATTTTCAATATTTCCGGATATCTTATTCCCATTTGCATAGGTGGCATTTGCAATTGCACTATAGTAAGAGCTTGATGTGGCAGTAATTTCATTGTTATTAATAAGGATATTACTGTCTTTATTTTTGGATGAATTATATATCATAGACTTGCGTATAATTATTTCTGATTCTACAACTATTTTGTTATTTGTAATTTTTACATTAGTAGTTGGTTTTATATTTTTTTCAACGCCAACCATGATAACATATGCTTTGAAACTTTGGGAATATATACTATTATTATATATAATAACGTTATCTACAGTCCCATAGTAATTGTCCTCACTTGAAAAAATACTTATTACAGTCTTTTGGTTAGTTGAATAATCTTTTATATCACAGTTTTTTATTATTACATCTTTTACATCGCCGACTACAGAATATACAGCAATAACCTCATCTTTTGAATTCTTTACAAATTGACAATTATTTATAATAATATTTTCCGTTGTATTACCTTCTACACTTACACCTTGCGATGTCAGATTTCTAACCCATATACATCCGCCGTCTAATGCTTTTGTTTTATTGCTGAAATAACAATCTGAAACTGTTACATTTTTGCATGCATTGTAAAAATCCAAATTCGTGACTTGAATACCATTTTCTAAATCAGCTATAAATGAGCAATTATTGATATTAGCCCCTTTTATATTTCTGAACAGCATAATTGTTTTCGGCGAGCTGTTAACATACCTATTATATTCAAATATAATACCCGAAATACTTATTTTTTGTGCGCTATCAGGCTTATATTCACCGGCATGATTCTTATTGGTTATCAAGCACTCAGCAAAAGCACCTGTTCCATAATTAGTATAGGTTTTACTATCAAATACTATTTTTGTCTCACCTACAATACCATTCACCGAGAGCTCTTTACCATTTAAAACGATCTTAGTCTTACACAGGAAGTTACCGGCTGGTAAGTTCACCGTTACTTCAGATTTAAAAAGATCTAATAGATAATCAGTATTATCATTAGCCTCAATCGTGTAATTTGAATCAGCATAGTATTTTCCATCTGTCTGATTAAAAAAGTTTGCATTCCCTACATCATTATTTGCATTCATTATTCCCATTTTCTCTTCCCCTTTTTATATATTTTGATAGTATTAGTGCTATAATCAAATGTATATTAAGGGATATGAAAATTTGTAACTTATTGTATCCCTTTATTCAGATGTTTTCAAATGGAAATATTTACTTGATGAAGTTTTTCGCTCGCTATTACCTTATGTATTTTTTTCTTCTGATACCCTACAAATTACAATTAATACGGTTTCTTACTATTAATGTATTCCCTAATACTCTCATTGGTGAATTTATGTAACCAATTAATTTATCTTTCACCCCGTTTCGATTACCTTTTTAGGTAATTCTTTATATACATTTCTATATATTTCTAGAGTTTTATTTGTTATATTGCTCCAGCTGTAGTTTCTTAGCAACTTCTCCTTATTATTTACAATTTCCTCCAAAGAATAGTCAGTTGATGAAATTTGTATAAGTCTTTGTTTTAGTTGTTCTATGTCCTCAGTTTTAAAATAGCATTGTTCAGGCAAATTTACACTCCTATTTGCACTAATATCAGATGCAATGCATGGAAGGTTATAACTCATTGCTTCTAAAAGTGCAATGGGTAACCCTTCATAATATGATGGCAACACAAATATTCCAGCATTTTCATAAAGTTGCTGTAGTGGAATACCCGTTAAGAACCCAGTAAATATGATATTATTATTGTTTCTTGCCAAATCATGAATTTGTTTTCCATATTTGCTCTTGTGATCCTCTCCACCAACTATCACCAGCTTCCAGCCTTCTAGTTCAAGGCTATTAAACGCATTTATCAGATTGTGAAATCCCTTTTCAGGGACCAATCTACCTACTGTTAAAATATATTTTTTCTTTTCTAATAATAGCTTATCAACATAATCCGTTGTGTTTAAAGGATTTGGCATAGTGACTCCATTTGGTATAAATGAAGCCTTTCTACAATATTTTGCGGCTATTTCTTCGGATATAGTTTCAGAAACAGCGATTACTTCATCACAGAATTTTATACTAATGTATTCACATATTCTCAAAAAACATCTACTGACAAGGCCCCATTTTAAGTGCTTATAGTTAGAGCCATGAGTGGTAAGAACAAACTTCAGTCCGAGCAGCTTGCCAAAGGGAATAAGAACCCCCGGTCCTATTCCATGAACATGCACTATATCCGGCTCGTACCTCACCGCCTTGATTATACCGATAAAAGTATGAATTATTGTCTCAAAGTACTTGTTTTTTATTGTAGGAACTGGTATTAGTTTTACTCCCTTGTATTCCTTCAATGCAGGATCTACATATGGTTTTCTTGTAAAAACTATTACTTCAGCTCCAAGAGAAGCCAAATTAGCAGTCAAATTTTCACAGTGTTTTTCTATTCCCCCCTGAACGCCTGGGAAGCCTCGAGTCCCTAAAAATATTATTCTCATGCTGAATACTTAATCTCCTTGTCTAATCCTATTCTTACTTTATTACTCAATATCCATGAAATAGGCTTCCAAGGTCTGCGTTTCATATCAAATCTTGCTGTACCGATAAATGCGCACTCTTTACAGCAACTATTTACCTGACTTCGAATTTGTTCAGCTTTTTTACTGCTCCAAATCTCCTCAAAGGTATTCTCTTTAAGATTTCCCATTATCCACTTTTCATCTGTACCATTGCACGGTAGAATATTTCCGTAGGGGTCAAGGAAAAACAGATCTTTTCCTGCACAACAGGAATTAAGTGTATTCCCCTGTCCTTGTATGTGCTGTAAAATATTAATATTGAAATATGCTCTTAGCCAATCCTTCACCCTCATTCTAAGATTGCTGCGTTTTGATTCCAGAAGCGATTTCATGAATTCTTTTTCCTTTGCCACTGCGAGCTCAACATTATTAACGGCATTATCACATTTGTGGAAATACCAGGAGTTATGCATCGTAGAATTCCCGAACTCAATGCCAAGCTGAGAGCATAATTCATAAATAGAGACTAGATCCTCTGCATTTTTATCACATATAACTATGCTAAAACCAAAATCCTTTACTCTAGTCTTTTTGAGTTCCAGAATAGTCCTCATGGCATGATCAAAGCCGTCTTTTAAACCTCTAAGATCGTCATTTAGCTTTGGTAAACCTTCTATGCTAATTCTAAACATTACCTTTGGATATTTTTTTGCAATTTTTATTATCCTATCTGTGAAGTATCCATTTGTACTTATTTCAACTAATTCACACTTTTTATAGAGTATCCCTACCAATTCCTCAATATCATCCCTAAGAAAGGGTTCACCACCGGTAAGATTTACTCTCCCAAGGCCACTGGGCAGCTTAGCTACTATTTCCGGAGTTATCTCTTCATCTTTTCTGGTAGGATACTTCCAGATATCGCACATATGGCATTTTGCATTACATCTGAATGTGGAAATTACACATGCATTCATTAAAAATTCCTCCCGTTAATTTTATTTAAATTAAAGAAAACTAAGCTAGTGTCTAGCCGATGGCTAAGGCAGAAGCTTAGTTACTTATACTTTTTAAGCAATAAAAATTGAGGTGTCGCAAAACAGTACCAGATACAATATGATTAGATTACGTTTAAATAGTACTTCCGTACAAACTTATATCAATGGATTGCTCCTAAAGAAAACTTAGCTTGTGGCAAGCCGCAGGCGAAGACAGAAGCTTAGTTGCACTTATGCTTGAAAGGTGCAAAGTAATTGCTGAAATAGTCTTGGTTCACCACAAGCATTTTAACCGTCGCAGAACACTCGACATCGTGTCTGGGGTTACTGCTCAAAGCGACGTCCTGTCGCTTTGCCGGCTAAAATGATTGTGATTCACCTACAATTTCAGCAATTACTTTTAACTGAGCTTCCCATTGGTATAAGTTGTACTCACGTACTATTTAAACAGAAAGTTTTCTTCTTCGTATATTGTATTTAGTTTTACGACAGCCTCTTTGTACTTACTTTGTGTATCAATGTTTAGCTTATGTATATATTTCTTTCAAATGGTTTTCTGAACTATGAAAAACTGCTGCTTTATAAATCTCCATAATATTTTCATAATAGTTATCAATGGAGTATTTATCTGCCTCAACGACACATTGCTTAGACATTTCCGCAAGTTTATTCCTATCTTGATATAGTTTGTTGATTTTGGAAACAAGATCATCCTTATCACCAGTTGTGTACAGCAAACCTGTTGAATTATGTTTAATTAGTTCAGGTATTCCCCCGATATTTGAGCCAATGACGGGTGTTCCCAAGCTAAACGATTCCAGTATAGACATTGGGCAGTTTTCATACCATTCGGATGGTATTATGGAAAACAAACTTTGTGAAATCAAATCATATAATTCATCACCGCTTTTATATCCAGCATATTCAATGTTTGAATACTTCTTTAGCTCATCACTCAAAGGTCCAGCGCCTACAAAAACAAATTTGATGTTTCTTAAATCACTTATTGCACCAAGTAATGTTTTTATACCTTTTTCTTCAGATATTCTCCCGAAATACAGTACTTGCTCTTTTTTATCAACACTAAGCCTACCTCTATTTGGCACCGTAAAGTTATATAAGACTTTTATTTTGCTTGGTGTAATACCAAACTCAGTAAGCTTTTCTGCCATAAACCGGCTTGGACAAATGAGATATTTAATATGTTTGTAGGTATTTAAGTACTTATAGGTATAAGCCTCTAAGGTGGCTATAATACTTTTGCTTAGTGAATTGTCCACACATTTGGTGGTCGCACAGCGATAGAACTTATTTCCTTTGCACCTTTCGCATATTTTTTGCTCCTTAAAATTATACAACCTGTGATATGGGCATATAATATTGGTATCATGTATAGTCTGAATTATAGGGATACCAGATTTCTTAGCTGCATATATTATCGAAGGTGTAATCTGATAATTATAGTTATTTAGATGCACTATATCTGGATTAATAGTTTTAATTAGTTCTTCCATTTTATTTCGAGCTTCAATAGAATATATAGTTTTGAATGGGTACAATATTTGCTTCAGCGATTTTGACTGAAAATTTAAGTTTTTAACTGCCAATCCATTTTTTACTTCGACTGTGTTTTTTTCATCTTCCATACCAAAGTAAAATACCTCATGTCCCATATCTGTTAGCTTTCTTGATAAATCCAGCATATAGATTTCACTACCACCTTTGGGATAGAGAAACTTATTTACCATAAGTATTTTCATTGAAGTCACCTCGTGTTTAATAATATTTAATTAAATTCACTCTACTTCTTGTATTATGATTGTTTCAAAGGGTTTAGTTGTAGAAGATATTTTCTTTGAAATGTATACATCCAATTTATTTAGCCCAGTAGCCAATATTATTGTCCCTATAAATACAAACAAAATATAAATACCAGATGATAATTCGACATTAGCTCGGTTAAGTAAAATAATTACAATTGGATGTAGTAAAAAGATTTCATATGAAACTTTGCCCAAATATTTAGTTAAAGTATTTCCAACTTTAAAATGTATCGTTAATGTAAACAGTAATAGAATTAATGAAATGGCAAGGATTATTTTCAATAGATAATCTCCTGCGAAAAAAACATATTTATATTTCAAATAAGAAATTCCTAATATACCTGACATTACGGTCAATATACCAACTTTTACAACGTAATTTTTCTCTGTTTTCTCTTTAAAACGTTCTAATATATTTGCAAAAATTATTCCATACATAAATCCTAATGATTCGGTATACCAACCTAAGCCAATACTCTTTAATCCTATAGTATCACCTGCTATTCTACCTATCAGACTATATAAGAGAACAAACCCACATATCAATATATCCCGATACCTTTCACGAACAAACTTGTAAGACAAATAAAACACAATATAAAAAACTAATAGTACACGCACAAAATTTATCGCACAAGATGGGGTATAAAAACCACATATGTACATCAATAAAGATATAATTAAAAATGGGGTTAACAAAACCAGAATGCGATTACGGATGAAGTTACTTAGATAACCATTTTTGTGCTTTACACTCCATGATAGTCCATATGCAGAAAACATAAAAAACAGAGTAACACATATGTAAGCAAAACTTCCAATAGCATCCTGAAGTACATTTCCATGTTCAGCAGGAATATGAACGAAAATTACAATTATGCAACATAGCCCTTTCATATTTGTTGTATAATCTTTATTAAAAAAATGCTTGCTATCTTTTGTGTATCTTAATCCTAAGATAGCCAAAAATACATATACTCCTAATATAATTGCAGTAATTAACATATTGCTCCTCCTATATTTTAAATTGGTAATATTTAATCATAAACATTCTTTATCAACATTTATTTATATAAGCTTAGGAAGCCCTATTTCTTTATACTATTCTGACCTTCTCCAATTACTAAATTATCGAGTAAAATGGTATTAGTACCTTGTACTATAATCCCATACTGGTCTTTTCCATATGTTCTTACTTTATTATTGCTACAATACACATTATCTTGTGAAAGAATTTCCAGGCCACAGAATGCAATATCCTTATTTAGTTCAATTACATTTCCACTTATATTACAGTCGCCTTTATATATCCTTACTCCATACTGAACTTGTGATATATGATTGTTTAAAACAGCCTCTGCAGATACAATACCGTTTTTAGCACCAGAAATTATATTATTTTTTACTTTTCCACCTAAAATCCCAGTATTAATTTGACCCTTTATTTTATTGCCATCTACATAGCAGGCATTTGCAATCGCAGTATAGTATGGACATGCTTTTGTAATAATTTCGTTATTATTAATTAGAATATTGCTGCCTTTATTACTTTTGGAATTGTATATAACGGTCTTTTGTCTATTATTCTGTGAATCTGCGACTATTCTGTTGTTGTCAATTACCACATTTAATGTTGGTTTAGCTTGGTTTTCAAGCCCGATCAAGATAACATACGCATTGAATTTTTGAGAGTATATATTATTATCTTTTATAGTAACTTTATCTACAGTCCCATAATACTTATCCTCGCTAGAATAAACACTCAATACTACTTCTTGTTTGTCAGAATAATCTTTTATATTGCAATTACTTATCACTACATCCTTTACGTTCCCTATTACTGAATAAACGGCTATTACTTCATCTTTTGAGTCCTTATAAAATGAACATTTATTGATAGTAATATTTTCAGTTGTATTTCCAACTATATCTTTTGATAGAGTCGTTAAATTTCTAACCCATATGCATCCACCACTTAAAGCTTTTGTTTTATTACTAAAAAAGCAATTTGAAACTGTTACATTTTTACACCCATTATAAAAATCTAAATTTGTAACCGGAATTCCGTTTCCCAAATCGGCTATAAATGAACAGTTTTTAATATTAGCTGATCTTATATTTTTAAATAGCATAATTGTTTTTGGTGAACTATTAGAATATCTATTGTATTCAAAATCAATGTTTGAAATATTTATACTTTGAGCACTATCAGCTTTGTATTTATCAACACAATTGCCATTAACTATAAAGCCCTCAATATAAGGACCTTTCCCATAATTATTATAGTTTTTACTATCAAATACTATTTTTGTTTTACCCTTTACACCAGAAACTGATAGTTTACTACCATTTAATATAATCTTACTTTTACAAAGGAAGTTACCAGCAGGTAATTTTACTGATTTTCCAGAGTCAAAAAGGCTTCTAACGTATGCGGTATTATCATTCGCTTTAATTTTATATTTTGCATCAGCATAATAATTTCCGTCTTTTTCATTAAAGAAATTAGCATTCCCAACTCTTTTCAGTTCACTGATATTAAGTGTTTGAGTTTGTGGAGTCCCTATCGTATTCAAGTGAATAGCTTGTAAGTGATTAGCTTGAAAGTATATACCTAAGATGAATAAAGCTATGAATATAACTATCCAGTACACATAAATATTGCTTCTACTTTTATATTCTTTCATGTTAACCTTTCTATGATTTGCAGTGAATACTGCTCAAGGGCTCTACTGTTTTCCAGTTGTTGCTACTACATACTTCTCCATTCATAAGGCTATCATTGTTAATTTTATTGCTATATGGGAAACTATCTTTACATGCATATGTTAAAGCTGCCAAAATCCAAAAAGTTTCAATATAAAAATTATTATTTGTTAAGTTGTATGCTAAAGTAGCAACATACGCCAATATAATATAGTCGTATACCGTCCTGCCTATAATACTCTTCTTAACAAATTTATTTCGCAGAAAATGGACTATTGGAGAAAAAATCAGAATTACGTTGGCGAACAGTCCAAAAGAACCCTGTTCGGCCCATATTTGTAAAATAAAGTTGTGAATGTTTGCACCATCGGATTTATATAAATCATATTTTCTGAATAAGCTATTAAACAATGAGACATACATGTCTTGTTGAAATGCTGCATTACCCAAACCTATTCCTGTTAGAATGTGATCATACCCTTCTCTCAATGCAACTATCCAATAAACAAAATGATATTTTGTTGATCCCTCTTGAGGATTAAATGCTTCCAAAATTCTTTCAGATATAATTGGAAACATTGATAAAGTTAAAGGAATACTGCATAATGCCAGTACAATCAGCAACAAATTTAGTTTGTGATTCTTTCCCAATAATGTAATAAAATTTACTACTAAAAATATTAATAAGGCTGCTCTGGAATACGTAATTGTAAGTGTCACCAAATTTGCAATGAATAAGATAAAATATAGTCCTCTCTGTTTTCCTGTTGAATTTCTTATCTTGTAATTTACTATTAGTGACTGTACCAGTATGCAGTTGGCAATTGAAATAGTATACAGCCCCATGACACTATCGATTCTGTTAATAATATTATTTGATTCAACCAGCGCCTGGGATTTGTATAAATTATCCAAAATCTCAATATGTCCATTTTGATACATATGAAATGCTGGAATCAGCATCTTTCCTGTAAAATAGCTAATAAGCGAAATACTTACCAGAAAAAAGTTAGATAATACTATAGTAATAATAATCTTATCAAAAAAATCTTTTTTTTGAGCATTTTTATAAATTACAAACATCATTAGAAACAGATAACTATACTGGAACAATTCCTTAAGAGATAATGACATATTAATTGAAAACAGGCATGAAATAGATAGACCAATCAAATATAAAACAAATATAAAACTGTTATTTGTATTAGATTTTCTATATAAGTCTCTGTCCTTTAACAAAGCTTTTTGTATAAGAATAAACATGAAAATTATCATCCACAAAAACTGTAGAATTTTCATATCAAAATATTCTGTTTCATATACAAATATATTTGAGCATGGAGCTAAAAAGATTCCTAGTAATATCAGCTGTTCAGTAATAGCCTGAGGGTATTTGATAAAGCTGCATATTGTAACAAAAGTGAAAATCAGAAGAACGCCAACAAATATATTTATATATACAGATATCAATAGTATAAAAATAGCACCCAAAATAAGTGCTATATTTAAAAACCTTTTTTTCATTTTAATCCTCCTAATGGTACATAAATACTAATCTGTTTCTATCAGACTTTCCTTGCTTCTCCAAACAGAACCAGTTTTATAACAGAAATCCTGTTCAGTACTTCTCCAACAGCTAGAGGAATCATTATTCCAAAGAATAAAGAAGCAGTAACTGCAGCTATTACATTGATTTGCGTATATGTAGTCAGTGCTGTAACAAGTATCAAAACGATGTATGGATTATGTAAATAGTAAATGTACATAGTCTTTTTGCCAAGATAATTAAAAAACCTGTAAAATCGTGAATTATTATACTTTGAAAGACTATAGAATATAAACACTGCTATCAGCGTACATAATAAATCTAAAGCTCTAGCAAAAATGCCGCTTAGATTTGCAGACCAGATTGAAAATCCAGCATATAAACCTACGAGTACAGTAATTATTAACGCATTTGCCTTTAAATTTATGTCTTTTACATAAATACCAATAAACATACCAATCTCATAATATATCCACATAACTAAAAATAGTTTAATGACAATTATTTCATTTGGTATGTAAATATTAGCTAAATAGCCAAACAGGAACACAATAATAATAAACATTATATTTAATGCCTTACTCTTAATAATACTATGGATAAAATAAGATATCACTGTTATAAGGAATAATATATATGTAAACCATAAAACATTTCCTGTCACAACCCTGAATGTCATAATATCAGTTACCATATTTATTGGGTTCAAGGAAATATGTTCTGGCGTTATGCCACTGACAACCTGATTTAACAAAAAGTAGAATAAATACAAAAGTACCGACCATACGAAATAAGGAACAAATAATTTTTTTACCTGATGAAATCCGAATTTCTTCAGGTTTTCCAGGTTAAATGTTCTTAATCCGTATAAGTAACCTGTTACTATAAAAAATAAAGGCATATGAAATGTATAAATAATATCCTTAACAATTCTCAAAGTAGAGTACTTGGTGACAATTGCTGTGGTTAAACAATGTCCTAAAACAACAAACATTATCCCAATACCCTTTAAAAAATCCAAATCCCCATTATGCTGCATAATTACCTCCGTAAACTATAGTGCATTTTTTGTATTACTGATACTTTGCATAGACATAATCCTGCCTTGAATAAAACACTTTGACTGCTCAATAAGGTTCTCCAGCAATTCAATACTCTTCTCATTATATTTGGGAAACATTTTTGTATATTGATATGATTCAGCTACTTCTTGAGCACCTTTAACTACTCTGTTAGACATTCCTATGTACTCAAGTAATGTAGCTACTTTATTTTGTTTTATTTCATTGTACTGCATCCAAAACTGTTTTTTACAATTAAGCGAGAAAACTACCCCATGGTACATATTTGTAAAAACATATTGGGCTGAATTAAAGTACTTCATAATATCTAACGGAGATTTAAATAGTAAATTTCTATCAGCAAATCCATTAAAAAATCCAAATGAGTATATTTTAGCCTTCTCTTTCTCTGCTACTAACTTAATAGCTTGGATGAAAGCTTCTGAAAAATGGTTTCCATAGACTAAAATAAACTTATGCCTTGTGTTCACCCTTTCTTGAGGTGAACTACATAAAAATACGGGATCAACTAAAATCGGAACTTTCATGTATGTTATTTTCTCAATAATTTTTTGTGAATTTTTATCTCTCACAGATATATTGCTGGGATTTAGTCTTTTAATACTTTTTACTATTTCCTCTGGAAGTATCTCATTACTGTTTACTGTCCCAAAGCTTGGGCTATATGTAATTATTTTTTCAGCTTCAAAGTGTTTTCCAAAATATGTGTAATCGTGTTGTTTTACAAAACTGTTAGTATGGTTCCATATTTCATCACTACCTAAAATGTACGTATTAAATCCACTTGATAGTATGTCTTCAACTTTTAAGGTAAACCTGGTTTTTTTCATCCTTTTCCAACCTTTTTTAAATCCATAAATAGAAAACATGGTGTATACGTTTTTCAGTGGATTTAAACTAAATAGCTTTTTAATAATATGTTGTATAAAAGTATATTTACTTTCATAGTGAATTAAATAGCAATCCATTCCAAGATCTTCTTCTATATATTTATTTAGTGCATATGCTTGCCAAAAGGCACCATAATTTAGCGCCATGTGAAAAGTTAATATACCGATTTTCATTTTTACCCACCCTATCATCCTAAAATCTTATAGAACTCATTTATATACATCTTAGCTGATTTACAAACCTTAAATGTTTTTGGATAATTACCTGCTGCAATTAATATTACTGTCCTCTCTTCATCAGGTAAATTTAAAAGCCTGCCAATAAATCTATTATTCTTCAAAAGTTGCTGCCACTGGATGGCACATGTTGCAATACCCTTGTTTTGTAGAGACAGTAATAAAGACATTGCCAATAAACCACCGTCAATGTACATTAGATTTCTATCTCCAGCATTGAGGTACTTTGATAAATTTACCGTTATAACAAATATTCTTTTTATATTTTTGAAACCTTTCATTCCTCCATGATAATTTTGTATTTCTTCAATAATATTTTTGGATTTCACATCATATATTTTGCAAGGTTGCCTATTGCATGCTGACGGAGTTTTCATCACCATACTTATAACGCTATATATATCACTATCATTTAAATCCATCTCGTCAAATTCTCTTATGCTAGATCTACACGAAAAAATATCTTCAAAAGAATTTGTTATGTTTATATCCTCTTTTTGTTTTACAACTATTCCTGCACAGTGGCTATTATTTATATTCAAGTATTCTTGTAAATTCTCATTAATAAAGTTAACTACTTCAGATTCAGGCTGCCCTTTTGATTTATTAAAAATCAAATATTCTTGTAATGCACTTATTGCATTTTCAATAACAAACTTATTTGTGTCATATCCCATGCTTATATACTTCTTAATATTATTTACAAGCATTTTTATTTTGATTTTTCCAAATCCAGCATGTGGCTTATTATATGAGAGACCTTTTTCAATTACATGTGTCAGAATTAATATATCCCTTTCAAGATGTTCTAAGCTATTAGGATATAGTTTTGAGCCAAATCTTATAAAATGACATGTATCGTAAATATAATAAAATATGATTTTTACTATTGAGACAACCTTCTTTGGCATGATTTTCACTCCATTACTTATTTATTTCAACTACTCTAAAGTTTTTATGAACGATTTCTATACATTTGAATAGATAAATTTTATTAGCAATACCAAGGCCTAAAATACTTATGCAAAACATAATTGCATTTAGATAAGTACTAGCTTCATAGTACATAATGTAGTTCAAACTCAGTATAAGAATATAAAATATAAATTTTGTTACCTTGATATTAATTTCTATTTTGAATATCTTCCTTACGTATATATGTCTTAAAGCAACTACAATAATACTACTAAAAACAGTAGCAATGCTTGTTGCATACAATTCAATTTTGCTAATAAATATAATCGTAATTACGATATTAGCTACAGCTCCAATTAAAGTAGTGTATAACAGTCCATTGGTTTTCTTATTCAGATAATAAAAAGAGCAGAAAAAGGTTGAAAAGCATTGGAAAAAAGTTGATAACATTAGTATTGGTATGTAATTGATAGCATCAGTAAATTCATTTCCAATAGCAATATTTGAAAATACTTTAACAAAAGGTATTATTATTATTAAAAACGCTAGCTGTAATTCTAAGAAGTAGTTAAACATTTTCGAATAAAACTGTTCCCTATCCTTTGCATCCTTTTCATATATCGCTGTATCCTGCCAAGCTAGGTTAAAAACCATATTTACCATCATTATTATTGCCGGAAATTTTGATGAAACCGCATAAATTCCATTATAGTCATTCCCTAGAGAAAAGCTTATAATATATCTATTACTTAGATTTAAAATCCACCAACTTATAGAATTTGGAACTAGTGGCAGTGAATACAGAATCAACTGTTTCATTACATCTTTGCTAATGTACCTAAATTTAAATATTTTAGTTATTCCCAATTTATATTCCAAAAACAGGACTGCAATTGCTAGTGCAATTATATTTGACACTATTAAGGCTTTTACAGAAAAATGTAGTACAACTATGAATAAAATATTTAAAAATAGCATTGACGCAGTCATTATTATTCCAGAAACTGCGAATAAGGTGTTCTTCTTTAACCCCCTTGCAATCATCTGCCATATGTTAAAAATACTTGTCATTATTATTTGCAAGTATATTAAATTCAGATATTCAATATTCGATGCCAGCTGTAGAATCACAATAAGTGGCACAGTACCAATAAATGCTACCCCCACTATAACTAAAGCATTAGAAATATACTTGTTAATTAAGGCAGCATCATTCTGTGCGTCAAGCGCAAACCTATAAATACCATCATATATCTGAAGAGATATCAACGGAACAATTAGTGAAACAGTTGTATATATAATATCGTAATAGCCATATTCTTTAGTGGTTAAATACATTGTATAAATAGGTAAAAGCAAGAATATAAGCAATTTAGATGACAGATTTCCAATCATGTATATTGCCGTATTTTTAATTAAATTCTTCTCTCTACTCATTATATTTGTCCTAATCTAAATGACATATTGAATTAAAGGTAGCAATTATGCCATTACAGCCTTTTTATCAGCCTTTGCATTTCTAACTGTTTCCTTTTTTGAGCAAAAGTACTTATATGCTTTGAAATATCTTTTGTATTGCCTTTTATTAACATCATTTATTATTACACCTAATAAATTTGCATGTACCTTTTCTAATTTTTGTCTAGCTCTATTTACAGAAGCAAGATCTGTTCTGCCCATTTTTGCAACTAACAATACTGCTTCAACTTTTGCTGAAATTAAAGCAGCATCTGAAACCGCATCAAGTGGTGGTGTATCAAATATAATATAATCAAAATCATTTCTTAATCTATCTAGTAATTTGCCGAGTCTTGATGAGCATACCAGTCCGATAGGGTTTAATGAGATACTTCCATTCGGTATATACATGAGTCCCTCAATATTGGTATCACATAGTATTTCTTCTAATTCAGCATTACCATTTAAATATTGCGAAAGTCCAAAACCACTTCCCCATTTGGGTACTTTTTTACTATTTCGTTTTCTCATATCAGCATCAATTAATATCGTTCTTTTCCCCCAACTTGCCATTGTCATAGCAAGACTTGCAGCAACTGAAGTCTTTCCTGTTTTGGGTTCAGAGCTAGTTATAACAATACTTTTTATTCTTTTATTCTCTGATTCCATATGAATATTTCCACATAGCATTGAATATGCATCCCTAACTGCTTGATTTCCTTGCATATCTAGGTTGAATTTTTTATCACTCATTTTTTTGTCTCCCTATCTTATACTATATTTAGGTATTACTCCAAAAACTTTAATCTTCGCGTTATCTTCAACATCCTCAACTAATCTTATTGTTGAATCAAAAAGTTCTCTTATATAAATGATAGAAATTGCTATAACAATGCCTGCAATAATACCAATTATAATTTTCTTTGTGGCATCATTGCTAACAGGGAACAGAGGTACTTTAGCCTCATTTAGCACTCCAACTATATTGCCGTTAGTCATCTCCCGTATCTGTGAGAGAAATGCTTGTGTAACTGCATTAGATATATCAGCTGCCATTTTAGCCTCATCTGCAGTGGCAGTTATAGCAATAACACTTGATTCGTTCTTTTGAGTTACAGTTATCATACTTATTAACTGTTCCTGTGATAATTGATACTTATCCAACATCTTAACAGCTAAAGTCATAACCTTTTCACTTGTTATAATTTCTTTATAATCCTCAACAAGCTGTCTGCTCAACAACACATCTTGATAATTAATACTTACATCTTTGTCAGGTGTACTCCCCTTACTCATCGCATACACGGTAGTTTCTGCCTCATATATTGGAGTTGCCATATAATAACTTGTATAGTATATATAGCCTCCACCGATTGCACCTAATAATATAACAAGCCAAATCATTCTTCCTACTGAATTAAAAAATCTTCTTAGTTCCATATACTATCTCCTCATTTTATTAATATAATTTCTCTACTTTCTCAATTATCTGATACGCAGTTATTCAACGTTATCTAATGATATTTAAAGACTCTATTTCCGTGTTGGGCGCTATGGTAGTGCTTCGCCGTTTGAAACCAGCAGACCGTTCCATTCCATCTTATACACTCATTGCTTTCCTATACTTTACCAGTCTTATTCTTATAAGACTAATCAAGTAGTTCGTAGCTCTAAGTCCAATATAACATCCCACTTTTATGCTCCAGGCCGAAACACTGAAACCAAAACCAGAATTTTTACTATATATCTAAGACTCAGTGGAACAAAAATTACTCCTACCGAGTATAAGAAATCTACTTATGCCGACTGTACCATTGAAACACTTAGTTCGACTGTTCTTGGCTCACCCATTAGATTAAATACAACCTTAACTCTGCCTTTTCTTTTATCAAGCGATTGGATGTATCCCTCCAAGCCTAACAAGGGGCCATCTATAACAACAACTTCTCCACCTCGAACAAAAACACTTGAGCTCCCTATGATTTCATTATCAGCTGTCAATCTACCTATAATCCCTATCTCACTTTGTGCAATCTCCTGAGGGCCTTCATTGTCCCTCAGAAGTCTTATAACTCCTGGTATGTCCTTTATCAAATTGTATTTATTGTTACTCATTTGACCTTTCAACAGAACATACCCTGGAAAAAGAGTTCTTATTCTGTCCTCCCACTTGCCTTCTTTTCTCTCTCTCATTTTTCTCTTTGGAACAAGTGCCTTAAGCTCGTCCTTCATTCTAAAGTGAATTCTTTCCTTAACTCTGTCCTCTTCTCCGGTAGTTACGAAAAGTGCGTACCACTTATCTTTAGTAATATATCCCATTTACTTCCCTTAGCTCCATTTCATTTTATCTTTTGAATAATATGTAATTAATTCCTTCAATTTGAAATTATACTCCCCATCATTTATTTGTAAATCTAATGCCTTCGCCATTTCCCATTGATTTAAGTAAATTTTCTACATATAGTTTTATAAATTTGTAAAATTGAGTGTTAGTTTTAGTAATCAGCCGTAGTTATTTGATGCAAAAATATTAGTATTTGGAATTGATTTTTTTATACATTTCCTATTTAATAATTTGTATAAATAATGGTCTAATATATATTGGTTGCTCTGTTCTCACTTTTTGCATTCAAATTCTTTGATTTATTCTTACTATAAAGCCTCTTATAAATATTTGACGTTTTAATTGTTATCTGATCCCAATTGTATTTTCTTATAATATAATCACCAGAGAATTTTTTAACATTCAATACCTTGTTTTCATTCTGCAAAAGCATATTTAGCTTTATTACTAGGTCATCTACATTTGATTTTTCAAACTCATATCCCATCGTACCTATAACAGCTATATTTTCTGGAATATCACTTACCAGGCAGCAATTACCGTAACTCATCGCTTCAAGAAGGCTTATCGGTAATCCCTCCACATCCGAAGGCAGTACGTAAAAATAAGCATTACTATAGAGTTCAGCTAATTCTTGGTCTCTTACAAATCCAGTAAATATGATATTATTATTTTTTGCCATATCTTTTAACTGGTTCTCATAATAATCAGGACTGTTTGTTCCACCCGCTATTACTAACTTCTTATTAGTTACAATTTGATTATAAGCTTTGATAAGATAATGAACTCCCTTCTCAGGAGCCAGTCTGGAGAGGAATAATATATATCCTTGAGGTTCAAGATTATACTTCTGTCTTATAACGTTTAACTTTAAAATGTCTGGTCTATCAATACCATTAGGTATATAATCTGTTTCAAGATTGTATTTATCTCTATAATATTTAACTAAATTCTTTGATACGTTGATTGTTTTATTCGCAAATTTCGCTGTTGCAAACTCGCCAAACTTTAAATATTTTATAGCTAATCTTCCATATACCTCTTTCTGCCAGTCTAAGCCATGCACTGTACAGACAACCTTTTTACCAAATAATCTAGGGATAAAGGCCAATGATGACGGTCCCAATGCATGGTAATGAAATATATCACATTTTGACCTCAGTGCTTTTATGGTGGATACAAATGTATAAGCCAATGTTGAAAGGTGTTTAAGTTTTAAGAAGTGAGTATATCTAATGTCTATTCCTGCATATTTCATATTTATGAACACTTTATCGCAGTAATTCTTTATGCAATATGCCTCTACTTCGTAGCCCAAATATACTAGTCTTTTTGAGAGCTCTTCAACATGAATATCTATTCCGCTTGTTCTAGACGGAATACCCTTTTGCCCTATCATTGCAATTTTCATGATTCTACTCCCCGCTTGCTCATTATATATTGCTTTTATAAAAATGTAAAAATATTCCTGTAATTTGAAATTATACTCCTCTCCGCTAATTTGTAAAATTAATGCTTTCGCCATTTCCCATATAATAAATAATATATTCCTCAAATAGTTATATAATATTGTAAAATCACATGTTAAATTCGGTAATCAGCCGTAGTTATTTGGTGTAAAAAAATTCGTACAGAAGCAACTTATTTTATACATTTCCAAAAAAGGTTTTAACTGCAATATCTGTATGTATAGGAAGCTATGCTAACTTCTAGCTTTCTGTTAGGATAAAAGCTTAGTTGTACTTATACCTTTGTCTATACATCTCAACTAACAAATTTAAATATAAGTATTAACCATTCGCACTTATAAGACGATAAAAAAATGACAATTCTACCTGACAATTTTAGAACTCAATTATTATCGACTCAAAGCTAATTGTAATTAAATTTAAAAACAAAAGGAGCAAAATATGGAAACTACATGTAGATATGATATAAAAGGCTTTTCAAATGACCTTGGTCTGTCTTTAGAAGATATTTTTGAGCTGTATTGCGAATTCATTAAAGAACTAAATTTAGAAATCTCTAAATTAGGGAAACTACTTATTACGGAAAATTGGGATGAAATAAAAAAGTCTCTTCATAATATCAAAGGAGTCTCTGTAAACTACAGAATAACTGATATATATGAAGAAACAGTTAAAATTTATAACAATTTGAACTCACAAAAATATGATGAGATATATGCCTGTATTGAAAACTTGACAGCTGTTTCAAATGTAGCAATTGAAGAAATTTCAAAATACTTTGCTCAAAAAGGATTATTTATTTAAGATCTTCAGTTTAAGTTCTTTATGTAAATTAAAAAGGAGAGATTTACTATTCTCTCCTTTCACATTATAGTTTTTTTAACTATGTTTAATATTTTCCAAATTCATTATCACTCAATAGTATTTTTTTAGGGGTAGTTGCTACGGTTTCCACCCCTATATCTTTATATTCTGTTGGTCTTTTCTTCCCATTCATATGTTCAAGCATCCTTATAACATCAGGATTTATGCTCTCAAGTCCTTTGTAAGAACTGGCTTGGTTCATTTTCCTTAGTTTAAACTTTGATACTTGCATTCTTAACGTTTCTGCTTGGCTAGCAAGTTCTTCACTGGCAGCTGCACTTTCTTCTGAAGTGGCAGAATTTGTTTGTATAACAGTAGATACTTGCATAATTCCCTGATTAATCTGAGCAATACCTGAAGCTTGCTCATTTGATGCTGTTGCTATATTGCTAACAAGGCTTGCCACACTTGTAACGCCTGTCACAATCTGATTGAGAGCTTGTGCAGTTTGATTAGCAATTTGCATACCACCTTCTACTTTCTTCATTGAACCTTCAATCATTGCGGTTGTTTCTTTAGCAGCATTAGCTGACCGTGCTGCAAGATTGCGGACCTCTTCTGCCACCACGGCAAAGCCTTTACCATGCTGTCCAGCCCTTGCAGCCTCAACAGCAGCATTTAGTGCCAATATATTGGTTTGGAATGCTATTTCATCAATTACTTTAATAATTTTATTAATATTATTTGATGAATCATTGATTTGATCCATTGCGTTAAGCATTTCTTTCATTTGGTTATTACCGTTCATTGCATTTTCCTTTGCTGACTCTGCAATTTTATTTGCCTCATTTGCACTGTCAGCATTTAATTTTGTCTGTGAAGATATCTCTTCTAGAGAAGCTGTCAGTTCTTCAATAGAGCTAGCCTGCTCTGTTGCCCCCTGCGAAAGTGTTATACTTGAGTCAGAAACCTGTTTTGCACCCGATGAAACCTGTTCAGAAGCAGAGCTTATATTTAACATTACTTCGTTAAGATTATTAGCCATTTTATCAAATGTGGCTGCAAGTATTCCTATTTCATCCTTTGAATCAATTTTAACATCTGCATTAAAATCGCCATTCGATATTATTTCTGCAACTTTAACAAGTCTTTTTACTGGATTACTGATACTACGAGATATAATAATGCCTAACATGATTGCTAAAACAATAGCAATAACAACGATAACTACCATTGTCATTATCGTAGTATCTGTTTGCGCTGAATATTCTATGGACTTTTCATTTCCACCTGTATTCTTTAAATCAAACAAATTATCAATAGTATCATTTATCTCATCTGATAAAGCTATAGCC
>JAEWAX010000028.1 GCA_023391425.1 Bacillota bacterium | reverse complement strand
ATATCAAGGAGACCTTTGAAATATATAAAGGATTACCTAATTTCCTTAAAAATATAGATATAAATCAAACAGATTTGGACAGGTTTATCTTGAACGCCTTCAGTACTTATTCAGCAACAAGTGGAGAGCTTACTGGGGCAGTAAATTCAATAAATAGGTATCTTTCAGGTAAGTCAGCAGATGATCAATTGAAGATTTTACGTGAAATTAAGTCTGTAACAGTTCAGGATGTAAAAGATTCATATGTCATGATTGAAAACTTCTTAAAAAATGGAGCTTATTCAACTTCGGGTAGTATACAAAAGTTGAATGAAAATAAAGAGCTTTATGATACTATAATTTCAATTGATCAAGGAACAAATAAATCGGAGGAAACTGTCACAAGAGCTCAATTATTTGAAATTGTACTTGCGGGCGTTCCAAATACACTAGACGTTGCAAAGCAAGCCGGACTAATAACTGCTGATAGTAAAGGTAACTACAACGAGAATAAAAAGCTTACACGAGAAGAGCTAGCTGTTATTATATGCAAAGTAGCTATATTGAATGGAATACAATTGAGCGGGAAGGAAGCTCAAATATCGGATGTGAATTCTATCAGTTCGTATGCAAAGGATAAAGTAAAAGCAGTAGTAAATTCAGGCGTTATCAAGCTCGATGACAAAGGCAATTTTAACCCTAAATCGGAAGTCACTAATGCAGATATTCAGACTATTTTAACAGTCTTGACAAGTAAATTACCTGGGGGAAGTTCAGCAGGAAATACAACAGGAGGCTCAGGTCATACGGAGTCTAAGTAGCACCGCGAAGATAAAGAAGACTTAGTTCAGATAAGTCTTTGCAAGTGTTAAGACTATTTTATAAAGGTAAGACGAATAAAAGCTGATTCCTGTATTTTAAAGGGAATCAGCTTTTTTAACAATCCTTATTGCTGTATAAAAACCTAGTAGTAAAGAATTAAGTTGATTATAAGATAATGAATGAATCACATGTCGAATCCTTCATATTTTAATTTGGTTTGAGATATAAATCTTGCTAATAAAAGTATACCTTAAAGCGATATATAGGAGGGTATATCAGAACTATGTAAAACAAAAAATGAAAACTATTTGACGGTAGAAAAAAAATAAATTTCAAAAACTTATTGAAAAGAATAAAAATATGTGTTATCATACTCTTATAGCAATTAAATATTATTTAATTATTAGAAAATCAAATTTAATATATTTTAGGCAATGCTGCCAGTTTCGAAAACATTCGAAATCTGGCTTTTTTAGTTTTAGTTTGATTATCTTGATTAAATGAGCTTAAGCAGTTAATTTGGCAACGACGCCGATTTCAAAAGAAATCTGGCGTTTTTTTATTTTTAAATTATTTAAATTAATAAAAGGAGATGAGTGATTATGAAAAAAATTGAAATGATTATCAGACCTGAAAAGCTCGAAGATGTAAAAGATATTTTAAATGCATCACAGGTATATGGTATGACAGTATTAATGGTTTCGGGCTGTGGACTTCAGAAGGGCAGGAAAGAAATCTACAGAGGAGCAGAAGTTAGTATAAATCTTCTTCCCAAAGTAATGGTACAGACAGTTGTACATGATGATTTAGTAGACGACTTAATAAAGAAAATTACAGCTAAAGTTAAGACAGGTAATGTTGGTGATGGCAAGATATTTGTGTATGATGTTGAACAGGCAGTAAAAATAAGAACAAGTGAGAGTGGTGACGATGCGATCTAAAATGATTATAAATCCTATAAACACAAAAAAAATATTAATTATAGCTTTATCAATAATTTCTCTAGGCATTAGCAGTTCAGGTATAATTTTTGGTATTTATAGTTGGGTGAATGATATTTCGTTTAAAGTACTGAATACAAACGTACCAGGCCTGATTTTTGGAGCATTGGTTGCTTACTTGGGAGTAAGGTATTTTTTATCTGTTATAAAACTAAAAAAGGAACTTTACAAAGAATCTTCTGTTTTCGCGTGGAGTAACTTTAAAAAAGTAAAAAAGCTAAGAACTGCTAAATGAAATGGAGTGAACATATAAAAAAAGAAAAGAGGGGATTCAAATGAGAAAAATAGTAAAAATATTAAGTTTCGTGTCAATAGTAGCAATATTAACAACTGTTATTACTTCAATAGCGATGGCGGCAGGAGACCCAACCGGAGCATCATATACAACTGTAACTGGTAAGGAAACTCTTACAGATGTAGCTTCTATGGCAAGTAGAGCACAGTTAAGTGCAAACTTTGTTTGGATAATGATTACAGGATTTATGGTGTTTTTCTTTCAATGTGGTTTTGCCATGGTTGAAACAGGATTTTGCCGAGCAAAAAATGCAGCTCACACAATTACAATGAATTTTATGGTATTCTTGGTTGGTGCAATAGGTTACTTCTTTGTAGGTTTTGCACTACAGTTTGGTGGCTCTGGTGGAGCTGCAGGCTTAGGTACCGGAGGAGCAGCACTAAATGGTATGCTTTCAATTCCTGGCTTTGGAGGAATAGCAGGGTATAAGGGTTTCTTCCTACAAAGTGGAGGAACTTATGATGCTGGCATATACGCATTATTTTTCTTCCAGATGGTATTTATGGATACAACCTGTACAATTCCAACAGGTGGAGTTGCTGAAAGAGTTAAATACTCTGCTATTGTTATTTCCTCATTATTTGTGTCAATGATTTATTATCCACTGTTCGGAAACTGGGTATGGGGTGGTGGTTGGTTATCAACACTAGGTAAGAATTTTGGATTAGGACATGGTGCAGTTGATTTTGCTGGATCAGCAGTAGTTCACTCAATGGGTGGCATGATGGCTCTTGCAGCTGCGAAAATAATAGGACCTAGAATTGGTAAATTTAAAAAAGATGGAACACCTAGAGCTTTTCCTGGGCATGATATACCAATGGCAGTTACAGGTACTATAGTTCTTTTCTTTTGCTGGTTCGCATTCAATGCAGGTTCAACCTTAAATGCAGGCGACTTCAGACTTGCTGTTGTTGCTACAAATACTATGATAGCAGGTGCTATCGGCGGATTGGTTGCAATGTTCTATATGTGGAAAAGGTATGGTAAGCCAGATCCATCTATGACATGTAATGGCGCACTTGCTGGATTGGTTGCAATTACAGCTCCTTGTGCCTTTGTAAACGCTATATCATCTTTCATAATCGGAGCGATTGCTGGATTACTTGTTTGTTTATCAGTAGCATTTGTTGAAAACAAACTCAAGATTGATGATCCTGTTGGAGCAATTTCAGTCCATGCAGTAAATGGTGTATTCGGAGTAATTTGTGTTGGACTATTCGCAGATGGTTCTTATGGTGATGGCATAAATGGTGTTGCAGGTGGAGTTAAAGGATTATTTTATGGTGATGCTTCACAGCTTGTTGCACAGATGATAACAGTTGGTGTATTAATCGTTTGGGGGTTTGGTTTTTCATATGTATTCTTCAAAATTCTTGATAAGACATTAGGTATTAGAGTAAAACCTGAAGTTGAGCTTGAAGGAGTTGACCTAGATGAAATGGGTGCTTACGGATATCCAGACTTCCAGATTGCTAAGTCAGAGATTGATTTTCAGAGATCAGATGATTTATATCTAAGTGGATTAAGCAGTAGAAAAGTTGGTTTAAAGGTATAAGAATGGTAGCAAGAATAAAAAAACAATCTCAATACAAATTAATACTGAATTTTAATTAGAAACTGACTCTATAATGCTTTTTGGAACATTATTATAGAGTCAGTTTATTTGTTATATAAGTTAAACTTGAATAATTATTATTAAACATATAGGTAAACATTTACTATGATGAAGTGATGCCACGTGGTATAAGGTGTAGGTTTTTTATTTATCGTTAAGAAACAGAGTCTTCAATGCTTTTACGACTCTTTGAGCTAAATACTATTTTAAGTAATGCGGGAGTGATTATTGTTGTTAGTATGACGACAATTAATGTTGGAATATATATTTCCTCAGAAATTATATGATTTTGCATTCCGATATTTGCAGTTATTATTGCAACCTCACCCCTGGAAACCATACCTACACCTATTTGCATCGATTCGGATTTACTCATTTTAAAGAGCCTTGCTGCGCCACCACAGCCAACCAATTTACCTAATACTGCAATTACGAACATAACCAGGGTTATTAAAAGAACTTTTACATCAAAGCCTTTTATATCAGCGGCAATACCTACACTTGCAAAAAAAATAAGGGATAAGAAGCCGGATGAAATAGCTTTTACATTTTTTTCGAGATATTCCTTGTGAATAAATTGCGACAGTGCTAAGCCACAAATATATGCACCTGTAATTGCTGCAATACCAAGGTATTCAGATATAAATGCTAATAGGAAGGCTAATGCTAAACTATAGCTAAGTAAATCTCTCTTGTGCCTGTTATCTGAGGAAACTTTATTTATAAATTTAGGAACAATCACAATCATCAATACTGCTATTATGCAAAAGATAATAATTTTAACAAAAGTATAAATTAAGCTGGTTGCAGCCTCTGCACCAGAAGCACCACTTCCAAGAGCCTGTGACATAGCAAGTACTATTGATATAAGTATAAGGCCTAACACATCATCTATTACAGCTGCACCAAGAATATTTACCCCGGCTCTTGTATTTAGCTTACCTAATTCATTTAGGGTTTCAACTGAAATACTTACACTTGTAGCGGTGAGAATAACACCAACAAATAGATTCTCCCAAAAGTCTGTGAAAAAAAGGTATGCAGCTGCCGTACCTAGTATTAATGGAACAATTACGCCCATAAGAGCAATTACAAAAGAAGTTTTACCTGCTCTTTTTAATTCATCCACATTAGTCTCAAGACCTGCAAGAAACATGAGAAGTACTACACCTAATTCAGACAATAGTTTTATACTATCCGTATATTCTACCAGCTTGAGCACCGCGGGTCCAAGCACTACACCAGCGATTAGTGCACCTAAAACCTCTGGCATCTTGAATTTCCGACTTATTAATCCGCCTATTTTAGTAAAAATTAAAATAAGAGCAACATCAATTAGTACTTTTTCCAAATTAATCACCTTTTCTTAATAGATTATATAATATTTTCTCTTAAATCTTGCCAAAAATAATGGTATAGAACTACTCTAAACAGCACAAAAAGTGAAATTAATTCCTATAATAAAAAAGGGAAGCCAGAAATTGGCCTCCCTCATTGGAAGACAAAAAAACATAATGTCAATAGAAATCTCACTAGGATAAGTATATCATTTTTGATTAATAATTTCAAGAATTTGTCTTGCAGAGATTCCCATAAAGGATTAAGAATTTGATAGAATTAGTTGATGATATTTTATCTAAAGTTAAATATTGTCTTTGTAGTTTTACTACAGTATAATGTAGCTATGCGGAGGTGTTAAAAATGAACCATGAAAGCACATATGAAAACTCATATGTTTTTAAGATAAAAAGTTTATATAATACATTGAGAACATCAGAAAAAAAGGTAGCGGATTATGTACTTAAAAATAGTAATGATGTTTCTTCAATGTCATTATCGCAGTTTTCACAAGCAGCAGCCGTAAGCGATCCCACAGTAATGCGTTTTGTAAAAACAATAGGCTTTAATGGATACAGCGATTTTAAGCTTGCAATAGTAAAAGATAATGTGCGTGAAAGCACTGATGACAATACGCTGCTTGTTGACTTGCATATAAGTCAAAATGACCGTTTAGAGGATATTCCATCAAAGATGATGGGTAAAACAATAAAGGCATTAGAAGATACTTTAAAAATATTGGATGTGGATAATTATAAAAGGGCAGTACAACTCATTAAAGACGCTAAGACAATTGATATATATGGTGTAGGAAACTCAGGTAGCATTGCTAATGATATGATGAATAAATTGCTGAGATTGGGTTTGAATTGTAGAGCATTTTCAGACAATCATCTCCAACAAATTTCGGCTTGCCATCTAACTAAAGATGACGTAGCAATAGGAATATCACATTCCGGTTCAACAAAGGATACAGTGGATGCATTGCGTATTGCAAAAATATCTGGAGCTGCTACGGTTGCTCTTACTAATTTTAAAGCATCATATATAACCCAACATGCCGATATTTCATTTTGTACAGGAGATGTGGAAACAACTTTTTACAGTGAAACTATGGTTTCACGTATATCCCAACTAGCCTTAGTAGATGCAATTTATATGGGAATATTGCTTAGCGACTATGATAATTTAACAAAACGTCTAGATAAGGTTAATATGCTTGTTAGCAATAAAGTCTATTAGAATTAATACAATAAAAAGGAACTGTTGCAAAACTAAATACAATATACGAGAAGAACTTATTGTTTAGGGGTACGCAAGTACTATTTTAAACGCAATCTTTGAACTATATTGTATTAGATATAGTTTTTGCGGCATTCCTTTTTTTATGAAAATAATCCGTACAAAATCCAACAATTTGGATATAGATTTCTTTAAAATGATAAAGCAATTACAATGGCGGTGTGTACTAGATAAATTTTATTGACAATGTGTATTATTAATACAAAAATCTATTGACTATGTAGTAAAAATACAATATAATTCTATTATAAACTTTATCAATAACGTATAAGAAGTTTCAAAATAAAATTAGTAGAAAGGAAGTATATTATGAAAGAAATATTAACTGCAAATCAAATTGCAAAAATGATTGACCATTCACTATTAAATCCTACGTTTACAACTGAAACAATAATTGAGGGCTGTAAGATAGCAATGCAGTATAATTGCGCAACTGTATGTGTGCGTCCAGCTGATGTAGAACTTGCAAAAAAAGAGCTTAAAGGCAGTGAGGTTATTACTACTACTGTCATTGGCTTTCCTCATGGCTCAAATAAGACATGTGTAAAAGTATTTGAAGCAAAGGAAGCAATTAAGGATGGAGCATTGGAACTGGATATGGTTATGAATATCGGCAGATTTCTATCTGGAGAATATGATTATGTAATAGATGATATAAAGGCAGTTTGCGATGTTGCTCATAATAAAAACATAATAGTTAAAGTAATACTAGAGACAGCTTACCTAACACCAGAGCAAGTAGAGCTAGCCTCTATGCTTTGTGAAAAAGCAGGAGCTGATTTTGTGAAAACATCTACAGGCTATGCACCAATGGGGGCAACTCCAACAAATCTTAAGATTATGAGGAAGTCAACTAGCAGTAAGATACGTGTTAAAGCAGCAGGAGGGGTTAGAACGCTAGACGCTGCATTAGTAGTTAGAAAATGTGGAGGCTCACGTTTTGGGGCAACTGCAACCAAGGTTATTATGGAAGAGGCATATGCAAGAGAAAAGACAGGCACTCTTTGTGAGCTAGACGATAATGTTATTCTTGAATTAGGCGGTGAATATTAAAAATAGCAAAAGATTGCGAAGGAAAATTTTGATTTATGAGGTTAAAGAGTATGCAATAAAAAAGATTTTATTATGTTGATAGAAGATTACAAGACCAAAGAATTAGGCTGTTTAAGAGAAATACCAATCCGTGCTCCAACAAGGGGAGAGACATATGTACCCAGGGTTTTATCCCTGGATTAATAAGCATAAGGTGTCTACCTGTTTAAAAAGGACGGCCAGGACCGAATCCTGGAAAACCAATGTTTTGGCAAGACCTACGTCCATCCCGGTATCCTTGTCGGTATCCTTGACGATATCCCTGTCGAAATCCTTGTTGAAAACTTCCTCCACCGAAAAAGCCTTGTTGCCCTTGAAATGGAGGTTGTTGCCTATCATCAAATTGCCCAGAGTAGTCATAATCAGATTCCTCAGAGTAGTCATCATTATAGTTGGTGTAATCATAGTAGGGCATTATAATTCTCCTTTACACAATATTTATAATACATACTATGATTAACAAATACTCTTGGTTACATATAGGTATTATTATGTATACAAGAAGCTGGAAGAGTATATATAAAGAACCAAGAAGCTATAGACAGAAAGAGGTTAAGTGTGGAGGTGACAAGGAACTTATAGAACTTTATGGATGAATTATGAACCGGATAAAAGGCAACTTGATTTGTTTGAGATATAGTTCGTAATTTAGCGAAATACTGCACTTTAAATGAAAATATAATATGGGCGATTGTAGTCAAGGGCAGTTAAAAGAAAGCCGGGCTTGTGCTGAGCAAAGAGTGACACACAAGCCCGGCTCTCTTTTTAGTTATTAGACTATCCTAACCTTATATTCCTTAAACCAATAATCCAGCTGTATCAACCAAGCTATAAGCTGCGGACGCCCCATCAGCTGCCCGTACCAAGTTATATTACTGCAAGACTTCAAGAAGGGTAGGATATCTGGGTGCAGAATATCTTTTAATATGGAGTTTGTATCCGACATAACCTCATTAAACATATTTGTTACTATTTCTTCATACTCAGGGTTATGTGTTTTTGGATAAGGGCTCTTTTTTCTATATAAAATTTGCTCTGGTAGATAGTCACTCATTGCCTCTCTAAGAAGTGACTTTTCAACTCCATTTTTGAATTTTATATTCCAAGGCACATTATATACATATTCCAAAATCCTGTGGTCGGAGAAGGGAACTCTAACCTCGAGTCCGCTTGCCATAGACATACGATCTTTTCGTTCCAAAAGTGAAGTCATAAACCAATTAACTGAGAGCCAGGTGGCAATTCTGCTGGTTCGCATGGCATCAGGCTCAGAACCTGTTAAGGGACATGCATTTTTACTATCAAGATACATTTCTTTAACAAAATTAAAACCCTGCCTTGGTTTAGCAAAATCTGAATTAAATAAAAATACTCTTGAATCTGGGTCATGAATCCATGGGAAGAAGTCACGATTTAACATATCTGCTTTGTAGAACCAAGGGTAACCACCAAAAATCTCATCAGCGCATTCTCCACTTAAAGCTACAGTGTGTCTTTTTCTAACCTCGTTACAATAATACAACAAGGATGAGTCGATATCAGCCATTCCTGGTAAATCCCTATACTTTACTGAGTCTTGCAAAAGGTCTGCTATTTTCTGCTGGCTTACAGTAAGAACAGTGTGATCCGTCTTTAGATAATCTGCCAACCATGTAGCATATTCATCATCACTTTCGGGTTGAAAGCTAGTTGATTCGAAATGCTTCTTGTTTCCTTCATATTCAAAGGAGTATGAAGATAAAGTATCTTTGCCTGCCCTCGCAACCGCTGTAACCACAGATGAGTCAAGACCACCAGATAGAAATGTACATAAAGGCACGTCAGATACCAATTGACGCTTTATAGCATCAGTTAGATAATATCTGGTTTTTTCTATAATTGTATCCTCACTATCCTCTAAATAGTATGCCTTCAAGGTCCAATATCTATATAGCTTTAGTCCATTCTCATTAAATATTCCATGAAATCCGGGAGATATCTCTAATATGTTTTTAAAAATTCCATTATTTGAAGGGCGCATAGGGGACAAGTAAAGCAACTGCCAAATACCTTCATTATCAAGCTCGGCCTTGACTTGAGGATGCTTCAGAATAGCTTTAACTTCAGAGGCAAAAATGAGTGTATTGTCCTTAATTGTATAAAAGAAAGGTTTTACACCCATTCTATCTCTGGATAAGTACACCTGCTTGTTACCATCGTCATATACTGCAAAAGCGTAGATTCCATTCAGCTTTTCTGAGCAGTTCATACCCCAAATGATATAGGAGTATAAAACAACCTCGGTATCGCAGTGAGTGCTAAAATTTACGCCATATACAACAAGCTCTTTTCGAAGCTCATCAGCATTGTATATCTCACCATTGTAAATTATTGTGTAGCTTTTGCCTTGATAAACAACGGTCATTGGCTGTAAACCTTTTTCTACATCAATTACTGCCAGTCTGTTATGCGAAAAGCAAACATAGTTGTTTCTAAAATAACCATTTTGGTCGGGTCCCCTATGGGCCATAGTTGCACCCATTTCAGTTAGAACTTCCTGGGCAAAACTAAGAGTAGAATCTTTAAAATTGATTAATCCTAGAATAGAACACATATTAAACTCCTCCAAAGTTCACAAGTCAATTAAAATTTAAGCATATGTCTTTAAACTAATTTGACTTATAAGATTTATTAAATTAAAAAAGACAGCTAGCATTCCAGAGTCAACAACAGTTTTACTTCATATTTCAAACTATATTTCGACAAACTGGACGCCATTGTCCTTGTTCCTTTTATTATATGAAGTTTAGGAAAGTTTAGTGCCTAGTTATTTAATATTTATAGACAGTGGGGTGGTGCATATTGAAATAAGCAAACAAATGCAGCAAATAAAGGTACGGCCTGAAAGGATTGAAAACTTTTGTATACCCTAAGGGAGCAGGATGAATTGATTAATGAATTCGATAAGAGATTGTGGCATACACTGGTAGATAAGGTTACTGTGTTCTCAGAATGGAATAGAAGGTTCACTTATAAGGATGGTTTGGAATACTTGGTGGTAGGAATAAGATGAGTAATTGATTAGAAGTCTGATTGAAAAGGTTATCATTTTGATAATATTGTAACCGTAGAATTTAAGTGGATATTAAATGCGACAGGACTAGTTTGATTTATTTGGAAATTTATAATATTATAAGGTGAAAGAACAATGTTTTGGAGGATAGCTTATGCTTAAATATGAAGAAAAATTTCATTTTGATAGGAACTATGAAAAATTACAGTCCAGTAGTTTTTTACATAAAGCGATTGCACTTGTATGGGGAATCACAGGGTATCTTCTGCTATATTATCTTTTTAAATATATTTTCGCTTGTATTGGGGATTTTGAGCCTTGGAATGAATTAAAAATATGGTTAAATATTGGCAGTGTGAAATTAATAAAAAGTGATTTGGTATACTTTATATACGGACTTATCGCAGCTTGTTATGGCTCAATAAGACTATCAGAAATAACAATGCAAAATCACAATGCCAAAAATAAAGAAAAGGGTATTCCCAACAAACTACTGATAACTGGCTACTATAAAAAGGTGAGACACCCCATGTATGGAACATTCATCATTCTTCAGGCAGGCTTTATGCTTTCTCTACGTTCATTCATTGGAATGATACTTGCACTAATAGTGGTAATTGTTCAATACATAAATGCTGGCTTTGAAGAAAAAAAGCAACTAATCCCTATCTTTGGAGATGAATATTATCAGTACACCAAAAAAGTAAGCCGTATGCTGTTAACAAGAGTTGAGCTTATCGTTCTAATATTAGCTTTACTACTCAGTGTAATTGGATATGCATTTTAGGCACACAAAACTCAATTTTAATACCTATACGGAGTATCTGTTCTACAGCTGTGCCTGTAGCGTTTTAATGGCTAATAAAGCTATAGATTAAATCTACAACTGCATTGATAAGTCTGTTCCTGTCTATATTACTTCCATTAAAAACAATCCTGTCAACAGTCGCAGAAATCATATCAAAGATAACAATAGCGATTGCCTCTAAATCTTCTGTATTTATGTCGTTCTCAAATTGCATAAAATAACTTGCGGTTGCTTGTAATGATTTTTCTCTTTGTTTATTAAGGATTTTTGAAATTTCAACGTTGTAATAGGACAGTACATTTAACTCTCTGTTTAATTCCTTTGATTCTTCGTGCACTTTAATTAAGGCTTCGATTAGGGAGCGTAGAACTCCTCTTTCATCTGTTTTTAAAAGGCCTAGGCTACTGATGACTTCCTCTGTAGCTTTATCGAATTTATCGTGATACCTTTCCAGTATTTCTAGAAAAATTGTGTCTTTATCCTTAAAATAAGAGTAGAGACTGGCTATTGAAACCTCTGCCCTATGTGCTATTTCATTTGTTGTTGTCTTATAATAACCTTTTTCACAAAAAAGTTGTAATGCTGCATTGAGTATTTTTTCTTTCATTTCAATGCTTCTGGTTTGCTTTGGCTTACGTACAGTTTTATTAGATTTTACAGTTCTTTCATCTTCCATTATCGTCAACTCCCTATAATAGTATTGTAGATTACAGGATTTTATATGTCAATAAAATATAAGTGTTTACTTACATTAATATTGACAATTGAATAAAATGGTATTAGTATAAAACATAAGTATTTACTTACATTTTAATAATGGTATAAGTGTAAAATGTGAATGCATTTTCATAAAACTGATGAAAGAGGTATAAAAGGATGAAAAACAAAAATACATTGTTTATAGTACTGACAATTGCTATTGGTACATTTATGTCATCACTGGATTCAAGTGTTGTAAATCTTGTAACTCCAATGATAAAAGAGAGCTTTGGTATTACATTATCAACAGTTGAATGGATAGTAACAGCGTATTTGCTTGTAATCAGTAGCTTGTTACTTACCTTTGGACGTATCTCAGACCTTTATGGACACAAAAAAGTCTATTTGACAGGTTACATTATTTTTACAACAGGTTCTCTCTTATGTGGATTATCAGGGAATATTACCATGCTGATTTCTTTCAGAGTTGTTCAGGCTATAGGAGCTGGAATGCTGTTTTCAACAGGCCCTGCAATAATTACAAATGCAGTCCCTCCATCAAGCAGAGGAAAGGCTTTCAGCATATCTGCCATGGCAGTGGCATTCGGTCTTTGCACAGGACCTGTTGTAGGTGGCTCTCTTGCAACATTATTGGGATGGCAGAGCATATTTTTTATCAATATCCCTATTGGCATTTTAGGGTTTGTTATGGCCATCACTCAAATACCAAAAGATGGAGAAAGGAATACAGTACCCTTTGATAAGCTTGGAAGCTTACTGATGTTTGTTTCACTCATGTTTATGTTATTACCACTCAGCATATGCGGAGACTACAAAATTCCGATACCTGTATTTGTCACACTGATTACTGCTGGAGTTGTAATGGTTGCCGTATTTGCTGTATATGAGAGTAGATGTCAGTTTCCAATGCTGAACCTTAGTTTATTTAAAAACCATGTGTTTACTGCAGGGAATGTAGCTGCCCTGTTTGTATTTATGGCTCAGTTTATAATGGCTTTTCTTGCTCCTTTTTATCTTCAAAATCTACGTATGTTTTCAGCATTTATGACTGGAATGCTTTATATGCCTATGCCGCTAGCAACGATATTGATTGCACCTATAAGCGGTGTGTTGGCTGACCGTTTTAACAGCAGATACATTTGCTCTGCAGGCGCAGTTGTCATGACGGGAGGTCTATTGATGATGAGCTTTCTAAATGAAGATACATCAACTGCTTACATTATTGTCTCCATGATACTTACCGGTATAGGGTCTGGATTGTTTCAGACTCCTAATAATAGTGCGGTCATGGGCAGTGCGTCTCAAGAACACAGGGGAGTTGCATCAGGAACGCTTGCAACAATGAGGAACATTGGTATGGTAATGGGGGTAGCAGTATCTGGAGCGTTGTTTTCTTCAAGTCAGAATAATGCGATGGCCATTTTTGCTTCACAGGGTATGACAGATTCTTTACAAAAAGGTAATGCATTTATATATGCATTGCATATTACCTTTACTGCTGCGGTGATCGTTTCTTTTATGGCTGTGATAGCTTCGTTTGTAAAAGGGAGGTCAATGGGAGAAAAAAGGATTGAAAGTAAAATTAAGATTGAAAAGGTGGTATGAAAATTATTATTTTTTGGGCTTTAGGGTTAGTGGTAGGAATTATTACATCAATATTGAATCCGGAATGTGGAACAATTGAGGCAATATCTTCAAATTTGTTAAATTTGAGTATACAGTTTAGCGTTAGTTATTATTTGTAAATCTGTAAGACAAAAGGTATTTATTGTCGTATATTTAGTTATAGATAAGTATTAACAAGTAGATTAGGAGTGATTTTAATGAAAAAGATTATTGCAATAGTAGGCAGTCCCAAATTACCAGAACAGTCTAGTACAGTTAAGTTAATAAATGAATTTTTTGAAATGATAAGAGAAAAATATAGTCAAATTGAAACCGAAATTATTTCTCTTGCTCAAAGTGATATACTTGCATGTAAAGGGTGCATGTCTTGTACAAAGACAGGGAAATGTGTCATAAATGATGAGTTAGTTTCAATAAAAGAGAAAATGCAAACGGCTGATTTACTTATTTTTGGTTCTCCAGTTCATTTCAATCATGTGAGCTCGGTTTTTCACAACTTTGTAGAAAGATTGCTTGTTGATTTACATACATTTGAATTCATCGGAAAACCATTTGTCAATTTTGTAACAACAAATGGAAGTGGCGAAGAAGATGCAGACAAATATTTAACAAAGATAGGTTTGCTAATGGGAGCAATTAAGCTAGGGTCAATACTTAAAATAGATAATGACAAATTTGATGAAAACAAAATGAGCAACTTAGCAAAGCTTACAGCTTCAATTCTTACTGGAGATAAAAAGCTTAAACCGCAAATAATGAATTCACTCTACTTTAATTCTATGAAAGGAATTATTAAAGGAAACAGCAATTACTTTACATATGAAAATTCAGTTTGGAAGGAAAGAGATTGGTTTAATAAAAGCTATAAGCAAATAGTCAACGGCAGATAAGCTTAAACCATTTTGTATAGTAAACATAAAAAATTAGTGATATTTTGGAGAGGTGTGCCGTTTTATAGTAGATTAGCAAGTGAAAGTCTCATGGATGAAGGCTTTTGTCATTGTAAAAGAAAGTATAGGCTAGCTGATTTACCACTTATACTTCGAAGCGAGAAATTAAGATTTCTATTTAAGGTTGCATGTACATCTTCAAAGAGCTTCTGAAAGGCTCTTTGAAGGCATATATGAAAATGGTAACTATCTCTCGAAAAACTCAATTGTCTTTCTCCACGAATCTGCTTGTGCATATGCATTTCCAGCAATTGTACCACCTGTTTGAAAAACCAGTCTTGGTGCCATCCTCATACTTAGCGTTACAGGTAAGGGGATAATATAGGGTAAAGGAAACGGATGCCCAGCATCTTTGTACTTTAATAAGTTGAAACTGTAGTTGTAGTTATTTCTTTTGAGTGTATCCATTATATCATCACAGCCATCACTTGAATTCCATATATTATCGTTTTCGCCTGCAATTAATAATATGTCCGCTTTTGCGTTCTCAATTTTTATCCGAGCTTCTTCCTTATTTACAGCTTGAGCTATGCCAGTCTTATATGTATAAGCATATCCAAAAGGTTTATTTTTGATAAAACAGTGCAGCATGTTTAAAAATAAACGACGGTTTTCCAGGCGAATGAAAGGCAGTGGCCTTCCTGCCATTGCCCAGGATGAAACATTTCTATAGTTTAGGCCTTGAAAGCAATATGCATGCGGTGCAAATACTGTAACCTTTTTTATAAAAGGATATCTTACTGCAAGCAACAATGCCAGCTCTCCGCCCTTGGATGTTCCATGCAGATAAAACTCATTACCAATAGTTACAGGGTTTTTTTGAAGCCATTGAAACACACTGTCAAAATAATCAAGAGGAATTTCTGCAAGCTTTTTAGGCAATCCGGTGTCATTGAAGTATGCTACAGATAAAACATTATATCCATATGAAGCGAGCGGAGCAGCAATGAGAGAGAGGGCTGACATATTACCATCCGACCCACCTAAGAGCACAATTGTTTTATTGTTGTGATTTGTATTATAAAACAATTCACCAACAAATCCATCTGCAATTTTCTGAGTTTTGATATCCCCACGCTTAAAGAGTCGTTCTATTTTTGTGCATACCGTGTTATTTCCATATTCGGCAATAAACTCAATGAATAAACTGTTATTTGCGGATATTTTTTTTACGATATCCTCAAGTTTACCTTTGACCATTTTCATCGATACAATCAGACCCATTGCATCAATAAAATCGTAAGTTCCAGAATCAGGTTTCTGCACCGATAAGTCTACAGTGCCTTCCGAATCGGCAGTAAACCAGGCAAAAGATTCAAATATGGTATTTACTGCCCACGGCAAACACATGGTGGCGCGAATCTTAACTTTTCCGAATGGTGATACCCCAGAGATTCTAGTATTTATTTTTTCATCGAAAAGTGCAATTGCTGGTTCAACAATAATTTTCATTTCTATGACCTCTTTCTATAATTTATTTTGGTGGCTTTTTACCTTTATTACAAATTATTCTCTCTCGTTGGCAGGGTACCTTTTCAGAGCGAATTTTTCTAAGGCTCTTTCTTGTTCTTCCTTTGTAATCTCCAGTTTGTCAATCTCTTCTTCAAAGCCACTCTGGTCTTCTCCGTCAAAACGATACATTTTTTTCAGCAAACACCATAGTGTCTCCAATTCTTTGCTCGTAAAATCCCTAAAAAGATCTGTAAAAAACTCAATCCCTTTTTCTCCGCATTCCAGCATAACCTGCTTTCCGGTATCAGTCACTCTGACATTGATAGCACGCTTATCGCGCGGGCTTGGTATTATAGAAATGTATCCTTTTTTTTCGATTGTGTTCATCAAGACGTTTGTATTTTGTTTTGATGTTCCAAGCTTTCTTGAAATGTTATTAATGGTTGTCTCATCCTCTGGAAGGTGCAAGACTGCAAGTATCGCCATAAACTGTCTTGAGGTTAACTTATCAAAGTATTTGTCTCCTTCAATCTGAATTTTATTTGCCAGCGAAAAAAGTGTTGCATATGTCTGCTGCATCAATGAGTATTCTTTAATTGCTTTATTGGTTTCCAAAATGGATTACTCCTTTCTATATAGACAATATGTTGACTATTAAATTTTATCAGATGTAAATCATTTAGTCAATATGTTGTCTAAATAAAAGATGGGTTTTTATTAGTATTTGCTCGAGACATTTATAGTAAATCATGAATAAATATGCTATGTTATATCATATATCTGACTTTTATTGAATTATTGACATATGCCTGCAATATTAATATACTTGCCTTATAATATTGTTTTTTATATGATAAAAATATTAGTAGTCAATTAAAGTATCTACAGTATTTTATGATAATCATGAGTAAATGGAGTTGATAACTATTGGCAAGGCCAACAAAGTGGAGAAAAATTGAGAATATTCCTACAATACCATATTTTATTCCATCAGAAACAGATATTGCTGAAGTCCCTGAGAATATATTAAAACTTGAGGAGCTTGAGGCTATACGGCTCAAAGACTTAGAAGGGTTGGAGCAGGAAGAATGTGCTGAAAAGATGGAGGTGTCACGCCCTACTTTTCAAAGGATACTTCTATCTGCAAGAGAGAAGCTTGCTGACAGTTTGATAAACGGGAAAACTATACACATAGAAGGAGGCAAATTCACTCGGAATATTTGCCCGGTAAAGTGTAAGGATTGTGGTAAGGAATGGATGGAAAGCTACGAAAACCTTGAGCCAATAAAAAATGGAGAATATTCATGTACAAGTTGCGGATCAGCAAATATTGTATGTGAACAGAATTGTAAACAGAAGTTTTGTAGAAGAAACTGCTGGCGACATGGAAGAAGTATTGAGTAAAAACTGAAATGTAATAGTAAGAGTCAAAAGGAGTTCATCTTTTGGCTTTTTTTATTTTGTATGAATACAATATTGACATATGCTCATAATAATACTAAAATTTAAATTGTGGGCATAAGCTCACAATTAATAGTTGGCAGTTAAGGAGCTTTTTTATTTATGAGAATACATATCCTTACAGATAACAGAACAAAAAGACGTGGCATTCTTGCTGAACATGGTTTATCTGTTTTTATTGAGCATGAAAAAACAAATATCCTGTTTGATACAGGACAATCAAATGTGTTCTGCCTTAATGCTACACAAATGAAAGTTGATTTAAATAAAACAGACTATATCGTGCTCAGCCATGGACACTATGACCATTGCGGAGGACTAGTCCATTTTTCAAATTCAAACAGCTTTCCCAAGGTTTATATTCACAAAGATGCTTTTGCAAAACGTTATGCGATCAATACTGACGGAAAGAGTTATAGAGAAATTGGTATACCCTGGAAATTAGATGACTATGAACATATAAAATCAAACATTATTTTCAACAAAAAATCTTTGCAAATTGCTTCAAATATAAATCTATATACTGAAATTCCTGTAAACGAAGCATTTGAAGAAGTTAACAGAGGATTTTACTTAGAAAATGGCATCAATAAATATATTGATACGATGAGAGATGAGCAGATGCTAATTTTTGATACTGATAATGGTCTTGTAGTATTTTTAGGATGTAGTCACCCAGGTGTTATTAATTGTCTGAATTACGCTCTAGAGCAGTATTCTGGTAGAAAGATTAATACCTTGGTAGCAGGTATGCATTTGGACAGTGTAAGTCCACTACGCTTAAAAACAACCATCAAGTATTTAAGTGATTTTGGAATACAGAATATAGTACCCCTGCACTGTACAGGTTTATTACCTATTTATGAGATGAAGCAATTATTAGGAAACAGATGCATTCCATTATGTGCAGGAGATACATTTGAAATTTAGTAATAATTAATATATGAAAGACAAAGGAGATTGGAATTGATTGAAGCATTTAAATCAGTTAATATTTTTTAGCTTATAGAGGATGTGATTGTATGTGCTGTGAATCGTTTACAGATATAGTAATAGAGCATTTTATGTCGCCAAGAAATACCGGTAGCATGCCTGATGCTGATGGTGTTGGAATTTGTGGAGATCCTGAATGCGGTGATTCTCTTACAATATACATTAAAGTAATGAATAACATTATTACGGATATCAGTTTCTTAGTGTTTGGATGTGTTGCAGCAATTGCAACAAGTAGTATGACAACAGAGTTAGCTAAAGGAAAAACCCTGGAGGAAGCTCTTAAAATAACCGACAACGACATTGCAGCAGCTTTGGGTGGTTTGCCTGAGCAAAAAATGCACTGTTCAGTACTTGGAGCAACAGCACTGAATAACGCTGTTCAGGATTACTATAGTAGAAATTCATAA
Organism: Bacillota bacterium; assembly: GCA_023391425.1. Lineage (GTDB taxonomy): Bacteria > Bacillota > Clostridia > Acetivibrionales > DSM-1351 > Ruminiclostridium. The sequence goes on along the minus strand of JAEWAX010000028.1, from coordinate 44,622 downwards.
AAGCAGATTTAGTAGTATATATAATTAATTTTTTAAAAAATTTTCTGAAAGGGGGGTAAAGAATGGATAAGAGTAAAGCGTAAATATTGAATGTACAATTGTTGATTCTATTGTTACCGGATCGCACGAAATGTTTATCGGTAAAATTGAGTATATCCATGCTGATAAAGAACTTGTAGACAATGAAGGAAAAATTGATTTTTCAAAAATAAATCTTTTATAGGAGTTGAATAATATGACAAATAGTAAAGCTTGTTCCGACAGCGGCTGTAGTAAGGAGTCCTGCAGTGGATGTGATAAAAATCCTCAAAGCTTTATTGAAAAAACACATGAACTTAATTCAATAAAGAAAGTAATAGGTGTAGTCAGTGGAAAAGGTGGAGTAGGGAAATCCTTAGTCACTTCAATGCTGTCGGTCTTGATGAGAAGAAAAGGCTACAATGTGGGTATCCTCGATGCTGATATTACAGGACCGTCTATTCCTAAAATGTTTGGTATTACAAGAAAAGCTGAAGCAAGTGAAGTGGGTATTTTTCCAGAACGTACGAATAATGGGATTAATGTAATGTCTATTAATCTGTTGATTGAACAGGAAGATGCGCCTGTAATATGGAGAGGTCCGCTACTTGCGGGTGTTGTAAAGCAATTTTGGACAGATGTTATCTGGGGAAAGCTTGATGTGATGTTTATTGATATGCCTCCAGGAACAGGTGATGTTCCTTTAACGGTCTTCCAATCTATTCCTCTTGATGGAATTATTGTTGTTACCTCACCTCAGGAGCTTGTTTCATTTATTGTAAAGAAAGCATACAATATGGCAAAACAAATGAATATACCTATATTAGGTGTCGTAGAAAATATGAGCTATGTAAAATGCCCGGATTGTGGAAAAGAAATCAAACTTTATGGAGAAAGTAAGTTGGAGCAGAATGCCGAAGAACTGGGATTGAATATTTTAGGCCGATTGCCTATTGATCCTGATATGGCAAAGCTTGCTGATAAGGGTGAATTTGAAAAGTTCAGCAATAATTATTTAGATGAGGCAGCAGAACTTATTAAAAGTGTTTGTCTTTAAAGAGAGGTTGATATTTTGAATAATCATTCAGAGCGAGCTATGGAACTTTTTAAGCAAGGATATAACTGCTCGCAGGCAGTAGTTGCAGCGTTTTGCGAGGATATAGGTATTGATTTGGAAACGTCTTTGAAATTGTCATCTTCCTTTGGTGGTGGTATGGGAAGACTTCGTGAGGTGTGTGGTGCAGTCAGTGGAATGTTTATGGTGGCAGGCGTGAAATATGGATACTCCGATCCTAAAGATATTACTTCAAAAACGGAGCATTATAAATTGATACAGGAATTAGCCTCCAGATTCAAAGAAGGGAACAGGTCTATAATATGCAGAGAACTATTAGGTGTTAACCAAGGACCTGACAGCCATATACCTGAAGCAAGGACAAATGAATATTATAAAAAACGGCCATGCGTAGAGCTGGTAGGCTGTGCAGCTCAAATAGTGGAGGAAATGATAGCCAGTAAACAAAATGAAAATATAATAACTGAAATCTTGAAGAAAGATGCTTGAAAAAGTGGCTAAAAAGGGTGTCTAACAGAGACAATAGCAAGTTTTGCATAAAAATCAAATTTAAAAGAAGAAATGGAGGAAATAAGTATGAAACTAGTTGTACCAGTAGAAGGTAAGTCTTTGGATGAACCTGTATGTCAATCCTTTGGACGTACGCCGTATTTTATATTATTTGACACTGAAAACAATGAGTGCAGCTTTCTAGACAACACTGCCGTTGCAAGTCAGGGGGGAGCAGGAATAAAAGCTGCCAAGATGTTGGTGGACACTGGGGCAAAGGTGCTTATCACATATCGCTGTGGCGAAAATGCCGCCGATGTTTTAAAAGCAGCAGATGTACAGATGTTTAAAGCAGAAGATAGCTCAGCAAAATATAATATTGAAAAATTTATAGAAGGAAAACTCCCACAACTAACAGAAATACATCCCGGTTTTCATAAACATAACCACGAGGGAAGTAAAACATGAAAATTGCTGTTTTAAGTGGAAAAGGCGGAACAGGCAAAACCTTTATATCAGTTAATCTTGCTTGTGCTGAAGAATCAGCACAAAGTTCATCACAAGCTGTATATGTTGACTGTGATGTTGAGGAGCCTAATGGACATCTTTTTTTAAAACCTACGAATACTGAAAAAAGAGCTGTTAGTGTTATCGTTCCGGAAGTTGATGCTGCAAAGTGCACTGCCTGCAGGAAGTGTGTAGATTTCTGCAGATATAATGCACTTGCATATGTCAGGGAGAGGCTTTTGATTTTTAATGAAGTGTGCCACTCATGTGAAGGCTGTATTATATTGTGTCCTGCTAAGGCATTAAGCAGAAGGAAAAGAGCAATAGGAACTGTTGAAGAAGGTTTGTCAGATAACTTGAAAGTTTTAACAGGTTGCTTGAATACAGGTGAAGTGTCAGGTGTACCTATTATTAAAGAACTGATAAAACAATTGCCTGAGACTGGCAATGCAATAATTGATTGCCCTCCCGGAAGTGCCTGTATAGTAATGGAAAGCATACAAAAAGCAGATTATTGTCTGCTGGTTGCTGAACCTACATTATTTGGTGTTCATAATCTTTCTATGGTATATGAGCTTGTTAAGCTGTTTGATAAACCCGTGGGTGTAGTTCTGAACAAATGTATACTTGGTGAAGAAAATCCTTCTGAGCAATTCTGTAAGGATAATCAAATCAATATTATAGAAAAAATATCCTTTGATGCAGAACTAGGTATGCTTAATTCTAATGGCTTGGTAGCTGTACGTGAAAGCATACACTATAAAGAACTATTTCAAAAAATGCTTGATCAACTTGAGAAGGAGGTGGCGCAATGAAACAGCTGCTTATTCTCAGTGGAAAAGGCGGAACTGGCAAGACAACAGTAGCAAGTGCATTTATTGAACTCAGTAATTGCAATGCTTTTGCAGACTGTGACGTTGATGCGCCTAATCTTCATGTGGTAGTCTCAGAAATGCGGGAGCCGATTAAGAATGACTATTACGGCTTTCAAAAAGCACAAATAGATTCCATGAAATGCGTTAACTGTGGCTTATGTGAGGAGAATTGCCACTTTGGTGCAATAAAGAATGGTGTTGTATCAACATATGAGTGTGAAGGGTGCGGGGTATGTTACGAGATTTGTCCACACAAGGCTATTTCTATGGTTGATCATTCATCGGGATGCACGATGTTATATAAAAATCAGAAAAAAGTATTTTCAACTGCTCAGCTTAAAATGGGAAGCGGTGCATCAGGAAAGCTAGTATCTGCAGTAAAAAAGCAGCTTTTAAATGAAGCACAGGATAAAGAACTTGTGATAATTGATGGTTCTCCAGGTATTGGCTGCCCTGTTATTGCATCTATCAGCGGAGTAAACATGGTATTGATAGTAGCTGAACCTACTGTATCAGGAATTCATGATATGAAAAGGATTGTCAAAACTGCAAAGAATTTTGGTGTCAGTTGTGCTGTTTGTATAAATAAATTTGATGTAAATTTACTAAATACAGAAGAAATTGAGTACTATTGCAATGAAATTGAATTACCTGTGATAGGTAAAATACCGTTTGATAGAATAGTAATAAAAGCCGTAAATAGCTGTAAAAGTATTGTAAATTTTCCCGACAGTATTGCTGCAAAAGCTATAGTGGCAATATGGAAGGACATTTTCAAAAACTATTTGCAATTAGATGAATAGATCACCTTAAATAAAATAATAAAACAATTAAATCGAAAATGAAGTCAAAGGAGACAAAAACTATGAAAATAGCAATCGCAAGTGAAGGTAAAATGGTAACCGAGCATTTTGGACACTGTGAAGGATTTAATATCTTTGTAGAAGAAAATAAGAAGATTATCAGCAGGGAGTTCGTTCCAAATCCAGGGCATAGACCAGGGTTTCTACCAAACTACTTAAATGATCTTGGCGTAAATGTTATTATTTCCGGCGGAATGGGTGGAGGAGCAATTGAAATATTCAACGAAAAAGGTATAGAGGTAATTACTGGAGCCTCCGGTGATGCGGAAGCAGCTGCTAATAATTATTTACAGGGCAAACTGAAATCAACAGGTTCTGTATGCCATGAACATCAGCATGCTGATGAATGTGGAGAATAATACAAACTTTATAATTTTTGATTATTTATAGAAAAGCAAAAAACAAGGTGTAAAAGATATTATGAGAGCCTGTTTTTTGCTTTTTCGTATTTGTTTATCAGGATGCTATCAATATTTAGGAAGTTTAGGGTAATGTTGAATACAAGGCATGGAAGAAATGCTAATTCGGCTATAAAGGAGATATGTACGGGCTCAAAGACAAATAATGAACTATATTAACGATGATATTTTAAGAAAAAAATCAAAACCTGTAGAAAAAATTGACGACAGAATACTTACATTGTTATTGATATAAATCGGTAAAAATAGAAGGCAATACTATCGAAATTACTTCACTGAAGGGTATTGAAAACCTTGACCGCATAATTGCATTGTTAAGCGATCGCGGCGAAAAGATATTGAATATTACAAGTGAGGCTGCAAGTCTAGAAATGGTTTTCCCGAAGTTAACAGGCCGCAAGCTGCGTGATTGAGAAAGGGGAGACATGAATGCGACGTTTTTTGTCAATATTAAGATGGATATGATCAATCTTTTAAAAATCCGGTACTTGTAGGGTATAACACTGTATTTTCCTCTCTTTATATTGCATTAATATTTATAGTTATCCAGTTCCCGATTGGAATGAACAATGAAGTAGTCTTTATTAAATTATTACTACATAATTATTTAGATTATTGCATCATTTAACATAAAATTATATAATCAAGATTGTAATTTAAAGTCAAATATTGATGAATTGAAGCTAAAACCCGGTATATTATATTAAATACAGCCATTCTGTTTCGAAAGGTTACAAAAGATGGGGGATGTTTGTGAAGCTAAATAAACATTTAATAAAATTTGTGGCAGTTTCCTGTATTTCAACTGCTTTATTCTTTGGGACTACTTTTATTATATACGCAGATGAAGCAACTAATGTTATAGTTACTGCAAATATTCTTAATCTTCGAGAGTCACCTAACACTACATCAAAAATTCTTGATACGCTTAAGAAAGGTGAACAGCTTAAAGTTATTAAAAGCTCAACCGGATGGTTAAAAGTAACTGAAAATGGGATAACAGGATGGATTAATAATAAGTTTGTTGAGAATGTCAAAAAGCAAAGTTCACCCGAAAAGGTTGGTACTATTAAAGGTAATAATGTAAATATAAGAAAAGGCCCTGGATTGACCTATGACGTATTAAAAACAATAAACAAGGACGCTAAGCTTTCAATTATTCAAGTGTCCGGCAACTGGTATAAGGTTAAAACTTCAGAAGGTATTATTGGTTGGGTGAGCAGTTCTTACATATTGATGAATTCAGATAATAAAGCTGGTGTCGCTGATAAAAAATCTGAAGCGGAACCAAAAAATACTGACAAAAAGACTGAAAATGAGACTAAAGATAAGGACAAAAATTCTGATTCTGAATTAAAAGGAACTGATAAAAAGCCTAATTTCGAATCAATAGACCCTGACAAAAAGTCAGATTCAGAATCAAAGGATAGTGACAAAAATCCCCAGTCTGAACCTGAAGCTCAAAGTAAGCCATCAGCTGCAGAAATTATAGAATATGCAAAAAGCTATTTGGGAGTGAAGTATACATATGGTGGAACATCGCCTGATACAGGTTTTGATTGCTCCGGATTCACAAAGTATGTCTTTGATAAGTTTGGGATAAAATTGAACCGTGTTTCATCTGATCAGGCTACACAGGGGATTGAAGTAGCAAAAGATGATTTGATGCCGGGAGATCTTGTTTTTTCTGACACAGATGGCGGGAACAATAACATAACCCACGTAGGTATCTACATAGGTGAAGGCTTATTCATAAATGCCCAGTCCTCTAACTCTACAGGACAAATTACTATTGCTGATATTAACAGCAGTTATTGGCAAAGAACATACATGACAGCCAGAAGAGTGTTATAAAAATTAATTTACTACTACCGAATACTTGGCAACGAAGTGCACCACAATTGTTAGATATAAAATCTAACTCTTGAAGGTGCATTTTTGTGTGTCAGTTTAAGCGTAATTATGGTCACATAATTCACGAAACCCATGAGTATTATTTCACTTGTCTACCTAGAAGGCAATCTCAAATGACGCCATTGTCTCTTTAAGTTCTATTTAGTATATGAAACTCGAAAGTAATTAGTAAATACTATTTATTTAATTATTATATCAATTCCAACGACACCAACTATATCTCCATTTGCGTTCTTGATCGGTGATGAAACGGTCATACATGGATTTCTTGTAATAGCTGATATATATATAGATGAGATAAAATCTTCACCTTTTATGCTTTGCTTAAACCATTCACGTACATTTGCATTCGCAATACCCGCAGTCGGGATAGAACAGATAAATCGTCCTTTTCGGTCATTGGTCCAAGCTGCTTCAACAAAAATATATTTTTTAATAAATTCACTTAGAATAGTTTCGTGTATGTTACTATCTTTTGAATTAATAATTTCATTTCTTGAACAAAGCTCTCTTTGAATAATTGCAAGGGCTTCTTGAGCTTTACATAAAGCACCATTTCCTAAAGCTTCAAGACTTTCAGCCTCACTTGAAAATAACTCTGATAGTGTAGAGGAGGCTTCATTTAACCTGGTACCCATTGCTGCAATCTCCTCCATATTATGCTTCTGTTGGTGTACGGAAGAGTAAACAGTATCAACAGATTTTGACGTTTTTAACACTACATCTTCCACTTCTTTTATTTGATCACCTACGTTTTGCGCAATAATAACCTCTTTCTTGGAAAGGGTGCTAATCTGATCCATCATGCTAAATACATCATTAAATGATGTATCAATCCTTCCAAGATTGGTTTCAATATTTTTAGTTGCAGATATTCCTGCGTCAACGCGAGAAGCATTTTCACAAACAACATTATAAACATTATCAACTTCGGCTTGTATAGTATTTATTAATAAATTGATGTCTTCAACAGAGTGACCAGTACTATCGGCAAGCTTGCCAATTTCAGAGGCTACAACAGCAAAACCCTTACCATGTTCACCAGCTCGAGCCGATTCAATAGTAGCATTTAGAGCAAGAAGTTGGGTTTGCTTAGAAACATTTCTTACTGTTTCTAGAATATGTATAATCTCCTTTGAAGTTTTTGCAAGCTGTTCCATATTTGCTAAAGTCATATTTGATGATTCATGAATACCTTCAATTATTTGAACTATTTGTAAGATTTCATTTAGACTTATTTTTACAGTGTCTTTAGATACAGAACTCTTTTTGAGCATTTCAACAGTTATATTCTCTGCGTTATTTAAAAGATCCATTATGTTTTTTACTTCCGAAAGAGTACTAGTAATACTACTATTTACTCTTTCATTATTATTGGACATTTCTTTTACTTCATCATACACATACTTTGCAAATTCATTATTATCATCAAGAGTAATAGCGATACTCTCAGAAACAGAAGAAATCTGGCTTGATGTCACCTGTACTTCAAAATTAAAATTTTTTAAATCGTTTCTAAGCTTATCGATTTTTGATATATATTTGCTGCATTTATTAGAAAAGGTATACACAGTATAAATAGAATAGCCTATAAATACAATTAAGTTTAATGCTATCTTAATATAAATATTCCATCCTGAAATTGAAAAAAATGTAGATGAAATAAGAAGCAGGCAGGTGGCAATTATGTGAGAAGTGCTTTTCATAAATATTCCTCATTTCCTGATTTGATAATGAAATTTGCAATAAAAAGGGGACAATGGTGCTCAAATGAACCCCATTGTCCCTTTAAATTACATCTAATTAAATATTAAATAGTAGCTCTGCATATGTTGGGAATGGATAAATATCCTTTGGAATGATTGCTTCCAATCTATCGGCATCAGCTCTCAAAGCTTCCATAGCATGAACAACTATCTTGGAGTAGGCTTCTGCTTGCTTTAGCAGATCAGAAGTTTCAGCAGATGCTTTATCTAAAGCTTTCTTTAAGGAGTTAATATTTGAAGCAAATGAACTTAGTACAGGTGATAGCTCCTTAAGTAATGAAGATTGAGCAGAAACTTCAACTGACATTCCAGTAGCTTTTACTGAATTAATAGTATCTGATAATTCCTTACTGAATTTGAATGCAGCTGGTAAAATCTCAGTTTTAGCCATTGAAATCATAGTTAAAGCTTCTATGTTTATAGTCTTAATATAATTTTCAAGTAGTATTTCATATCTGGATTCAATTTCAGATTTGCCTAATACACCATGCTTTACAAATACTGCTACATTCTTATCCTTTATAAATGTAGGAATACATTCTACAGTTGTTTTAAGGTTTAATAGACCTCTGCTTTCTGCCTCAACAACCCACTCATCAGAGTAATTGTTTCCATTGAATATAATACGCTTATGATCTCTAACAGTATCTGAAATTAATGCGCCGATTTCGTTCGTCAAATCATCAGCAGCTTCTAGTCTATCGGCAAATTTCTGAAGAACCTCAGCAACTATTGTATTTAGTACAAAGTTAGTACCAGCAATCGAAGCAGAGGAGCCTAGCATTCTAAATTCAAATTTGTTTCCGGTAAATGCAAATGGTGATGTTCTGTTACGATCTGTGGTATCCTTCGGAAGATTTGGAAGGCAAGCAACGCCAGTCTCAAGAATAGTATTGTAGTTTTTGCCTTTAGCTTTACCATTTTCCATCTGTAGAAGAATATCAGTTAATTGTTCCCCAAGGAATATAGAAACTATTGCAGGAGGTGCTTCGTTCGCACCTAGTCTGTGGTCATTCCCTGCTGAAGCTACTGACAAACGTAATAAATCCTGATAATCATCAACGGCTTTGATTACTGAACATAGGAAAACTAAGAACTGTATATTCTCATGTGGAGTTGAGCTTGGTTCCAACAGATTTTGCCCCTCATTTGTAGACATTGCCCAGTTATTGTGTTTACCTGAACCGTTAACGCCATCAAATGGTTTTTCATGTAATAAGCATGTAAGGTTATGCCTGATAGCAACCTTTTGCATTATCTCCATTGTTAGCTGATTGTGGTCAGTTGCAATGTTTGAGGTTGAAAATATAGGAGCAAGTTCATGTTGAGCAGGGGCAACTTCATTATGTTCTGTTTTTGCAGCAATACCTAGCTTCCAGAGCTCATTGTCAAGATCCTTCATGTAGTCTGATACTCTTTCCTTTATGTTTCCGAAATAATGATCTTCCAATTCCTGACCTTTTGGAGGTTTATTTCCAAATAGAGTTCTTCCTGTGAATATTAAGTCTTTACGTTTTTTCCAAAGATCTCTGTCAACCAAGAAGTATTCTTGCTCAGGACCAACAGTAGTTGTTACTCTGGTTGCAGTGTTTCCAAAAAGCTTTAAAATTCTAAGTGCTTGTTTGTTTAGAGCCTCCATTGAAATAAGTAATGGAGTTTTCTTGTCGAGAACCTCTCCAGTGTATGAGTAAAAAGCTGTTGGAATACAAAGGGTACCATTCTTAACAAATGCTGGGGAAGTGCAATCCCATGCAGTATAACCTCTTGCTTCGAAAGTAGCTCTAAGTCCTCCTGATGGGAATGAGGAAGCGTCTGGTTCACCCTTAATTAAATCTTTGCCAGTAAACTCCATGACAACCTTACCATCAGCAGTAGGTGAAATGAAGGAATCATGCTTTTCAGCAGTAATTCCAGTCATTGGCTGAAACCAATGTGTAAAGTGTGTTGCTCCTTTTTCAATAGCCCATTCTTTCATTGCACTTGCAACAACCTCTGCAACAGAAACATCAAGTGCCAATCCCTCATCAATAGTTTTTTTCAATGACTTGTAAGTTGCCTTTGGAAGACGTTCACGCATTGTTGCATCATTGAACACGTTACTTCCATAAATTTCAGTTACACGATTTTCCATGTTAAACCCTCCTTAATAAAAATAAAATTAAATTGTTTTACATTCTGCATTAAAATATATATCCGTATTTTGACTGTAACTATTCTAACTTAGAATGTTGTGATTAATATTAAAAAAAGACATTCCACTCCTAAAAAACTTGGAGCGAAACGCCTTTGTTTCACAAAATAGTATTAATTTTTGATGGTACAAAATTATGTTGGTGAGGCAGAATTAGTTTTAAATTTTGCCCTACCTTATGGTTCAAGCCTAGTCATATCTCTTGGAAATAATGATGCTTCTCTGACATTTTGTTGATTTAGAAGCCTCATCAAAAGTCTCTCAAGACCTATTCCAAGTCCACCATGAGGTGGCATCCCATACTTATGAATCATTAAATACGATTCAAAATCATCAGGATCTAAATCTTTATCCTTCATTTTCTGAACTTGCTCAGAATAATCGTGAATTCTCTGACCACCAGTTGTAATTTCTAACCCTCTGAAAAATAAGTCAAAGCTCAGTGCATAGTCGGGATCATCTTTGTCATCCATTACATAGAAGGGACGCTTAGAAGAAGGAAAGTGACTTATAAATACGAACTCACTATTATATTCCTTCATAACATATTCGCTTATTGCAATCTCTTCATCAGGCTCAAAATCATAATAATTTTTTATTTTATGTCCCAGACCCTTTAGTATTTCTTTCGCCTCTATAAACGTAAAGGCTGGTATGACATCAATTTCAGGCAAAGCTACATTTAGTAAACTAAGCTCTGGTGAATAATTTTCTTTAAGTTCTTTCATAACTGCTTTTAACATGCTTGTTTCCATTGCCATAACATCATACATGCTATTAATATAGCCCATTTCAAAGTCTAGACCGATGTATTCATTCAAATGTCTAGAAGTATTATGCTTTTCTGCTCTATATACAGGAGCTATCTCAAAAACTCTATCAAATACACCAACCATTGTCTGTTTATAGAACTGTGGGCTTTGATTCAAGAAGGCTTTTTCACCAAAATAATCAAGCTTAAATATATTAGCACCACCCTCAGCGCCGGCTTTAACAATTTTGGGAGAATGGATTTCTGTAAAGCCATTAGCGACCATATGGTTTCTGAAACCTGAAACGATTCCTTCTTGAAGCTTGAAAACAGCTCTTTGTTTATGGTTTCTCAAAACAAAGGGACGATTCTCTAGATTAGTTTCTAATGATATATTCAAACTCTTTTTATTTATGACTATTGGCATTTGAGCAAAAGGGGAGGAGAGTATTGAAATACTGCTCAGCCTCAATTCAAAGCCATTTGTAGCTCTTTCTTCAAAATTTATAATTCCTTTAGCAACAATACTATCGTTTTCTTGCAGTATACTTAAGTCAAAATCGCATTTTTCTGGCTCAAAAACACACTGGACTAGATACCTACCAGTACGAAGGATAATAAAGGCAAAGGTGCCCATGTTTCGGATTCTATAAACAGAACCATTAATAGTCATTTCAGAGCCATCTTGTATATTTTCAGGACTAAAAAACTCTAATTCAGAACTTTGTATAGACTTCATATATTACAGGCCTCCTTTCTCTTGTTAAGCTCGTTCCTAAGTATCTCTTGCATGATTTTTGGATTTCCTCTTCCGGCTAAGGCCTTTGAGCACTGGCCCATCAAGAAGCCAAAGGTTTTTTCTTTACCGTCTATGAATTCTAAAACTGCCTTCTCATTATTTGATAATATTTCTCTAACAGTTTTTTCAACTTCACTAGAATCATTTATTACTTTATATCCATTTTCAGCTACGATAGCCTCAGGTGTTTTCCCACTGCTAAACATATCAGACAATACCTTTTTGGCGTTAGCAGCAGTTACTTCTTCATTTTCTACCATCTTAATCAAACGGCCTAGAACATTTCCACCAAAAGGAATATCATCTGATGATAAGCCATTGTCATTTAGTTTCCTTAAAACCTCACCAATTATAAAATTGGAGGCTGACTTAGCACTTCCACATTCTGCAGCTGCACTTTCAAACAAATCTGAAAGGCTAACTGAGGTAAGAAGTAGATTGGCATCTGTTTCATTAAGGCCAAAGACAGTTGTATACTTTTCAAATCTCTTATCGGGAAGCTCTGGTAGTGAATTTCTCAGTGCTTCGATATCTTCTTTAGTAAATGAAACTGGAACTATGTCTGGCTCGGGGAAGTATCTATAATCATGAGCGTCCTCTTTACTTCTGAGGGGCTTACTTTCACTCTTGTTGTCATCCCAACGTCTGGTTTCTTGGATGATTCTTTTACCTTCATCAAGCTGCTCAGATTGCCTTTGAATTTCATAATCGATAGCTCTAGCAATAGCCTTAATTGAGTTTATATTTTTCATTTCTGTTCTTGTACCTAGCTCATCTGTTCCGAAAGGCCTTATGGATACATTAACATCAGCTCTCATTGAGCCCTCTTCCATACGGCAATCAGATATTCCAGAGTAGAGAATCATTAATCTAACCTTTTCAAAAAATTCTTTTGCCTCTTCAGAGGAAGATAAATCTGGTTTTGTAACAATTTCTATAAGTGGAACCCCACATCTGTTATAGTCTGCAAGGCTATATTTATCAAAACCGTCATGCAAGAGTTTACCGGCATCTTCTTCTAGATGAATTCTTTCAATTCTTATAAATTTTTCACCCTCAGGTGTATTTATTGTAAGTCCACCATCTTTACAAATAGGCAAGTCAAATTGTGATATTTGATAGGCTTTAGGCAAATCGGGATAAAAATAATTCTTTCTGTCTAGCTTTGAAAAGTTATTTATCTCGCAATTGAGCGCTAAACCTGCCTTAACAGTGTATTCAACTGCTGTTTTATTAAGTACAGGCAATGTACCTGGCAATCCAGTACAAACGGGGCAGCATCTTGTATTTGGTTCTCCACCAAAACTAACTGGGCAGTCGCAAAATATTTTTGAATTTGTAGATAATTCGCAATGGATTTCTAATCCTATGGTTGGAATATATTTCATCATTGTGCTCCTTTCATAAGTCAATTACTATAACAGTATGCATAATTGACTTTTCTATATTGCAGGAATTCTGAGCTCATTGGCAAAATCGGCCTCGAAGTTTGCAGCTGCTCTAAATATTTCTCTTTCTCCAAGTGACTTACCAGTAAATGAAAGACCTATTGGCAGCCCGTTTAAATCGTAACCACATGGAATTGATATTGATGGAAGTCCTGCAATGTTTACAGCAACAGTGTAAATATCTGCGAGATACATCGTTAATGGATTATCTGTATTCTGACCTAGCTTAAAAGCTGTTTCAGGAGTTGTAGGATGCAACACTATATCATATTTAGTAAAAGCTTGCTCAAAACCATGGCTTATCAAAGTTCTAAGCTTTAGTGCTTTCTTGTAGTAATCATCATAGTACCCAGATGCGAGAGCATAGGTTCCGAGTAATATTCTTCTCTTGACTTCTCTTCCAAAGCCTCCAGCTCTAGACTTACCTATTAATTCTTGATAGGATTTACATTTATCAGCTCTGTAGCCATATTTCACACCATCATATCTTGATAGATTTGAACTAGCTTCAGCTGAGGACATTAAGTAATATGCTTGTATGGCATGTTTTAAACTAGGCATTGAAAACTCTTCAACCTTTGCACCAAGCTTTTCTAAAGTATCAATTGACTTATATAAGCAAGCCCGTACCTCACTATCCAGACCTTCTGTCAGATACTCTTTTGGTAAACCAATTTTAAAGCCTTTAATATCACCATTAACAGAGGAACTGTATGAAGAAGAACTCTTGTAATTGAGTGAAGTGCCATCTTTTGTATCATGACCACTTATGCTATCTAATATAATTGCACAATCCTCAACTGTTTTTGCTATTGGACCAATTTGGTCAAAGGAGGAAGCAAAAGCTACTAAACCGTATCTGGAAACAAGCCCATATGTAGGCTTCATGCCAACAACGCCACAAAATGCGGCAGGCTGTCTTACAGAGCCGCCAGTATCTGAACCCAGTGAACCCAAAGCAAGTGACGCTGACACTGAAGCAGCAGAACCTCCAGATGAACCGCCTGGGACTCTTGTTAAGTCAAAAGGATTTTTTGTTGGCTTAAAAGCGGAGTTCTCAGTTGAGCCACCCATTGCAAACTCATCCAAATTTGTTTTGCCAAGAATAACTGCATTATTATCACGAAGCTTATTTACTGAAGTTGCAGTATAAGGAGCTACAAAATCCTCAAGCATTTTTGAAGCGCAGGTAGTCTTGGTTCCTTCAATACATATATTATCTTTTATGCTAAGTGGAATTCCGCATAGCATAGAGTTTTTTCCACTATCAATCAATTTCTGTGCTTCCTGTGCTTGTGCTATAGCTTTGTCTTCACAAACTGAGAGGTAAGCATCGATTTTATTGTCTAAGTTTTTAATTCTATCTATATATATATTAGAAAGTTCTACGGCACTAATTTGTTTAGTGTCAAGAAGATTTCTGGCTTTTTTGATAGTTAATTTCGTAATATCCATGGGAACCTCCTATTCAATCATTTTTGGTATAGCAAAACAATTATCTATTGTATGTTTAGAATTGGACAAAATTTTATCAGCATCAGAGGGATTACCTGATTTATCCTCTCTCAAATTATTAGTGACACGTGAAATATGCTCAGTTGCGTCTATATTAGTAGTGTCTATATCTTTAATAGCATCCATTAGTCCAATGATATCTTGCATATCATTTGCAAGAGACTGCATCTCATCATCATTAAGTGAGAGCTTTGCAAGACTTGCTATATATTTAATGTAGTCATTCGAATTAGAATTTGTCATGTTAACCTCCGTTATAATTTTTGTCTAAACTTTCCCAGTAGAATTATTGATAGTAGCAGCTATGGAAAATGTATCCCCTGGGAAAGCTGAATAATAATTTAATTTCAAAACATTCACATAAATGAAAATTCTAAACTCATTATACTCAATAAACAGCCAGTATAAAATAAAAAAAGCTGCACCAATCAAACATATATAATGTTTGTTGATACAGCGCCTTTGCTGCAAATCTTTAATTTAGACTTATTATAATATACATCTTGCAAAAAATCAATACCTTTTGTGAACTATTTTTATAACTTATTCTCTCGTCAAATAGCTACAACTGTAGATGCACGATTAAAATGCAAATTGAATACTTTTTAAAAATGCAGGATTCAAAAATTAAACTTGCAAAATAACTCTTGACGAATAACTATTTTCTTAGTAGAATATGAATTGAAGATAGTTTTAACATAAATCACTGAATATATACGAGCTTTTAGCTTTTGTTTTATTTAGTGTAAAAGTAAATAAGATTAGGACAATGGCGTTCTCAAAGATCCTTTATAGGGGTCTCTGAGTGCGCTTTTTTTATTCCAAATTGTACCAAATATTGTATAACAATTTCTTAGATTCAGCAGGAGTAAAAGAACTCAATGAACTCAGGAGCTCTGTTTATCAAAATTTTTTAAAATTTTTTATAGTAAAGGAAGTGTACGTTATGTTATTGAAGGAAGGTCAAGTAAGGATACCATCAGGATGTGCTATTTCCGGAATATTCAGTAAAGAAGGAAAACGTATCTCGGGAGAAAACATAATTAAATCTATATCCGTCATGCATGATCGCTCAAATGGTTTAGGTGGAGGTTTTGCAGGATATGGTATCTACCCTGAATATAAAGAACTCTATGCATTCCATGTTTTCTTTGATAGTAATGAAGCAAGGGAAAATGCTGAGATATTTATAAATAGACACTTTGATGTCATCAATTTAAGTAGGATTCCTACTAGAAAGCATCCTAGAATTGTGGATGCACCTCTTATATGGAGATACTTTATAGCACCATTACATGGAAAGCTAGAAGAAAGTCAACTTGATGAAAAGGAATATGTAGCAAGATGTGTATTTAAAATTAATACAAAAATTGATGGTGCATATGTATTCTCAAGTGGTAAAAATATGGGAGTATTTAAGGCCGTAGGCTTTCCCGAAGATGTTGGTGAATTTTATAGACTTGATGATTATTCAGGCTATTCTTGGACGGCTCATGGCAGATATCCAACAAATACACCAGGTTGGTGGGGTGGAGCACATCCTTTCTCACTACTTGACTATACAATAGTACACAATGGCGAAATATCTTCATATGATGCAAACAGACGATTCATGGAGATGTTTGGCTACAAGTGTTCACTACTTACTGATACCGAGGTAATAACATATATATTTGACTACCTTAATAGAAGGCAAGGCATTTCACTAAAGGATTGCGCATCTATAATAGCAGCTCCTTTCTGGACTGAGATAGATAAAATGCCTGAAGATATGAAAAATAAGTTTACTGCTATTAGAAATGTATATGCTAGTCTATTAATAACTGGGCCTTTCTCAATCATTTTGGGATATGAAGGTGGAATGATGGCATTAAATGATAGATTGAAACTTCGTTCAATGGTTGCAGCAGAAAAAGATGATATTGTTATGGTAGCTAGTGAGGAAAGTGCGATTAGGGTTATTTATCCAGAGGTAGATAGAATATGGAGTCCGAAGGGCGGAGAACCAGTTATTGCAACTTTAACAGGGGGTGAGGTTTAATGGGAATTAACTTATATGCACCTCAGTATGAGGTCAATAGAGATCAAAAGAAATGTATTAAATGTAAGGTATGTATGCGTCAGTGTTCAAATGAAGTACACAGCTATGATGAAGAACTAGATGTAATGGTATCTGACGACAGCAAATGTGTGGATTGTCAAAGATGTGTGTCTCTTTGTCCAACACGTGCACTTAGCATCACAAAATTTAAGAATGAATTTAAAGAAAATGCAAACTGGACTAACCGTGCTATAACAGAAATATACAAACAGGCAGATACTGGCGGAGTGCTCCTGTCATCAATGGGTAATCCAGTACCATATCCAATTTATTGGGATAGACTGCTTATAAATGCAAGTCAGGTTACAAACCCATCTATAGATCCTCTAAGAGAACCGATGGAAACAAGAGTTCAATTGGGAGCAAAGCCTGAAAAGTTAGAATTTGACCAAGCTGGTAATTTGAAGACCAAACTGTCTCCACAGTTAAAACTTAATGTTCCAATAATGTTTTCGGCTATGTCCTATGGTTCTATCAGCAGAAATGCACATGAGAGCTTAGCTAGAGCGGCTGAAGAACTCGGAACTTGCTATAACACAGGTGAAGGCGGATTGAATGAAGACTTCTATCAATACGGCAAAAACACAATTGTACAGGTCGCATCAGGAAGATTTGGAGTTCATGTTGGGTATCTAAGTGCAGGAGCCGCTATTGAGATAAAGATGGGACAGGGAGCAAAACCGGGTATTGGTGGACATTTGCCAGGTGCGAAAGTCGGAGAAGATGTTTCAAAAACAAGAATGATACCTGTTGGCAGTGATGCTATTTCACCAGCACCACATCATGATATTTATTCAATTGAAGACTTAAGACAGCTTATTTTTTCATTAAAAGAAGCAACAGCGTATACTAAGCCTGTTATTGTTAAAATAGCTGCTGTTCATAATGTTGCAGCGATAGCTTCAGGTATTGCTCGCTCAGGAGCTGATATCATTGCAATAGATGGTTATAGAGGTGGAACAGGGGCAGCTCCAACCAGAATTAGAGATAATGTTGGTATTCCAATTGAACTTGCATTGGCAGCTGTTGACCAAAGACTTAGAGATGAAGGCATTCGAAATAATGTATCATTAGTAGTAGGCGGTAGTATAAGGAACAGTGCAGATATCGTAAAAGCAATTGCACTGGGAGCAGATGCAGTATATATTGCAACATCAGCATTAATTGCGTTAGGCTGTCACGTATGCAGATCTTGTCATGGTGGAAAGTGCAACTGGGGTATAGCAACTCAGAGACCTGATCTTGTCAAGAGATTAAATCCTGATATCGGATACAAGCGTTTGGTAAATCTAGTTCATGCTTGGGATCATGAGATAAAAGAAATGCTTGGTGGTATGGGAATAAATGCAATCGAGAGTTTAAAGGGCAATCGTTTGATGCTAAGAGGCATAGGTCTAAGTCCAAAAGAGCTCGAAATATTAGGCGTTATGCACGCTGGCGAATAAGGAGTACCGTACCATTCACGCCTTATTTGGCTCACAGTAAGTGCGTGTATAAATTTTATCAAATCTTTGTGGGCCAGAAAGGCTAATGGTACTTATATGAAAAAAATATATGTAAATGAGGATAGATGTTTAGGCTGCCACCTTTGTGAGTATTATTGTGCATTTGCACATAGCGGTGAAAAGGATATGGTAAAGGCCTTTTCCCGTGAAGGAAAGCCCCAGCCGAGATTGACTATTGAAGAAGGCGATAGCATTAATTTTGCAGTTTCCTGTAGGCATTGTGAAACACCATTATGTGTAAAATCCTGTATAACAGGTGCAATGCAAAAAGATGAGAATGGTAGAGTTTTTGTAGATGAATCAAGATGTGTAGGATGTTATACCTGCATTCTTGTATGTCCTTTTGGATCTGTAATACCTGGAAAAGATAACAAGGCAATAAAGAAATGCGATCTTTGTATTGAAAGTGGAAAGCCTGCATGTGCAGAAAACTGTCCAAATTTAGCTATTGTATATGAGGAAAGGGAGTGAAGTTAAAATGAAATATGTTATAATAGGCAATTCGGCAGCTGCAATTGGCTGCGTAAGTGGTATTCGTACTATAGATAAAGCTTCTTCAATTACACTAATTTCAGATGAACCACATTTTACTTACTCTCGTCCACTTATCTCTTATTGGCTTAAAGGTAAAGTGACTGATGATAAAATGTACTACAGAAATAGCGATTTTTATGAAAAGAATAACTGTACAACTCTTTTAGGTAAAAAGGTAGAAAAAATTGATGCAGCTACCAAGAAGCTTGTTCTTGATGATGGTAACACGGTAGAATACGATAAGCTAATGGTTGCTACAGGATCATCACCTTTTGTCCCACCTGTTGAAGGCTTGGCTAATGCGCAGAATTCATTCACCTTCATGACTTGGGATAGTGTGAAAGCAGTAAAAGAAGCCGTAAACAAGGATTCAAAAGTTGTTATAATGGGTGCCGGACTTATTGGCTTAAAGGCTGCAGAAGGACTTCACGAGGTCTGTGAAGACATTACCGTTGTTGATTTAGCTGACAGAATACTTCCTAGTATTCTCGATAAAAAGGGTGCTGACTTTGTTCAGAAGCACATTGAAAAAGAGGGAATCAAATTCGTTTTGAATGATGCAGCTTCATCAGTAAAGGGTAATACTATTTCATTAAAGTCTGGTCAGGAACTTACCTATGATGTTTTAATAGTAGCAGTTGGTGTCAGACCCAATACAGGTCTTGTGAAAGATGCAGGAGGCAGTGTTAATAGGGGTATTGTTACAGATAATAAGCAAGAGACAACAATAGATGGAGTGTATTCTGCTGGTGACTGTACGGAATGCTTTGATATATGTACAGGACAAAATAAGATACTTGCACTATTGCCAAATGCATATATGCAGGGTGAAGTAGCAGGTATCAACATGGCAGGTGGAGATAAAACCTTTGATACTGCAATGCCAATGAATGCAATAGGTTTCTTTGGACTTCACATGATAACTGCAGGTTCCATGGAAGGTGAATGTGTAGAACTTATTGATGAGAATAATTACAGAAAAATGTTCTTCTCAGACGGATTGTTCAAGGGGTATATCCTTATAGGAGAAATAAGCAGAGCTGGTATATACACATCACTAATTAGAGAGAAAACCCCAATGGACGAAATAGATAGCAATTTATTAAAGGTTAGTCCGCAACTTTTAGTTTATAACAAAAAAGCAAGGCAAACTAAAATGAGTTCTTAGCTTCAGGGGCTTAATCAAGAAATGGAGGTTAACATGAGAATAACAGTTGGTAACACATATTATACTGAAATTAATGAACAAATTAGAAATACAACTGATACAGATATAGTTTTGGATGAGGTATATGGTCAACGATATATAGGATGTGGCGTTAAGGGCAAAACAATCACAATTAACGGAACTCCTGGTAATGCTCTAGGTGCATATATGGATGGAGCAAATATAATTGTTAATGGAAATGCTCAAGATGCTACTGGAGACACGATGAATGACGGCTCAATAATAATCCATGGAAATTGTGGCGATACTACCGGATATGGAATGCGTGGTGGCAAGATACTGATTAAAGGAAATGCCGGATATCGTGTAGGAATACATGTGAAGGAATATAAAGAGCAGAAACCGTTAGTTATTGTAGGTGGAAAAACAGGAGATTTTCTAGGAGAATATTTAGCAGGAGGAGTAGTAATTGTGCTAGGTATTGGAATAGATGGCGTTCCAGTAGGAAATTTCTGTGGAACAGGAATGCATGGAGGAGTAATATATTTGAGAAGTAAGGATGCTCCAGAGGGATTACCTTCACAAGTAACGGCGGAAACAGCAACTGAAGATGACAAAAAGAACATTGAAAGTTATATTGCAGATTTTTGTGATAACTTTGGATATGATAAGAGCGAAATTCTTAAATCAAATTTTATAAAACTTACTGCAAATACAAAGAATCCATATAAGCAACTATATACACATAATTAAAATTTTTCTAAAGCAGATAATATTGCCTAAAGTGAGGGATTTTGTTAATTATAATTGTGATATAATATTTAATAATAATATAACGAGGCAATAGATATCCCACACCCCTTATAGGTGGCGGGTACCGCATCGGTTTTTAGGTGGCAAGCATATCTCCCGCCTCGTTGAAACGCCGCTAATGAAATTAAATTTTTTCTACAACCGAAAAATTTAATTTTGAATTGAGGCGTTATGACAGACTTATAGTAACAGATTAAAATATATAGAAAGGAAGCGATGAGGAAAATGGCTTCAAAAAATGATATCCTAAAATTTATTGAGCTCAATGATGTAAAGTTTATTAGACTGCAGTTCATCGATGTTTTTGGCAGGTTAAAAAATGTTGCTATAACTGATCAACAGATTGAAAAAGCGCTTGAAGAGGGAGTTGTTTTTGATGCATCTTCAATTGCAGGATTTTCAGAAGTAGAATCATCAGATATGCTACTTTTCCCGGATTTAGACACATTTGCTATTATTCCTTGGAGGCCACAGCACGGTAAGGTAGCAAGGTTGATTTGTGACATTAAAAACTATGATGGATCACAATTTGTGGGAGATCCAAGATTTATTCTGAAAAAGTCAGAGGCTAAAGCTAAGAAGTTGGGATATACTTTTAACGTAGGTCCTGAATGTGAATTTTTCCTATTTCACACAGATAGCGAGGGGAGGCCTACAACTAAGACCCATGACGCTGCTGGCTATTGTGATCTTGCTCCAATGGATTTGGGAGAAAATTGCAGAAGAGAGATTTGCATGGTGCTTGAGGATATGGGTTTTGAGATTGAGGCCTCACATCATGAGAATGCTGCTGGGCAGCATGAAGTAGATTTCAAATATAGCGATGCTATGACTGCTGCTGATAGGATAATGACCTTTAGAATGGTAGTAAAAATAGTAGCTCAAAGAAATGGTTTACATGCTACATTTATGCCAAAACCAATATTTGATACTTACGGTTCAGGTATGCATATTAATATGTCACTTTCACAAAATGGAAAGAATATATTTAATGTTGGTGAAAACAGTATGGATATATCTGACACAGCAAAAATGTTTGCAGCAGGGATACTTAAGCATGCTAAGGGCATCACAGCTGTTGCTAACCCACTTGTAAATTCATATAAGAGACTTGTTCCAGGATTTGAGGCACCAGTAAATATCGCTTGGTCACACATGAATAGAAGTCCTTTATTACGAATACCTGCACCAAAAGGCGAAGCAACTAGACTTGAACTTAGAAGTCCAGATCCATCTTGTAATCCTTATCTTACTTTGGCATTAATTTTAGAGGCAGGGCTAGACGGACTACAAAATCAGTTGGTAATACCATCGCCGATGGATATAAATACTTATAATCTTTCACCTGAACAAGAAATAGAACTTGGTATTGAAAGATTGCCATCCAATCTGTCATTGGCTTTAGAAGAAATGAAAAAAGATGCTTATGTTAAAGATGTACTTGGAGAGCACATTTTTAACAAATATATTTCGACTAAGGAAGCAGAGTGGGCACAGTATAATAGCGTTGTTCATCAATGGGAAATAGATAATTATCTTACTGCATATTAATTTTAGAATATTAAACACCAAATGTAAATGAAGTACAAATTTAAGATTAACTATAATTATTTCACACTCAAATGGAGGTGATTGCCAGTGAGTGCAGGAGGGATTCTTATAGTATGCAGTAAGCCTGAGTTAATTAAAGAACTTAGAGCCCTGATGCTACAGCAGGGGTATTCGGCAGCAGAGTATTCATTATCTGCTAACGAAGCCAGACGTAAACTCGATTTTTTTGAACCTGAGCTTATACTGGTAAATGCTCCATTGCAGGATGAATTGGGTATTGAGTTTGTTTTAGATATCTCAGATATTACAGATGCTGGCATAGTAATTCTTGCTAAGCATGAGCACCTGGAAGAGATGCAATACAAGCTTGAAAAAGTAGGGGCATTAATTCTTCCTAAGCCTATCAATAGGACGACATTGCTACAAACAGCTAAATTTGCAGTCCAATCGCGTAAATCTATAAAAGGGTTGAAGCTTCAGAATGACGATTTGGAAAAGCGTATGCAGGATAGAAAAATTATTGAAAAGGCAAAATGGTTACTTGTAGAAAAGATGAACATGACTGAACCTCAGGCTCATAGATATATCCAAAAGAGAGCAATGGATTCAAGAACATCTCAAATCAAGGTGGCTGAAGAAATTATTCTTAGCTATTGAAGAAAATGCTTATATCATTTAGTAACTCATAGCATTAGCTATTGCATATTATATATAAAAAAACATATTAAAAATTCAGCAATGGAGCTGCTTAGAAATTGTAACTAATGATTTCTAGAGCAGCTTTTGTAGTTTTTATACGATTTCTAAGCAACTAATAATTAAATATTGTAGGTATTATTGATTTTACATTGGCGTGTCAAAGAGGATATGTTTTCTCTTTGGCACGTTTTTTGTATTTAAATAAATGAATCAAAAATTTTGACCTTTGGTCAAATTATAAAAATTAAAAATTAAAAGATTGAGGGGTTAATTATGGGAACTATTAACACAGGGGACACAGCATTTATTCTAATTTCAGCAGCACTTGTATTATTTATGACACCGGGTCTTGCACTATTTTATGGAGGAATGGTAAAAAGAAAGAATGTATTAAGCACTATCATGTCATCGTTTTTTGTATGTGGGCTTGCGTCCATACTATGGGTGGCAATTGGTTATTCACTTTCTTTTGGTAAGGATGTAGTAGGAGTAATAGGAAATCTAAACTGGGCTTTTCTTAGTGGAGTTACAGGTGCGCCAAATGCTGACTATGCAGCATCAATACCGCATACACTCTTTGCAACCTTTCAAATGATGTTTGCAATAATTACACCAGCACTGATTACTGGTGCTTTAGTTGAGAGGATGAAGTTTTCTGCACTCTTTGCGTTTATAGGTTTATGGTCGTTGGTTGTATACTATCCATTGGCACATATGATGTGGGGAGTTGGGGGGATACTAAGAAATCTCGGAGCTATAGATTTTGCTGGTGGTAATGTTGTTCATATAAGCTCTGGAGTTTCAGCGCTTGTAGCGGCTATTATTCTCGGTAAGAGGAAAGGCTATAGAATGACATCTAACCAACCTCATAACATTCCGTTAGTATTTATCGGTACGGCTATATTATGGTTTGGATGGTTTGGATTTAACGCAGGCAGTGCATTAGGAAGTGGGGAACTTGCAGTTCATGCATTTTTAACAACTAACACTTCAGCTGCAGCTGCATTACTTTCAATGATGCTGGTTGAAAAGATTACAAGAGGAAAGCCTACTATGCTGGGTGCAGCGACTGGTGCAGTTGTAGGATTAGTAGCTATCACTCCTGGGGCTGGTTTTGTACCAATATGGGCTTCTATAATTATTGGGGCAGCAGTAAGCCCAATATGTTACTTTGCAATGAGTGTCATTAAACCAAAGTTTGGTTATGACGATTCATTGGATGCCTTTGGCTGTCATGGTATTGGCGGTATTTGGGGAGGTATAGCAACAGGAATATTTGCAAAAAGTTCTATAAATCCAGCTGCTCAATGGAATGGCTTGCTATATGGTGAAACAAGGTTATTCGTAGCACAGATAATAAGTATTGGAGCAACTATTGCCCTCGCTGTTGTTGGAACAACTGTTATATTATTTGTAATCAAGTTAATAATGAAAGAAATTAGAGTAATGCCACGAGAAGAATCAGAAGGGCTTGACATTTCACAGCATGGTGAGTCAGCATACCCTTCATTTATGGGTATGGATTAAGCTTCGATACGTGCTGCACATATTATGATTTTGTGAAAGCATACAGCAACTATATAAGCGACTAACGTTTATATGCAAATAGTATAAGCTGATAAATGCGTTAAGTAATAATGGCAAGCAAATTTATTATATTAAAACTGCCATTTCGGCGGTTCAAGGAGGTTAATTAGTATGAAGAAAATAGAGGCGATTATTAGGCCATGCAAACTTGAAGAACTGAAAGAAGCGTTACTTGCAATTGATTTAGATGGTATAACGATTAGTCAAGTCATGGGAGCAGGCAAACAGTTGGGCTGGAAAGAATTTTACAGAGGAAATGAGATTACTCTTAATGTGCTCCCGAAAGTTAAGCTAGAATTAGTAACGACAGATGATAAGGTGGATTTAATTACGGATACAATAATTAATTATTCTCAGACTGGTGAGGTAGGAGATGGGAAAATATTTATTTATGATTTGCAGGATTGTATTCGAATCCGTACTAAAGAAAGAGGAGATGCGGCAATATAGTTGATGCAATTTAATTTGCTCTCTATAAAAACCAAAAAGAGTTTTAAGATTTTGTAAATACCATTAACCAATAATATGTGGCACAGAAGGCGATTTTACTATTGTTTTCTGTGCCATATTTAGTATAATAGAGCCGTACAAATTGTTTTACAGATATTTAATAATTGCCTAAATAGTGTTAATGACAGATAGCTTAGGGTTTTATAATCCACAATGTCGATTATTAGTGAAAAGAGGTATACTGATGAGATTATTTGAGAGCGCAAGCGAATGTATCGAGCAAGGCATGAATATAAGGTTTAAGGAAGAAACTCGTCAATACATAAATGATACTTCAGTAATAAGGACAATTCCTAAAGCAACTATTATTTTAAGGCAAGGTGAAATATCTAAATCACTTTGTTATATTGTACGCGGAATTATGAGAGGGTTTTACATAGATAGAGATGGAAATGACATTACGAAATGCTTTACAGCTGAAAATGATTTTGTATGTACGGAAGGCCTACGAACAGGGGATTGTGCTAGTTTTTCTGTAGAAAGTATAGAAGAGTGCATTTGTATTTTTATCCCGTATGAAACATTATTGAAAAGTATGCAAAAAGATTCTAATGTGAAACAACTATATGATGTGTATAGTATAAAGGCCTTATGTTATTTTGAGAAAAGGGAACGAGAATTATTAACTAAAGAGTCTAAGGAAAGATATTTGAATTTTATGCGGGAGTATGGGACTATTGAAAAGAGAGTAAGCCAAGCTCATATTGCAGCATATATTGGTGTACGGCCGAGTTCTTTGAGCCGATTGAGACGTAGTATATTAAGTAAATAGTAGTATAATAAGTAAATTAAAGTATAGTGTATTTGTAAGGGAGGTTGCTACCTCTTTTTTTATTGTGCGATAAATTTTATACAAAATTGACATATGTAAATTACACAGGATAAAACTTTATATATAATGAATCAAATATGAGAAATCAAATATGAGAAATAGAACTAATCTCGATAGACTTTGGTCTGTAATTGGATGCCTAAATCTCATAAAACTTATTTTACAAGGAGAAGAAACAATGGGCATAAATTTAAAACAACCATTAAACAAGTACATTGTTATCGCGGTTATAATATTATCGTTAATTTTAATCCTACTATGGTACTTGAATAGACAACCATCTGAGAATTTCCGTATTATTTCAGAAACAATAAGTCAACCAATAAATCACAGTGAAGCTGATGGGGCAACTTTCAAACAACGTATAAAAATACTCATACCTGATTCTATAATATCTAATCCATCTGTATTTTTTATTCTGGGGAATGAGAGTGCTATTAATGATGATACCATAAAAACATGCTTTAATATGTACGGGAAAAGAAATGATATTATGTTCATCTTAGCTGAGCATCGTGGTTACGGTAAATCAGTATCACTTGATGAAGATCAGACAGTTCCGAAGTATGTAAAAGTAGATCAAGCACTGGCAGATTTTCATGTAGTAGCAGAAAAATATCATTCAATATATCCTGGCCCATGGATTGTTGGTGGTTACAGCTACGGTGGAGGATTGTCAATTAATTATGGTTATAAATACCCAAACGATGCAAGTGTTATCCTATCCTCAAGCGGTGTGGTTGACTGGAGTTTTTTACTTGATTCATATGAAAACCAAGCAAAGGAAAACTTAGGCAGCGGATTATATAAAAGGCTTGTAAAACATATTGATAACCTTACGCCAACCCAGCCATTCGATCAGAAATGGAAGGACAGAGAGCTTATATATTCTTTTGTATCTGGGATATCTCAATATGAGAGCTACAATAAATCCTCAAAGAAATATTTAGAGGCTCTTTCTAAGCTACCTACTGGTAAATTTATTCATGCTCTAAAGATTCTAGACAAGCTCGGGGCAAAAGGTGCTGCTGGCGATTATGTGGCATCAAACTCAAAGCTTAATCTTTCCAGAACCGAAGCGCTGTCCTGCAAATATGGCTGGAGAGTATGGAGATATCAGCAGTTTACTCAAACAGGGACGCTGTGGTCATCAACTCAGCCCAATGGTTTGTATCGAAATTCTAACAATGATTGGATTAAGGAATGCAAGCTACTCT
This sequence comes from Bacillota bacterium, assembly GCA_023391425.1. Taxonomy (GTDB): domain Bacteria; phylum Bacillota; class Clostridia; order Acetivibrionales; family DSM-1351; genus Ruminiclostridium. Next base: position 17,475 of record JAEWAX010000028.1, on the reverse strand, counting down.
TTGGAGAAGAACCTCCACTTTTAAAAAAGGATGAATGGAATGTCAAGGATATGGTGGATAAACTGAAGATTCCTCTTATATATGTAAGTGGAGGCAAGGACCCTTGGAAGAATGTTTGTTTGCCCAAAGATTATAAACTAAAGAATGGCAGATATTTTTATTTTAAAGATTCGTTTCACTGTCCAGACCGTGAAGAGGTAAATGGGGTAAAGGTGATTAATGAAGTCTTGAAGTATATAAATAAATAACAATACCCCAATGAATTATACATAAAAGTCGCTGTTGTAATAATTGATATAAGATACAATATATTTCAATGATTATGCTTAGTATTTCTGTACAAATTTATATCAATGGATTTCTACTAAAGAAAACTTAGCTTAAGCCAAGTTTATTGGCATAGGTAGAAGCCTAGTTGCACTTATACTTGAAAAGTGTAACGTAAGAGCTTGAAATAGTCTGGTTCACCACAAGCATTTTTGCCGTCGCAGACACTCGACATTGTATATCGGGTCTGCTCAAAGTGAAATTCTGTCGCTTTGTCGGCAATAATACTTGTACTTCGATATTACTTTTGCATAGCAAGAACTACCTCTCTCAGCACCTTACAAGCTACTGCAGTTGACGACCCACTATGATCATAATGTGGTGATAGCTCTACAATATCAGCTCCTATGATATTTAATTTTGAAACAGCTTTTAGAGCACCAACTAGTTCAAGAAAGCTTACACCACCAGCTTCAGGGGTACCTGTACCTGGAAATATAGAAGGGTCCAGGACATCTAAGTCAATTGTAAGATAGACTGGTAAATTGCCAATTTCGCTTATAGAATTATTTAATGTATCAAAATTGTGTAGACACATAGAGGTATGACCTTCTTTCGCCCAATAAAACTCCTCACGAGTACCACTTCTTATACCATATTGCCAAATATGCTTGTCCCCAAGTATATCCCAAACACGCCTGATAACTGAAGAATGTGATAGTGTTTCACCTAGATAATCCTCTCTCAAATCTGTATGTGCATCAAAATGGATTATATTTAGGTTTGGATATTTTTTTGAGGCTTGTTGTATAGCCGGAAGAGATACCAAATGCTCTCCGCCAATCATTAGTGGCTTTTTCCCGCTATCCCAAATATGCTTTACAGTGTCAGATATCATATCTAATGCTTTAATAGGCGAACCAAAGGGTAAGTCCAAATCGCCATAATCATTTATTAAATAATCAGTAATATCGGCATCAAAATAAGGACTATATGTTTCAATTCCAATGGAATCTAATCTCATGGCAGAAGGTGCAAACCTTGTTCCTGGTCTAAATGTAGTTGTACCATCGTAAGGTGCACCAAAAATTACTATTTCAGAAGAAGAAAAGTCGCTATCGCAACCTAGAAAATTAGTTGATAATGTATTTTTATTCATAATAAATTTTTAAATCTCCTTTGTATATACTAGCAATAAACTGCTCACGTAATTAAATATATCATATGAATTATACAATATTTAATGATATTCTTATGATTATAATTTTATCATGACTATATAAAATTAACCATACTATACGAGATATCAAAAATTTAGTATACTAGTAATATATTAAAAGTATACAATTAATGTAATACTATTTCGCATTTAAAATATAGAAAAGCCATATTTTAAATCACCGCTTACGCGGTGCGCTGCTTAAGCAGCTGCTCATAGTATTGAACAAAATTTGCGGGCTTTGCCCTAACGCCGCAGACGCGGCTATTTAAAATGTGATTCCACATTTTAAATGCAAATTAGTATAAAAAGGTAAATATAACAGCAGAATATATCATAATATTGTACCCATTTATAGCAAACTATTATAAGGTATGGAGGAAAATATGGCATTTGTACCAGAGATAGAAGGAAACCTGAGGAAACACATGGTAAAAATTCCTGAAGTAATAAATCAAGTTAGTGGCATTAATATTTTTGGTAAAAATATAAAATCAGTGATTTTTACAACAGATGTTGCTATAATAAAAAATTGCAATGCAAATGCTGTTATTGCTGTATATCCGTTTACACCACAACCAATTATTACTCACTCAATAATAATGGCATCTGATATACCTGTATTTTGCGGTGTAGGTGGAGGAACTACTACAGGTAAAAGGGTAGTTAATATTGCAATGGATGCTGAGTTTCAGGGTGCAATCGGTGTTGTAGTCAATGCTCCAACCAGAAATGAAATTATAACTGCATTAAGAGATAGAATTGATATTCCTATCGTAGTTACTGTAGTATCAGAAGAAGAAGATATTAAGGGGAGGCTAGAAGCTGGCGCTTCAATATTAAATGTTTCTTGTGCATTTAAAACTCCACAAGTTGTTAAACAAATTCGACAAAAATATCCTGAGGTTCCTATAATTGCAACTGGAGGTCCGACAATAGAGAGTATAAAAGATACCATTGAGGCTGGCGCAAATACCATTACATATACGCCACCAACTAGTGCTGAGCTATTTACTGAACTAATGAATAAATATAGGGCAGGATTTTAAAATGATAACTCAAATTATTTTTGACTTGGATGGTACGTTAGTTGACTCTTTAGAAACTTTCATAAAAATAGGCAATGAAATGGCAGAAAAGTATGGTTATAAGTCTTTGAGCCAAGAAAAAATTAAAGAACTCTTGATGCTTCCAATGAAAAAGAGAATAGAAAGTTTAAAAGTACCAATATATAAGCTCCCTAAATTTGGTGTTGAAGCTTTGAGCGCATATAATGAGTATGCTGCTCACGTTAAACCAATTGAGGGCATGAAGGAAATGCTAGAATATCTTCACGAAAAGGGTTATAGATTAAATATTGTTTCATCTAACTCATTAAGTAATATACATACTTTTTTAGAAGCAAATGATCTGGAGTTATTTGATAATATTCAAGCATCAAATGGACTTTTTGGGAAGCATATTACTATCGGAAAATTAATTTCAAAGCTAGGTGCAAAAAAGCAAGAGGTAATATATATTGGCGATGAGCAACGTGATGTTGAAGCTTGCAGGAAAATAGGAATAAAAGTTATTTCGGTTTTGTGGGGGTTTGATTCACTGGAGCTTTTAGAAAAAGCGGAACCAGATTATATTGTATCGAGTCCAAACGAAATTATAGATATTATTATGGATATTAAGTAAAAATTAAACGTAATGAATAAATCCGATGACTAAGTTTTAGATGGAGAATAAACTCTAACTGAAATAAAGAACTCTGTTTATTGTATAAGATTTTAGAAAAGATTTACTGCGAAAAAAATATTTATTAATACTAGAAATGGAGATACGAATGTTACTTGCAGATGATTGGAAGGATTATGAACTAATAGAAACAGGTGCTGGAGAAAAACTTGAGAGATGGGGAGAATATATCCTTAGGAGACCTGATCCTCAAATAATTTGGCCTTTCAGAGACAAAAAAATATGGGATAAAGCTGATGCACAATACCATAGAAGCCAGAGCGGAGGTGGAAATTGGGAATACAAAAGAAAACTCCCAAATCGCTGGACTATCAATTTTGAAAATTTGAAGTTTTATATTGAGCCTACAGGCTTTAAACATACAGGACTATTCCCTGAACAGGCTGTTAATTGGAAATGGATGATTAATAACATACAGAAGGCCAATAGACCAATAAAGGTTTTAAATCTTTTTGCATATACGGGTGGAGCTACTGTTGCTGCTGCTTATGCTGGGGCAGAGGTTTGCCATGTAGATGCTGCAAAAGGAATGGTTAGTTGGGCAAAGGAAAATGTAGCTCTTTCAGGCCTAGCTGATAGACCGGTAAGATTTATCACAGATGACTGTATGAAATTTGTCCAAAGAGAAATTCGAAGGGGCAAAAAGTATGATGGTATCATCATGGATCCACCTTCTTATGGAAGAGGTCCAAATGGCGAAATATGGAAAATAGAAGATTCCCTCTATGATTTTGTTGATCAATGTATGGGCGTACTTTCGGATAATCCTTTATTTTTTCTTATTAACTCATACACAACAGGTTTTTCACCTACCGTTCTTAGCAATATACTAAAGCAGACAATCGGCAAGAGGTATAAAGGTACTTATAGCTGTGGAGAGGTTGGTATACCTGTAAGCCAGTCAGGACTTATACTTCCATGTGGTATATATGGAAGGTGGGAGAATGTGTGACTCCAAAGATAATATTTGAGGATAATCATTTACTTGTTGTTGAAAAGCCTGTCAATATACCGGTTCAGGGAGATAATACAAATGATTTAGATATGTTAAACATATTGAAACAGGACTTGAAAGTCAGATATAACAAACCGGGAGAGGTTTATCTTGGACTTGTTCATAGGCTTGATAGACCTGTAGGTGGAATTATGGTATTTGCAAAGACGTCAAAGTCCGCAGCAAGGCTTTCTGACCAAATAAGAACAAGAATATTTAAAAAAACTTATCTTGCTATTGTAAGGGGGAAACCTCAAAATAAAAAGTGTACACTTAGGGACTATCTTTTGAAAGATAGCACAAACAACATGGTATCAGTAGTGAGAGAAGGAACAAAGGATGCAAAAGAAGCTATTCTTGATTACGAAGTTATAGAATCAAAAGGGGAACTAAGCCTTTTGAAAGTCCAGCTTCATACAGGAAGACCTCATCAGATAAGAGTTCAGCTTTCAAATGCAGGATTTCCGTTATATGGAGATCAGAGATATGGAGCTGATGTAAACAAACCAGGACAACAAATTGCACTTTGGGCCCATTCTGTAACTTTTGAGCACCCGACCAAAAAGGAAGAAATGACTTTCACTTGTGAAGCACCAGAGACTGAGCCGTGGGTTCAGTTTTAGTCATGACCACATTTAGAACGTGAGTTAAGCTTCTCCAAATGCAAGCTTAATTCTAAAACAAAAGGGTAAAAAAACCAGTCAAGATACGATTCATCTTGGCTGGTTTTTATATGAGGGTTTTGTTTTGTTCAGTTTAGTTTAGTATGCAACACCTTGAGCGTACATTGCATTAGCTACCTTTAAGAAGCCTGCGATGTTTGCACCAGCAACGAGATTATCTTCAAAACCATATTCTTTTGCAGCTGTGCTAGCATTTTTGTAAATGTTAACCATGATGTCTTTTAACTTAGCATCAACCTCTTCGAATGTCCATGAATAACGCATGCTATTCTGACACATTTCAAGAGCTGAAGTTGCAACTCCACCTGCGTTTGCGGCCTTTGCAGGTCCATATATGATTTTGTTATTTAAGTATACATCAACTGCTTCTGGAGTAGAAGGCATATTTGCTCCTTCACCAACTGCATAGCAACCGTTAGCAACTAATAGCTTAGCAGATGCTTCGTCAACTTCGTTTTGTGTAGCGCAAGGAAGAGCGATATCACATTTTATGCTCCAAATTCCGGAACAACCTTCAGTATATGTTGCGTTCTTGTGAATTTTAACATATTCACTTATACGTTTTCTTTCAACTTCTTTTAGTTGTTTAACTGTATCAAGTTTGATTCCATCTGGATCGTAAATGTATCCGTTTGAATCACTTAATGCAACAACTTTTCCGCCTAATTGAGTAGCTTTTTCAGTAGCATATATTGCAACGTTACCTGAACCGGAAATTACAACTGTAGTACCCTTGAAGGATTTACCCTTAGCCTTAAGAGCTTCATCCATGAAATAGCAGAGACCATAACCAGTAGCTTCAGTTCTTGCTAAGCTACCACCCCAAGTAAGACCTTTACCAGTTAGAACACCAGTAAATTCGTTTCTAAGTCTCTTGTATTGACCATACATATATCCGATTTCTCTTGCACCAGTTCCGATGTCTCCAGCAGGAACGTCTGTGTCAGCACCAATATGCTTTGATAATTCTGTCATAAAGCTTTGGCAGAATCTCATAACTTCATTGTCGGATTTACCCTTAGGGTCAAAATCACTTCCACCTTTACCGCCGCCTATAGGAAGACCAGTAAGTGAGTTTTTAAATATTTGCTCGAAACCAAGGAATTTAAGAATACTTGCGTTAACTGAAGGATGAAGTCTAAGACCGCCCTTATAAGGACCGATAGCACTGTTGAATTGAATTCTGTAACCACGATTTACGTGAACTTTTCCCTTGTCATCAACCCAAGGTACTCTAAACCAAATCTGTCTTTCTGGCTCAACGATTCTGTCGAATATTCCTGCATCGACCCATTCTGGATGCTTTTCTGCAACAACCTCAAGTGATTCAAGAACTTCTTTTACTGCTTGATGAAATTCTGGCTCGTTAGGATTTCTTTTAATTACTTGATCCATTACTTTTGTTAATATTGCCATTTTATAATCCTCCTGTACTTATTATTTTTTAAAATATAGTTGTTTTGTATTTTTGGTGACAGGGAGGATTTTTAAACATTAAATGAAAAATAAAAGTTTAATAGTATACTCCATTGCACACCAATATTTAACTTATTTTTACCTTCTAAATTATAACATTGTACTAAAAAAATTGCAAGCGTGAAAATGCAGAATTTCATTTCCTTTCTTGCAAAATTTAAAATTGTTTTAAGAAATACACGTAAGCCTTGCGAAACCAAGCTCTGCCAATAAAATGAATATTAACAAGTAAAAATATAAAAACAATAAAAAGTCAAATTATTGCAAGTGACACAAAAACGCACGTCATTTATTAGCTTGATAATGTACAAATAAATATACATAAAAATAATAAAATTTTGTAATACATATAAAAAAATCTAGAAAAAGTAATAAAAAATATATGATAAAATTACAAAGATACATATTAATAAGACTATTTCAATTTGAGATGTTTAGCAAGGTATAGCAAGTTGTTTAGCGATTATAGTTGTTATAAATTATACTCAAGGTTATAATAATAGTACTTGATTATATTATGTTAAAAAATAACTCTAAAATAAATAATTATGAAAGGCTAAAATATGAGTGAATTGCAACTAATCGCTGTATCGGCGTTTGGAATAGAGGCAATAACAGCTAGAGAATTAAAGAAACTTGGATATTTTGATCAAAAAGTTGAAGATGGTAAGGTTACCTTTAAGGGGGATGAATCTGCAATTTGCAGAACAAATCTATGGCTTAGGACCGCGAGTAAAATACTTTTAAAAATAGGAGAGTTCAAGGCCTTGACTTTCGATGAGCTTTTTGAAAAGACAAAAGCCTTGCCATGGGATCAATTTCTTCCTGAAAATGCAGAGTTTCCAGTTGAAGGTTATTCGATAGACTCAAAGCTATTTAGTGTTTCAGATTGCCAAGCTATAGTTAAGAAGGCTATTGTAGAAAAATTAAAGCAACGATATAAAACTGAATGGTTTATAGAAGACGGGCCAAAATACAGGATCGAGATAGCTATTCTTAAGGACAATGTTACATTAACCATAAATACAAGTGGTGCAGGTCTCCATAAGAGAGGGTACAGAAAACTTGTAGGAGGTGCTCCTATAAAGGAAACCCTTGCAGCCGCTATGATACTAGTTAGTCATTGGAATAAAGATAGAATTCTTCTTGATCCTATGTGTGGGAGCGGGACAATACCTATTGAAGCTGCTTTAATTGCAAAGAATATCGCACCAGGTCTTGGTAGAGAATTTGATGCTGAGAAGTGGCATTTTGTTCCTCAGAATTTATGGGATGATGCACGAGATGAAGCTTATGACATTATAATAGAAGATATAGATCTACGAATACATGGTTCAGATATTGATGAAGAAGCTATAAGCTTAGCTAGGTATCATGCCAAAAAGGCTGGCGTAGATGATGCAATTCATCTGCAAAGATTACCAGTTAGTGATATAAGTTCAAGATATAAATATGGTGTTATCATCTGCAATCCACCATACGGAGAAAGGCTTGGAGAGCAGGACTATGTTGAAAAATTATACAGGGAAATGGGTACAGTATTCAGAAAGTTTGATTCATGGTCGTATTATGTCATAACTTCCAATTTAGAATTTGAGAAGTTTTTTGGTCGAAAGGCAGATAAAAAAAGAAAGTTATATAATGGAAAGCTACTTTGTAACTATTTTCAATATTTTGGACCCCCTCCCCCAAAACAACATATTATAAAATAATTGACGTGAATGACAGTTTTATAATAACATATATAATGTAGAATTTTGTAGCATGGTTAGAATAAAATTTGAGATATGGTTAGATAGAATTAAAATTTGTAATATGGTAGGTGAATGAAAATGTTTTTAAAAGTTTCACAATCAGATGTATATGGGAAAATTAGTATTCCCGGTTCGAAATCCCATACAATTAGGTCGTTATTTTTTGCAGCACTAGCAGATGGAAAAAGTGAAATAAAAAATCCGCTTATTTCTAGCGACTCAATTTCAGCTGTTAATCTATGTAAGTCGTTTGGAGCTACTTATAATCTTTCTGATAATTGCTATCTAGTTGATGGGGTTGGATGTAATCCGAAGGTACCGGAAAATATTATAGATGTGGGGAACTCTGGAACTAGCTTGAGGCTCGGCTTGATGACAGCCGCGCTAGTTCAGGGCTATACTGTTTTCACTGGAGATTATCAGATAAGAAAAAGGCAGATAGGACCATTGGTTCAAGCTATTAACAATTTAGGTGGAGAGGCTTTTACCACCAGAGGAAATGATTCTGCGCCTGTAGTCATTAAAGGTAGGGCAACAGGCGGCTTTACAAAACTAGATGCTGTTACTTCACAATATTTATCATCAATTCTAATAAATGCACCTCTTTTGGAAAAAGATACACACATTGAAGTTACCAGGCTAAATGAAGTTCCATATGTCGAAATCACTTTATGGTGGTTAAACAAATTTGGAATTAAATATAAGCATAATGACATGAAAGAATTTTATATACCAGGACGGCAGCAATATTCACCGTTTGAATGTACTATACCAGGTGATTTTTCGTCTGCAACTTTTTTTATGGTGCTTTCCGCAATATCTGGGCAGGAACTCGTGCTTACAAATCTTGATATGTCTGATCCTCAGGGAGATAAGTTGGTTCTTGCTATACTTGAAGATATGGGTGCAAAAGTGTCATATTGTGAAAATAGTATAACTATTAAAGGCCAAAAGCTTCGTGGAAAAACGATAGATATGAATTCTATACCAGATGCTTTACCAGCTATGGCTGTGGCTGCATGTTTTGCGCAAGGAGAGACAAGATTAATAAATGTACCCCAAGCAAGGCTGAAAGAAACAGACAGGATTAGCGTTATGTGTAAAGAACTTTCAAAAATGGGAGCTGATATACAAGAACTACCCGATGGCTTGATCATAAAGGAAAGCAAATTAAAGGGTTGTAGTGTAAGCGGACATGATGATCACAGAATTGTAATGTCTTTGGCCATTGCGGGGCTAAATTGTTCGGGGGAGACAATTATAGATACAGCTGAAGCAATGAATGTCACCTTTCCGAACTTTGTAGAGTGTATTCGAAGCTGTGGAGGTAAGATTGAACTTAGCGAATAAAATCTTTAGGTAAAACTAATTATCAAATAGTGAAATTACAACAGCATGTTAATGGTGGTTAAAATAATTATTTTTAACCAAATTAGTATTACAACTTGAATATTTATTTGGAGGCTAATATATGGTAGGAAATACATTTGGTAGATTATTTAGAGTAACAACCTGTGGTGAATCATACTCTGGAGCGTTCAGAAAAAATGATAGTATACCTTCAGAACTTTGGGGCGGCTTAGCAGTTATTGTCGATGGAGTTCCCGCTGGTATAAAGATAACCGCACAATTAATTCAAGAGGAATTAGACAAAAGAAGACCAGGGATGTCGAAATTACATACACCGAGGTCAGAGGCCGATAAGGTTTATATTTTTTCTGGTGTTATGCAGGACGATAGAACTACAGGGGCACCCGTATGCATGATTATACCCAGCAGTGATATTGGAGATTATCATATTAAACAACATAAGGACAATAAGGATTTACTTAGGCCTGGACAAGCAGCATATACCTATTGCAAAAAATATGGTGAGCATTCTGATTATTTAGGTGCTGGAAGAGCATCTGCTCGTGAAACAGCAGCAAGAGTTGCTGGAGGCGCAGTTGCTAAGGCTATTCTTGATAATATGGGAATTGATGTAATAGCATTTACAGTTGAATCCCATGGTATTAAGGCGGGGCCATTTTCATATGAGACAGCTAAACAAAACTATAGGACAAATGATATTAATTGTCCAGATAGTGAGATTGCAGAATTAATGACACAGGATTTACTTGAGGTTATCAAAGAGGGTGATTCTTGCGGTGGAGCAATTGAAATAATTGCAAAAGGTGTACCTGCAGGCTTAGGAGAGCCTGTTTTTGATAAACTCAGTGCAACCATTGCACATGGGCTTATGTCAATTGGTGGAGTAAAGGGTATTGAAATAGGAGAGGGTTTTGGTGTAACATCAAAAAAAGGTTCTGAGTGCAATGATACACCTTATTATGACAAAGAAACAGGTCGTATAAGATTTAAAACAAATAGAGCAGGTGGTATGCTTGGGGGCATATCAAATGGTGAAGAAATACGTATACGTGTTGCAGTAAAACCAACTCCAACTATTATGCAGGAGCAGTTGACAGTAAATGTAGCAACGCTTGAGCCTATAGTACACAAGTTTGCATCGAGAAGTGATCCATCATTAGTACCAAGGGTTTATTCGATTTGTGAAGCAATGGTGAGAATTGCCTTAGTTGATAGTATCATGATGTCAGCTGGTTTAAAGAGCGTTACTGATATGGATTCTAGGTGGGATAGCTTATGATGCAGAATGATAGAAAAAATAATATTATTCTCATAGGTATGCCTGGATGTGGTAAAACGACTATAGGTAAGCTATTGGCCAATAAACTTGATTACAAATTTATAGATAGTGACCAGCTTATCATTGAGAAAACTGGTAAAACTCCAAGGCAAATTGTTGAAGAAAATGGACGTGAATTCTTTCTTAATATTCAGGATGAAGCAGTTCTGGCTATTAAGCAAAACAATTTTGTGCTTGCCACTGGGGGAGGAATTGTTCACAGTAATTTGGCAATAAATTATCTTAAATCTATAGGTTTTGTGATATACTTAAATACGAGATATGAGATTATTGAAGAAAGAATGGATTCGTCCAGAAAATTAGTCAGGACAAATGGAACTTTACTTGATTTATACAATGAGAGAAGTCCTTTGTATTACAAGTTTGCTGATACAATTTTAGAATGCAATTCTACTGATCCACAATTATTATGTAATAGTATTCTAAATATAATAAATTCTACACTTTAGTCGATAATTATTGAAAAAGGAAAAGGTAAAAAAGAGATACAATGAGTAAAATTAAAATATTGATAGCAGATGATAATTTATTAGCAGCACAGAAGCTTTTAGATAAGCTAAGTGAGTACGAGGACTTTGAATTATCTTTTGCTCAAGATGGTATTGAAACAATTGAACATATTATTAAAGAAAAACCTGATGTTGTTTTACTAGATATTATTATGCCTAAGTTAGATGGTGTTGGTGTCTTAGAATATGCTAAAGCTAACATAAGCGAAAATAGACCTATATTTATTGTTTTTTCAGCCATCAGTCAGGAAAACTATATATCTAGAGTTATGAATCTGGGAGCTATTTATTACATATTAAAGCCATTTGATGAAGCCGTTATTGCATCAAGAATAAGACAGTTATATTCCGCTGAAAGTAAAGACATATATTATAAAACTGAAAACCAAAAGGAAATTATAACTGTTAAAACCAAAAATCCATATGATGATGAATTAATGGTATTAGCAACAAAATACATGCGGGAATATGGCTTGAAAGCACACATGACAGGGTATAGCTATATAAGAGATATTATTACACTGGTATTTGATAGCTATTGTCAAACAGGTTCTATGCCAAAAGGTATTTATAGGACAATTGCAAATAAAAATAATGTTTCGGTTCAGAAGGTAGAAAGGGCTATCAGGAATTGCATTGAAAATGTAAAAGATAGTAACAATACCAAAAGCAGGCTGACAAATTCACAGTTTATATGTCAGCTTATTGAAAAAATACGAATAAACAATTAAATTTTTATTAAATCTCTAATTGGTTAAAAGTTTTGATATATACAAAAAGCCCTGATAAAAATCAGGGCTTTTATGTAATAGATTAAGCGTTAACGTTATCTTTTAATCCTTTACCAGCCTTAAATACTGGTGCTTTTGATGCTGGGATAGTTATTTCTTGCTTAGTCTGTGGGTTTCTACCCTTTCTTGCTGCTCTTTCTCTTACTTCAAAGGTTCCGAAACCTACTAAAGTAACTTTCTCGCCAGCCTTAAGAGTATCCTCAACTGAAGAAATAAATGCATTCAAAGCCGCTTCACTATTTTTTTTGTTCAAGCCTGATTTTGATGCGATTGAGTTGATTAAATCTGATTTATTCATTATACAACCTCCTAAAAATGGAATTCGACATTATTTTATAATGAAAGTGCTTTAAAGTCAAGCCTTTCAAGGGAAAATAGTAACTTTGTACCATCAAAATTGAAAAAATTTTAACATTAGCTGTATTAATTCGGCACAACATGTATTTCAACGCTATCTAAGCTCGATTTTAATGATTTATAAAAATAGTTTTCACTATGATCACCCTTAGAGTCACCTAAAACTAATAAGTCAATTTTATTATCATGTGCATATTCAACAATTGTTTCAACAATGTTATCGGATCTTAAAACTGTAAGGTTGGCTCCAATAGATTTTGCAATCCCAAAAAGGTATTCTAGCGCTTCACCTTCCTTTTCGTTATCAAGAAAGCTCCAATTATTTTTTGCTACATGTATAATAAATATTGAATCTTTATCATTTGAAAACTCTAATGCTTTTTTAATAAGTCTTTCACAGGTTTTCTGTTGAGTGACACAAACTAATATATTACTAACAGATTGGCTCAATTAATGACCTCCTTTCCATATGTTAATTATACTAAAATATTATCGTTTTGTCTTTCAATATATATCACGCGATATAATTATTTATAATTTGTACATAATGTATTAACAATTTATCACTCTCCCTGAACCTAAGAAGTCTGCTTATCCGATGTCTACCGCCGCTAATACTCCCCCTTTTCTATAAGTGGGAGATAAGCGGCGCTACGACCCTGGATTGCTATTCCTAAGGTTTAGTGAGAGCAAAAATCACTCTCCCTAAACCTTAGAAATCTGCCTATGTTTAAAAAAGTATTGAAATTAGTATGCACAAAAAGTAAAATTAATTGGAATCATATGGGGTATTATGATACTAGAAATAAGATAATTATAGATTGTTTAAAAAATGGAGGTCTTTAATAGCATGAGGTATATTGATGTTGATACTATAATAGAATCAGTTAGAAATATGTGTATGAATGCAAACTACTATCTAAATGAAGATATAAAACAGGCCATGAAAAGAGGTTTGCAGAGTGAACAATCTCCAATTGGAGCAGAAATTCTAAATAGGTTAATAACTAATGCAGAACTTGCAGCGAATAAGAGAGTGGCAATATGTCAGGATACGGGAATGGCAGTGGTTTTTGTTACTATAGGACAAGACGTGCATATATCTGGAGGAGGTCTTTCAGATGCCATAAATGAGGGCGTTAGAAGGGGATATAATGAAGGCTACTTAAGAAAATCTGTAGTCAGCGACCCTATCGAAAGAGTAAATACTGGTGACAACACACCAGCTGTTATACATTTTGAAATTGTTCCAGGAGACTCTTTAAAAATAGAACTTGCTCCAAAGGGTTTTGGAAGTGAGAACATGAGCGCATTAAAAATGCTTAAGCCATCAGATGGCTTAGAAGGTGTTAAAAGCTTTATACTGGAAACTGTGGAAAAAGCAGGACCTAACCCGTGCCCTCCAATAGTTGTGGGAGTAGGCATTGGTGGAACGATGGAGAAAGCATCAATTCTTGCAAAAAGAGCATTACTAAGACCTATTAACGTAAGAAGTAGCATTCAGTACGTCCAAAATTTGGAAAACGAGATGCTTCAAAAGATAAATGAGCTTGGTGTCGGGCCAGCTGGCTTGGGTGGTATTAATACTGCTCTAGCAGTAAATGTTGAGACATATCCCACTCACATAGCAGGATTGCCAGTGGCGGTGAATATAAGCTGCCATGTAACCCGTCACGCAGAAGCCATATTATAAGTTGAAATTTAGAAGGCATTAGTCAAGGTGGAATTAAGAAGTTAAAGTTAAGGTTAGAACCATGAATTAGAAGTATAAAACAGAACGGGGGAAAACATATGCACCACAACATAATAGCACCATTTGGTAGAGATATTGTAAGGACATTTAAAGCTGGAGATACTATTTCTCTAAGCGGAGTTATATATACTGCAAGAGATGCTGCGCATAAGAAGTTGATAGAGTTGTTAAATCAAAATAAGGATTTGCCATTTGACATTAAGGATCAAACAATATATTATGTTGGACCATGTCCATCAAGAGAAGGTGAAGTAATAGGATCAGCTGGGCCAACTTCCAGTTACAGAATGGATGCATATGCGCCTACGTTAATCAAGCTTGGACAGACTGGAATGATAGGGAAAGGTCTTAGGGGCGAGAATGTTATTAGTGCAATGAAAGAATATGGCGCAGTATATTTTGGTGCAATTGGAGGGGCAGGGGCTTTAATGGCACAATGCATCAAAAGTCAAGAAATAATTGCTTTTCCTGAATTAGGAGCTGAGGCAATAAGAAGACTAGTAGTGGATGCTTTTCCACTTACAGTTATAATTGATTCTTATGGGAATAATTTATATGAAATTGGCAAAGCTGAATTTAGAAAGTGCAAATAGAAATCATAATACTAGTTTGAATAAATAATTACCGGTATTTCGTTACGTAAATATTCCAAGAATGAGTAATATTTCGATACTAGTATTATTTTAATATATATTTTTAAAAGTCAATAGTGTATAATAATTATAAGTAAGATGAAATAATATTATAACAAAAATTAAGGAGGTTTATTATATGGCTAAAGTAACTAAGGATATGATTATTTCTGATGTTTTAACGTTGGACAAGGGTACTATACCTATATTTCTAAATAGTGGTATGCACTGCTTAGGATGCCCATCTTCTTCAGGGGAAAGTATAGAAGATGCTTGTGCAATTCATGGAATTGATGCTGATAAGTTAATTGAAGATTTAAATAAGTATCTAGAATCAAAGTAATTATTTTTAATAATTATAAAAAAGAGACTGTGAGAATAGTCTCTTTTTTAGCGTGCGTTTAAAAAGTATAAGTTGAATAATAATATTTACTAAGTTATAATTTAGTAGGTTGATTTTGTAATTAAGTATAGTGCTTTTTAGATTGTAAATATAGGCACTTTTATTTAATAGACAGGAGGATTATATAATGGCGGTAAGAGTAGTTGTAGGAACTCAATGGGGTGATGAGGGTAAAGGTAAGTATATTGATATGCTTGCTGAAAAGTCTGATTTAATTGTGAGGTTTTCCGGAGGAAATAATGCAGGACATACTATAGTTGCAAATGGGGTTAAGTATGCTCTACATTTAATTCCATCAGGAATACTCCATACTGATAAAACTTGTATTATAGGAAATGGTGTTGTTATAGACCCAGCTGTTTTACTCAAGGAAATGAAGGATTTAAATGAAAGGGGTATAACAACTGACCACCTTTTAATAAGTGATAGAGCTCATGTTATAATGCCTTATCATATTGGACTAGATGAGCTTCAAGAGAATTTTAGGTCAGATGGTAATAAAATTGGAACTACAAAGAGAGGCATAGGACCTTGTTACGCAGATAAGATTGAGCGCTCTGGTATTAGAATGTGCGACTTAATGGAAAAGGAAGAATTTATAAAAAAAGTTAAAGCAAATTTAGACCTAAAAAACCTTATAATAGAGAAAGTATATGGAGGGAAACCATACCAAGCGGATCTTATTATTGAGGAGTACTTGGGTTATGCTGAACAACTAAAGAAATATGTTACTGATACCACCAGTATCATGGCAAATGCAATAGATGAAGGAAAAGATATATTGTTTGAAGGTGCACAGGCTAATTTCTTGGATATTGATTTTGGAACATATCCATATGTTACATCCTCAAATCCTATTGCTGGTGGAGTATGTACTGGTTCCGGAATTGGTCCTATATATATTAATGAGGTTTACGGTATTCTAAAAGCTTATACATCAAGGGTTGGAGCTGGCCCGTTCCCTACTGAGCAAGATAATGAAGTGGGCGATACAATTAGAGAACTTGGCTGGGAATATGGTACAACTACTGGAAGACCTAGAAGGTGTGGTTGGCTTGATACTGTTATGATTAAATACGCTGCAAAAATAAATGGATTAACAGCTTTAGCAATAAACCACGTAGACACCATTGGAAAGCTTAAGGAGATAAAACTTTGTGCTGGCTATAAAAAAGATGGACAGATTATTAAAACCTTCCCAGCGAGCCTAAATGAGCTTGCAAAGTGCGAGCCTATTTATGAAGTCTTTGAACCTTGGAATGAAGATATTTCAAATATAAAATCCTTTGATGATTTGCCTGTTAATGCTAAAAGGTTTCTTAACAGGATAGAAGAGCTTGTTGGTGTTAAGATTGGCTTAATAGGTGTTGGAAAAGACAGGGAACAGATAATAAAAAAGGCTTAATTCAGTAAAAAATATTAATTCAAAATTATTTACAAAACCTAGTGGTAAAATACACTAGGTTTTGTATTATGTGGAAATTCTCAATTACTTTTCAAGTATTTTAAAAAAAGTGTTGACAAACTAGCATTTATTAAGTATCATTTATACCTGTGGTCGAAAACACCGCAATGATATGATCCATTAGCTCAGTTGGTAGAGCACTTGACTTTTAATCAAGGTGTCCGCAGTTCGAACCTGCGATGGGTCACCATAAACCTTTAAACAGCTTGAGTTTAAAGGCTTTTTAGACAGTAATGCAGCGGAAACAAATTGCTCAAAAAAGATTTAGAATTTGCTTGACATTTTTAACAACCCTAAGTACAATATACTTTGTCAGCTTGCGAAAGTTAGACGATGCTTTAAATGGCCCATTGGTCAAGAGGTTAAGACACCGCCCTTTCACGGCGATAACAGGGGTTCGAGTCCCCTATGGGTCACCATTATACTTTTTAAATGGCCCGGTAGTTCAGTTGGTTAGAATGCCAGCCTGTCACGCTGGAGGTCGACGGTTCGAGCCCGTTCCGGGTCGCCATTTTAAAATTATGAATGCTGATATAAATCAGCAAAGAAAAGTCCTCTTGGAGAAATCCTTGAGGACTTTTTGTTTACTTAGTTGCCGTTATTAGTTTTGTAAAATTATAAATTTTTATGTCTTCAAGTTCCAAATTATATTGGTGTAGTAAATTGATCCAGTTAATATTCAAGAATTGTTTAAATACTTTAGGTTCAAACAAGGCGGG
>JAEWAX010000027.1 GCA_023391425.1 Bacillota bacterium | reverse complement strand
CTGAATCTTAGAAATCGTTATCCAGGGTCGTAGCGCCGCTTATCTTCCACTTTATAGAAGTGGGAGTATTAGCGGCGGTAGACATCGGGTAAACAGAGCCTTGTATTCATATGGAGTTTGACTCTCTCTGAAGCTTAAGCAACCCCAAATCATATATATTTACAGCTAAACCACTGTACTCAGCTTTAGCTTACATCAATCAAATCTAAATATCTGTTGCCATTATCCTCAATGAATTGCTTTCTACCTGAGAGATTATCACCTAAAAGTACATCAAACATCTGAATAGTATCCTCCACATCAGACGGCATAACCTTGATTAATCGCCTAGTTGCCGGGTTCATTGTTGTATGCCACATCATATCTGGCTCATTTTCACCAAGCCCTTTTGAACGTTGTATTGTATATTTCTTACCTTCGAGTTTAACTAAAATATCAGTTTTTTCTTTTTCAGAGTACGCAAAGTAATGATTGTCTTTGCAAGTTATTTCAAACAAAGGCGACTCTGCAATAAATACCTTTCCTTCAAGTAGAAGCGTAGGTACAAGTCTATATATCATAGTTAAAATAAGAGTTCTTATCTGAAATCCATCAACATCCGCATCGGTACAGATAATTATTTTATTCCATCTTAGGTTTTCTAACTCAAAGGTATTTAGTTCCTTGTTATGCTTTGACTTTATTTCCACTCCACATCCAAGAACTTTTAGAAGATCTGTGATAATTTCACTTTTAAATATACCGTCGTAATCAGCCTTTAAGCAATTAAGTATTTTGCCTCTAACAGGCATAATAGCCTGAAATTCAGCATCACGCCCTAACTTACAGGCTCCTAAAGCAGAATCTCCCTCAACAATATATATCTCTCTTTTTAAGATATCCTTTGTTCTGCAGTCAACAAATTTCTTAACTCTATTAGAAATATCAATGTTACCACTAAGCTTTTTCTTTATATTTATTCTAGTTTTCTCTGCCGTTTCTCGGCTTCTCTTGTTTACTAGAATTTGCTCTATTATCTTGTCGCTTTCAATCTTATTTTCAATGAAATAAATCTCCAACTGTTGCTTTAAAAAATCTGTCATTGCTTCTTGAATAAATTTATTAGTAATTGATTTTTTTGTCTGATTTTCATAACTTGTTACTGTTGAAAATGAATTAACTACCAGTATCAAGCTATCTTCAATGTCTGTAAAGGTAATCTTAGCTTCATCCTTAGTGTATTTGCCCCTTGCTTTTATACATTTATCGATTTCATATATCATGGCACTCTTTATGGCTTTGTCCGGAGCTCCGCCATATTCAAGAAAGCTAGAATTATGGTAATATTCCAGTAAATTTGTTTGGTTATTGAAACAAAAAGCTATCTGCATTTTCACCTTGTATTCAGGTTTATCTTCTCTATCCTTACCTTTAGCAGAAGATTCGTAAAACTGTACTTCTGTAAAGCCATTATCCTGTGAAATCTCCTTAACATAGTCCACTATACCATTTTCATAGCTATACAGGAATGTCTCTCCTGATTCCTCGTCCTTTAAAACAAAGCGTAATCCAGCATTAACAACTGCCTGCTTTTTTAATACAGTCTGAAAAAATTCAAGTGGAATATTTATATCTGTAAACACCTCTAAATCAGGCTTCCATTTCTGTATTGTAGAAGTTTGTGAATATTTGCATTTTTCTTTATTCAAGCCTCCTACATTTTCTCCATGTTCAAAATGTAATTGGTATTTAAAGCCATCACGGAACACAGTAACATCAAAGAATTCTGAACTATACTGAGTTGCACATGCACCTAATCCGTTTAAACCCAAGCTATATTCATAATTCTCACCTGAATTATTTTTGTATTTTCCACCTGCATAGAGCTCACAATATACCAATTCCCAATTATATCGTTCCTCGTTTGTATTATAGTCTAGAGGAACACCTCTTCCCCAGTCTTGAATCATAATAGAACAGTCGGCAAATCTCGTTACCTCTATAACATTTCCATATCCCTCACGAGCTTCATCAATCGAGTTTGACAAAATTTCAAAGAAAGAATGCTGGCAGCCTTCAAGACCATCTGACCCAAATATTACTCCCGGGCGTAGCCTAACTCTATCTGCTCCTTTTAGTGATGAAATGCTTTCATTTCCGTATTCCGTCTTCTGAGTTTCTTTTGTCATTAGTAGTTCCTCCAAAAATTATTCCACCTAAACATTATTTATCAAACTAGTGTTCTCTGTCAAGTTATTTTGTACTATTTATAGTTTATCATAAGCAAAGTTCAAAGTTCCAGAGGGAGTTTTACTTCCTCTAGAACTTTGAAATCTCAGTCCAGGGTTGAAGTGCCACTTTACTACAACTTAATGACAACATGCAAAATTTATAATATAATATTCATGCAACTGAACTCTTATTGGTACAAGTAAAAGAATATTTCATAGGTTCAGTTTAATACATTTATGGAGGATAACCGCATGAAGTTAAGGATAACTCGAAAAGATCTTGAGAACTTAACCCTTGAGCAAAAGCAGAATCTTTGTGATCTTTGGATTCCAAATATATACGATCCTGCCGTAGCAACTGTATGTATAGATGCTGCTGAAGAAAAATTTGGTCAGATAACCTTTGTTATTGGTGGAATTAAGTTATTGAAGCACCATGACATGCTGTTGTATGATTTAAAATTTATGACAGATGAGCAAATAATAATACAAGAAGAAGCTTGCTCCGACAATATCTCCTCGGATAGAATAGGCGGAATTGAAGATATAAATGAAAGTGAAGTAAATGAAAATAATGAGGAAATAGACCAAACTGCGGAAGATTCTGAGCAGGATTTCGCTTTTGACGAAGATTTCAATTTTGAATTTCAAAGACCAGATTCTTTCTTAAAGCAAGATTGTGTTCCTCTCCTTGATATAGGTCAGATGATTGATATTCTTGAAAGAAAAAAATTTGGGCAAGGCGGATTTTATCTCTCAGCTTCATTTGATGACTACTATTATGATATTGGAAAAGATGATTTTTCAAGTAACAGTAGCTTTGATGTTGACGGCAACAATTGCGAATTATGTGACGTTCTATGGGAATCAGTTAAAGCATTGTTATAAATTTTTACTTGTAAAGATGAAAAATGGGCTGGATATAATTTTCCATTTATATCCAGCCCATTTTTCATGCTTATCCGATGTCTAATTTTTATAAGATTAAAAGCTCCCCAAACAATTAATTATCATCAGCCTTTACATTACCAACGCCAGTATTTAATTTTACTTTCGGACCTCCGCCATTAATATCTCCCGAAAAGTGGAACTTATCATCGGTAGTTGTATTAATAAATTTACCAGACAAAACACCCACTCCAGTGTCTGCATCAAGCGACATTTTCGTGCCTTCTGGAACTCTAAACTTAACATTTCCAACTCCAGTCGAAGCATCGAATGAGCTTATCTTCTCAACACTACCATTAAAATCAATATTACCTGCTCCTGTATTAAGCGAATTATCCTCCAACGCTACTACATCCTGAACATCTATATTACCTGTACCAGTTTCCAGTGACAGCTTTGCCGATACATCTTTGACATCAATATTTCCAGCTCCAGTATTTACTTCTATTACATCAATACCCTCCGGTAGTGAAATATCGTAGTTTATGGTAGTCTGAGTTACTTTATGGTTATGCTCTTGCCAATCCCAGAAATCCTCTCCATTCTTTGTCTTTACAACGACTTTAATGACTTTGCCAGCTCTCTCCAGCTTGACATTCATGTTGCCTAGAATGGTATCCTTTTTATCTTTGGATGCACCTCTTACTTTTTTATCAACTTCAATTTTTATCTGAGTGCCTTCTGATTTTTCAATAGAGATATTCCCAGCAGCATTAGAAACTTCTAATTGATTGACATCTTGCTTTTCCTCTGAAATTTGCTGATTATCTTGTGACTCATCTAAATCATTGAGAATATTTTCTTTATCCTTTTCACTTACAGAAAATAATTCGTATTCTTTTCCATTAATCCTAACACCGCAACCAGTCGAAAGAACTAACATAACAAGTATAAGTGAAAGTGCTATTAACGTAAAATATCTTCTTTTCAATATTTTCAACTCCCATTTTATTTAATTATAACTTAATACGTAACGATTAATAAAATGTCTTAAAAAAGTAAGATATTATTTAAATATTACTAAGCCAACTTGCCCAGTATACAATCACTGGGCAAGTGAATTAGTAATTAAAAGCCCTGTTTACGCATTATAGTTCCACTAATAACAGGTCCTGCATATTTCCATGTAAAATAAATCATAAACGTTTGTACTGGTAAGAAAACCACACACTTTATGACTCTAGCTACTAAAGCAGCATATGCTGCATTTCCATACAGATAAGTCAACCAAAGTGTATTCAATATCAAGCCAGTAGTCACAATCACCACAAGCGAGGCAATAAAAGTCCTTGCAATGGTTATTTTCTTTTTGTACAGTATCAAGCCATATAAAAATCCTGAAAGGAATGCGCTCAAAGTAAAGCCTGGGAAGTATGGCCCCTTTGGGAATATAAGCATTCCTAAAACATCAGCTATTGCAGCTGCAACCCCTGCTGTAACAGGTCCAAATAGAATAGCCGAAATAGCAATAGCTATAAACTCAAAGGATATTCTCACGGTTAGGGTTTCTACAGAAGTGAATCTTGTTAAAATGATTTGAAGTGAAATAAAAAGACCTACAAATAGAATATTTCTAATCTTGTCGTGCATGATGCACTACCTCCTTTTAATGTGTGGGACGTAAAAATGCCCCAATTTTAATGTAAAAGCCACATAAAAGAGGTTTTCTCTTTTTGTGGCAGCGGAATGCGAGATTTGCACCGCAAACTATAAGGCACTAAATGTCCCTATGTTTTTCGTCTAAAAGGCAACTTCCCGTCCTTCTAGCACTTAACGCGCAAAAATCTACTCTGCCAATTTATTTTAATACTAGCTTGCATATAACGATTAGAAACGTTATAGCTTATTCGTACTATATTCTATATTAGTTTTAATATAAAATCAATATGCATACTTATACAAAAATTTATCATAAATTATATAATTCTCTAATCTTAATACTTCTTTGTTGAAGTCCATAGCCTATTTTTTTAACCAATAAAAGCAAGAATCCATGAATCTGTCACGTACAAATTCATGGATTTCATTGTTTATTGCCTTCTCTTTTTCATTATCAAGTGCTTTCTGAGTAGAAAGCATTATTTTGATTTAGTTGCTGTTGATGGTGATGTAGTCGCAGTTGATGGTGATGTAGTTGCCGTTGATGGCGATGTAGTTGCCGTTGACGGTGAAACTGTTGCCGTTGATGGTGATGTAGTTGCCATTGATGGTGACGTAGTGGTTACTGATGGTGACGTAGTAGTCACTGATGGTGACGTAGTAGTCACTGATGGAACTGTAGTTGTTGTTCCAGGTACACCAGTCTTTGCACATGCAGCCATACTCAATGCCAATGTTACAATTAGTACTATAACAGATAATTTCTTCATTCTAATTATTCCTCCTTAATGTTTTTGTTTTTAAATAGAATGTAATCTTATTATTTAATTAAAGTACTAAATATATGCAGTTTTCCCATCAAAAATTTAAAAATTGCACGTTTCATACTAAAGTTTCTGAATTGCACTTCCTTTCTTTAAGTTCTTTGAAATTAAACGAGCAATTTTTACATGTCAATGTTCTTCATCAACTAATTAATTCATAATAAATACTATTGACTGTACCTTTCCGCCTTCATTTAAATCTCTGTCACAATACAGTTTTACACTTCCTTTATTTTTTGCTGCCTTTATATCGTCTATTGTATTAACCGTCAAAGCACCCGAATTATCCACAATATATATGTTAACATCAGAATCTATCATGTAAATATAATTATTTATCTTTATACGCTTACTATCAATTGCTTGAACAACTCCTGTAGCATTTGCATTTACATATTTATCAAGTGTAGTTTTATTAGTATCTATTTTCATTTTCAACACTGAACCAACTGTAGCACCTGTGATTTTATCAGCTGATTTATATGTATATTTACTACTCCCAGATACTAAAGTATATTCATACTGCTCTTTTGTCGTTTTTGGTATAACAATTTTTTGTACTGCCATATCTTGATACTGTTCATCTAATGCATCATTAACTAACATTACATTAACATCTCCAAAATCACCTGTTACTCCTATAAACTTAACTTTTCCTGATCTCAGAGTACCATTTGGAATACTATTCCAGCTTATTAAACCAACCTTAGAGTCAGTGTAATTGAATATTTTAATATTATCACATGCATAGCTCTGTCCAACTTTTCCTTCATATTTATTTATTGCAACATCTCCGATAGTCGTATAGTTTAGATTAACCAAAGAAACTGTGCCCTCGCTCACTTCTGAAAATTGAACAAGTTTCCATTTATAGTAATAAGGATTCTCCTTAACCTTATAGGTCTTTATATTTCCATCTACTTTTAAGAGGTCAACGGTATAATATTGCTCACCATAATTAGCTGTTTCTTTAGAAACTTTTGTTGCCCAGCTGACAACAAAAGCATACATTTCATTGTTATCATCTGTTGTATTATATGCATCTACAACTTTGCCATCGTATCCGAGCAGAACTTCAACATCGTCTTCAACATTAAAAGCTCCGTTAGACGAATTGAATTTATCTGTTTTAGCATATTCACCTAAAGAGTAACTTACATCATTTATTTTTATCGACGTAGGAGAATACTTGCTTGGGAGTATACTGGTAATCTCACCGCTAATTTTATTATCAACAACTAAATAATACATTAGAACACCAATCTTATTATATACCTTATAAACAACATCTTTTTCCTCAATATCATTTAAGGTGATTAGTTCTCCAGCTACTGTCGTGGCGGGGGTTACACTATTATCTGTTGTACTTTTCAAAATTGATACACTTGGATCAAAGGTAATGCTTCCAAGCTTTTTGCTAGCGGGGTTAAAGTTTAGAGCAATTTCTGGTTTGCTGTAAACCCAGTTTGATTGATTTTCAAGTAGTCCTACTGAGTCATTAAGTGTCTTATCTTCATCCGTTGCATTAGCTTTTTTTATATTTGTATATAGCATTCTACCAATCATTGTAATAGTATTTTTTGTAGATACTGTATCATTACTTTTAAGACTAAAGCCCGTTGTAAGTCCTAGGCTCTTAGCCTTCTCAATATAACCGTTAGGCCATGTTCCTACAATATCACTACTAGTATAGCCTAGAGCTTTAACCATTGAAGTACATAGTTGTGCAAAATTCAATGCATTTTTAGGCTTAAATTTACCATCTGAATATGCAGTTAAATATCCTTTTTTTATAGCCGCATTTATGTATCCACAAAACGCAGATGTCTTAGATACATCTGAGAAAGTTGTAGAACCTAACAATGATTGCGCCATTTCGTAATTTCCAGTTACATTAACTATTATTTTAGAAAATACATCTCTAGTCATATCGCCATTCATATTTAAGTCAGAATCATTCACAATACCCATCAATCTCAATTTGGATAGACTATCCATTGAATCGGACTTACTCTGTATGTCCGTTTTAGTAGTTGTAGTAGCTATCGTTGCAACATTTGATTCTGTATTAGTATTTGCAGCAAATGTAGTTGTAGTTGAAAGCATTAAGGCAGCAACCAACATAAATGTAATTATTCTCTTAAGCATTGTTTCAACCTCCTGTTTTAAGTTCATTAATTTTAATTACTCAAATCTAAGGGCATCAATAGGATTTAGCCGTGCGGCTTTGTATGCTGGGAATAATCCGAAAATTATTCCTACTCCAAGGGATATCCCGAAGGAAAGTATCATCCAAAATGGTGAATATACCTCTGTGGTTATACCAAACCCACCGATAATAAAGTGTATACAGCTAACTCCCATCAAAATTCCCACCACTCCACCAATACCAGTTATCATTATCGCTTCAATTAAGAACTGAGTCATGATACTTTTACGTTTAGCACCTATAGCTTTTCTGATACCTATCTCTCTTGTTCTCTCAGTTACCGAAACTAACATAATATTCATTATGCCTATTCCACCTACTACCAAAGATATTGCTGCAATTCCTCCAAGTACTATCATTAGTGTATCTGTAATAGTATTAAGAGTATCCAATATTTCTGCTTGGTTCATAACCTTAAATAAATCCTCATCACCATATACTGATGTTAAATATGTAGTAAGATTATCCATTACTAGGTCAACATTATTTGCATCAGCCGCCTGAACGGTAAAGTTTCTGATAGTCCCGTTCTTGCTAAGTCGCTGGGCAACTGTTACTGGTATAATTACCTGATCATCAGCACCTGAGTCTTGACTACCATCTGTTTCTTGTAATAGTCCAACCACTTTGAATTCCTCTCCATTGATTTTCATGGTTTGGCCTACAGGTTCCTCTCCCTTAAATATGTCATTTGCAACAGCCGTACCTATAACTGCTGTTTTAAGTTTATAATCAGTATCAAAGGATGTAATAAATCTTCCTGCAGAAACATGCTTACTTTTTATATATTCATATTCCTCACTGGTTCCAATTACTGAGGTTGTTCTACTTAAGGTTCCTGCCTTTAAGGTCATACTGTTTGTTACAGTAGGTGCAAGCATACTAATCGTATCACTATTTTCATCAGCATATTCCTGCAACTGTGCATATGTAATCTGCCGATTACTACCTCTTCCAGTAATGGTTATTGTAATTAGATTACTGCCAAGTCCTTTGATTGAATCTGTTATACTTGCAGTACTTCCTTGAGCAAAAGCAACTGCTGTTATAACAGATCCAACACCAATTATTACACCTAGCATTGTAAGGAATGATCTGCCCTTGTTCCCTACAATACTTTTAATTGCCATTTTGAAGGCTTGATAAAAGCCCATTTACACCGCCTCCTTATCCTCAATAATCTGACCATCTTGGATTTTAATGATCCTTTGTGCCTGGGCGGCTACGTTATTATCATGTGTTATTAGTACAATTGTGTTTCCCTTTTGATGAAGGAAATGTAACGTTTTCATAACATCTGCGCCTGATTTCGTATCAAGATTTCCCGTTGGCTCATCTGCTAATATCAATGGTGGATTACTCACAAGTGCACGAGCTATTGCAACCCTTTGTTGTTGACCTCCTGATAATTCATTTGGAGTATGGTTAATCCTATCTCCAAGGCCAACTAACTCGAGTGCCTCGACACTTCTTCTATGTCTTTCCTTATGTTTAACCCCTTGATAAATCAAAGGTAGTTCTACGTTTTCAACTGCAGTAAGTTTTTTTAGAAGGTTAAAACCTTGAAAAATAAAACCAATTTTATTATTTCTTATATCAGCAAGCTGATTATCATTGAGCTTACTTACTTCATGCCCATCTAGAGTATATTTCCCAGATGTAGGAACATCTAAGCAACCCAGCATATTCATTAGCGTTGATTTACCAGAACCAGACGGACCAATAATTGATACAAATTCGTGTTCTGCAACATGTAATGAGATACTATTTAATGCATATACAGAGTTATCACCCATTTCATAGACTTTACTCATATTTTCTATTCTTATCATGATTATTGCCTCCATGGAGTGCAATTGCCAAACTCGTCTGGTTTGTATTTTATTGCATTCCTTCAAAATATGCCTATATAAGTTTGCTAACTCTGCTAATTTCGTTTATTACCACTATTACCGCTACGTGATTGCATGTTTGGAGGAGCACCCATACCGCCGTTCATACCACCCATGCCGCCGCCAGTCATACCTCTCATGTTGAAGCTTCTCGCAGTTGAATCAGTACTGCTTTTACCATTACTAGCCGCTACAAGTGGTGGAAGTACAACTTCATCACCCTCTGACAGACCACTCTTTATTTCAATGTATGTATCACTTGTTAATCCAATCTCAACCTCTTTCATAGTCGCATTGGAATAATATGCTTGATTTTGTGAAAAACGCGGTGACATCTTACTTCTTGCGGTTGAAGAAGCAGTACTCTTTCCATTTGCCCATCTATTCTTGTTAGATTTTTGTATATCACCAGATGCATTACTAGGAGCAGCATCCATATTCCCTGGAGAGTTCATTCCTCTGTTAGAGGCTAATGCTTGCTCATTGCTGCTATCTGATGATCCCTTTACCCATACAAAAGCTTTATCTCTCATTTGAGTCACTGCTTCAATTGGTACAACTAGTGCATTCTCCGCTTTATCTAAAATAATTGTTGCATTTGCATTCATACCTGCAAGCAGGTTCTCTGTTTCATTTATTTTAATAGTAACGTTATATGTAGCTACCCCATTGGAGGATGTTCCCTCCATAGCCTTATATTTAACCTTACCAGTAAGCGGTGTTTTTTCTGTATCTGTCAACGCATCTACAGTTATTGAAACATCCTGCCCGACCTCTACTTTTGAGATGTCTAATTCATCAACTGATATCGTAAACTCCATTTGATTAAAATCTCTTATGCTTAGCAAAGCACCACCACGTTCAAGGCTATCTCCTTGAACAGCAGTAACAGCCGTTATTGTACCATCAAATGGGGCATATACCTTATAATCTTGTAAGGTCTTTTTTGCTGCTGTTAATTGGTTCTGTAAGTCCTGAATTTTCAAATTATTTGTCTTCGAGGTCACATCTAAATCTTCATTCTCTATTTTTATAAGCAGGTCACCTTTGTTGACATATTGATTTTCTTTTATAGCCACATACGAAAATTCACCTGCTGTTTTAGCTTGAACAGTCTTCTTATTAGCATATGAAAACGTACTGACTCCACTTTCCAATTCTGTTCCATTACCAGTTATTAAACTCACGCTAGCTGTCGATGAATCAGTTATTGTTCCTGGATTGGAAACTGTCACTTCTACATCTTTAACAATTCCACCCGTCGATGCTGTATGTGTATTGTTATCAATTGCTGTAACTACGCCCTCAACAGTGTCCATGTGTTCTTGTAAATTAACCTGAACCTTTTGACCAATTTTAATATTTGGGATGTCTGTAGTACTAAAAGGTACTGAAAGTGTAAGTTTTGAGGTTTCAGTAATCGTAAATAAACTCATGCCATTGTTTACAGCTTCTCCCTCTTCAGCTTTAATATCTGTCACCTTACCGTTGAAAGGTGCCGTAACTGTTAAATTTGAATAGCTTTTTTGAGAACCGCTTGAGTTAAGTTGTGCTTGCTTAATAGAGTTTTCTATTTTTTGAATATTCAGCTGTGCATCATTATCATCTATTTCATAAAGCAAATCTCCTTCTTTTACTGTATCCCCCTCCTTAAAATATGCTTTGGTTATCTTACCTTCTACATTTGACATTAGGTCAGATGTATTTGCTGAAGTAACAGTACCCGATCCTGTAATACTAACTTCAATGTTTCCTTTTGTAACCTTTACGGTTCGTTGTGTAGATACTGTTGTACTTGAAGCGTTGTTTTTTGTGAATATGTATACTCCGGCAACAATTGCTATAATAACCACACCTATAATTGAGGTTGTTATTATTTTCTTCTTATTTCTTTTATTTACCTTTATGCTCTTCTGCATAAAATCCACCTCTTCAGTCCTTTTTTAGGGAATCTTTACCATGTTTTTGTATTAATTAAATAATATTAAAATAATATGAAAAACCTGTGTTTGAATTGTGAACAAAGTGTAAATGGTAAATAAGCTACATGCACAAAAAAAGCAAGGTATGCACTTTTATCTCATGTGCGACACCTTACTTTTAATTGAATTACTTTTTTATATATTATTATTTTTTTATATGTTATTACTTTACTATAGGTTATAAATCTATTTTATAATTATAAATTAGCAATGACGGTAATCAAGAATTCTCTTGCTCTTCTTTTCACTTCTAGGAAGAGTACCTATTCCACTAACCTCGGCGATAATATGTATTCCAATGCGTTTTTTGAAAATATCTACAATGTTATTTTCTATATCTCCACTCTCCGTATTACCATCTAAATTATATTCAACCTTCAGAGTCATAACATCTTTACCATTTATATGGTCAATTATAATCTGATATTCACTACTTACTCCATCAACTTCTCTCAGAACCTCGTCTATTTGGCCAGGGTAGATATTTACACCCTTAACTTTTACCATATCATCCGTACGGCCAACAATTCTATCAATACGAGGATATGTCAGACCACATTTACATTTTTCTGGAATTATCCTTGTTAAATCTCTAGTCCTATATCTCAGAAGAGGTGCACCCTCTTTTCTTAATGTAGTAATGACAAGCTCGCCTGTCTCACCTTCTGGAAGGACTTCACCTGTCTCAGAATCTATAATTTCAAAATATAAGTAATCATCATAGTAATGCATTCCTTCGTGACATTCACAGTCTATTGCAATACCGGGTCCATATATTTCTGTAAGTCCGTATATATCATAAATTTCTATACTAAGCTCATTCTTTATACGCTGTCTCATCTTTTCTCCCCAGCGCTCAGAGCCGATAACACCCTTTTTAAGATTTATTTTTGAACGAAATTCTCTCTTTTCAACCTCTTCTGCAAGAACTAATGCGTATGAGGAGGTCCCAATTATTACAGTAGACTTCAAATCCATCATCATCTGAAGTTGTTTGTCTGTGTTTCCTGGGCCCATTGGTATAGCCATAGCTCCAAGCTTTTCAGCTCCTGCTTGAAAACCTATACCGGCTGTCCACAAACCATATCCAGGTGTAATATGAATTCTGTCTAAAGGAGAGATTCCTGCGATTTCGAAACTTCTAGCCATCATCACAGCCCAATCATCTACATCCTGAGCTGTATACGGAATTATTATCGGCTTTCCTGTAGTTCCTGAAGATGAATGTATTCTAACAATCTTTTCGTCTGGAACTGCCTGCAATCCAAGTGGATATGCATCCCTTAGCTCTTCCTTTGTAGTAAATGGAAGGTTTTTGATTTGTTCTAGCGATGTTATATCTTCTACATTGATACCGCTATTTTTTAATTTTTCTTTGTAAAATGGACTATTTTCACTAACATTTAGAAGCATTTTTTTGAATAAATCAAATTGGTCTGTTCTCAACTCTACTCATCTCTTCTCTTGTATTTGTAATTTTTCTTTTATTATACAAAGTTTTACCAAAAAAGTCTACAAAGTTTTTTATAAACCGCCAAAATGTTGTTTTCTTATCCTACTATAATAGTCAATAACGTTTCTTTCATATTCTTCATCCATTAATCGTGAAGATAGAAGGAAATCTGCTGTAGATTGGTTCATAGCAACAGGTATATCATATAATACAGCTATTCTGAGCAAAGCCTTCACATCGGGATCATGGGGCTGAGTTGTAAGTGGATCCCAAAAGAATATCATAAAGTCAACTTCACCATTCGCTATGTTAGCACCTATCTGTTGATCTCCACCTAATGGGCCACTTTTATATGCTTTAACAGGCAAACCAGTGTTTTCAGTGATCATATGAGCAGTTGTACCTGTTCCACAAAGGAAATGCCTACTAAGAACATCTGTTTTACTCTTTGCCCAATTTATTAAATCTTCTTTTCTATTATCATGTGCTATTAAAGCTATGTGTTTCTGCTTTCCTAATCTGTTTATGCTCATTTTGTGGCCTCCTAATTATATTAAAATTTGTGTCATATCTGGTACAATACTGAGTATATTCTGTAGCTTGTTCGACTATTTGAACTTTTACAAGCAGTTAAATGCAATCTAGCATTATCTATTACAGAGTTACTTTGTAATGTAGTCAAATCCCATTTCAAAAGCCTTTTTATTTAGATCTCTAAATTTTTGCGGTACATTTTCAACAATAGCTTCAAGCATTACGTCTCTACTAAAAGGCATTTTGCCCACAGCAGTTGCAGCACCTAGCAGAACTACATTTACTGCCTTTACAGTTCCTACTTCCTGAGCAATATTATAGCCATCAATAAAGTAAACTTCTTTTGCACTATTTTTTATATATTTTGTTATTTCTTCAGCATCATACTGCGAAGCCCCTAGAGAAGCTGACACTGGCTTAATTATCTGAGTATTTATGATACAACAGCCATCCTCTGAAAGCCTAGACATATTTCGAGCTGCTTCTGCCAATTCAAAAGCTATAATCATATTTGCGTTCTCAAATGGTATTATTGAGCTAGACTTTTCACTATTTATTCTTACATGACTTACTACACATCCACCTCTTTGAGACATTCCAATGGTTTCAGATGTTCTTGCAAATATTCCTTGTTTAATTGCAGCAGCAGCAATGAGTCTTGAAGCAAGTACAGTCCCTTGTCCCCCAACACCTGAAATCAAGATGTCATATTTTGAATCAATCATTTTGTACACCTCCCAATGGCACTAAATTGACAAACATTTGTGCACAGCCCACAGCCATAGCAAAGTGAAGATTCTATCTGTACCTTTCCATCCACATTTGAGATTGCAGGACAACCAATAGTATTAATACACTTTTTGCAGTTTGTGCATTTCTCATTAACTTTGTACGTTATAGTTGGTTTGAATAGTGCAATACATGGTGACTCAAAAATAACAACTGATGGTCCCCTGTGGTCCACTGCCTGCTTGATTATTTCAACTGAATTCTTGAAATCCATTGGATCACCTTTAACTATATATCCAACTCCACAGGCTTTAACAACACCATAGATATCTATTTTGTTTGAGATACTATTCATCATTGTTTTACCAATTCCGGGATGAGGCTGATGTCCTGTCATTGCAGTAGTGCTATTATCAAGTATAACTACAGTAATATCCGTATTATTATATACCGCATTAATTATTCCAGGAATTCCGGTGTGGAAAAACGTTGAATCTCCTATGAAAGCTATGTTCTTGGTATCAGGCTCTGTTCTCTGGATTCCCTGTGCCACAGTAATACCTGCTCCCATACATAGACAGGTATCAACCATATCTAAGGGCTTTGCATTTCCAAGAGTATAGCAGCCAATATCTCCTGAAAATACAGCCTTCTGCCCCTTCATTGCCACTTTTACAGCATAGAAAGAAGCTCTATGGGGGCATCCAGCACAAAGTACAGGCTGTCTGGTTGGCAACGCCGGTGCTGCTGACTTTTCAACAGACTCTTTTAACTCTACGCCAATAAACTTTGCTATTGCAATATATACTAACTCAAATGTATATTCTCCTGCAAAGGGCAGATGTTCAGTTTTCTTTCCTAATATTTTTATGTTTTTTTGCTTTGCTGCACAGAGCATAGACAATTCTTCTTCAACAACTGGATCAAGTTCTTCAAATACCAAAACCTCATCCATGCCTTCAAGAAAGTCTTCAGCCATATCCTTAGGTAGCGGGTAAGGCGTTCCAACCTTGAAAACCTTTACATTTGCTTTTAACTTTTCTACTGCTTCAACAACATAGGTATAAGCTACTCCAGATGCTGCTATTCCTAACTTGCCTTCTCCATATACTTTATTGAACCTAAGCTGTGAAAATATATCACTAAGTTTGAACTGTAACTGTTCGATATGAATGTGTTTTTTATAGGCTAAATTAGGGAATATAACCCAATTAGGATCTTTAACAAAACCCTCAGGCTTATGTTCTAGCCTTTCATCCATTACATCAACTGTGCCGCATGCATGGCATACTCTGGTTGTCGGCCTCATAAATACAGGTAACTTTACCAATTCTGAGAGTTCAAATGCATATTGAATCATCTCATATGCCTCTTCTGGCGTAGAAGGATCTAATACCGGGAGATTTGAATACCTTGCAAAATGTCTGGTATCTTGCTCAGTTTGAGATGAGAATGGCCCCGGATCATCTGCAACTAATACAACCATTCCGCCTTTAACACCTATATAAGCTAAAGACATAAGCGGATCAGATGCTACGTTTAGTCCAACCTGTTTCATTGTTACCAACGCTCTTGCTCCGCTATATGCTGCTCCAGCCGCAATCTCCATTGCAGACTTTTCATTAACTGACCATTCAACATATAAATCACCTGGATTATTATGCGCTATGGTCTCAAGGACTTCTGTGGAAGGAGTCCCAGGATATCCTGTAACTACATTAACCCCAGCTTTAATAGCACCAAATGCTATTGCCTCGTTACCCATTAGTAATTTTTTCCCCATTTTACCTCCAGCGGGCCTTAATGGCCCAAAAAAATATAAATAAAAAACTCTTCGTTATATACTGAGTTCTTATACTAATTTTGCAACTAAAATGTGAAATCACATTTTAAATAGCCGCATCTGCGGCGTTAGGGCAAAGCCCTCAAATGTTGTTTAATACTATGGATCTGCTGTTTATACAGCGAACCGCGAAAGCGGTGATTTAAAATATGGCTTTTCTATATTTTAAATACGAAATAGTATTATATTCAAGGTTAGTTGGTATTTCCCCTGAATTAAGGAATCGATAATGCTTGTATTAAGAATTATAACATACTTTTTTTGTTTTTTTGTAACTACTTTTTAACACAAAAGAAACCCCTCTGTTAAGAGGGGTAGTTAACTATAAATGCAGTCTGCAGAATATGTAAGTATATTCAATATCATCAAAAAATGTTTGATATCAACTTTAAAAAATTAATCTTGTTTATCTCTTTCTTCTAACTTTAGAAATTGAATCTTGTAGAGCAGCAATAATTTCTTTTTTATCCTCAGGTGTATTTGACATGAGCCATTCTAATTGTGAACATTCATGATCTCTACCTGTAACACCAATAGACTTAATTGCTGCCAACTTTACTTTTTCATCAGTATCACGCATCAATATTGATAATAAGTTGTTTACGTTATAATCTGTTGACTTCGCACATTCTTGTGCCAAAATTAGCCTTGTTTCAGTATCAGAATTCAAATACTTATTGCCAAGATCATCCCATTTGCCTTTAAGTACTAATTTCTCAATTTTCTCCGCTTTGCTATCAAACATTTTTATGCACTCCCTTATATTTTTATTATAATTTATTTAACTACTTATTATTTGTAGAAAAAGGTATAAGGGGAGATGGCTACAATGAAGAGAGTATTATCATTCGTGTCTCCCTGCTATCTAAAAATGATCTTAATGATAACAACTTTAGTTAATTAAAGGTTATAATATCGGCGTTTCTTTTATGTTATAAAGTCATTTAAATTGTCTTTTTATGTATATTGTAAAATTGAGTATATAAATTGAAAATAACTAAGTGTAAATTCATATCTTTGTATAAAGTATAAATCAAATCAATGAAAATTACAACGAAAAAAAATAAATATGGGAAAAAACTCATAAATTTGTGAAAAGTGAAATATTTTCCACAATACGGAAAAAGAAAAAGTTAGATTCAGCACTTACACTTGGCATTTTGTATTTCAAACAAAAAAGCTGTTGCACCACAAACTATTTAGCTCATGTGCAACAGTTTTTCTGAGCATTACGCAAGCACATTAATATTAGTATATGAAATAAGACTCCTC
>JAEWAX010000136.1 GCA_023391425.1 Bacillota bacterium | reverse complement strand
CATATCCCTTTTCTTTACTCATTCCATTTGAAACTGCCCATCTTCTATTTCCATCTGGAATAATTCCGATATGTGTTGGTATTCGCATAAAACCACCTCATATAAAGTTATTACAATATTCTAAGTTGAAATTATTACCAACCTCAAGACTAATATAGGTTAGAGATTGATTTATATAATTTCTATGTAGTAATTATATTATTAGCAGAAATTACATAATTTATCCAAGTATGGTTAGGAAATCAGGGTATATTAAAGAATAGCATTGATATATAATGTTTTAAAGGGAACTCATAAAGTTCCCTTTAAATAGATAAGAATATTGCGAATTAAAGGTGATACGATTAATTCACGATTATAATAACTCTTTCAATTCAATACATTTCTTATATAGAGGATCAAATTCACAACCGCAGTTTCCACATTCTTTGTCTGCTTGTTCTATTGCTTTGATTAAATTTTCTTTTGTCCCAGTTCCATCAAGATATGTTTTTGAGGGAATAGCAATTAAATCCCAACCTGACTCAGCAAATTTTTCTAAGATTACTTTTAGTTCTTCCACGGTAAAGCCCCTTTCAACATTAAATAAATAATGCTTTTTGTATTTGTTAATAATATACGAAATAAAGGAAAATTACAAATATTTTACATAATACTTCTCTAATTATAGAAATCTTTCATTTTGCGTTATAAAGACTTAATAATTCGAATGTTTCGGAAACATTGCAATAAAAAATAAAGCTAAAAATGAACCGAAGAAGCCGGCAAAGAATGCCGGTACTGGCCTTAAGCCTCTATTTTGAGCCATACTAACTGCAATTGCTCCTATCCCACCATTTATTCCAAACATAATTATTAACGGTAAAAAGAGTCCAACAATAACTGACATAGCAATCCTCCTATAATTTTTACTTCCGTAATTCTACATTTAAAAGAGGAAATCCTTCTATTAACTTTAATTGATGTATTTTTCATTATGTATAAGCTCTATTACAGGTTAAAGGAAGTTTGAAGCACGCAAGAAATAGGGTATAATAATATTATTAAAACAAATAAGATTACAGATTGGCAGATTATAAGGTTATAAGACTGCGATAGTGGTTTAGAAAGGAACATACATGGAACGTAACAATACTACTTTTGAATCAATTGATGAATATATTAGTAAATTCTCTCCTGAAATTCAAAAAATACTTATAAAACTGAGGCAGGTTATCAAGGAGTCGGCACCAGGTGCAGAAGAAAAAATAAGTTATCAAATGCCTGCTTTTGTGTTACATGGGAATTTGGTATATTTCGCTGCTTACAAAAATCATATTGGATTTTATCCAACACCCAGTGGAATTGCTGCATTTAAAAATGAATTATCGCAATATAAAGGAGCAAAAGGGTCAGTTCAATTTCCTATAGATAAGCCACTGCCTTATGAGTTAATTAGCAAGATAGTTGAGTTTAGAGTTGCTGAAAATATACAACGTTCAGAAGCTAAAATAAGAAAGAAAAAATAACTAACTTTTAATATCTTATGTATCTACAATAAATAAAAACACAACACTATAAAATCTCGAATATAATAGCCATTCAATGAATATGTTTGTATACTTTAGAGTTAGCTAAACACCTTTCAAGTATAAGTGCAACTAAGCCTCTACCTTCGCCTTCGGCTCGGTAAAGACTAAGTTTTCTTTACAATAACTAATTTGCTTGACTTATTGCTTTTCAAAATGTACCATATGTATAAATAAGGTAGATAAATTATTACTAAGTATTTTGAAAGGATTCAAAATGAAGAATGATTTGTTAACAATTGGTTCAATTACCATACATGGATATGGGTTGATGATTGCAATCGGTATTATTACAGCATATTTGGTGGTAGAATACAGAGCAAAGAAAATGAATCTGAAGCAAGAAAGCGTTTTTTCATTAGTTATTTGGTGCATAATTGGAGGAATACTTGGTGCAAAGCTTTTGTTTTACATAACACAAATTAAAAATATTATAAATGACCCGAAAATATTATTGGATATATCAAATGGCTTTGTGGTATATGGAGGTATAATTGTAGGCGTTTTGGCAGGTTTTCTATACTGTAAAAAGGAAAAACTAAATTTCCTACAGTATTTTGATTTGGTTATGCCATCTATTGCATTAGCACAGGGATTTGGAAGAATTGGTTGTTTCTTAGCGGGATGCTGTTATGGTAAAGAGACTACCATGCCATTTGGAATTGTGTTTCATCAATCGAAGTTTGCTCCTAATGGAGTAAGCTTGATTCCTACACAATTAATTTCAAGTGGGTTAGATTTTCTTAGTTTCTTTATATTAATTATGTTTGCAAAGAGGAAAAAGGTTGATGGCCAAGTAGCAGGTCTTTATTTGATTCTTTATAGTGCAGGAAGATTTTTTCTTGAGTTTCTAAGGGGCGATTTGGATCGTGGAAATATTGGAATATTATCCACTTCACAGTTATTATCTATTTTTACGTTCGTTATTGGTTGCGGTATAGTCTTTGTAAGAGCATACAGCGCAAAGAATGCATTTGAAGAATAAAAAATCTCGGAGGTTACAACTTTGAATATAAATATATTCCAGTTACTCGATGGTGCGAAAGAAGCTATTGGGTTAACTGTGATAATTGATGTTTTTAGAGCATTTTCAGTTGCTTGTTACGTTGTAAATAATGGAGCAAAAAGAATAATCCCTGTAGGTGATATTGACATTGCTTATAAATTGAAGGAAGAAAATCCGGACTATATACTCATTGGAGAGCGTAAAGAAAGAATTCAGCCTGGATTTAATTATGGTAATTCTCCTACACATATAGAGAACATTGATTTCTCGGGAAAAACTGTCGTACACACGACAAGTGCTGGGACACAAGGCATAGTTCATGCAGTAAAAGCAGATGAAATCCTTACTGGAAGTCTAGTTAATTCTAAAGCAATAGCAAAATATATAAAGGCTAAAAACCCTGAAACGGTATCATTAGTTTGCATGGGATATGAAGGAAGCTTTCAATCTGATGAAGATACTATTTGTGCAGAGTATATAAAGAGTATTTTAGAAGAAAAAGTATATGGTATAAATTCAAAAATTGAAGGTCTAAAACATAGTAGTGGTAAAAGGTTTTTTGATCTTGCTAAATCAAAATGGTCACCAGAAAGAGATTTCTACTTATGCACAGACGTGGATAGATTTAATTTTGTTCTTAAAGCTGAGAAGGACGAATATGGGTTATATAGTTTAAAAAAGATAGATTAACAGTGTTTTGGGATTTAACTGCCTAACAAGGTTAAGCTTATTGCATATAACAAAAGAATGATATATAAAAAGAATGATATATAAAAAGAAGATTAGTTATTTTAGCTTATCAAAATTCGTATTCCTACCAATCCTAATGCAACAGCCAGACCTCTTATTATAAAGACCCCTTGGAAGCGTTTTGAAAGTCGTGCTCCCAGCTGTGCACCAAATAGCACTCCTATTGAAAGACCTATAGTCTGTAAAATTCCTTTAGACAATGCACCTGATAGAACATGTACTATTGTTCCGGATAGAGACATTCCAGCTAGAACAAAGTGGGAAGTAGCGGTTGCAATGTGAACAGGGAAGTTTAATGCATGTACAAGCACTGGAACATGGATAATGCCACCTCCAATTCCTAGAAGACTAGAAAGATATCCAACTAAAACACTAATAATAATACCAAGTACAGAGTTATATGAATAGGTATGGGCAGTACCATCAATATCAGTAATTGTACGGGTTAAATTATACTTTGGTTTTTTATCCTTTATAACATTCCTATTTTCTGGCTTCATCAGAAGAAATATTGAAGCTGCAATTAGTAATACTCCAAACAGAATATTAAAAATATTTCTAGGTATTAGTGAAGTAGTAACAGCACCAAGTATTGAACCAGGGAGTGTTGCAGCAGCAAATATTATTCCAGATTTATAATCAATTTTCTTCATCTTGGCATAAGCGATTGAACCTGATAATGAATTGAAAAATACTACTGCCAAAGATATACTTGTAATGGTTTCGGGGCTTTTATCAGGGTACAGTAGTAAAAGAACTGGTACCAATATAAACCCTCCACCTGCTCCGATTAGTGTTCCGAACGTTCCAACCATAAAACCTAAAGGTATAAGCCACAGAAATTGTCCCATAATAAAATCAATAACCTCCAAAAGTTTTTTATAGGGCTACTGCAAAACTAAAACAATATAGTTTTGCAACAGTCCCGTTATCTTAGCATTGTCTTTTTATGAAAATATTATTAAACAAGCTTTTAGATAATTAGTATAACTGACATTTGTTAAGTTAAAATTGCATCAAAACTACAATCTTTACATGTTCAAAGGCTTATATTTGACCAATAGAAAACTGTACTACGATACTAACCACTGCAACTATAATCCATATAATTAAACCTAGAAAAAGTGGCTTGAAGCCAGTTTTTAGCATATCTTTAAAGTTTGCACTGAGCCCTACAGCAGATAAAGCCATTACAATGCAAAATTTACCTGCAGTTGAGAGAAATTCAACAACACTTTGACTAAAAACACCTAAGGTGTTAAGTAATGATGCTATTAAAAATCCAACTATGAACCAAGGGAAAATCCTTTTAAGACTATAGTTTACTGTACCATCGGCTTTCGCTGCTTTTTTCTTATTAAAAATAGTTACTGCTGCAAATATTAATGAAATAGGGATAATCATTGTAGTACGTGTCAACTTTACAATGGTTGCATAGGCACCAGCCTCATTACTAAATGCATAGCCTGCTGCAACAACTGAGGAAGTATCGTTTATTGCAGTACCAGCCCATAAACCAAAGGCGTTGTCAGAAAATCCCATCAAATGCCCAAGTGGTGGGAATATTAGAACAGCTAAGATGTTGAAGAAAAATATAGTTGAGATAGAATAAGCAACTTCTTTTTCATCTGCCTCTATTATAGGTGAGACTGCGGCAATTGCTGATCCACCACATATCGCAGTACCAACACCTATTAGGCTGGTGAGATTAAAAGGTACTTTAAGTAGCCTTCCAAAAGCATAGGCTGAAATGAAGGCAGAAGACAGTGTGAACAACATTACTGCTAGAGAATCAACACCCGTTTTCCATACTTGAGTCAGACTTAGCCCTGTTCCTAATAATATAATTGCATATTGGAGAATTTTTTTGGATGTATATTTAATACCAGTTACAGTGCCTTTAGGCTTTCCAACCGTATTATTTATAATAATTCCCAGTACTATACCAAATACCGAGCCACCTACAATAGGAAATTTGTTTCCTAACAAGGTTGCGATTAATGCAATAACAAATGATAATAATATTCCTGCGATATTTTTTTTTATCCAGTTCATAAGTACCTCCAGAGTTTTTTATACCTATTATTTTAATATTAATGAACTATAAAAACAAATTATGATTTATTATAAATACATAAGAAAAATTTATCGTAATTCTAATATTCGGAGGGTTAGAAACTACTAACAAACATTAGAACTCTGTTTATGAAGCTTTTCAGATAATTACAATTGTTATACAATTATATAGTATAACTAATTGTCAGGAGCTAAAAACATATGATAGACGCAAAAATTATTACATTTCTTAAGGTCGCAAATTTGAAAAGCTATACTAAAGCAGCTGAGATGCTGAATCTCACGCAGCCGGCAGTTTCACAACACATAAAGCAATTGGAAGATTATTATAACGTAAAATTGATAATGAAAAAAGGTAGGCAAATCTCGTTAACAGAAGAGGGTGAACTGCTTCTAAGATATGCTAAGGAAGCTGAGGCAAATTCTATGTTAATTGAAAGAAAGCTTATAAATAAAACAGCTGTTATAAAAAGATATAACATTGGTGCCACCTTAACAATTGGTGAATTTGTGCTTCCTAGTTTGTTAGGTGAATATAAACGGTTACATGACAATATTGATATCATAATGCATGTCCATAACCTTGAAGAAATCTGTAAAAGACTTGGGAATGGTAATTTTGATCTTGGCATAGTTGAAGGTCCTTTTGATAAAAGTAAATTTAATTACAAAAAGCTTAAGGATGATGAGCTTGTTCTGG
>JAEWAX010000135.1 GCA_023391425.1 Bacillota bacterium | reverse complement strand
CTTATAATTGGCAGAGTTTTGTGTCTGAAGCCTTCTATAGTGTTATCATTTACATTTATATGTGTTATTTCTATATCCTCATTTGAACTACTATCAATTGCATAGTTATGATTTTGAGAGGTAATATAGCATTTACCTGTGATATTGTCCTTAACAGGATGATTACCCCCATGATGGCCAAACTTAAGCTTACTTACACTACAACCTAACGATAGGCCTAAGAGCTGGTGTCCAAGGCATATACCCAAAATTGGTTTAATTCCTAATAACTTTTGTATTGTTTGCTTGGTTACAGGCAAATCTCTAGGATCTCCAGGGCCATTTGAAAGTAAAATACCATCTGGATTACATGCCATAATCTCTTCAAAAGAGCTGAATGCAGGCAAGATGTGTATATCACAGTTCCTACTCTTTAATGAGCGTACAATGTTACTCTTAACACCAAAGTCTAAAAGAGCGACTCTCTTCCCAGAGCCAGCAACATGTATGGGAGTTTTTGAGGTAACCTCCATTACTAGATTCCTAGGGATTTTTTTATAGGAATCAAGATTTTTGCTAAGAATATCAAGATTTCCACATTCAGTAGATATAATCCCGTACATACTCCCATATTTTCTTATATGTTGAGTCAAAGCCCTAGTATCTATACTTTTAATTCCTACTATATTATGCTTTGCAAAATACTGGTTTGGGTCAAGCGTATTTCTCCAATTACTTGGAGTTGAACATAACTCTTTAACTATAAAGCCTTGTACGTGGGGCTTATAGGACTCGTTATCAATCTCATTAAACCCATAGTTTCCTACAAGGGGATAGGTCATAGTGACAATTTGACCATTATAGGACGGGTCAGTGGTTATTTCCTGATATCCTGTCATACATGTATTAAATACAATCTCACCAGCTGTTTCTCCACTCTTACCGAAGCCTTCGCCTGAGAAATATGTGCCATCTTCAAGTAATAAAACTGCTTTCATCATTTTCCTCCTATAACGCTTCGTCTATTGCTGCTTGTAGTGTTGTAATAAACTCATCAGCATCTGCTTGCGTGATTATTAGTGGTGGAAGTATTCTGAGTATGTTTTCGCCCACATTTGCGATTAAATATTTCTTCTCAAACATTTTTGTTTTTACAATAGGTGCTATTGGTTTATTTAGCTCTATTCCAATCATAAGTCCCGCAGCTCTTATCTCAGTGATTATTGGATAGGAGGAAGAAGCTTGTGTCTCCAACTTGGACTTGATATAGTCTCCAAGCTTTGCAGCATTTTCAGGAAGTTTCTCGTCCTTCATTATTTTCATAACAGCTAATCCTGCAGTACAAGCCAGAGGATTGCCACCGAAGGTAGAACCATGTTCGCCTGGTGCAAATGCCTTAGCAACATGCTCTTTTGCACATACAGCACCAATTGGAATACCTCCGCCTAGTGCTTTTGCAAGTGTAAAGATATCTGGCTCTATATCATATTTTTGATATCCAAATAATTTACCAGTCCTACCCATACCAGTTTGAACTTCATCAAAAATTAAAAGGAGATTTTTATCACTGCAGAGTTTTTTGACTTTTTTCAAATACTCAGGCTCACAAGGGTATACACCACTTTCGCCTTGAACAGGTTCAAGCATAATTGCACATGTGTTTTCTGTGATGGCAGCCTCAAGAGCAGCAAAATCGTTTATAGGAACTTTTTGAAAGCCTTTGGTGAGAGGCTCAAAAGGCTTTGCATATTTTTCTTGACCTGTTGCACTTAGAGTAGTGATGGTTCTTCCATGAAAAGACTTTTGAAGCGTAATTATTTCGTATTTTTCAGGTTTTCCAATTTTTTTAAAGTAAATTCGAGCTAACTTAATAGCACCTTCATTTGCTTCCGCTCCACTATTTGCAAAGAATATTTTATCAGCGCAAGAACTCTGTACTAGCTCTTTTGCTAAAAGAGCTTGCGACTCTATATAGTAAAGATTAGAGCAATGTATCAAATTAGAAACTTGTTTAGTAACCATATCAACAAAGGTTGGGTGTGAATACCCGATAGAATTAACTGCTATACCTGAAAAGAAGTCAGTATACATTTCTCCATCTGTACTCCAAAGATGTATGCCTTCTCCTTTTGAAAAGGCAACAGGTACTCTTTTACCAAATGTATTCATAAAATATTCATTGTCATAATCCTGTATTTCGTTTAATAACATAAAATCACTCCTTTAAATCTAATAGTAAAGATTTTTTGTTTGTGTCATGCCTTACGGCGCTTGCACAAGACTAGTCTTTATACTTGCTAAAATTAAAAAACACAATAACATATAATTTATAATTATACATTATTGTGTATAAAAATGCAATAAGAATAATGTCTGCAAAAATGTATTAATTGTCTGAATATTTAGATCTTAAAGTATTGTATGAATTATTTATTGAATATAAAAAAGAGTATAAACAGTTGCTATCTTCTTCGTCCATAAACGTAAACTGCATACTAAATTCTAGCAGTGAAGACAAAGGAGAACATCTAAGAATTACTCCCTTGGTAAAAATAGTATTTTGTTCATTTAAAAAAATATTTGCTTCACATATAGTAGCACACGGTATTTCCTTATCAAGTAGAAAAGCAATACCTCCAAGTGATATATTTGAGACTGTACAGAAGTATGTATTATTGTTATCAATAGACAGTGTAGCTGGCAGGTAAACACTCTGACGTGGAAATACACGATTATTTATATTACCGAAAATATTCAAAGCTTGCACTCTAATAAATGGGGAACCACTTAATTCAATTTTAGATATTGAACCATGAATAAGGTATTCGAACTGTTCATTCCCAAATTTAATAGTAACAAAAGTCTCAAGCAAAAGACAGGCTTTCATTAGATCAGCAGTTAAAGGAATATCAATACCATCATCGGTACAGTTGCATACTATATTGTTGTACCAAATAAGACCATTTCCTATTCGTATGCTTATTAATGAACCACAAAGACCCAATTTCGATATACATATTTTATTCAAAGCTTTTCTGCCCCCTAGTAAAAAACACTTCTAATATTATATCATAATTAGAAGTGTTTTTATATAAAAAATCTATGTATTAATAAAGTGCTTCGTTTTGATGGTATAACTTTTTATCCTTCATAATCATTGTACCAATACCTTTGTATGTAAATATTTCAAGTAAAATACAATGAGGAATTCTACCATCAAGAATATGAGTTCTACCAACCCCTTTTTCCAGAGCATCTATGCAACCTAATACCTTAGGTATCATTCCGCCTTCTATAACCTTATTGTCAATAAGGTTGTGGACTTCATCAATAGTTAAGGCTGGAGCTACTGATTCGCTATCTTTTGAAAGCTTAACACCTTCAACATCAGTGAGAAGCATGAGCTTCTCGGCTTTAAGAGCAGAAGCAATTTCCCCGGCAACAGTATCGGCATTTATATTATAGCTTTCGCCATTTGGGCCAACTCCTATAGGTGCAACTACTGGTATATACTCATCTTTTGATATAAGATCTAATACTTTTGAATTAATTTTTGTTATATTTCCAACATATCCTATATCCCTTTTTTCACCATTGATTTCTGTTTTATATTGTTCGCATTCAATTAACTTTCCATCGATTCCGCATAATCCAATGGCTTTTCCGCCTTTGTT
Source organism: Bacillota bacterium (assembly GCA_023391425.1). Lineage (GTDB taxonomy): Bacteria > Bacillota > Clostridia > Acetivibrionales > DSM-1351 > Ruminiclostridium. Next base: position 3,005 of record JAEWAX010000135.1, on the reverse strand, counting down.
GTTTAGCATTGAGACTATTTGTTTGTTGGTCTTACCAACCAATACCATTTGAGCAACTTCCATTGTTTGAGAATCTGTAACTCTGAGTCCATTTACAAATTCACTTTTTATATCATATGCTTGTAAAGCTCTATTAATATCAGGACCACCGCCATGAACCAATACTGGATTCATTCCAATATACTTTAAAAGAGTTATATCTTCCATGACGGAATTTTTAAGTTCATCATTAATCATTGCATTTCCACCATATTTAATAACTACCGTTTTACCATATAGCTTCTGTATGTATGGCAGAGCTTCTATAAGTATTTCTGCTTTTTTAATTTGGTTTTCATAATTCATAAAAATACCCCTCCTATAACCTTAACTTCATCAAGATAAAAAAATTCTTAAAGACCTAAGCTTTCTGGAAGCCCCAACATTATGTTCATATTTTGAATTGCAGCTCCAGATGCGCCTTTACCCAAGTTATCTAAAACAGATACAAGCATTATTTGTTCATCATTTCCGGTAACATATATTTCAAGGTAGTTAGTGTCATTTACCCTTGTTGCTCCTAAAAAACTATTTGGGTAACTATTTTCAGAGCCTAATGGCATAACTTTTATATATTTTTCGCTGTCGTAATAGTTTGATAAGAATTCATGTATTATTTCCTTTGTAGGATTACCTGGTAAAAGTCTTTTATGTATAGGCACACATACAGACATACCTTTATAAAATGAACTTATAATAGGCGAAAATATAGGTGCACAACTAAGACCACTATACATAGTCATTTCAGGTACATGCTTGTGTGTTAATCCCAAACTATACAGTTGTGGACTCACAAACGGGTTTCCGTTAGGTGATTCAAATTCTGCAATACGTTTTTTTCCACCGCCACTATAACCAGAAATAGCATGTATTGTTGCGGGATAATCTTTTGGGATAAAACCTTCTGCTACCAAGGGATACATAATGCTTATGAAGCCAGTTGCATAGCAGCCTGGATTTGCTACTCTGGTTGAGTTCTCTATTTTATGACGGTGCATCTTACTTAATTCTGGTAAACCATATGCCCAATTAATATCTGTTCTATGAGCTGTGCTTGCATCAATTACCTTTGTTGATGGATTGTTTATTAGAGATACTGCTTCTTTTGCAGCTGAATCAGGTAAACACAGAAATACAATATCTGCACTGTTAATATATTTTTTTCTTTCATTAAGGTCTTTACGTTTATCGAAATCAATTTTTATAACATTTAAATCATTTCTATCTGCCAATCTTTCATTAATCTTTAAACCTGTAGTGCCTTCGCTTCCATCAACAAAAATTGTATATTTCATCTTCACTTTCATTCCTTTCAATAGATGTACTATTAAGCTCATCTGCATTATTAACAACTATACTGTAATGAATCTATTTATCCGATGTCTACCGCTGCGAATACTCCTGCACCAATAAGCAGCAGTAAAGCGACGTTACGACCCTGGATTGCGATTTCTAAGCGTCGGATGGAGTATAAACTCCATCTGAAATCAAAAACTCTGCTTATAATTATACAGTATAGTGCATAAAAATACAATATTAATACTGATATAATTTTATAGGATATTAAACAGTATACAAAAGTACTAAAAGCAAAAAATTAATTTTGTTAAAAAGCAATATGGTTTGTACTATTATTGCAGTGTATCATAGTAAGTGTAAAAATGATAAAAGTAAAAGATACTTAAACAAAATTGTGAGTTTTTGGGGAGGTAAAAAAAATGGCTAGTTTAAAGCTAAAAAATATTTACAAAAGATATGCAGGTGGGGTTACCGCTGTTAATGATTTTAATCTTGATATTGAGCACAATGAATTCCTTGTTCTAGTTGGTCCTTCTGGTTGTGGTAAAACTACTACACTTAGAATGATAGCTGGTTTGGAAGAAATTTCTGAAGGTGAATTGTACATTGGAGATAAATTAGTAAATGATGTTGCACCAAAGGACAGAGATATAGCAATGGTTTTCCAGAACTATGCTTTGTATCCACACATGACAGTTTATGATAACATGGCTTTTGGTTTGAAGCTCAGAAAAACACCAAAAGATGAAATCAAGAAACGTGTACAGGAAGCTGCTAAGATACTTGATATTGAGCATTTACTTGATAGAAAGCCAAAGGCTTTATCAGGTGGACAAAGACAGAGAGTTGCGTTAGGACGTGCAATTGTACGTGAGCCTAAAGTATTCTTGATGGATGAGCCTCTTTCAAACTTGGATGCTAAGCTCAGAGTTCAGATGAGAACTGAGATTGGTAGATTACACAATAGACTTAATACAACATTTATATATGTAACGCATGACCAGACAGAAGCGTTAACAATGGGTACTAGAATCGTTGTTATGAAGGATGGTTACATTCAACAGGTTGATTCACCAACTTCATTATATGACAGACCAAACAATATGTTTGTTGCTACATTTATTGGTAGCCCACAAATGAACATTATAAACGCTGTTCTTACACAACGTGGAAATGACTTACATCTTGTGTTTGGTAAGAATGATGTTAAGCTTCCAGAAGGAAAAGCTAAGAAGTTAGAAGGAACTGATTATATCGGTAAAGAAGTTTTAGTTGGTATCAGACCAGAACACATTCGTGATGAGGCTATGTACTTGGAGTCAATGCCTGATAGCATTATTGAAGCAAATGTTGACTTGGTTGAAATGCTCGGTGCTGAGACTTATCTTTATATGATCGTTGAAGGCGCTACTGGAACAGTTACTGCAAGAGTTAACGCTAGATCAAAGACTAAGACTGGTGATGTTGTTAAGCTTGCAATTGATGCTAATAAGCTTCACTTGTTTGACAAAGAAACTGAACGTACAATTATTAACTAATAGTTTTATTAATAAAAAAGGAAAGCTTAGCTTTCCTTTTTTTTGGTTCTATGTCAATAGTTGGGGTAGAACAGTAAACTGAATTTTTATGAAGGGCCAATCGCATTACAAGGTGATTGGCTCTTTGTT
>JAEWAX010000133.1 GCA_023391425.1 Bacillota bacterium | reverse complement strand
TGGGGATAGAACGAATAGCAATTTCGTGCTGATGGGAATTCCGGGAGTGGGCAAAAGTACGGCTGTCAAGCATATTGCATTGTCTGAATATATGAAAGGCACAAAGGTTATATTTATTGATCCTGAGCGCGAGTACCGAGAGCTGACTGAGGCTCTCAGTGGGGACTGGATTAATGCTGGTGGCGGTAAAGGAGGAATGATTAATCCATTGCAAATACGCCCAGCCCCAATTGATGAAGAGGATGAGGTAAATAAGCTGTACAAGAATGAAGAAAACATGCTGCCACAAGGAGATGAAAATAAACTTCCAGATTTAGCTTTGCACATAAAGAACCTAGAGATATTCTTTAGTTTATACCTCCCAAGCCTTACTGACATGCATAAGGCTATTCTCAAGGAGTGCCTTATAGAGTTGTATAAAAACTTTAATATAACATGGTCAACGGATGTTTCAACGCTGATCAATGACGACTTTCCAATATTCTCAGATTTGTATGCACTCATTGAGAAAAAGGCAACTCAAAAGGGACAGAACATTAGAGACAATGAGCAAAATGTTTATGGAGATCTAGTTTATCTACTAAAGGATATTGCACAAGGCAGCGATAGCTTTTTATGGAATGGCCGTAGCAACCTGCAGGCCAATACAAATTGCATTTGTTTGGATACCCATGATTTGCAGAATACTTCAGACAATGTGAAGAGAACTCAATATTTTAATATCTTAGGATGGTGCTGGGAGCAGATGTCCAAGAATAGAACAGAACGAGTGCTGCTGATAGCAGATGAATGCTATTTGATGATCGACCCAAATGTACCTCAATCGCTTGTATTTCTTAGAAATGTGGCAAAAAGGGCTAGAAAGTATGAGGCTGGAATTGCAATTATTTCACATAGCGTAGTGGATTTCCTTGACCCTCAAATTAAGTTATATGGACAGGCACTGCTGGATATACCATGCTTCAAAATACTCATGGGGTGTGATGGCAAGAACCTTGCTGAAACAAAGGAACTATATAACTTAACTGAGGCTGAGGAGGAATTATTGGCAAGTAAAAAACGAGGCAATGCGCTGGTGATGATTGGTTCAAAGAGGCTGCATGTAGTATTTGAGATACCTGAATATAAGTTTAGATATATGGGGAAGGGTGGGGGGAGGTAGGGTTTGATATAGTTGCAGAAGTATAAGCTGATAGAAAAGTACAAAGAGTTATTCTGATGAAATCTATCACTATATCTGTCAGTATGAGTGACAGATATAGTGATAGATATAAAAAAAGAAAAAACCTATATTTGACTAGATTTAGTGAATAAATAATTTCCCAAATAAAGAAATAAGATTGCTAACACTGATAGAAAGTGTTACAATGAGAGATATTAAAGACAAGAAGTGATAGAAAAAAACTGGAAGGTGATAGCGTGAATTTTGTAGAGAACGTAGATATGGAGTTAAAAGAAGTATTTGTAACTGATATAAAGAAAGAAGTTGTAGCTTTTGCCAATACGCATGGAGGAACAATCTATATCGGTGTTTCTGATGATGGAACAATCATTGGATTGGAAACTCCAGATAAGGTGTTGCTACAGGCAGTCAATGTCATTCGTGACTCTATTAAACCAGACATCACAATGTTTACTGATTGTACTATCGAAAAAATCCAAGATAAAAATATAATTATAATTTCTGTACAGCGAGGAGTAGCTAGGCCATACTATTTATCAGAAAAGGGTTTAAAACCTTCAGGTGTATATGTTCGTCAAGGAAGTGCCTCTGTCCCGGCTTCTGATGATGCAATTCGTCAAATGATAAAGGAAACAGATGGTGATACTTATGAGAAGATACGATCGCTAAATCAGGAGTTAACCTTTGACTATACACTTTCCGAAATGAAAAAGCGCGGTTTGGAGTTTGGTATTTCTCAGCAAAAAACATTAGGTGTTATTGGGAGTGATGGGCTATATACTAATTTGGGCCTTTTGTTGTCAGACCAGTGTGTACACTCCATCAAAGTTGCTTATTTTGAAGGAACAGAAAAAAGCATATTTAAGGACCGTAGAGAGTTTAATGGCTCATTACTTCAACAGTTAACGGAAGCATATAATTACTTAGATTTATTTAATAAGACTAGAGCAACTTTTTCAGAACTGAATCGTATTGATGAACGCGATTATCCTGCTGAGGCTGTTCGTGAAGCCTTGCTAAATGTAATTGTTCATCGGGAGTATTCATTCAGTGGTAGTACTTTAATCAACGTTTTTGAAGACCGTATTGAATTTGTTTCATTGGGTGGTTTAGTGCCAGGATTATCTCTAGAGGCAATTATGGTAGGCGTTTCTCAATCAAGAAATGAAAGATTGGCAAACATCTTTTATCGTTTAAAGCTGATAGAAGCCTATGGAACTGGAATTGTTAAAATTATATCCAGTTATAAAAACGGAAATGTAAAACCTACAATTAAAGCATTAGATGGAGCTTTTCAGGTAGTGCTTCCAAATCTGCATTATATTGAACAAGTGGCAAAACAAGATGTAGATAATGTAAATTCTAAACCAATCGGATTAAAAACTCAGTATCAGAAAGTTGTTGAACTAATTAAAAAGAATGGCTTTGTAACACGCAAGGAAGTACAAAATCATTTAAATATTGGACAAACAAGAGCTTTGACTATTTTAAGAGAAATGGTTGATATGGATTTGCTTGTTTCCACAGAAAATGGTAGAAAGACAGAATACAGAATAAACAAAATATTTGATAAAAGATAGTTTATATTTTTATATTAATTTAGATTAAAAAATAGCAGGTACTCAACAAAAGGGTATCTGCTATTTTTATACCTAAATGGAGGTAACCAATGCCAATAGATCCAGTATCCACAAAGATAATTGCACAATTAGCCATAAAAACAATCACAGATGAAGAGAGCCGAAACAAAATTATAATCGCAGTTATCATCCCAATTATTATAGTCCTACTAATTCTATCAATGTTCGTATATATACTTTCAAGCCCACTTTCATTCATTACTAACTTTTTTACAGGAGAGAATGAGAAATTCGCAGTAGAGCAATTTAAAAATAAGTACCAAAGTACTGTTCAACTTCAAATTGGTGCAGTTAGCTTTAATGGTAAATACCCAATGCCAGCAGAAGGAGAGGTTGCACCCACATACGGAATGCGTTTGCACCCAATAGCCAAAGTGTACAAGATGCATGCTGGGATCGACCTTAATACAAGTTGGCACTGCCCAATTATGACCATTTCTGATGGGAAGGTGATAAAGGTAGGCATTGGTAGTGGATATGGTAATTACATAATAATAAAGCATGAGTTGCCAGACGAAACCTTTTATTCATTGTATGCTCATCTATCAAAGGTATATGTTTTGCCAAATCAAGAGGTAAAGCAGGGTAATATCATTGCAGCAGAAGGTGGGGAGCCTAATGTTGATTTAAATCCAGGCATGTCAACTGGGCATCATCTTCACTTTGAAATAAGAAGAACTGAAAGTGCTGACAGTCATGTTAACCCAGCTTTATATTTATTTAAACAAGATAACAAGTAAAACTAAATGGAGGATGTGCCAAATGAAAAAGAAACTAATTATTGAGCTATTCATTTACATAATTGTGGTTGTAATAGGTGTAATTTTGCTTCTTACCAGTAAGCCAAAAGATAAACCAATACATATAGATTCAGATTTTAAGATTGAAGGAACCAATTCTTATCAAGATGACGTAAGGAGGCAGACAAATGCTATTATACCTGTGCAGTAATCAAAATATTAATTTATTTGACTATCTCGATACAGAAAATCAGATCCCAATAAAAAAGTTGGTGGGAACATTTAACCTAAAGCAGTTTGTAATTCATGATGTTAAAAGCCTCAGCCAGTTCTCATATTTCTTAATAGACTTAAAAGCACTGAAGGATACTGAAACTGAGATAATTGAAGCAATTACGGCATTCAAAGCTATGTATAACTCAAGAGTAATTGTACTTGCAGAAGGAATGGATGCTTATAGTAACCTAATTAACAAGCTTATTGAATCATGGGTGTACAACATAATTACTTCAACCGAATATGAGGAAATCAAAGAAGAAATGCATGAGTGTATGAGCCTTCAAGGTAAAAATAGTAGAAACGTGATTTGGAGTATGACTCGAACAACGGAAGCATTTTGTAGTGGGAGTGATAGCTGGGGGAGCCACGGATATAATTTTTTATGCAAGGATATTAAAATAGCAGTTGTAGGTGCAGAACACAAAGTCGGTACAACTACAACTGCTTTTCATTTAGTGAGATTTCTTGCTGATTACGGAGCAGAGACTGCATATGTTGAGGCAAATAAGAATGGACATTTGCAAATGCTATCAGATTTTTATAATGGTATGAAGGTGAAGGATGCTTTTGTTGAATATGAAGGAACTAAGTATTACTTTGAAGGCAATTATCCGGACAATAATAATTTTGTAGTGATAGACTTTGGAACCATTTCAGAATGCAAGCTTCAGGTAGTCAAACAATGTGAAGTAATTGTAATCTGTGGTTGCGCAAAGCCTTATGAAATAGAACAAGTAAAGTCAGCTATAGAGAAATTTGAGGGAATAAAGGTTAATTTGGTACTCTCACATGTTCAACAAGAAGAACGTGCTACTTTAGATGAATTGCTTAAAAAGCCAAATATAACAATACTTTATGCAGACGATGCTCCAACATTGTTTGATGGAAAGGCTAATGAAGTTATGTTCAAAGAATTAGTAAAGGATTATATTTTTCCTGTTAATGATGAAGAAACGTAGGAAGGGAGGTTAATTCGATGGACAAGGCTCAGATATTAAATAGGGTATATGCTGCCAATCTACCCAGCAGAGCCAAAACCGTAATGTTTTATCTTATCAATCGTGCCAACAAGGAATTAACCTGCTTTCCAGCCGTACCTACCATCGCAAGAGAAACTGGGATGAGTGAAAGGACTGTACAAAGGTCATTAAAGGAATTGTCTGAAGTGGGGTTTGTGGCAAAGACCCCTCGGTATAGAGATAATGGGGGACAGAGTTCTAATTTATATAAGCTTAATGTAGATGCTGGTAGATAGACTAGATGTCACCGGGGCGGTGACATCTATGTACCCCCATAGAACTATATATTATAACTATATGGGGTATTGAAGGGAGAAGTAATATTACTAATGTATTATCTTTAAATAAATTTGCATTGCACCTAAAACTAAAAAAATGATATTATTAAATAATATAGTATGTAAGAATGCTTACATAAACTAATAAATGTCTTAAAAAATCAAGGAGTATTTTTGAAATGTACAATGTTATTGACTTATTTGCTGGCGCTGGAGGCCTAAGTTATGGTTTTATGCAGACTAAAAAATTTGAAATAAAATTAGCGGCAGAGAATAATTCCAATGCTAAAAGGACATACGTTAGAAATCATAGCGGGACAGATGTAGTAGATGATGTAAGAAGTATAGATTATTTAGAAGTAAAAAACAAATACGGACAGATTGATGTAGTTATTGGTGGACCACCATGCCAAGGATTTTCAAATGCAAATAGGCAAAAAAATCATATAGTAAGTCAAAACAATAGACTAGTAAAAGAATACATTAGGGCGGTTATAGAGTTACAGCCAAAAGTTTTTGTTATGGAAAACGTGAGTATGCTTAAGTCAAATGTACATAGATTTTACTATACATATGACGATGAAACCATCATTAAAAAATTAGATATTACAATGCAAAATGATAAAATTGAAATTTTACCGAAGTATATTAATATTTCTAATGTTAATGATATTATCCATAACAATAAATTACTTAGTCAGTATAAATGGCAAGAAAATATATATTCAGTCATAAACATCTTATTTAAAGTAACAAATAATGAAGAAAAACTTAAGAATACTATTAAGAAGTATACTGAGCAAATTAAAGATATCTGCTTAAAATTTAATGTTTATAAGGATTCAAATGATGAAATTTATCGAAGTAACTATCAGCTTGGGAAAGCTCTTTTAAGCTGTATTAATAACAGCAATTATGATACCTTGAAAACCAGTCTTGATAGAGCTATTCAGATTCAAAGAATGGTAAATAAAATATTAGAGTTAAATAGTAATAATATAAAAGTAAAATATTTAATTAAGAACGGAGTATATGCATGTGTTCAATCTTACGCAATATATGAATATATTAAGAAAGTTCTTGAAAGTAGCCCTAATAATTATTTAATAAAATCAGATGTGCTAAATGCGGCTGACTTCGGAGTTCCGCAGAAAAGGATGAGATTTATAATTATTGGTAAGAAGCGATCAGACAATGAATTGTATGAATTTAATATGCCAGAAAAAAAAGTAAACAAATACAATACTGTTAGTGATGCGATTTTTGATTTGCAAGATGTACCTCCTGCTTTTAATGTGACTGATGCCCCAATTGAATTTAAAAGTACTCATATGTCTGCTGAATTTGCTCTTCAAGAATTACGAGATAGTGAAATATTACATAATCATATCATTACGAAAACTACAGAAACAGCAATGGAGAGATTTAAAGAAATAAAGCAAGGAGAAAATTTTCATAACTTAAGTAAGGAGCTTAAAGAAAGCACTTATTCAGATATTAGCAGAACTCAAAATACTATATATCTCAGGCTTAAATATGATGAACCATCAGGAACTGTGGTAAATGTACGCAAATCAATGTGGATTCACCCATGTGTTGATAGAGCTATTAGCATTAGAGAGGCTGCTAGATTACAATCTTTTCCAGACACTTTCGTTTTTGAGGGGACTAAAGACTCGCAATATCAACAGGTTGGAAATGCCGTACCACCATTATTAGCAAAAGGTATTGCGGAAAAGGTTATAGAAATTTTAGATAGCTCAAAGTTTTAAATATTTGTGGCTGACTAATAAAAAGCCAGCCACAATACTTACATTTTATTGCGCAATTTCAACACCATCTGATAGTGCTTTTTGATACAAATCATATAGTATTTTACTTTGCTTTTCTGTAGGAACAACTATTTTACCCTGAGCCATTTTTTTTAACATATCAAGTTGAGCACCTGAAATAGAATAGTCCCTAATATTGCTCATAAAGTAACTATATAATTTATCCCATATTGCTGTGCCTAATTGAACTACAAGCATCTGAATTTTAATATTGCTCTCTATCTTCTTATCTTTTTGTGCTTCTTTTTTATTATATTTTTCTTCTTCTTTATCTAGTAATATATTATTATCAAGATTAACACATACATCTAGAGATTTTAAATCATCCCAACAAGCCTTCTGTTTTACCCATTGCCCTACATTTGCATGCCCTTTGGGAGGAGTAGTGATCCTAGTATATACCGCTTCTGAAATTGTTTTTAGTACATAAATTAAACTTGACGGAAGACGTTGGTTTTCCCAAATAATATTAAAGTTTAAGAATGTATTTTTGTTTTCTACTAAATATGATAAGTATGATATTGTATATGCTACAGTCTGTGCTCTAAAGCCACCATCATACCAAGACGATTTTGATATAATTTTCTCGGTTTCTCTAAATAGAATTACTCTCGAAACTGCATCTCTAAAATAACTCTCGGTAATACACAGCTCATTTTCTTCCAAATTATTAGTTACCTGTTCAGCAAAATGAGAAAAACTGTATTGAGCACCTTTTGATACAATATGAGGATACTGCATCCAAACATTTTCACTCTTTGATAAGAATGTTTTATCTAAAAGTTGATACTTTGGATGTTCAAGCTGAAATTGTACTTTCCCAGCCTTTGTCAAATAGGCCTGTTCATTAAGGTATTCACCTTTAACCCTTTCATAGAACCAACGAGTTCTTCTTTGAGATCCATCTATAGCTGGAGCCCAAACCTTTTTCGAATAATCTTTCATATCTTTATGGAATGGACTATTAGAGAAGAAATCAGATTTATTAACTTTGTTTTGTGTATTTGCATATTCCGATACTTTTGATACAAATTCATTTTGTTTTTCCTTATTTTTAACAACTGACAGCTTCATTTGAACAGCTATACTTGATACATCTAAATTAGAAACTTTATTGGCTGCATATATTGCTGAGGTTGTTTGTCCACCATTAACTATTTGAAAATCTATAATACGTAGAATGTTGCCATTTGAGTCCCTCTCAATTTCACTTGCAGTAGCACTAATACCATTATTATATGCAAAAAACATATCTGGCCTATATTCAATAGTATTTTTGATACCTTTGTTTACGCCACCTTTAAACTGCAAAAATGTTCTTATATTTTGTTCAAACAGCTTTTGGCCATAAAGATCATATATATCAACTAATGATTGCCCATCAATTACCGTAAGAAAAGCCCTGTAATCAACAGATTGACTTGGAATTTCTAAACAAGGTAAATTAACATTGATTTTAAATTCTTCATTGGAATATTCAGATAAAAATATTTTATATATATAATCAATATCAACAATTCTAAACTCCTGATGAATTCCTTGTATCTCTTCAGCGGGGATACCGTTGAGCGTTCGAGTTATCTTTCCATCAGTTAGTATAATATATCTTATTTTGTTTATTTTTTTTTCATGGAAATACTTATAAATATTATATGCCATTGAATAAGCTTCTGAAGTCTCCTCAATGCTATTGTATAATCCAGAAATACACTTTTTAAAGAAAGTTTTTAATCTATTAAACTTTGTTGTTATAATACTTTTAGTCACAGTTTGAATACAGTCATCTTGAAAGTACTGATGAACTAAAATCGATAATATTTTTCTATCTTCATCATAATCATAACCATAAGCTTCCATTCCAGTCTTTGAATATTCTGCAAAAGTATAATTATTACTTAAGTCACCAGTACGAATCAATTCTTCACATACGTTTTCAAAAAAAGCCTGTGATCGAAGTAATCCTCTCGATTCGGCATCTATTAAAATAGACTGTAAAAAATCTTGATGAAATTCTATTAGTGTAATCATTATAAATCACTCTCCTGAAAAATATTATCCATACTTATCTGGTAATCAACACATTGTGATAAATCTAATGAATACTTAACAGAAGTTATTTGCTTAACTATGTCTTTACTTTTTATTCTTGGAAATCCTTCAATTACACAAAATCCCTTTTCAGAATCTACTATAAACTTATTTAACTTTTTCTTATCTGAAACACCAAATATATAGCCATACTCAAAAAGCTTTAATTCAAAAATTTCTTGAGTGTGCTCATCATCGATTAGTGTAACTATACTATCTATCATCTCAGAGATAGACAATCCATTATCACTTAATGTTAATCCATATGCAACTAGAAATAAAGGCTTAGCTGAATTTTCAAGTTGCCCTATAGAAGATATATGTACAATTTCTCCCTTGGTTGGTCTATAAGATTTTATTTCTATAATTGAAGATTTTGTTAAAAAGTCTTGCTTATCTGATTCTGGACCAACCCAAGAGATTATTGCATCATGAATTCCCATTTCATTAATAAGATATTTTTTTAAAAATAAAAGTTCTGAGAATAAACCCATCTGAACCTCAGTTGATAATCCTAAAAATGTTTCACTTTTTAATAACTGGTGCCATCTTTTTAATCGATCTTCTACTGCAGAAATAATTTTCCCGGATTCATTATACTTTTTTGCAGTTAAAATTAAGTCTTCGCATAAACATTGGAAAATTTCATAATCATCCTTCTTATTTAGAATCAAATAGAGGTTGTTAAGTTTTTCGTTATTGATTATTTTCTTTATTGAAATTCCTTTTAAGTTAATTTCATCATTATTTATAGTCAATATATGAGCATTCTTAATACAAAAACCATATCTCTCTTCTATATCAACTATCCAAAACAAGTCATATTTGATATTTGCATCAACACGTCTCTCTGAGTTTTGAACCATTCCTTCCCAAGGATTATTAGATTTAGTCATCATATTCCTCCTCGTTTAATAGATTTTCAATGTATACCGTGTTAATTTTTAATACTACCGTTTTACCAGCACTAGTTATACTACCAGGAAAGCTAATGCCGAATGCAGCTAATTCTGAAACAGCATCTGTCTTCAAAACGTGTAACATCAAAAGAGGTCTCTTAAGAAGTTTTCTTATTTCTTTACGCTTATTTCTATCTATACCATTACATTCTTCATCAGATAAGGTTATAGATTCTGATGAACCAGAAGAAACTTGCCTATGCAATACCTCGTAGTATCCTTTTTGGGGTAAGATCGTTCTTTCTTGCTTTCCGATTTTAATACCATCAGTTATATGATAGTCTTCATCTCCAACAGAGTATAAAGCTATATCCCATTTTGTATCCACATCATTAATATACTTCTTGATAAAGTTAATTGGCATTCTTGATCTTATTCCAAAAAAATCACTATCATTATCATTATAAAGTATATATTTATTTACAAAGTCCTCTACTACTTTTTTGTCTATTTCTGTCCATAGGTGAGATTTCTTTACTTGCTTATAGTTTTCTTTGCATTTTTCATTTAGCAATTGGATAGTGCTTTTAATTAATGAAAGATTTTTATTATTAGATATTTCACTACTTGTTATCCAACTTGTTTCCTTGAGACTTCCATCAAGTTTCATTTCAAAATATATGTCTTTGCTATTTTTTTGTTTATTTCTTGCAGTAACTTGTAGTCCGCTATCAGGATGTTGCCTTACAGCAAGTCCAAAATCATTAGGAGTCTTTTTCTCAAGCTCCATTATTCTAAAGTCTTCAAACAAATCTTCAGTTGCAAGAATAATATCTTTAAAATTTTCGCGCATACTCTCAGTCATATAAATTCTGCAAATGTCTTCGTAGTATGGTCTATACCCAAACCACCTTCCCATTTGCATTAATGTATCATAAAAAATAGTACTTCTTAAAAAATAACTGATACTAAGACCTTCTAGAGTATAACCTCTTGAGAGGCTAGTACCACCAATGACTATAACATTGGAAGGGGAGTCATCCCTATACTCTAGTTCTACGCTCTTTTTTTGATGTACTTCTCTGATTATTACAGTTTCAATAATATATGAAATTTTTTTAATGATGGAGTTCCAGCTAAATTCAATATTTGTACACCTTTTCTCAAATGTGTCTTTTATCATAGCAATATTAATACTTTGCTTTTCTGGTTGGTCTAACATACCATAAGAGACCACGTCTTTTCTGAGCGTAGATAAATACGTTTCAATACATAATGAAATTTTTTGATGAATCGCAGTAAATCGTGATGCATGAACTAGCATACTGTTATGTTTATTATCTTGTTTCCTTAAGTGACGAATTGCTATATTAATTAAGAATAACCTGATGGCTTCATTTAGACTTTCTGGTAGGTATTTTATATCCGTATCTTTTTTATGATTTATTTTAAGATTACTAGGTTCTTCTATTGTAATTATATGTTTGCTATTTGTATCCAAGAATATTTTTCTTGCTCCAAAGTAATTAGAAGGGGCTTCTAAAGCATAAATAAAGTCTTTAGGGAACAAGTCTCTACCTAGATTTTCTATATCCACTTTATGATCAATAAATATGTTTGCATATGGAGTCGCAGTATACGCAACATATGCACTTTTAGAAAATAAATTTAACAGCCTTCTTATACTCTCATTAATAATTGTAGGATCGTCTTCGCTCTTGGTATTTATTGAAGCATAATCTGATTCATCATCAATCAAGAGCATAGCATGATCTCTTATTTTTTGTTTTTTATTTTGGGATCCTAGCCATTGAATTACGTTATCTAGTGACTTACTATTCTTTTTTATTACTATAACTATAGGGGTCGAAATGATATCAAAATTTATCCCCTGAGAATATTTATCAGCATCTCTTTTGTTAAAATCCTGCATTTTTGTAGTTAAACTAACAGGTAGTTTTTTTGATTTACTTCCTGGTAATTTACCTACTCCCACAGGAATTCCAATATCTGATCCAATAAAACTTTTATTAAGTCTATCCTGAGTTTGATTTCTAAGATTGTTCATTCCTCCTGCAATTACAACAATAAATTTGTATCCAGCATCCGCTGCCTTACAAATTAATGCAGAATAATTACCTGTCTTACCAGATTGAACATGACCTACAACCATTCCATACCTTGAAAACTCCTTGCTATTTGGATTTTCCAAATTGTTCATTACACTATCTGTATCTACATCCATCGTTTTAACTACATCAAATGGGAGGCTTTTTCTCATATGTTTTAGGTATCTATTCCAATAGTAATTTTCACCTTTTAATTTCTCGCGGTCAGTCCACCATTTGGTGTCTCTTTTCTGCTGTTCTTCTCCTTGTATTAATATTCCGGCAGACATTTCAACATCAAACAGTGTTTCAATCTCACGTTGAAGTATTTCCCATTCATCTTCTGTAAGCAGTTCCATATTATCACATGAAAATAGTAGGTTAAGCATATCTTTGGGCATTCCTTCTAAAAGAAGTCTAGTGTTTTTAATTTCAGAGTCTATTTTACCCTGAGGCAGAATGCCATCCACTTCTATGAGTTTATTAATGATAAACGTTTTTACTCTTTCAAAACTATTCAACTCCATTTTTAAACAACTCCAATCTATTTTTAAATAATTCTGTCTTTTTTAACTCTTCATAATATGAGTCTGAAATTCCGGATTCCTTAATCTTCTCTATTATTTTTAAAAGCTCCTCATCACTGAATGTAGTTTCTTGCTTTATTTCATGAGGATTTTCTTGAAGTTGTGCCTGAATTGCTTCTAAAGGTAAATAAGACTGAATTGCACTTAAATACATTTTTAAAAGCTCATTTTGCTCAGAGCTAAGATCTAGTCTGAGTTTTTTTAATAGAGGATGATCTTCATTTATAGAAAACCTTATACCATCTTGGCAAGGAACTAGATTCCAAAAACGTGTAGTTGTAGTATCCTTTATTTTTTTGCCACGACCAGTATATGGACGAGAGCCCTTTTCTGTAATTTGATTAATTATTCTTTTCAAGTCACCCTTTATTTCCTGACAAGGATTAGCAGTTGATTTTTTTATATCTATTCCCCAGTAAAAGTCTTGCTTGTTTGAAATATCTATTTTAATTCTAACAAGTTTGTGAGCATCCTTAATTCTATGTAATCCCCACCAAGTACCATAAATAAGCAAACGGTTTTCTCTATAGAGGTAAAAGCCTTGAGATTTTGTATAGCCATCTTCAGTTGCATATCTTTCATATTCTTGTTGTGATACTTTTGAATGATGAGGGAGAATGAAAGGCTGAATATTAATTGTATAGTTAAACTGCTTGATTTTTTCAACAGCTAATTCTTGAGTATACGGGTTATTTAAATTGAAAGGGTTAAAGGCCAATAAATTATCATTATTAATATAGATTTTTACTTTTTTGTTCTTTATTGAACCTTCTAAAAATCTATGAAACACAAGAGATATATGCTTTCTAAGTTTATCAATAGTGACTGAAAAAGTATCTTTTTCATATCGGTCAAGCTTTTCCCATATAACTAAAGTTCCTTTTTTACTTTGGATAAAGTCATCAAGCAAGGGCATATTATAGACTTCATTAATGTTTGGATATTTAAGTAGCCATGAATTTTTAGCAGTTATATAATCAAGGTCCCATTGCGCAATTGATGTGTTACCATTGTTTTTTGATAATACAGTAAGTTTTCTACACTGGGAAAAAGAAGCAGTTTTTAAACCTAGTCCAAATCTACCTAAATCATAATGATCCCTTTGTTCATCAGGATCTTTGCTTGCAAGCCTCATTGCTTCTATTAATTCTGCCTTTGACATACCTATTCCGTCATCTAATAATCCAAATACCAAATTTGGCTCTGGTACAGTATATATTTTTATTGTTGATGCCTGTGCAGTAATACAATTATCGATTAAATCAGCTACAGCTATTTCAAAAGTATATCCTATATCTCGCAGAGACTTTACAAAATTCCCTACGTTTGGATTTATTATTTGCGGCTTCATAAGCAAGCTCCTCGGTAAGAATAGAAATGAAACTAAGTTAGTTTTTTACAAATATACTTTACCATAAAAAAACAAAAAATAATATATTTTACCTAAAAAGTAATTGATTATTGAGAAATTTGGCTTACAAAGGATATAAATACTATAATTTATATCCTATAATAGAATGATGACATTAGAAGAGAGAATAGCTCATGGAGGAAACCCTGTACTGCCGATAAGGAATAAAATTAGATTGTGTTTATGATGAAAGAGTAATTTTAAATTTAAAAATTATTGAAATATTTTCCTAAAAAGTCTATAATTCGATTATACTTACTTGGGAGGCGTGGACTTTGGGAAAAAAAAGAATGGCTGTAGCAAATTTTAATGTCGTATTTTGTGATAAAGATGGTAATGAATTACCATTATTAAATTACTTTGAATCTATTATTATCCCGGCTTTAACCAGCGGTATAGTAAAAAAGTCTGATGATACGAAGTTTTTATTAATGAATATTGAAGTTATTGATGTCGGAGAAGATGATTATGCAATAGTTGGAAATATTGTGAAAAGCACAACGCTTGAAATCTTATCTGATTTAGATGAAAACGGAAATCTAATAGAATTAGATAATAGATATCCTGCAGCTCCTTTTTCAACTTTTACTATATATTTAAGAAACCATAGAATGGTATTTGTTCAAAATCAAAATGGTAGCCCTACACTAAGAAGCTTTGAGTCTACTATCCGTCATATAATTACAAGGTTTATAAAATATCAAAATCAAGAACGTAAAAAACAAAATATAGAAGAATTCCCGATACCGCTTATTTATGTAGTTGGAATACCAATGAGGGAATCAATAGAAGAGTCACTAAAGCAAGTTAAATCAATTAATAAATTAACATTAAGGTTCTACCCATTAAATGGAGACTATGATTTCTCTGGGATGTTTAGCGGCATGACAACTGAATTAAGAAGAAAGGTCGATAGCAAAAATGGTGAAATTGTATTAAAATCTCCAAAATCTGTAGAAGGTATTACTGATGTACTTGAACAAGCAGGAGGAACTGTGGAGCCAATTTTTAATGTAACACTTCCAAATAAAAATATAGTAACTATAAATAATGATCAAATATCAGAAAGAATGGAAATTGATATACAAGGAGAAAATATAGGAGAAGAATTAAATGATATTGCCCGAAAAGGGAAAAATATGAATATGGTATCATATGTTAGTGAATCAAATAATACAATTTATGAAGAAAATAAAGCAAAAATAATTCCATTTGTAAAAAGAAAAATATAAAGTTAGAAGGGGGCTGAATACATGAAGAGGAAAATAAATGTTGATAATGTAGAACGTTTATTTGAAAAAAAATCCTCTAAACAAGTAATGTTTCACGCACTCAAATTACTTAAACCTTCTAAAAAAAATATAGTTAGTTTTATAATTATAATACTAATTGGTATTTTACCAGCTGGATTGATTAGCTATTCAATTGACACAATTAAAATGACAAAAGCAGCTATTGAAGTAATTGGTGGTGTCGTTTTGGCATTATTTGGTATTGCATTTACGGGATATGCTTTTTTTCAAGCTCTGATTAATAAAGAATTATTGATTTGGATGCTAGAAGATGATAAAGATAACAAAGATAACAAAGATAAAGATGATAAGAGTAAGAGTAGGTTGCAAAATATGAACGAGTATTTTGCAGAAGTTATGATGTTACAAGGATTGTCGATATTTATTAGCTTAATTGTTAGAGTTATACTTATAGCTCTTCCAGAAAATTGGGCTGCAACAAATTTTAATTTATTAAATATTATTATTTCATTAATAGTATTAAGTTTTTACTTTAGTTTTAATTTTTTAACTGTGTGGGAATTAAAAAGTTTTATTTTCAATATATTTCAACTGTTTAATGCTCATGCAGGTGCTAAAGTATTATCAATGTTTAAGGACGATAATGAAGATATATAAATACCCAAAGAGCATATAAGGTGCTTTTTTTATCTGCATTAAAGAATAATAGAGATATAGTAAATGTATTGATTATTTATGAGTATGATTATCTCCCAAAAACCCCATCACATCCCTACGAATCCTACCCCTACAAAGCACAATTCCAGAATGCCCGCAGGGATAAATCAGTCTTTTTGGCATACCCCAGGCTTCCCACAATAAGTCGGTATCCTCATTAAGCACATACTGATCATACATTCCACTAATCAAAAGGATATTTTCCTTTGGAATAGCAGGCTTGAAATTGCTGGGTTCTGTGATAGCCCAGTATTTTTTTACTTCTTGATAGGTTAAACCGTGCTCCTCAAAATCCTTCTTGATGAACTTGCCTGGTGAAGACTTGAAAACAGAGAAGGGAATGCTATTGGCATACATTACTGAAATTAGCATGTCAATTCTAGTTTCTAATGTAGCTACTAAATTTGTAAAGAATCCACCTAAACTGACTCCTATTAAAATAACTTTTTGATTATTTTCCTTTAAAAATCTAATTAACGCTCTTAGATCAGATACTGCTTGCTGTATAGAAAGCAAGGTTCTATCAACATTAGCACTGACCATCAATTCACCATTATAAAGAGATTCAGCAGTCGATCTATCAAAATGATGAGGCAGAGTAAAATGGTATATGTCAAAACCATCTTGCATTAAGGGTTTCAAAAAAAATTTATCAATTCTATCTAAAGAATCCATTCTCCAGCCATGAACCAATATTACACTTGTACCAGTCTTTAATGTATTATTAATATAGTAAGTACCAGTCGAATAGTCATTACTGTTCTGATTATTTTTAATCTGGCTTTCATATTTGTAAATTCCTGTAGAGTAGTTATTAATAATAGTTTGATGCGAAAATTTTACATTTGGGGTAGGAGGTAATGTATAAAAGGATTCAATATCCTCAATTTTGGGTACAGAAACAATGCCCTTATAAAAATGTGAGCGAGTACTCCTTCTTTTGTGTAAATCATATAATGAATAATTATCTATAAGCTTAGAAAAATATTTATTCAAGTAATCAAGCCTCCTAGGTTAAAATGCTATAAATATAATTTGTAACAGATAGTATATAAAATTATATCCTTTGTTAATAAGATTTATCAATATAAAGCATATTATACTAATTATTCCCTGTTAAAAAGCTACCTAAATTCTGATATTATGTAAACTGATGAAGGACTTATCAGATGGCATAGAGGAGTTTTTTAATGTTGGTTTTATTCATTTCACTAAGTATTATAGCGATTATACTAATAGCAGTAGACCGAAAAAATGAATCAACACATTTTCTGGCTTGTGTTTGCTTGTTTTCAGCTCTGGGAGGTTTCTCGGTTGTTATACAAAAAGACATTATGTCATACTTGAGTGATTATTTTTATTCCAACTCATATATTATGGTAGTACTTAGATTTTTGAGCGGATTATTTGCCTCATTTGGATATTTTTTGGCTCCAACAGCTTTGCTAATTTATGGTATAGTTTCTTCTAATATATTTAAAGATAAATGGAACAGGCATAGAGTAAAAGTAATTACCATACTTATGATTCCAACATGTATAATGTATGTCCGTGTACCCCTATATCCATCATTTAAGACGCCACCTATAACAACTTCAATTTGGGTTGCTCCTTATGTTCTTTTGGCCAATGGACTGATGGTATATACATTTATTAAAACAAAGCAAACGGCAGTAAGGCAGCAAAAGTTGCTGACTTGCATTATAGTGATGCCAGGAACAATAATTGCTTTGCTTACTAACTATTTACTTCCAGCTTTAAATATTAGTCAAGTTTATGGATACAACGCAGTTGTAATAGTAATGCAGTTTTTTGCATTTGTTTTCTTCGGAATTAATAAGGGTGCATTAGGAGTCAAGCTTGTCTTTGAAAGGCATTATGTTGATAAATCAATAAAAGCAGTCACATCAGGGACCTCACTATTAAACCATACTATAAAAAATGAAGTAATGAAAATATCAATGTGTATGGATAATATTCAATGCATTACAGCAAATAGTCAAAACAATCTGTTACCAGAGATTAACGAAAGCATAGAAATAGTTAATGAATCTACCAATTATCTCAATATTATGGTTAATAAGATTCAAAGTCAGGTTAGAGAGATTGTTCTGGATGAAAAGCCATATGAATTAAGTAAAATTATCGATGGGGCTATTAACCTGGTTATGCCTTTTATTACAGGTAAAAGCATTAACATTATTAGAAAATTTAAATCTGAATACATGCTACAATGTGACGGCATCCATTTGCAAGAAACAATAGGTAATATTCTAAAAAATGCTATTGAAGCAATGTGCACAGAAGGTACAATTACTATTGACCTTGTTCAAAAGAATAAAAAGCTTATATTATCAATTGCCGACGATGGACCAGGTATTTCTAAGGAAAATCTTTCACACATAATTGAACCTTTATTTTCGACAAAGCACCGCACCAATAACTTTGGACTCGGGCTTACGTATTGCTATTGTGTAATGCAACAGCATGGTGGCTCTTTAGATGTTGAGAGCGAAATAGGGGTAGGGACAAAAGTGTTACTAAGTTTTCCTGCAAAGAAAATTCTTAAGACAGAACTAACAGACATCTCAGGAGTGGCATAAATGGATAAGATAAGAGTAGTAATTGTTGAGGATGATATTAATTTTTTTAAGGCTATGACAACATTCATAAATTGCCAGCAAGATATGCTTATCGTAGGTACAGCTACAACTAAGTCCACTGCTATTGAACTGGCAAAGGTGATACATTTCGATGTGATTTTGATGGATATTAATCTTAATGAGAATATGTGCGATGGTATATTGGCAACTGTGGAGATACTACAATTTTCAAGTGCAAAAATAATTATGCTCACTTCATTGAAAGAGGATGAGATAGTACTGGACTCTTTTACTGCAGGTGCTGTGAATTATATTTCAAAAGAGAAGTATAGAGAAATTCCAGATGCTATAAGAGCATCCTATAAAAATAATTCTCCAATTGAGGTGGTTCTCAAAAAATTCTCTGAATATCAAAGGCAAGATCAACTAAAGGAATTAACAAACACTGAAAAAGAGGTTTATGAGCTACTGGAGCAGGGCTATACAAAAAATATGATTGAGAAAGAAATGTATAAATCACAAAATACAGTTAAAACTCAGGTTAAGAAGATATTGAGGAAACTGGGGGTTAGAAGCAGCAAGGAGGCAGTGGACAAGGTTAGGACTTTGGGATTGAGGGATAAGTTGGGGGATAGGTAGAGGGACTAACAAGTGGTTAGACGGTCAATAAAAATGGTTACGGTCTATGAGGGAAGAGTTTTCTTTGAATTTAAATCAGTTATGAGTGTGTATGTGGAAAGATAAAGAGGATACTATGACTTAGGCGCTTTACATAAAAGTAGAGTGCTTTTTTCTATTTGAACAAACGAAGGGATTCAGATATATTGACAAAGTTTGCTGAAAAGAATACGATATTTACAGATTGTGGCAAAACAGTCAATAGGCTGAGACAAAAGCCATATATATGGCATTTAAACTGGTTGCCATATGCACATTGATTGTATTGACAATGGTAGTGATTTTTTTATTGAATGGGTTGTTGATAAAGAAAACAATGAAACGCTGGAACATACGATACGGATGCCTTTTGTGGGTTATTCCGAAATGGTACATAACTTCATGGATGATGTTTACACCATTGAAGAAAGTAATAAAGATATGGAGCTTACCCGCTATGGAGATATTCTCAAAGTAATGGCCTTGAATTGGGTACAGAATCTATGAAGAATGCCGATGTTTCAAATTTGAATGCACAGTGTGTGCTTGCGCTTATTATAGGTTCTGTTAGAGCTGAGCGTTTTGTGAAGGCGCATTATTAGATTTGTTTAAGAGTGGCTACATATTGAAGTGGCTTGAAAGATTAATAGTATTGAATAAAGGGGGGGGTGACTTTGGATATAAACAAAATGAAAGCTATATCGTATGATGAACTGCGTGCTTTATATAAGAACTTCCTAAATAGCCAGAACATTTCAAAAGCAACGATCAATACCGCTTATGTGGACACCTTCTACATTTGGAGAAAAGGAAGCAAAGAACTGTTCTGGAATGCAGTGACTGCTGCTGATTTTGAGAATGAGGCAAAGAATACATTGATAAAAGCTCTTTCTGAGAACTCGACTGGTAATGTAAATTCACTTGTAAGTGGGTACTTATCACATCTCAGAAGATTTCGCTTGTTTCTGTCATCAGATGAAAGAATCGCTCCGGTTGAATATAAACAAAAAACCACAGTAAAAGTAAACCCAACACTAATGAGCTGTGAAATAATAATTAACAAAATGTATGTTGGAGCATATTTATCAGAGGGCGATAATATAGGTCATGAAATCATAAATCTCTATAAGGCAGATGATGGGAAAAACTATATTTATCTCAATTCACAAGGAACAATAGAATTATCTCATGGAGAAAATAGAATAACTGTTTTGTTGGTACGAAAATTTGCCTCGAAAACATATAAAGTACTAGCCAAGGCCGAGGGGGTTACAATTCTTGATTTTGCCGACAGCAAACTTTCACGAGAAGAGAGATATAAAGGACAAGTTGCATTAGGACTGACCTATGGCGGTATAAGTCTTGTAGATTTATTTAATGAAAACTCATATCACGGCAGTCTTCAAGAAGAAAAAAATGCTTATACTACCTTTGTTGCAGATAAGGTTATCAAGCCAAAAAATCAGATATATATTACAGACGATTCATCTATAAGTGGTGGCAACACTTTTTTCATTCGTACAAATAAAGGATTTGGCAAACAAACATTAAGGGAATTCTACAACGAAAATGATAAGCCGGATTCTTTCGCTGATTTGAATCAGATAATTGAGAACAGAGAGTTATGGGAAGATGCTAATACGACACAAGCAATTTCTGAGTTGTCGGATCTTCAAAAAGATCCATATTTCAATTTCCTAAAAATAATCAGACAGGAAGACAATGAACTGGCTTTTTCAAATATGTTTGCTCACTTTTTTAATATAAATAGAGAGGCTTTTACTCGTTTTGCTAGTGATGTTCTACATATCGAGATACAAACGGATTTTAGCATTGAGAGAGAAAAGAAAAACATTGACCTGCTTATTTCTGACGAAAATAATGCCATTGTAATAGAAAATAAAATTAAATCGAGCATCAACGGTATAGATGACCGACATGATATCTACAGTGATCAAGTACAATCGCAGCTAAAAAAATACTATCAATTTGTTACATCTGATGATGAGTATCGTAAGAAAACTGCTAGCTGCTTCATTTTTTCACCGAATTACAATCGCATTGAACTAAGTAAGTTTTCGTGTGGTGAAAAATATACTATCGTTTATTACAGAGAAATCTGTAATTTCTTTGTTGAAAATAAAAGCCTGTTTGATGAGGTGCCTTACTTTGATGATTTTATTAATGCAATGTATAAGCACACAAAGGACTATGATAATGATCTAGAGGAAGAAATGCAAAGAAGATTTCAAAATACTATTTGTAATGCAAAAATGCGGTAAGGAGACAACCAATTATGAAGATACACTATTTCCAAAGATACCATGAGAAAGAAAATGTTGCTACAGCAAATACGATGCTGCTATTGTCTCGGCTTTATTCATACTCTTCAGACAAGTTCTTTCGCTTTTTGAAATCGGAGTTCTTTTCTGACGCCTTTGAACCAGAGATTGTTTTCAATCTTCAGGAAAAAAGTGTCGAGAGTATCCCGGATGCTACAATCACACAGGAAAGCTTTAAAATTGTTGTTGAGACAAAAATGTCTGACTGGTTTTATTCAGATCAGCTACTACGTCATTTGAAATCTTTCAGCGATGAAAAATATAAAGTGATGATTACTTTGGCACCGGAGTTGATGAATCCAGAAAAGAAAAAAGAATTCGAAGAGCATTTGAAGGAATATAACACCACACAGACATATCCAGTGATGCACGTTAATACTACCTTTGAAGGGATTATTGATGCGATACGAGATGTTATTGATGATAAGGATTATGAAATGCAGGAGGTTTTGGACGATTACCTAAATTACTGCTATAACGATAAGCTCATCATTGTTTCAGATTCATGGAAGCGCATGAGAGTGCAACTGGCAGGTACCACATTTAATTTTAACGTTAGTGAAAATCTTTACTATGATAATATTGGACGCGGTTTTAGCACACACGATTATCTTGGGCTGTATAAAGAAAAAAGCGTAAGAGCCGTTGGAAAAATCATAGCAATCATTACAGCAGTTACTACGGAAGATGGCATTGAGTATAAAGATGAACTTGGGAAATTGACCGATGACAGAAAGCAGCAGATAGTCAGAGCTATAGAAGATGGAAAGAACTATGGATATGTGATGACCGGTGAAAGATATTTCTTCGTTGATAAATTCTATGAGACAGACTTCAAGAAGATAACGCCTAGAGCACCAATGGGTACACGAGTATTTGATTTGACACAAATTCTGGAGATAGAGAATTTACCCGAAATACAGGAAATTGCTGAGTTACTTAAGGTTAAGACATGGAGTTAATTATTGGAGGGAACGGATATTTATTTAGATTCATTGGAAGAACGCCGAGCTATAAGGAATGAAATAAAACTTGTAACTGCTGCTTTGTACGAAGCAAAAGTTAAGGACGAAGAAATCCTGCGAGTATTGATGAAGGTATGTGATGCAGATAGAGAGGAAGCAACTAATGCGTTTCGTAATGAAAAGTTCATGTTGTACTCTTGTAGAGAATTGTATCAATACCTAATTCTTGAAAAAGGCTTTGAAGAACATGACGCTGATGTGTTTATACACAATAAAGCTAAACGCGTGTTGGCTGACAACAGGGAGCTAAGTAAATTATCACCAGCTAAATTATTTGACTCTATTAATAAGGTTAATAAATAGTGAAGGAAGAGTGAAAGTTTGAGGTGTTCATATGCTTACTATTGAGGAATACATTGTCCGAAGGAAAAAAGAAGATAAACTTAATGAGTTTGACCTTGATGCACGCACTCAAAACATGAAAATTTGTGTTGATTATGTATTTGAGTATTTTAACAACTATCAGAATACTACGGAAGCTGATGAAAAAACTGTACTACTTAATGAAAAGCTGGAGAAGTATCGTAAACAGCTTAGGGAGTATGAGCCTGAAGTTAGAGAATGGGCTGTCGGCATATATAATGAGTATGGGAAGCAGATGCATAGGTACATTGGAAACATTATGAAGGAGAATGAGCTGTTCTTTTTGTATGATAGTGACAGTGAATTTAGAAATGCATCATATGATTGCTACTCAAGGCTTATTAAAAAATTTTCCTTCCTCAAGGATCAGACAGAAATGTTATTTCTTTTTATTAAAGACTATCACAGGGTTGAGAGTGAACAGCGGTTTAGTTTTGGGATACCATTAATATCGGAAGAAATAACGGATTGGATCGATAAAACATGGGCAAAACACCAGGTTAATCTTCTTGCTTTTGCTTACGACTGGATAAATAGTTTTTATGAAAATGAGGATATTTGGCCTTCAACACATAGAAAGAAGAGCCAATATACTTGGAGAAAGTATGATTATGATTATAAACAGAAAAGTAATCTCTTTAACCTGGATTCAATGTATAGAAAGATGCCGAAAAAATCATTTATAAAAGGCAGAAAGCAGGAATTTGAAATCTTGTTTATGTACTATTGGCTTAATGATATGGAAGGCGATAAGGATTATTGGCAGCAGTATTTAGAGGCAGTCTTGCCAGCTTTAAAAAAGGAATAGCACAGTGGGTGTTCCGATTGCAGATACAAAAGGTAAGAATTGTATCCAATAATATATGCTATGGTCCAGAACCTCTTCCTGAAGACGAAGTGGAACAGCATTTGACTATATCCGCTTGTGGCAGAGTATGGTTTACAGGATATAAGTATGCTAATGGATTTGGTAAATTAGAAATCTGCAGAAGATATCAGTTTGCTATCGGAAGACCTGTGGTTAAGGAAATACTGACACTTTTTTCACAGTACATAAATAGTGACCAACTGGTTTGCTATGCGACAGACATAGGCAACTGGGAGATGGTTATTACAGATATTGAAGGTAAAGAGTATACTTTCAAAGGTTCACTTTGTGGTGGGGTAGTTGTTAGAGATATGGATTTAACTCAATTTTTAAGGAAATGTTTACCCATAGAACAGTTGTTAGTGTTTGACGGATGTATAGAGGAGGAAGCATAGAATGAGTTTAGATATTAAAGAGTTTCAAAAAGAACTAGCACATCAAAAGGTATATGATACTTGGCAATATGTTGATAGCCTAAAAGAGATGCTTACATATATGGATTTATCATATCAACTGTTAGTAAATGTACATAAAAACAGAGTAGATTCACTAAAAGCACAGCAGTCAAAGATTTTACAAGAAGCTGTCGAAACTGGTTCTGCATCTGTAAAAGAGAGCGATTTGCATTGTACTGACTTGAAAATTGCAGGATTTGATATTGATGATAGTATCTTTTTAAGAAAAACCATAGTTGAGTTTTTTCACTATGCTAGAATGAGCTTTGATATTCTATTTCAAATTATAAATGCTGCTTTGTTTGGTGATGAATCTTTTAATATTATGGATAGGCAGTTAATAAAAAAAGTCAACAGAAAGCTAGACACAGTTACAGCATTTTTAAAATTAAAAGCATTATTGGATGCGAATAAAGTCAATCAAACCTTTCTATATTTGCAAGCTTTTGATAACTACATTAAGCATATCAAGACAATTCTTGTTACGGTTAAGACTAGCTTTATTATAGGTTCTAATGATGAGTTTTTAATTAAAGATTTCATATATGATGGGACACCCTATCCCATGGAGAGTGCTTTGGATAAGGTTAAAGAAGTAAATGATTATGTACAACAAAAGTCAGAAGAGATTCTTATAGAGGTTAAAGATCAGTTGTCAAACTGTCTTAAAAATAGTCAGAGAATCCAAAACATTAGTTTTAAGCAAGTTATGAAAGAGAATGCTCAATCCAAAGCTGTTGAATATATATCATTCTTTATTGATGTACAAAATGATATAAGCGAGCTACCTAATGAAATAAAGGTATTGCCGTTGTTAGTGAAACCAAATGATGAGATATATAGCTTTGATTTTAGAATTAAAAAGATTTTTATTAGGAAAAAAGGTAGCGAAGAAGATGGAATAGTGGGGTATGCAGTACTTAAAAACGGATTAGAGACAAATGAATTTTATAGAATTTTTGAAGTTCATCCATGTGGTATTGATGAATACCATAAGTATATTTTTAGTTTTGTAAAAGATTACCCTCAGTTAACATTGAATTATTATGCCATGGAAGGAACCATTATTATTTGTAAAGATTAGTGTAATGTGATCCCGTTTACCATTAATGTGACACGCAGTAGGAACATTTGAAAAGACTGAGTAAAATATACTACTGTGGCAATGAAAAATAATAAACTGAGCAATAAATCAGAATTTTATGAGATAAAGGGCCTTAAGGAAATAATTTATTATTATTTTGCAAAAAACACTTGACGGGGACATTGTCCCTGTAGTGTATCATACTTATTGAAAGGTGGTGGCGCAAATAATGCAGGCCAAAGAAGTTACAAAAAAACTAGGAATCAACAGGGACAGAATTAAATATTTCAAGAAGCATGGAGTATTTGTCCCTGAAATAGCAATCAATGATAGTAAGAACGCTGAATATACGGAGAGGGATGTTGCAACACTTAAAAAGCTGATCGTCCTCACAAAGTTTGGTTTAACTTGTGGAGATATCAAGAAGGTACAGGATGGTGAGTTGACGCTCCTAGAAGCAATCACCGAACGCAGGCTTATAATAGAGGAGGAAATGAAAAGAAAGCGTGGTTCGTTACTTCTTTCTGAAGAGCTGTTAGAAAATGATGTGGAGTATGACTCTATGTCGATAAACTATTTCTGGTACGAAATACAGAAGAGAGAGCAGGCAGGCGAGACATTTATGGATGTTGATGACATGTATGGCTATCGCCCCGTCACACTTATGCGCACAGTTAAATGCCCTCATTGTAGCGTAGAGCAGAAAGTTGATTTGGAGGACTACCTCTGGGATGAAACATCAAACGAAAGTAGATTTGATGATGATATGGGAGCGGATATTGTGTATAGCTTTAATTCTGAGGGCAGTTATAATTGCGAAAAATGCGGTAAGGTACTCCAAGTTGAGGGTTGGATAAGAGAGTATCCACTAGGTGCTTATGATTCGGAGCATATTGAAATTCATGTAATGGAGGATTGTCATGAGGAAAACTAATGAAGAAAAAGGACTGCTTGCAAAGTTGGCAAATGGATTATTAGACGGTATGGTTGGTGACGAAAAAACCTATAGCGGATATAAGGACGTTTATTGCGGTAAGTATATAAAAGACGGAGAGCCGGTATCTTATAGGGAGGGTGAATCAAGTCGCTTTTTTAACGGGAAAGAAAATGAAAGGATACCAGGAAAAAGAACAGAAGAGCACTATGATACCGATGAGAGAAAGCTGGAATTTTTTCAAAGATACGGATGGTTGACAGATGACGAAGATGCTAAGGCTTATAGCGCGAAATTCAAGCCGAAGAAATAACAAGGTGGATTGATTGTGCTTAATTCAATTCAACAGAGAGAGTTTCTATCATCAGAAAACAACCCTGTTGTGATGAACCTGTTTTACTAAAAACATTTTGCATATTAGGATGGTTGAGTGCAATAAAAGCATGGTCAATCAAACGAAAAATTCCAATTTATGCTGAAGAGCACATTTAGTTTAGCTTGCTAATGGAATGGATATGTTCCATCTACCGATTGCCGTGGATATGTTTCCGTCTACCGACGGTTCGAAAGACATTCATTCTGTCCTCTCGCCCCTCCTCGTCCACGGAAACATATCAGCATTAGTGTTTTTTACATAAAGATATTGAAAATAAAATATTGTATTTCCAAAAAAATGAGATGGGGGTGACATTTTGTCACCCCCATCTCATTTTTTTGGTGACAAAAGTTCACACTTATCCAATTCTCTAATATCCCTTACAATTTACCCATAGAAGCTTCTACAACACATAACAAAAGAGGTAGGTAAATCAATGAATGAGTCAAATTTTATTAATAAATTGCAAGCTACTTATGAACCAAATGCTTTAAACAAGCGAAAAATGTTCTGTGACACAAAGCTCCTGCTAAATATATATTCAAAGATTCAATGGAGAGTAGAAAAGTCATCTGTGGCAACAGACTCAAACCCAGTAGAAACAACTGAAGCTAAGCAAATGAATACTTTCATTATGATTCTTCTCAATTCGAATACTGAAATAAATAAGCTGGAGCGCAGCATTCAAAACATTGAGAACAGCAAGTTCCTGATAATTCTTGTAGATAAGGCACTGGAAATGCTGAAAAATCATCCTGATAATGGTGAGAGGCTATACACCATCATTTCCAGCACATACAGCAGGTGCAAGTCGGATAGACTAACCGAGCTCGAATTGACTTGTAGGCTTAATATTTCTCGGAGCACGTTATATCGTGAAAAGAAAAGAGCTGTCTGCTTACTGGGAACTATTCTTTGGGGTTTTGTTCTCCCTGATTTCTCTCAAGCTATTAATTCAATTTTATAATGATACTTTTGTGATACTTAGACGGAAATAAGTTGGTATCACAAGGCTACGGGAATTTAGTCTGTTTTTTGCTATCATTTTAGATGTGCAGTACTTCTTAAATATAGGAAGTGCGTAAGCACAAAAAGCAGAATGCAGTACTGACCTTTGACATCTAAATACCTGGTATGAAAGGTACATTCCTATTGCTACTGATAACATCAGCAGCAACGTAAGCAAATGCGCCAAGACCTTGGTTGTAAAATCAAGTGAGCGATAGAATTTGGCTTTGAATTAGTCTGTGGTGGACTAATTTGCAATGACCGGCAATAGGGATAATGATACTTCTGTCTGGCTATCTTCGTGAAAGGGACAGTCCGCTCGATGAGGGGAAGTGCTACTTCAACAATTATTTTGTTAAATGGCATTATGAGGCATATTTTCAATAGGCTGCTTTTCATACCAACAATAATAAAAAATCATCTGGCAGCAGAACATTGTGGCAAACACTTCAATTAAATATATGCCGTGACAAAAAGTGAAGCATAGTTTGCCATGATATTGTGCTGCCCTAAAAAGTAGCAATAACTTAAAAATAATACAAACCCTAAAAAGCAAGGTACAAGCAGCTTTCGCATATATATTAATACAAACAGAATTCTTGGTTTCAGGTGGAGTTTTTACTCAATCTGAAGCTGAGACATCGGATAAAGTAACCAGAAAGGAGGGGGAGGATGGCCAGGTCAAAAGATCAGTACATAATAGATATTCATTATCCTAAAACGAAAGACGATATGTATAAAATAAGAAAAAGAATGGGAACTGCATATAATCAGTTTGTTAAAGATTATATTTTGACCTTGCCCGTAAGTGACGAAATAAAAAATGAAATATACGAAAAAGTTATTGATTATTTGAATAAATACAAATAGAAGATTTATCAGTTTCATGATAAAATTGTTTACATAAAATCAATCCAAGGGATGATGTGCGTGAAGGCTGCTATATATTCGAGAAAAAGTAAATTTACCGGCAAGGGTGAAAGTATAGAAAATCAAATACAGCTTTGCAAAGAGCATGGGATGAAATATCTCGATATTTTAGAGGCTGACTTCATCATTTATGAAGATGAAGGATTTTCTGGGGGGAATACTAATAGACCTCAATTCCAAAAACTTATAAAAGATGCAAAAGCAAAGAAATTTGATTTGGTCATTTGTTACAGGCTAGACCGAATAAGTAGGAATGTATCTGATTTTTCCCAGCTTATTAAAGATTTGAATAAGTATAATGTTAATTTTATCTCCATTAAAGAGCAATTTGATACTACTACACCAATGGGGCGTGCTATGATGTATATTTCTTCAGTATTCTCGCAGCTAGAAAGAGAGACCATTGCTGAGAGAATAAGGGACAATATGATGCAACTAGCAAAAACAGGACGTTGGCTTGGTGGGATAACGCCCACTGGATATAAATCAGAAGCAGTTGTTTCAATTGACCCAAATGGAAAAGAACGAAAAATGTTCAAGCTAGTGCCTATGACTGAAGAAATAAATCTAGTAAAGCTGATATATGATAAATATGTAAGTTTTAAATCAATAACGAAGGTCGAGAAATACTTAGTTGAAAACAATATTAGTACTAGAAATGGTCTGGATTTCCAAAGGTTCTCTATTAGATTTATTCTATCAAATCCTGTATATGCTATAGCAGACAAAGTATTATATGATTATCTAATTGAAAATGGTTATGATGTCTGTTCGGATTCAGAAGAGTTCAATGGCATAAACGGTTTGACAGGATATAATAAAACAAAACAGGACAAAGAGAATTACAGTGAGAGGTTTAGAGATAGCAGTGAATGGATTATTGCAGTTGGGATGCATGCAGGTATTGTTTCAAGTGAAGAATGGATTGAAACACAAAAATTACTTATGGAAAATAAATCGAAAGCCTACAGAAAAGTTAAAAGCTCTCAATCATTACTTTCTGGTATTTTAAGATGCTCTCATTGTGGAAGCTATATGAGACCAAAATCTATGCAGAGAACTAATTCGGATGGTGAGCAGGTATTTTATTATATGTGCGAATTGAAAGAGAAGAGCCGAAAATCACGATGTGATATCACAAATATTAATGGTAATACGCTTGATGCTTCCATATTGAAAGAGTTGAAAAATATTGCTGCAAAAAACTCACCTGTATTTGATGAGGTATTTAATAAGAAGGCCTTGGTGGAGACAACTAAAAATACAGTAGTACTAGAAATAGATACTTTGCAAGCAAAAATTACGGAACTGGACATGTCGATTCAAAATTTAGTTACGGCTATAGCAAAAGGTCAAAAAGATGAAGTACTTACACTTATTTTTAAAAACTTGGAAGAGCTCACGAAGGAGAAGGAAAATATTAATAAGAGAATATCAGAACTTCAAAATGTAGAAAAAGTAGTGGAGTTCAATGGATTAAATCTAGAACTGGTTGCCCAAAGCCTTGGAACTTTGAATGACAGTACTTGGGATATGATGGATGTTGATGCAAAGAGAAGAATGATTAAAAGTATTGTTGAAAAAATTATATGGGATGGTAAAAAGATAGATATGATGCTTTTTGGAAGTAAATGTATAGAGATGCCTGAAATGGAGCTACCAACACCACCTAACCCCTTAAATGAGGTGGATTTGTTTCCACAGTGTGAGGATAGAAAATGAGATTCTAATGCAAATCAGAGCTACTAAGAAAATACAGAATGAAGTATCGCTGCAAGACCCTATCGGAGTCGACAAAGAAGGCAACGAAATTACATTAATAGACTTGATTAGCAATGATTCTGAATCTGTGGTGGATGAGGTAGAACTTAAAATGCAGGTTAAGAAACTGTACAGCAAAATGAAGGGTACACTAAAAAACAGAGAAAAAGTGGTACTAGAGTTAAGGTACGGTTTGCAAAATGGATCGAGCAAGACTCAAAGAGAGATAGCAAAAATGCTTGGGATTTCTAGATCATACGTATCAAGGATTGAAAAGAAAGCAATAAAGAAATTAAGTAAAGAACTAAAACCAGAAGGCTGCCATTAAAGGCAGCCTTCTGGTTTTAGAATATTCTAAAAGCACATACAAAATTGCTTGTCCAATAAGAAGAAGTAATATTAGTAATTCTTACTTTACCTTGGCTTGAGGAAGCATCAATCATCTGATTGTTACCAAGAGCTATACCTACGTGCCCATTATAAGTAATAATGTCACCTCTCCTAATATTGCTCATACTAGATATCTTTTGGTACTTTGTATTTCTATTCCAGGCATATGATGTCATATAACCCTGTCTAATACCAGCTTGATTTAATACCCAGTATACGAAACCAGAACAATCAAAGGTAGAAGGCCCTTTTGCACCATATACATAGCTTGCTCCAAGCTTAGATTTAGCTATTGATATGAATAAACTTGCATTTGGACTAGCAGCTGTATTACCTGAATCGCTTCCATTAGAACTGCTTCCACCTGAGTGGCTACCGCCGGAGCTACTTCCACCAGTACTCGATCCGC
The DNA here is from genome assembly GCA_023391425.1 of Bacillota bacterium. GTDB lineage: Bacteria > Bacillota > Clostridia > Acetivibrionales > DSM-1351 > Ruminiclostridium. Next base: position 113,494 of record JAEWAX010000133.1, on the reverse strand, counting down.
CTGTACTACCACTCCATTTTTTTGCGCTAGAAGATAGAAGTTTATTTATAGTTTGAGAACCAACTTTTCCATCTGTTGAAAGACCATTTCTTTCTTGAAAGTTGACTACTGCTTCGTGAGTAGCAGAACCAAAATAACCAGTTACGCTATCTAAGTAACCGAGCTTTTTTAAATATTTTTGAACATTGGTTACGTCATCACCACTATCACCAATGATGAGGGCATTTTCAGTAGCTTCGTTTGACATGAGTAATTCCTTTGTTGCAGGACCAATATAACCATCTGAAATCAGACCATTATTTTCTTGAAAACGTTTAACAGCAACAACTGTGTCATTACCGTACTTACCATCTGGTTTTGTGGTCAAGTAGCCAAGTTCATTAAGCCTTTGCTGATATTGAAGTATTTCATCATTTTCGTCACCTAAATAAAATGAGAGGGGAATGGCATCAGAAGAATATAAAATTTCTCGAGTTTGTGATCCTACATTGCCATCATCATAAAGCCCGTTCTTCTTTTGAAATTCCTTTACTGCAGCATCTGTTTCAGTGCCAAAATAACCTGTAACGCTATTCAGATAACCCAATTCATATAGCCGTGTTTGAAGCTGCTCAACATCTGTTCCCTCTGCACCAATGTAAACGGTGTATTTTTTTGCATCTGCTGAGATTAGAAGTTTATATGTTTGAGCATCTACCTCGCCAGTGATCTTCAACTCGTTTTTACGCTGAAATAGTTGTACTGCATATTTAAGTGTTTCTCCATATTCCTCGGTAGGTTCATCTGATTCTATGTAATCTAGTTCCATGAGTTTTTTCTGAATGACAGTAACGATACTATTTTTTACACCTAGTTTAATTATGTCACCTTTTGTTGGGTCAAGAGAGGGTTCTCCACGTGATACTTTATTATTTTTTGGTATAGATGAGCTAGTTGAAAATGTACTTACAGAATTCTGGGTATCAGTGCTAGCTGAAAATGTACTTACAGAACCCAGGGTATTAGTGCTGTTTGTTTCATCCACCATGACAGTGTGATTACCTTTTATCAAGGATGAAGGAGTTGAAATTATTAATACTGTAATAGTCAAGACTGCAATACCTGAGCAAGAAATAGTAATAAATTTAAACTTCGTTGGATGTTCTAATTTGTAACTTTTTAATTTTTTCAGTAGGTTGTGTATTAAACTCTTTGCATTTTTAATTTTTTTTATAATCATAAGCTCTCCAATTAAATTAAATTTTTATTCAAACACTCATATTTTCAGCTCAAATTAGTGCTAATTTCAGCTGCTAAGATTAATAAATCATAGTTGAAAAATTGGCCCAAATGGCAGTAGACAATGGATAAAAATTAATAGAAAATAGACAGAAATGATAACACAAATTAATAAAGCAATAGATGCAAAATATCGCTTTACATAATAAGTAATTTCATAAAGAGTAATGCTGATTAAAATAGATTGCTTGTTATTTTAATAAACGGCGACATAAACAGAATGTCAATATGTAATTCTAATTATTTTTATCCAGTCTGCAATTTATGTTATATTTATTAACCACTAGAAGAAAGTATAACACAATTAAATGTGAATTTATAATAGAATTAATTAACAATTTGTGAATTATAGTTAATCATTTGTCAGTATTATATACTCAAGATTCTTCTGCAACTGCCTTTTTTGAATTGTTTTCCACGATATTGCTTTAAAAGAAATCTTATCGATTACAAATATTACATACCCTAGTACGAGGAAACCTAGGATAAATGCACTAGCATTTTTTAATACAATTTTCCATCCTAACACATCAACATCAATAAAAAAGTATGGATATACGCTTTTCACAATTTCAATAACTCCACCAAGTCTAGCACGTACAAGTATGAATAAGAAGTATGTAATAGGAATTACAAGCCAAAGAATGGGGTCAAACCAACGATAGCTAGACTTTTCATCAAATATGATCCAATCGAGGATAACTGCTATTGGAACAAAATAGTGCACTAGTGTATTTTGCCAACTAAATAAGTTATAATCTGAACTAGCTAAAAGAAATTGAGGAGCTAAAATAAAATGGTATATGATAAAGGTAACAGCTATTGCCATAGTAACAGCACCTTTAAAATGAGGTAAAAATATTGTTGTGCCTTTATGGCCTTTGTTCTTTATGTCAAAAATGTTTTTTGCTAATAATAAAGAAAAGAAAATGAAGCACAATACATTACTCTGGATTGTATAGAAGATTAGCATATATACTGCCAATTCTCCATTTGGAATTCCAGAGTTCAAATACAAACCTATTCCACAACCAAATAAAAAAATAATTCTGTAAATTAACGAGAGTAATCGATTATGAATACACATAATATCTACCTCCGCATGCTAAATAATTTTTATTATTGGCTTGCATGTGCTTATTTAGTTTTCATATTTAGTATATCATGAATGTATTTAAAAAAGTACAATAAAACACTGATATTTATATAATTATTGATTTGCTAAAAACATTTATATTAAATGATTTTATTGATAAGATATCTAATTGCTTATATATAACCAAAGTTTTACAATATATAGCCACATTTTAGTTGCAATATTATTCAAAATATAATAGTATGGTGACATTGTAAAAAGTCATTTATAAAAGTGGGTGATTTGATTTTGGCTGCTAATAGAGTTAATAGCATAGAAGTTAAAAAAATGAACAGGAATGCTATATATAAATTTTTATATAGGCATGATCCTATTTCTATTCAAGAAATAGCTTATACACTAAATATGAGTTTACCTACAGTTACACAAAACATCAAAGAATTGCATGAGCGAGGGTTGGTTACTGAAACAGGTTTGTTTGAATCAACAGGTGGACGAAAAGCTAAGGCAATTGCTTATAATAGTGTTGCGAAGTATGCTGTAGGGTTGGATATTACACGAAATCATGTTGGCATTGTATTGATTGATTTAAGTGGTAGAGTAATTAAAAACGAAAGAATACAATACCCCTTTGTGAACTCAAAAGAATATTTTAAGGGTGTAGGTGAAATAGTACAGTCCTTTATTGATGATTGTACAATATTAGCGAACGATATTTTGGGAGTTGGTATTGCTTTGCCTGCAATACTGTCCGATGACAGTCAATCAGTCAGCTATGCAGAGGTTATCGATTTTAAAGGTGGAAGCGTGAAGGCTTTTTCAGAATTTATACCATATCCGTGTACCTTGAGCAATGATGCTAATGCTGCAGGTTTTGCAGAAATGTGGGGTGAAGAATCTATAGAAAATGTAGCCTATTTATCTCTAAATAATTCTGTGGGTGGGTCCATTATAATTGGAAAGAATATATACAATGGACAAAATCATAGAAGTGGTGAGTTTGGGCATATGACAATTGTTCCACATGGTAAAACTTGCTACTGCGGTCAAAAAGGTTGTGTTGATGCCTACTGTTCAGCTAAGGTTTTATCAGATTGTACAAATGGAAATATAGCGGAGTTCTTTAGACTTTTAAAACTTAATAGTGAGCCTCAAATGAGTATCTGGAAAGAATATGTATCTCATTTAGTGGTTGCAATTAACAATTTAAGAATGCTATTTGATTGCAACGTTATTCTTGGGGGATATGCTGGGGCCTATATGGATGAATATATTGACCAATTGAGGGAATTAGTTTCAAAGTACAATACTTTTGAGGTGGATGGTGATTACCTGCACGTTTGTAAATATAAGATGGAGACCACTGCTGTTGGCGCAGCCTTACTCCATGTTGAGCACTTTATCAAAAATGTTTAGATAATGTGAAATATTTGTACTTACGTCTAATAATATTGAACGGAAAGTAAACAAAATAATCAAGTTAATAAGAAAGAGTAAAGAGTATGTTATTGTGAAAAAAGCATACTTTTTGCTCTTTTTTTATTTTGTTAGACAAATATGCTAAAAAATTATTATTTTTCTAGCAAATATATATTGACTTTATACAAAATAGCAGTATAATCTTATTAAAGATGATTTATAAAAGTCTTATATAAAAATAAATAAAAAAGAAAATAATTACAGTGGTTTATTTAAAAATGTTGGAAATAATAATTGAGGATTCAAATTTTTATTCGAGAAATCTTACAGGAGAAGGATATGAAAGAGAATATTAAACTAAGAGTTTCACAAATTGAAAAATCCTTTCCAGGAGTTAAGGCGCTTGATAAAATTGATTTTTCTGTGAAAAAAGGTTCTGTACATGTACTATGTGGAGAAAATGGAGCAGGAAAATCAACATTGATGAAAATTATTAATGGAGTTTATCAACCGGATAGTGGACAGATATACATTGATGAGAAGCCTGTGAAGATAAATAATCCTATTCAAGCTAGAAACTTAGGTATCTCAATGATATTTCAAGAAATGAATTATGTACCTGAGATGACAGTCGAGGAGAATATTTTTCTTGGTAATCTGCCTGTGAACAAATTTGGTAGTGTTAATTGGAAAGAGGTAAGACAACGTACAAAAGAGTTATTAAAGGCTGAAAATCTACCTTATTCGCCTACAACCTTACTAAAGGACTTAACTGTATCAGATATACAAATGCTGGAGATTATAAAGGCTATCTCTTACAAATCAGATATTATCATAATGGATGAGCCAACCTCTGCAATAACGCTTAAGGAAGTAGAAATGCTATTTAAAAAAATAAGAGAGCTTAAAGATAAAGGAGTAAGTATTATCTATATCTCCCATAAGCTTGATGAAGTTTTCCAAATAGCTGACGAAATAACAGTTTTCAGAGATGGAACTGTTGTAGAGAGTCATCCTAAAGAAGAACTAGATATAGAGAAGGTTATTACTTTAATGGTAGGTCGTAAACTAACAAATACCTATCCAAAGGAAGAAGTAAGAATTGGTGACGATTTACTGCAAGTTGAAAATCTAAACAGTACAAACATTTTTCATGATATAAACTTTCATCTTAAAGAAGGCGAAATAGTTGGATTTGCAGGATTAATGGGTGCTGGAAGAACAGAGGTAATGCGTTCTCTGTTTGGTTTGGATACTAAGACATCAGGTTTAGTAAAAATCAAAGACAAAGAAGTGGACATTAAAAACGTTAGACAGAGTATTGAAAATGGTATGGTTATGCTTTCTGAAGATAGACGAAGATATGGCATTATTCCAATACGTTCTGTTAAGGAAAACACGACACTATCCTTTTTACGAAAAGTTTTTTATGGATTAAGGCATCATAGTAAAGTAGAAGTAGATATTGTTATGGATATGTTTGCTAAAATGAAAGTAAAAACACCAACTATTGATACCTCCATTGCATCCTTGAGTGGTGGTAATCAACAAAAGGTTGTTCTAGCAAAGTGGATGATAAGAAATCCAGATATTTTGATTTTGGATGAGCCTACTCGTGGTATAGATGTAGGCGCTAAATTTGAAATATACAAGCTAATGACGAATTTAGCTAGGGACAATAAGGCTGTCATAATGGTATCTTCTGAGTTGCCTGAGTTAATAGGTATGTGTGATAGGATTTATGTGATGTCTAAGGGAACTATCACTGGTGAAATTGCTCGAAAAGATTTCACACAGGAGTTAATAATGAAATATGCTACTGGAACTTTAATATCTAATGAGGTGAAATAAGATGGAGATTAAAAGCAATTTTTGGAACACAGCGAAAAAGAAATATAGTATTTTTATGGTTCTATTTGTCTTGTTTTTTATATGCTCTTTGGCTAATCCTAACTTTCTTACGCCAAATAACTTGACTAACATTTCTAGACAATTAGCAGTTTCAACGATATTAGCATTTGGTCAGACAGTACTAATAATTTCAGGAATGCTTGACTTATCACAAGGTTCAGTACTTGCTCTTTCAGGAGTTTTTGCAATTACTTCCTACCAAGCAACCGGATCTTTGCTGGTATCAGTTTTAGTCGGAATAGTAACAGGTGTTATATGCAATATTATTAATGCAGTTATGATAAGTACCTTTAAAGCACCACCTTTTATCGCAACATTAGCAATGATGACAATGGCTCGAGGTGTTGCATTGCTTTTTACAAAAGGACAAAATTTACTTCAGCTTGGTAAATTTGTAGTATTTGGACAAGGTGATTTAGGAATTATTCCTATCCCAATTATATTTTTGGTAGTAATCGCTATTATAACCTGGTATGTATTGAGGCATACAAGGGTAGGCAGATCATTTTATGCTGTAGGTGGGAATGAAGAAGCATCAGTTGCATCAGGTATCAATGTCTCAAAGGTAAAATATACTGCTTTCATTATAAACGGTGTTTTTGTAGGATTAGCAGGTGTTCTGTTTATGTCTCGTGTTAATGCCGGTCTCCCAAACGGGGCTATAGGATATGAATTTACTGCATTAACTGCAGCTATCATCGGTGGAACAAGTTTTTCAGGAGGTATTGGTACTGCAGCAGGAACATTGGCAGGTGCCTTTATTGTTGGATTCCTTGATAACATAATGAATTTGACAAGTGTAGATTCCTATATGCAACAAATAATAAGAGGTGCAATAATTGCACTGGCAGTAATCTACGATATACGCTCAAAGAATCGCAGAACAAAGAGTGCTTTGGGTAGAATAGAGGATAAAAAAGAAGAATCTGTTAACAAAAAATCAGACGATACTAAAGCAAAATAATAGCTTTATGATTAAATGAAGCGTTAACTGCGGTATTAAACAGCATAGCTGTTTAAAATAAAAAAATAAAAAAAGGATGGTAACTGATGAAGAAGAAATTTATTGGCGTGATTTCAATGATGTTAGCAATCGTTATGTTAGGTGCTTGTGGTACTGCTGGAACTAATTCCGGCACCAATACTGGCGCTGGTACAAGCACTACTTCTACAGCAAAGCAATATAAAGTTGCATATATTGCTCGTGCTCAATCAGATTCATTTGCTGCATGGCTTGCAAATTCTGTAAAAGAAGAAGCAAAGAAATATCCTAATATTACACTCGATGTTTTCGATGGAGAGGCTAATGACGAAAAAGAAAATTCAATGATTGAGAATGCTATCACTAATAAGTACGATTTAGTTATTGTTCAGCCAAACAATGGTGAAGCTCAAAGACCGTATGTAGAAAAAGTAGTTAAAGCTGGTATATTTGCAATTACAACTAATGCACGTATTGCCGGTATAGAAGGCGCATCTTCAGTTGATGCCAATCCTTATGAGCAGGCCGCAGTTAATGCACGTGCTGCTGTAAAACAGGTTCCGCAGAATGCAAAGGTTGTTGTATTAAAAGGACCTTCTGGTAACTTCCACGCAGATCAAAGACGTGAAAGCTGGCAGAAAGAATTCTTTGACAAACGTCCTGATGTAAAAATTGTAGGAGAGCAAATCGCAAGCTGGAATAAAGATGAAGCTATGAAGTACATGGAAGACTGGGCTCAAGCAAATGACAAAATTGATGCAGTTATTTCAATGAATGATAACATGGCTGCAGGTGCACTTGAAGTTGTAAAAGATAATCCTAAATATAAAAATATGCTTGCATATGGTGTTGACGGAACTGCAGAAGCTGTTCTTCTAATACAGGAAGGTAGAATGACATCTACATGTATGCAGAGTGCATTTGACCTTGCAACAAAATTACTTGATACAAGTAATAAATTATTAACTGGAGTAGAGAAGAAGGTTGATACAGACATTGGTAATCCACTTGTTAACAAAGATAATGTTCAACAGTATATTGATATATTGAAGAAATCTGGAGCAATTAAATAACAAGTAATACTCACAAAATGCTTTTATAAAGATGTGTGAACCCAATAGCGTCATGCATCTTTATCTTTTAAAATAAATTATACTTTTAAGAATGTTGTTGAAAGCTATTGAAAGTTATTTACGGATAACCTAAAAGTAGTGCGATTTTGTTAAACTTTATAAATTTTTTTGTAAATTAGTGTGAGAAATATAAGATTTATTGGATTGAAATTAAATTATACATTAATAATAGATGAACAAGACTATGGCTAATAAATAGCTAATGCTATAAAACATATAAAAACTAATATACGATTTTCTATAAGGAGGATTCATTTATGAAAAATAGAGCAGCATATATGACTGGTATCAATAAGATGGAAATACGGGATATTGAAATACCAAAGCTCAAAGAGAAGGATGTACTTATTAAGTTAGAATATGTTGGAATATGTGGTTCAGATGTACACTATTTAGAGCACGGTAAAATAGGTGATTTTGTTGTTAATGGTGACTTTATTCTTGGGCACGAGTGTGCTGGAACTGTTGTTGAAATAGGTACAAAGGTTGAAAATTTGAAGGTTGGCGATAGAGTAGCATTAGAGCCAGGCCAAACTTGTGGGCAATGTGAATTTTGTAAGGCTGGTAAGTATAATTTATGTCGTGCTGTAGAGTTTTTGGCCACACCACCATACCATGGATGTCTAATGAATTATATAGCATTTCCAGAGAATATGGCCTTCAAACTTCCAGATAATATCTCTACAAAGGAAGGAGCTCTTGTTGAGCCTTTAGCAGTTGGTATACATGCCGCAAATCAGGGAAATGTTAAGCTAGGCGACTCAGTTGTAATACTTGGCGCTGGAACAATAGGACTTGTTACTCTGCTTGCTTGTAAGGCAAATGGTGCAGCTGATATCACAGTAGTAGACGTAATTCCAAAAAGACTTGAGTTTGCAAAAAAACTAGGAGCGACAACAGTTATAAATGCTTTGGAAAGCGATATATTTGTTGAAATTGATAAACTAACAAATAACAATGGTGTTGATGTTGTAATTGAAACTGCTGGGTCTGCTAGAACCATTTCACAAACGCCTTATTTAATTAAAAACGGTGGTTGCGTAGTTCTTGTTGGGTTGGCGCCACAGGATATTATTGAGTATAATTTTGCAAAAATTATGGCTAAAGAAGCTCAGATTAAATCAGTATTTAGATACAGAAATATTTATCCTCAAGCTATAAAAGCTATTTCAAAGGGTATGATTGATATATCAGGCATTGTTACTCATGAATTTAATTTTGAGGATACTGCAAAAGCATTTGACTATGCAATTAATAATAAACAAGATGTAGTTAAGGCAGTTATTAAGATAGACTAAGTAAATTTTGATATACTAAATAAAAAAATCATATTTTATAAAATTAAAGTACCCTATAAGTAGAAAGAGTCTACCTTATAGGGTATGTTTTTTTGGACTGGTTTGGAATGCTGATAGCAAGTCTGTTTTCAGACAATACTTGATTAAAGAGTGCGGATTCATTCAATCTTTCATAAATTGTAATAGTACCCTGTTCGATTATTTTATAGTTTTGTAGCTTATTTACATAAGCTGCAGCTAGAGCAGTCTCCACATGAATAGCTAGCAACTTATTTATATACACTATCATTTACAACTGTAAGCTTGGTAGTTTTAATATCATAGACGTGAGTGTTCTCACCTTCAAATCTTACATAATGATTTTCAAAGGTTATTTTTAATGGAATTACAATAAGCTGGTCATTCATAAGAGGATTAGTTTTAATTACAGGCTCCATTGTTTCGATAGTTCCTTCATTATTAAATACTTCAATTTTACTGCTGCAAGTAGTTAGAGCTGATATACTACCATTTTTATTAAAACAAAGAGAATTTCTGTCACCGCATATTCCAAGTGCATTTTCATCATATGCATTTATGTTTCCTATAGGGGTAGCAATTGTAATTTCATATGTGGGCTCAATAGATCTTATTTTGCCGTCTTCATATAGGGAGAATCCAATCCTGACAGGTAATAAACCAAGCTCTGTTCTCAGAATAATAGATTCTCCCGGCCACAAGGTCATTGCTTTAAGCTTTCCGCTTTCATAAAAATTAAGATTAATAATTTTTGCAGTGAAGCCTCCGAAAGGAAAGTGAAACTGAAAATTCTGACATAGTTTCTCTTCATCTGCTTCTGTCCAATATCCGCTGATTTTCCCATTTAAGGGAAAAAGTCGTTTTATAGCACCACTCTCGTAAAAGGTTACTAGATCAGCTGGAAAAGTACCGATTGCCGTAGTAATATCAGTTTGCGTTTCTAGAGAAATACTCTTAACCGCTCCACCCTCATAAAATGAAAGTGAAGAGCTGTACCTACTTCTTCTGCTCCGTATTTAGGAATAAGGTCACCATATTTCGTTGATATAATATTCTTCTGGTTTAGCATACAATCTTTAATAGACCCATTTTCAAAACGATATTCATTTGTAACACCTATTAGATTTTCATAAACGCTATTTGCTTTTTCCATTATCTCCATACTAATAGCCTCCTTACTGCCACATCGTAAATACAAAATATTAAAAAGTACAAGCTTTTCTTACTCAAATAAATGACTCAACTTTCCTACATAAAAAATCTATCGGTGCTCAAACTTATCAATGGTTTGTTGCCAAAATAATTGCTTGAATTAGTAATTGTTCATCTCAGCGTTTTAGCCGTCGCACACATTCACCATCCATGGTTCATAGTGTGCTAAAATCGACATCCTGTCGGTTTTCCGGCAAAAACACTTCGATTCACCAACTAATTCATGCAATTATTTTTAACCCAACTTTCCATTGATAAGTTCGAGCACCTACAATTTAACTGGGAAAGTTGAGTAAATGAATTAAAATTAACTTAAAACTATAGAAAGCCAAATAAACTATACAATTTGATTAACATTCACATATTTTCTTATAAACAGTAACTCTGTACATGCATCTTTGCATCTCTTCTGTAGTATAGGTTAGTTTTCTTGCAGGGAGAACATTTTCAAACCATGGTGGAACATGACTGCAAATCAGTTCTAACTTATAAAAAGGTGTTGTTAATATAAATTCCTGCAATGCCTTTTTAGAAGAAATTTCAGGATGTTTTTCCTGTAATTCAATTAAGTTCAAAAAGTATTCTCCTGCTATATCTGTTTCTATTGGTGAAGATGATACCTTTACACTAAAATCATCTTTATTATTTTTGTACTCTTGTACCTCTGAAAATATATCATCTAATGATAAAGCTGAAATATCTTCTACTTCAAAAATTGCGAACCCCATTCTATCTAAAATATTGTAAGGCAATCCAGATACTGTTTTACCTATTATGATTTTACAATCCTCCAGCTTTAAAATAATTGTTCTAATATAGTCACGAAAATCAGATATTGTAGTGGAGTGATTGAGTGAAAATCCAATTTCATCCTCCAATTTCCAATTGCTATTATACTTGCAATATACATTGATATAAGAGCCAGCCTCAAAAGACGAAAGTGATTTTGTAGCATCTACAATTACTGCAATTTTATTTGACATCAGAATCCCCCTCAATGTTAAGTTCTATAAGTATTTCAAATAAAACAAGCTTGAATAATAAAAAAAGAAGCGAATCAAGTTTTAGCTTGATGCGCTCCTTTGCATTAATTTTATTATAGAATGCGGGATGTGAATAAGCAACTGCTGTTTAGCAGTTTGTATTGAAAATAGTACAAATTTGTGAAGTATACACAAAACTGATATAGAAATAATAGCAATTATTTACCAGTACGTGCATTGTTAGTTGTTAGAATTCTCTATATACTCATAGTATACTAGATAAAAAAATTGAAAAACGACGACGAAGTCTCATATTCTACTATTACGTGAATATCGAGACTTTTTCTGTTATTATCTAGTATATTTAGGTTAGAAACTGTTCGGCAGACGAAGAGGTCTTTAACGTTAGCTTGTGAAAAAGCTATGGTTTAAGGGCCTTTTATTTTTAAAAAAATAGAAATGGGAGGTATTTATTATGAGACAGGTAGCTATTTATGGTAAAGGTGGAATTGGTAAATCAACAACAACTCAAAACTTAACAGCAGGTTTGGGTGAGATGGGTAAAAAAATTATGATTGTTGGATGTGACCCAAAGGCAGACTCCACTAGATTGATTTTAGGTGGTCTTGCACAAGAAACAGTATTGGATACTCTTAGGGAAGAGGGTGAGGACATCGATTTGGACCTAGTTATGAAAAAAGGCTTTGCAGGTATCAATTGTGTAGAGTCGGGTGGTCCTGAACCTGGAGTTGGCTGTGCTGGACGTGGTATTATCACTTCTATTGGTTTGCTGGAAAGGCTAGGAGCATATGAGGATAGTCTTGATTATGTTTTCTACGATGTACTTGGAGACGTTGTATGTGGAGGCTTTGCAATGCCACTGCGTGAAGGAAAGGCACAAGAGATTTACATTGTTGCAAGTGGAGAAATGATGGCACTCTATGCTGCAAATAATATAGCAAAAGGTATTCTGAAATATGCAAACACCGGTGGTTGTAGATTGGGAGGAATTATTTGCAATAGCCGTAAGGTTGATGGTGAGGCTGCACTGGTTGAAGCTTTTGCAAAGGAACTGGGATCGCAAATGATTCATTTCGTGCCAAGGGAAAATATGGTGCAACGTGCAGAAATACACAAGAAAACAGTTATCGAGTTTGATCCGGAGTGTGCTCAGGCAGATGAATATAGAACTCTTGCTAAGAAAATTGATGAAAATCAGTTATATGTTGTTCCTAAGCCACTTTCTCAAGATAGATTGGAAGCACTGTTAATGGAACATGGTCTTATGGATATATAATTTACTACTAAATTATCGATACAAATTAACAATACAAACCGTTTAAATGCAAGCTAGTATAAATAGACTTTATTAATGAAAGGTGGATAAGAATATGTTATTGATAAGAGCAATTATTAGGCCTGAAAAAACAGGTATAGTACTTTCAGAATTATTATCAGCTGGCTTTCCAGCAGTAACAAAGATGGATGTATATGGAAGAGGTAAACAAAAGGGTATCGTAATCGGAGACGTTCAGTATGATGAAATTCCTAAGGAAATGCTTTTGGTGGTAGTAAATGATGAGGACAAAGATGATGTTGTTAAAGTAATAATGAGAAATGCACGAACAGGAGAAAAGGGCAATTTCGGAGATGGTAGAATCTTTATTAGCTCAGTATTGGATGCTTATACCATTAGTACTGCAAAGCAAGGACTGTAGGAGGTAGGTTTATGAAAGAGATAATGGCTTTTATTCGTACCAATAAGGTGAATAAAACTAAAGAAGCTCTTGCTAATGCGGGTTTTCCAGCATTCTGCTGCAGACCTTGTTTGGGAAGGGGAAAGAAAAGTCTTGATGCAACAGTTTTAAACTATATTTTGGAAACAGGTGACCTTCCAGTTTCCCAGGTTGGCGAAGCATTTACAGAGAGTGCAAGATTGATTCCAAAGAGATTTTTTACAATAGTTATTGAGGATGATCAAGTAGACTTGGCGGTTAAAACCATATTTAAGGCTAATCAAACGGGTAACCCAGGAGATGGGAAAATATTTATTCTCCCAATAGAAGAAACCTATAAGGTTAGAACTGGCGAAACCGTACTATAAAAAATAGGTGGTGAGGCAAATGAATGCAAGAAATATTGTTCTAGATAAATACAGTGCAAAAGTTTACAAAAATAGGAAAGAACATATTATAGAGGTTAATGAAGTAACAAAGAACCAACCAATTGCTGCAAATAGTAGAAGTATACCTGGAATTATGACTAACAGAGGATGCTGTTATGCAGGCTGTAAGGGTGTTGTACTAGGTCCTTTAAAGGATGTATTAGTACTAACTCATGGACCTATTGGTTGCGGGTTATACTCCTGGGGAACAAGACGAAATAAGGCAAAAACAGAAGATGGAAAGAACTTTATTGAATATTGCTTTTCAACTGACCTTCAAGAATCTGACATTGTTTTTGGTGGCGAGAAAAAACTAAGGCAAGCAATAAAAGAAGCAATAGAGATATTCCATCCTAAGTGCATTATGATTTGTGCTACTTGCCCAGTAGGTCTGATAGGTGACGATATTCATGCAGTGGCGGCTGATACTGAGAAAGAATATGGTATTTCTTGCATGGCATACAGCTGTGAAGGATATAAAGGAGTAAGCCAAAGCGGTGGTCACCATATTGCTAATAATGTTTTAATGAAAAGGGTTATAGGCACAGGCGATGCGCAGCCTACAAAGAAGTTTACTGTTAATATTTTAGGTGAATACAATATTGGTGGTGACGGTTGGGAAACAGAGAGAATTTTAAAAAGAATTGGATATGAAGTGGCCTGTGTCTTCACTGGCGATGGTAGCTACGAAACATTAAAAAATTCACATGTGGCAAATTTAAATCTTGTACAATGTCATCGTTCTATAAACTATATTGCAGAGATGATGAAAGCAAAATATGGTATTGATTGGATTAAGGTAAACTTTATTGGGCTAGATGCAATAGTTAAATCACTACGTGATATGGCAACTTATTTCGGAGATAAGGAATTAGCGCAAAGAACTGAAGAAGTCATTGCTGATGAACTGGCAAGTATTGCTGAACAAAAGGACTATTATTTTTCAAAATTAAAAGGTAAAACAGCAGCTCTTTATGTTGGAGGCTCAAGAGCTCATCATTATCAAAATTTACTTGCTGATTTTGGAGTAAAAACCGTTCTTGCTGGTCATGAATTTGCTCACAGAGATGATTATGAGGGTAGAGACGTTATACCAAATATTAAAGAGGATGCTGATAGCAAAAATATTGAGCACCTGGAGGTTGAAAAGGATGAGCAGAAGTACCGTGCATATCTGTCCGAAGAACAAATCAAGGAATTAAAAACAAAAATACCTCTAGAAGACTACAAAGGTATTATCAAGGATATGGACAACGGTAGTATCGTTGTAGATGATTTAAACCATTTTGAAACTGAAGAATTTGTAAAACTATTAAAGCCTGATTTGTTTTTCTCAGGTATTAAGGATAAATATGTTTTACAAAAATCAGGCGTTGTTTCTAAACAATTGCACTCTTATGATTACAGTGGACCATATGCTGGTTTTAAAGGTGCAATAAATTTCGCTCATGATGTTACTATGGGACTTTACACTCCAGCATGGGGCTTGGTAACACCACCTTGGAAAAACAAATCAACACTTAAGGCAAAATTAGTGGGAGGTGAGGAATAATGCTTAAATTAACTCCAAAAGAAACTTCAAATCGTAGTGCTCTTAGAGTAAATCCATGTAAAACTTGTCAACCTGTTGGCGCAATATACGCAGCACTTGGAGTACATAACTGTATGCCTCACAGTCATGGTTCGCAGGGTTGTGCTTCATATCACAGAACATTTTTGACAAGACATTTCAAAGAACCAGCTATTGCATCTACAAGCTCCTTTACAGAAGGTGCATCTGTATTTGGTGGTGGTAGCAATATTAGAACAGGTGTAAAGAATGTTTTTGACATATATGATCCAGACATTATTGCAGTGCATACTACTTGCCTCAGTGAGACTATAGGTGATGACTTAAATGCATATATTCAAGACATGGACATTCCAGAGGGAAAATTAGTTGTACACTCGAATACACCAAGTTATGTAGGATCACATATAAACGGGTTTTATAATATGATGTCAGGTTTTATTACCTATCTTTCAAAGTCAACAGGTACTAGTAATGGCAAAATTGCTATTTTTCCAGGCTTTGTGAATCCAGGTGATATAAGAGAAATGAAAAAAATAGTAAGTTTAATGAAAATACCTTTTACAATGTTTCCAGATCAAAGTGGTGTTATGGATTCGCCAATGACAGGAGACTACTCAATGTATCCTAAAGGAGGCACAACTGTTCCTGAAATTGTAGGTTTGGGTGATTGTAAAAAGGTTTTGGCCCTGGGTGAGCTGACTAGTGAAGAACCAGCCACGGTATTAGAAAGAAAATGTAAGGTGCCTTATACACTGCTTCCGCTACCCATTGGAATTGATGCAACTGACAAGTTTATTATGGAACTAACACAATTATCAAATGAACAAGTTCCATATGAACTTGAGGAAGAACGTGGACAATTGGTAGACCTGATCCTTGATGCACATTCTTACTTCTATAATAAAACTGT
The DNA here is from genome assembly GCA_023391425.1 of Bacillota bacterium. GTDB lineage: Bacteria > Bacillota > Clostridia > Acetivibrionales > DSM-1351 > Ruminiclostridium. The sequence goes on along the minus strand of JAEWAX010000133.1, from coordinate 97,517 downwards.
AGCAATATTTGGAGACCCTGATACTGTGTTAGGTTTGACTCGTCTAGTTCTGGAAATGGGTATGATTCCAAAGTTTGTATTAACAGGTACACCTGGCGAAAACTTTGTAAGATTAGCAGAAAACCTATTTGAGCAGTATGGCGTTGAAGGTTGCACTGCTAAGGCAGCAGGTGATTTGTTTGAACTACATCAGTGGATTAAGAATGAAAAGGTTGATTTACTATTAGGAACTACTTATGGAAAACAGATTGCAAGAGCAGAGAATATTCCGTTTGTTCGTGCTGGATTTCCGGTTCTTGACAGATATGCACATTCCTATTTTCCAATCGTAGGCTATAAAGGAGCTATGAGATTGGTTGAAATGATTGCTGATGCGCTTATGGACAGACAAGACAAAGAATGCTCAGATGAAGATTTTGAAATTGTAATGTAATTAATTTTAAACATGCAATGATGGTATATCTATTTTTGTTAATGAGTTTTAGGGGGAAAGTCAAGAAAATAGAGAAGAGTTAAGTCAGCCGGCTTACACCGGCTGGACTTAATATAAAATTTATATGTTTTAATAAAAAGTAAAAAAAGGAGGGTCAAGGGTATGGAAGTTGTAAAAATTTTGGATGAAAGAAAAGATTTTATTATTAATGGTAGTAAAGGCAATACCAGTACCACAGTAGTCAATGGCAAAATAAAGTGCGATAGTGACAGCTTATCTGGTTCTGTGAGTCAAAGAGCTTGTGTTTACTGTGGTGCTAGAGTAGTGCTAAATCCTATTACAGATGCTTTCCATATCGTACATGGCCCTATTGGCTGTGCTAGCTATACTTGGGATATCCGAGGAAGTCTTTCGAGTGGTAGTGATTTATATCGAAATAGCTTTTCAACAGATTTGAGTGAACAGGATATTGTTTTTGGTGGAGAAAAGAAGTTGACAGCAGCAATTGATGAAGTTGTAGAAAAGCATAACCCAAAATTAATATTTATTTATGCTACATGTATTGTAGGGGTAATTGGTGATGATGTTGAGGCAGCTTGTAGAAGTGCTGAAAAAAAATATGGTATTAGAGTTATCCCAGTAAAATCTCCTGGTTTTTCAGGCAATAAGTCATATGGCTATAAGATGGCGTGCAATGCTCTTTTGTCACTTATTGAACCTCATAAAAATAAAGCAAAAATTAAGGGTGTTAATATTTTAGGAGACTTTAATCTGGCAGGTGAAATGTGGATTATTAAAAATTATTTAAAAATAATAGGAATTCCTGTTGTTTCTACTATTACAGGAGATGCGAATTACGAGACTCTGATAAAAGCACCTACAGCACAACTTAACTTGGTACAGTGTGCTGGTTCGATGACTTACCTCGCAAAAAGAATGGAAGAAGAAATGGGAATCCCATTTATCAAGGTTAGTTTTTTTGGTGTCGAGGACACTTCAGTATCATTGCTTAGGGTTGCGGAAGCTATTGGAACTGAGGAAAGTATTGAGAAAGCAAAGCAATTTATAAGCATTGAAAAAGATAGACTGAAAAGTTTTTCAGATAAATATAGAAAAAATTTAGAGGGTAAAAAAGCTGCGATTTATGTAGGTGGAGGCTTTAAAGCAATTTCGCTTATAAGACAGTTTAATGAAATGGGCATTGAAACTGTAGTTGTTGGAACACAAACAGGAAAATCAGAAGATTATGAGTTGATTTCCACATTGGTTGGAAAAAATACAGTAATTTTAGATGATGCTAATCCAGCAGAATTAGAAGCCTTTATGAAAGAAAAGGGTGCAGATATATTGGTTGGAGGTGTAAAAGAAAGACCACTAGCATATAAACTGGGAATAGCCTTTTGTGATCATAACCACGAGAGAAAGCATGCACTTGCAGGATATGATGGGGTAATAAACTTTACAAAAGAAGTTAATTTATCACTTAACAGTCCTGTTTGGCAATATTTAAAAACATAAAAGTGAAGAGTTAAAAAGACACAGACGTGCTATTTAGAAAAAATACTAACATAAATGAAACGCTAACATAAATGAAAGCGCTAACATAAATGAAAATGCTAACATAAATGAAAATGTTAACATAAATGAAAATGATAGGGGGGAGCGACATGAGTAAAAACTTAGTAAATTTAAGCGTAAATCCTTGTAAAATGTGTATTCCAATGGGTATTGTAAGTGCCTTTTATGGAATTAAGAATTGCATGACAATCCTTCACGGCTCTCAGGGCTGTAGCACTTATATAAGGCGTCATATGGCTACACATTACAATGAACCTGTGGATATTGCTTCTTCATCATTGACAGAGGAGGGTACAGTTTTTGGTGGAGAGAACAATTTGATTAAGGGGCTAGAAAACATGATTGAATTGTACAATCCGGCAGTAATAGCTATAGCAACCACCTGTCTTGCTGAAACCATTGGTGAGGATATACCGAGAATCATTAACAATTTTTATGAGCTCCATCCTCAAAACAGAGTGAAGATAATACCAGTATCCTCTACAGGGTACTCTGGAACACAGTATGAAGGATTTTTTAAGGCACTTAGAGTAATTGTTGAAAACGTAGAAATGAAGCCGGAAAAAAACAATAAGGTTAATATTATTACCGGATTAATTTCTCCAGCTGACACACGATTTCTAAAAGGCATACTAGATTCAATGAATATTGAGTATATATTACTTCCTGATATATCTGAAAACTTAGATGGTCAGCATATGGATGTCTATAATAGATTGCCAGCTGGTGGAACATCCCTTGAAGATATCTCGCTGATGGGAGGAGCAAAACTTACAATTGAGCTTTCCGCATTTATCAGAGATGAAAATTCTCCGGCACAGTATTTACAAGACATTTATGGAGTGCCTGTGGTTAGATGTAACTTACCCATAGGTCTTAGAGATACAGATGCCTTTATTACACAGCTCGAGAAGGTTGGCGGCAGTACAACTGAAGAGATAATAAAAGAACGTGGAAGATATCTAGATGCTATGATTGATTCTCATAAATATAATGCTGAAGGTAGAGCTGTAATATGTGGAGAACCTGATTTTGTATATTCAGTTACACGTCTATTTGTTGAGAATGGTATAATGCCAGTTTTGGTTTCAACTGGGTCTGCATGTGGATTTTTGAAAGAAAAGCTTGAAAGTGAAATACAAAAGGTAGCAGACTTTCTTCATATAAATAAATTTGAGATTTTAGATAATTGTGATTTTGATACTATCGAAAAGTATGCACTACAATTGGGCGCAAATATAATGGTAGGCAGCTCAGACGCAAGAAGGATTGAAGAAAAATTCAAGATTCCACTTGTACGGTGTACCTTTCCAATACATGATCATGTTGGAGGTCAACGAGTTAGAACTCTCGGCTATGAAGGTTCACTGTCATTACTTGATAGAGTAACAAATATAATACTTTCCCAAAAAGAGCATAGCTTCAGAATTGAAATGTATGAAAAGTATTATAAGGAAGATGAGTATCCTATTATAACGAACATGGAACAAGAGTCAAATATTATTACAGGTATAACAAACAAATATACCAATAACGAGAATGGGGTGAGTTTGAATATGGAAAATATCAATATAGTGGATACTAAAGCTATAAATGCGAAAAAGACAGAAACCCATCCTTGTTTCAATGGTTGTGGTAGTGAGTATGCACGGATGCATTTGCCAATAGCACCTAAATGCAATATTCAGTGCAATTACTGTGTCAGAAAGTTTGATTGTCCAAATGAAAGTAGACCTGGTGTTACTACTGAAGTGCTGTCTCCAGAGCAAGCATGCCAAAAGTATAAGCTGGTTAAGTCAAAAATACCCAAACTAAAGGTGGTTGGAATTGCAGGACCTGGGGATTCATTGGCTGAGTTTGAAAATACAAAGAGAACATTATCGTTGATAAGAAAAGAAGATCCTGAGGTTACCTTTTGTTTATCCACTAATGGTCTTTTACTTCCTCTTTATGCAGATGAATTAGTTGAGCTGGGTGTATCCCATGTTACAGTTACGATTAATTCAGTTAACCCTAATATTGGAGCAAAAATTTATAAACACATTGATTATATGGGACATAGATACTTTGGTGAAATAGGTGCAGCAATCCTTATGGCTAACCAGCTAGCTGGGATTAAAAGACTGACTTCACTTGGAGTTATCTGTAAAGTAAATATTGTAATGCTCAAGGGAATTAACGAGTATCATATTCCTGTAATTGTAGAAAAGGCCAAGGAACTTGGCTGTGAAATAACTAATATTATGCAGATGATTCCAGTATCAGGAAGTGCTTTTGAGAATATGCCACTAACCAGTAATAAAGAAATTATGCTGATGAGAAAACGTTGCGGGGAGATCTTGAAACAGATGTATCATTGCCACCAATGTCGAGCAGATGCCATTGGAACTCTGGACAATGACCAATCTATAAGCTTCAGAGACTGTACCAGTTCCTGCGAAAGTGAAAAACAAACCACAGTAGAAGAAAAACCTTTATTATTTGCAGTTTCTTCAAAGAGCGGAATATTGGTTGACCAACATTTTGGTCACGCAAGTGACTTTTATATATATGAGTACAAGAATAAAAGCATACGGTTCAAAGAGAGAAGAAGTGTAGCTAAATACTGTGAAGGTTCTGATAGCTGTGATGGAATGGGCGGAGGAAATAAAGAGGGCAAAATGGAAGCCATTCTTGAATCTGTGAAGGATTGTAATGGAGTTTTGGCTATGCGTATTGGTGAAGCTCCAAGACAGAGATTAAAGGAAAAGTCTATTGAAACCTTTACAACTTATGACAGAATAGAAAATGCAGTTAAGCAAGCAGTAGAAAAACTTATTGTGTAAATATAATTTTTTGGAATTGGCGAACGAATTACTCCAATTCTAATTAGAAAGAGAGGACTATAAATTATGGTTAGCCCAAAATATCATGTTTTAGTGCAAGCTGTAGAATAAACGGAACACAGAAAGGCTTTTGTCATTCAAAAGGGAGTGTAGAACTTATTCAAAGATTTATTGAGGAAATAGATGATAGGGATATGTCAGGTGAAGTAATGGTAACCAATACAGGCTGCTTTGGAATTTGTGACAAAGGACCAATTGTGGTTATCTATCCTGAGGGTACTTGGTATGGAAACGTATCTGAAGATGATGTGGAAGTTATTGTAGAAAAGCACTTGGTAGGGGGAGAAAAGGTAAAAGAATTATTGATTTAGATTAACCGTAAGCTCCATTAAGTTTTGACAGTAGTGAAGTCCTGTTCACTTAATTCTTTTTGTACTAATGGGGGCTAAATTATAGACTAAAAATCAAAGGGGGACCTATTATGATTAGAATTACAGATGTTACCCTATGTTCTCTAAAAAATAAAGCTGTCCCCAAAAGAAAGCTGTTGGAGCTATACCAATTACTACTAAAGACAGGAATAAATTTTATAGAAATTAATGTTCCTATATATATGCTACTTAAAGAAAATATTGAGCGAGACAAGACAATATTAAGAGTTCAGGATCCAACCGAGATAAGCCATTATCCAGGCTTTTGCAAATATATTTGTAGATATAGTGGATTTGATACACCTCTCGGAACTATATCTGAAGTTCAGATAAATGACATACGAGAAATCACCTTAATGAAGAAATTGTCTGATTATCAAAACATCAGAATTGTAGGACTTGATGACTTGTTGCAACATGATTATTTATCTGTTTTCAATAAGTTAAAAAAAATTAATAATGGTCGTATTGAGTTCTGTCCTCAAAATAATTACTATTGTGCAAGTGCACTGGCTACTGAGTGGGTTTTAAATGGTGGAAACAATGCGGTAGTAAGCTTCTTTGGCATCGGAGGCTTTGCTGCTTTAGAAGAAGTTATTATGGCTCTTCGGATTATGAAACGGTATAAACCGAATCTAGATTTATCGGTATTTGTACAAATAAAAAGCTTATATGAAGAATTAACTGATGAAATTATCCCAAAGAATAAGGCAGTAATAGGTAGTAGCATTTTTGAAGTTGAATCAGGCATTCATGTAGATGGAATATTAAAAAACAGCTCTAACTATGAGCCTTTTGAGCCATCAATAGTTGGAATGGAAAGAAAAATAATTATAGGTAAGCATTCTGGTAGAACAACAATTGAAATAAAGTTAAAAGAGTACGGTATTTCAATGTCAAATGAGATGATTGCAGAACTCTTGCTTTACATACAGCAAGAGAGTATTAGGTTAGGAAGAAGTATAACCGATGAGGAATTTGTTTTGATAACCAATAAGCTTTCTAGATAAGTATACTTTTTGCAAAAGGGTGATTTTTATATGAAGGAAACGAAATATTTGATAGATACGACCCTTCGTGACGGAGAACAAAGTCCAGGTTTTGCGTTTAATATGGATGAGAAGGTGAAGCTTGCCCTATTAATGGACAGAGCGGGAATGTATCAAATAGAGGCGGGAATTCCTACAATGGGAAAGTATGAAAAGGACACCATTTGCAAAATTATGGGTAACAGGAGAGAATCAAAAATATCAACCTGGAACAGAATGAACAAAGAGGACATTCAACACTCCTTTGACTGCTGTCCTGATATTATACATATTAGTGCACCAGTATCCTACGTACACATTTATTCTAAACTCAAAAAGAATAAAGTGTGGCTCCAGAGAAATTTGCAAGAGTGCGTTAGTATGGCATTAGATAAAGGCTATATAGTTACGGTTGGACTTGAGGACGCTTCAAGAGCAGATATTACATTTATAACTAGTATAGCCAATATTTTAAAGGATATAGGGGTCTCAAGTATACGATTTGCTGATACTGTAGGGGTTTTAACACCTTTAAGAACGTATCAATCCATCAAAGAGATTATTAGCCATACTGGAATTCCTATAGGCATTCATGCACACAATGATTTTGGAATGGCCGTTGCCAATTCCTTGGAAGCCGCTAAAGCAGGGGCTAAATATATAGATACAACTCTTTTTGGAATTGGTGAACGGGCAGGAAATTGTGATTTAAATCAATTTATAACTGCAGCAGAACAAATCTTCGACATAAAACCTAATCGTGCAGAAGCTACTGTTTTAAGGGACAAAGCAGAAGAAATTTTGTTTGGATAGAGAAATAAATAAACCGCACTGCAAAGAGTAGTATATTTCAACTGTAAAAGGTTGAATAAAAATAAGCTGAATCTAGCCTATATAAGGCTAAGCTGAAGCTAGTCTATATAAGGCTAAGGAGGTAACCAATGGTAGAGAAAAAGAGACAAGTATTAATATTTCTACTTTCAATAACAATTATATTTTTGATGTTTTCAGGCTGTACTGCAAAAGAATCAGAAGTAGCAGTTACTTCAGCGGAGATATCAAGTTTAACTCCATCAGAAGTATCGGTTACTGATACATCAGCACCAGCAAAAAAAATTGAACTTATTGTATCGGCAGCAGCAAGTTTAACTGATGTCGCTGCAGAAATCGCAGATATGTATAAATCTGTAGCACCAGATGTGACTATTACATACACCTTTGGTTCATCTGGAGCTTTGCAGACCCAGCTTGAAGAAGGAGCACCCTCAGACATATTCATGTCAGCAGCGAAAAAACAAATGACTGCACTTGAAGAAAAAGGATTAATTCAAGATGGAACAAAGAAAGAATTGCTTGTAAACAAAGTTGTATTAATTACATCAAAGGGTAGTACAAAAGGAATCCGGAGCTTTGAGGATATAGCAACAAACAAGGTTTCAAAAATTGCTTTAGGAGAACCTAATAGTGTGCCTGTTGGACAATATTCGCAAGAGATATTTACTTCACTTGGTATATTGGATAAAGTAAAATCTAAATCAAACTATGGAAGTGATGTAAGACAGGTACTTACATGGGTAGAGGGTGGAGAGGTTGATTGTGGAGTTGTATATGCAACAGATGCAGCTACGTCTCAAAAAATTACTGTTGTTTGTCCAGCTCCAAAAGACAGCCACAAGCCTGTCATATATCCTGTAGCTGTGCTAAAAAGCAGCAAGCATACTTTAGAAGCAAAAGCGTTTTTGAAATTTTTATCAACGCCAGAGGTTATTAAGGTGTTTAAAAAATATGGTTTTGAAATGAAATAATTAAAATTGGACCTAAGCAGTAGATGTACCTCTGAAATAGCTAATGTTTCAGAGGTACATCTACTATAATATTTAGATGAAAAGCAGAGTAAAATTAAATTTTTCAATTATCAGAGGAGGTGGTAGCATGGATATATCTCCGCTTTTTATTTCAATCAAAGTAGCTTTTGTTGCAACAATAATAGCAATGATTTTAGGAATTGCAGCTGCACGGTATGTTTTTAAAATCAGGCGTTTCAAAGGTTTATTTGATTGTGCCTTCACGCTGCCTATGGTACTACCTCCTACTGTAGTGGGTTTTTTCTTGCTAATTGTTTTAGGGAGAAATAGTTTAGTGGGTAAATTCTTAATACAGTTTAATATAAATGTTGTCTTTACATGGGTAGGAGCAGTAATTGCTTCAACTGTAGTGGCATTTCCATTAATGTATCGGACTACAAGAGGTGCCTTTGAACAATTTGATACCACCCTTATCTATGCTGCAAGAACTCTTGGTTTATCTGAATTTAAAATATTTTGGAATGTTGTTATCCCTAACATAATCCCAAGCATCATAGCAGGAGTTGTCCTTACTTTCGCAAGAGCAATAGGAGAATTTGGTGCAACAATAATGCTTGCTGGAAACATTCCAGGGAAGACACAAACGGTGGCTGTTGCAGTATATACAGCCGTTCAGGCAGGAGATAGAGAAAAGGCTTTCAATTGGGTTGGAATTATATGTGCAATGTCATTTATTGCAATGATACTTATGAATTTTTGGAATAACCTACAATATAAAAAATCAGTAAAAAGGAGTGGTTTTTAATGTCTCTCTACGTTGATATTAAAAAGGTACTGGGGGATTTTAATCTTGACATAAAATTCTCAGCGCAGGATCAAATTATAGCAATACTTGGTGCATCCGGCTGTGGAAAGAGTATGACCTTAAAGTGCATAGCTGGTATAGAGACTCCTGATGAAGGTAAAATTGTTATAGGTGATAGAGTATTATTTGATTCAGAAAAAAAAGTAAATTTATCGCCTCAACAAAGAAAGGTAGGATATTTATTTCAGAATTATGCACTTTTTCCTAATATGACAGTGGAAGAGAACATCGGAGTAGGGGTATTACTTCCTAAAAATGAGCGCAGTAAGGTGGTAAAGGAGAAAATAAAAACATTTTATTTGGAGGGATTAGAGAAAAAACGACCATGTCAACTTTCTGGCGGGCAGCAGCAAAGAGTTGCGCTTGCTAGAATCATGGCATCAGAACCCGAAATTATTATGTTGGACGAACCTTTTTCTGCATTGGATAGCTATTTGAAGTGGCAACTAGAACAAGAACTTATGGAATTACTATTGACTTTTCGGGGTGCTGTTTTGCTTGTTTCACATAATAGAAATGAAGTTTACCGTTTTTCAAACAGCATTGCGGTTGTTTCGGAAGGTAAAGTAGATACTGTAAGTAAGAAGGAAAATTTGTTCAAGAATCCAAAAACCCTGCCAGCTGCACTTTTGACTGGGTGTAAAAATATATCTAGAGCACAGAGGCTTAATGAACACACATTAAAGGCAATCGATTGGGACATTCTTTTGCATACCAGCAGAATAGTACCAGAGGATATAAAGCATGTGGGTATGAGAGCCCACTTTTTTAAATACACAAATGAAGAGAGTACTCATAATACTATGATTTGTGAGGTGACAAGAGTAATAGAAAATCCGTTTTCGTATATTATTATGTTAAAGAATAAAAATAGCAGTCAAAAGGACGATTTTTCGAAAATAAGGTGGGAAGCTGATAAGGAGGTATGGAGCGATATCTCAAAAAAAGAAACTCCAATAAGGCTGGTTTTTGATGAAGAAGATTTACTTTTCCTCAGTTAAATTATTATGTAATAATTTTAATATAAGGTAAAAAATTTGATATTTAGTGACCAAAATGGTATAATTTTCACTGAATTGTAAGAATTATTGGAAAATGGAATAAGCAATAACAATAACCATAACTAGACTTTGGATAATATGATGGTAATTAATAGTAGCTAATTAATAATAGAATACGTCAAAAGGATAAAAATAAGATGGACTTTACCTTAAAAAATTGATTATGGAGGTTTGTCATGGCAATAGTAGAAGTTGTTAAATATAATGGAGGGCCTGATGTTTTTGCGTGGAAATATCCAAGTGAGGAATTAGGAACATGGACCCAACTTATTGTTAATGAATCACAAGAAGCAATTCTTTTTAAAGGTGGTAAAGCGTTAGATATTTTTGGAAGTGGTAGACATACCTTAGAGACAGCTAATCTACCTATACTAAACAAAATTATTAATTTACCATTTGGTGGCAGATCTCCATTTACGGCCGAAGTCTGGTTTATAAATAAAAGCTATTCATTAGATATAAAATGGGGAACTCCATCCCCAATACAGATTCAGGATCCTAAGTACGGCATCTTTGTTCCAGTTCGTGCAAATGGTATGTTTGGGATACAGATAGAGGATTCAAAAAAATTTCTTCTTAAGTTGGTAGGGACATTAGAGGTATTTGACAAAACGAGTATTGCTAAATATTTTAGGGGATTATACGTTACAAAAGTTAAAGATGCAATTTCTTCATATTTTGTACATAAAGAAATAAGTATGCTTGAAATTAATGCTTATATTAATGAACTATCTACTCATATGAAGGAACGTATACAACCTACGTTTCTGGAATATGGTATAAAGTTATCTGCTTTTTATGTAAATGATTTAAGTGTACCTGAAGATGATACTGCAGTAATAAAATTGAAAGAAGCTTTGGCCAAAAGGGCTGAAATGAATATTATAGGGTATAGCTACAAGCAACAACGTTCTTTTGATACATTGGAAGGAGCAGCTAAAAATACTAGTGCCCCATCCGCACCGTTTTTGGGAGCTGGAATTGGATATGGAATGGGTGCAGGTATAGGGGAAAATGTAGGTGGAGCATTTGGTATATTGTCAAATGAATTAATATCTATAAAGGATGAAGCAGTGAAGGAATGCTCAAAATGTCATGCACAATTATTAATAAATCAGCGCTTTTGCGGTACATGTGGGTATGATAGTGAGAAAGATGAAAAAGGAAAAGCTAATAAAGTAGAAATATTATGTAAAAAATGTGGGTGTGAATTAATAGCTAATATGAAGTTTTGCCCAGAATGTGGAAAAAAATATAATCCTTGTTCTCAATGCGGAGCAGACATGGAAGAGGGAGTAACTGTATGTTCTACATGTAGTCACGAACTTCCGATAAAATGTCCTAAGTGTGAAAGAACAATACTTAAAGGCGTTAAGTTTTGCCCAGAATGTGGGGAGTCATTGGTTCACAGATGTTCTAAATGTAATATGATAATTGACGGTAATCCAAAATTTTGTCCAGAATGTGGGGAGAGTCTTAACTAAAGGGAGAGAGTATGAATAGAAGAATAAAAACTATTTCAATCAGTGGAATTCTAGTATTTTTGTTAACTGTATTTTTGTTCTTTATGGTTATACAAGAAAGAATAATGATTAAATGGATTTACTTTATTTTTATTTTATTAGCAGAGATAATACTATTTGGGGGACTAATGTTAATTGAAGCATATTCAACCAAAACTTCACAGCTTATATGGAGAATAGGTGGAGGAGCTTCAATTTTAGCTTATTCAGTAATATCAATATTTATATCATTAATTTATATGTTAGTACCCCTAAATTATAGTAACTCATTTCTTATTTTGCAGGCTATATTACTTGTTATCGCCGCTATTGCAATAATAGTATTTTATACAACTGGTAACAGCATTAAGGAGAGTGATGATAAGGTATTAGATTCAATTAATAGATTGAATAATATTATTGATAGATTGGATTTGATTAGAAAAGACGTAAAAAATGCAGAGTATAGTTTATTACTTCGTAAAGCATATGAGGAATTGAAATACAGTGATACTTCGACTTTCGTTCCAAGTGATAGTGAATTAGAATTGCAGGTTGTAAAACTTGAAGTTGAATTAATGAGAGATGATGAAAATAAAAATAATTTGATTACTGGCATGATTCAAGACATATTGATGCTTATTAGCAGGAGAAAACTTGAAGTTAAAAATACAAAAGTTGGAGGTATTTAAAATGTATAGTTCAAAAGCAAAAGTAGTATCAAATAGGATTATTAGAACAGTACAAATGGTTATTGGTATTTGTTCAGCCGCATTTGGAATAATTGGTTTATTATTATACTTAAAAGCTATTGATAGCACGACTATTGTTATGGTTACGTTCTTTGTTGTCATAGGCGGTTTATTGATTTATTTTAGTATCCAAAGAAGTATATTGGATAAAGCTATAAAATCCTATGAACCAATACTATCACATGATAAAACAGGTTCAATTGAAAATTTGGCATCTATATTAGGTACTTCTCAAGATGTAGTTAAAAAGAACCTAGAACGATTAATATACAAAAAGTTTTTTCTTAATGCTTTTATTGATGAAGAAAGAAATCGTGTTGTTTTCAATTTAACCAGTAATATGCAGCATGGAGATATTCAAGAAAGTGCAGATATTCATAATACAGAGATTCAACAAAATACAGAGACCCAGCAAGAGACAGAGATTTCAAAAGGCAGTAATCAAGCAACAATTGAATATATGCCAATAACATGTAAAAATTGTGGGGGCATTGGTAAAATTCAAAAAGGAACAGTATACGAATGTGAATACTGTGGCGCTCATATTCAATAGATATTATTGGCAAGGCAAAAACAGTGATACTTACATATAATCATAAAATAATATCAAAAAGCGACTTAATGGTCGCTTTTTGATATTATAAGACAATGGTAGTATAATAGTACTATTTAAACGGTTACTAACCGTTTATTTACAAACGAGTATAATAGTGGTTTCTACTTTATTTTAATTCACACTACTTTTGGAGGCAAAAATGAGCCAGACACAAATAAACCAAATACTAATAATTTTTAATCAGATAATAGTACTCACACTACTTGGAGTTACCGGCTTTTTCGCAGGCAAGAAAAAATATTTGCCTGAGAATTCACACAAATACATATCTGCACTTATTCTGAAGATAACCACACCTTTTTTAATATTTACAACAATGGGAAACTATTCGTTTACCAACGAAACACTGAAAAATGGAGTTTATATATTTATTTTGGGGATTGTTTTCATACTAATATCAGGTTTTGTATCTCTAGGGCCTTGCAAAGTAATGGGTATTCAAGATAAAACTAAAAATATATACATTTCTCAGTCAATGTTCGGAAATGTTATTTATATGGCATATCCACTCCTAAAAGCAATATACGGAGATATAGGTATTGTATATGCTATTTTCTATAACATAGCTAATGACGCAATACTTTGGACTTTAGGTGTATACTTGTTCAACAAACACAATTCCAAGGATTGGAAAGAAAACTTGTCACATCTTGTGAACCCTAATACAATAGCTTTTTTAGGCGGAATAATAATGATTGTGATAAAGTCACTATTTAAAATTGAAAAAGTTGCGGCATATGATACAGTTTGGAATATTTTTTATACAACCTTTAATGGCTTGGGTCACACTACAATATATCTATCAATGGTATTTATAGGACTACTTCTTTCAAATATTAAAATAACTGGAATACAAGATGTTTTATCTAGGTATAGTTATTTGGTGTATTCACTTTTTAAACTACTGGTTATTCCGATAATAGCCATTGTATTTTTTAAGCTTACTAACAACTTCTTTGATGTGTTTGTTAAAAGGATTGTAGTGCTGCAGTTGGCAATGCCAGCATCAACAATAGTTTCAGCTCTTGCACTACAGTACGATTCAGACTAGAATGCTGCTACTGAGGGTATATTTGTTTCTACGATATTATCTATGTTTACTTTGCCGTTTATTGTATATCTGCTGATGTAGAATATCAGCAGATATACTTGCCTTCAATTTTTACAGTTGCGCCACCGCCGAAAAGGACTTTACCTTTATATGTTTTAAGCCAAACAATGTTGTGCGCTGATGTCTCCCCATTTTGTTCAATAGAAATAGGTCGGCCGTCCCACATGCTATGCTTCAGCATATAATAGCCCAGTGCCGAGTTACCAGAGCCGGTGGCCATATCCTCTAGATATCCGAATTTGGGAGCAAATACCCTAGTCCTAACTTTGTTGCTAATATCAAAGACCTCCATTGTAAACGTAAGAACAATATCTATGGAATGCATGAGGCAAAATGCTTTTAAGTCGGACATATTAGGACAAATTGAAAGTTCATCCTTGAGGCTAGAAATAGGTACAAGCAATGTCTTTAAGCCTCCATTTATCAGGCTGATTGGATATTCTTTAGAAATAGCATGAGGCACAATCTGCAATGCTTCAGCTACCATATCTACATCGATTTTATGCGTCAAATATTGAGGGTCTGGTGCGGTAATAAAAACTGCATTTAAAGCATTGATCTCATTATAAACAGCTAACTTTCCTTTTTTAGTATCAATTATAATTTCCGGAAGCTGTAAAAGATTCTCACTGCTTTTTAATAGGTCGTATGCACAGGCAATTGTGCCATGACCACAAAAATCTACTTCACACTCTGAAGAATAATATTTTAGCATATATGTATTATTGCTTTTGGGGGTACAGTATACTACTTCAGCCACAAAGCCCTTATGTTCCTTAGCAATATTCAACATCTCTATTTCTGTAAGCACCTGATTTTCATCAAGGAAAATACATGCAGCTGGGTTACCAGCTGAGGAGTGTGCGGTAAACGCATTTATTTTTTTGTAAATTAATTTATTCATACTCTTAACCTGCCCTTTCTCGTGATATTATGAAGGTTTCAACACATTCTTCAATATCCCTTCGTGTGGTTTGCCATGAGCAAATGCTTACCCTAATTACAGGCTCGTTATTCCATATTGCACCGCCACACCAACATTTACCGCTTGATTGTATGTTCTTTAGTGTGGATTTGGTTTTTTCGGCTGTCTCACATTTTATAAGAATCTGATTGAATACAACATCATTTAAGACGGTGAAGCCGCTTTCAGATAATCTTTCTGCAAAATAAAGTGCATGATTGCATAGATTGTCCACTAAATCATTAATTCCTGACTTACCAAGATATTTCAACGTTGCCCACAATTCAATACTCCTTGCGCGTCTTGACATTTCAGGAGTATAAAGCATGCTGTCTCTGAAATCACTGTATTGTATGTAAGAGCCGGTCGCTTGCATTGCTTTAACAAGTGCAGAACGATTTTTGCATAGAACAATACCACAGTCATAAGGGGCGTTTAGTGTTTTATGAGCATCGACCGACCAGGAATCAGCCTTTTCAAAACCTTTTATTAAGTTATATTTATCTTTGGATGCTGCTGCCCAAAGCCCAAAAGCTCCATCGACATGCACCCAGGCATTTGCCTTGTTTGCAATATCGCACAACTTATCAACAGGATCAAACGCACCACTGTTGACATTCCCAGCCTGAACAATTAACAAGGTATTGCTGTCAATTGACGGCAAACCCTCAAGTGATATGCGTCCCTGATTGTCAACAGGAGCAAGTTCCACACGATCTTTACCAAGGCCCAAAAGAGATAGAGCTTTAAATACTGATGAGTGTGCTTGTTCACTAAGCACCACCCGAATAGGCGGTGCGCCAAAAAGTCCATTTTCATTTACGTTCCATTTTTGTTTTAAGAGAAGTTCATTACGGGCTGTAGCAAGCGCGCATATTATCGCAGTCGATGAGCCGCTCACAAAGCCTGCAGCAGTATTTTCAGGCAATCCCAGTAAATCGATAAGCCATTTTTCACATATTTCTTCAAGTTTTGCTGCTATAGGTGACAGAACAAAAAGAGCACTGTTTTGGTCCCAAGTATCAGACAGCCACTTTGTTGCAAGTGCAACGGGCAGGATTCCTCCGCATACAAAGCCAAAATATTTCCCACCGCTCTGTGCTGATGTGGTGCTTGAACCGTATTTATGAAGCATATCGAGTATTTCTGACGGTGAAGATGATACTTCTGGCAGCTGTTCGTCAAAAATTTCAAGCTTTGATATAGCTTCATCCGATGGGTAAACGTCTATCTCTGGCAGTTTATTTATGTAATCATATGCAAAAGTTTTTGCCTGTTCAAACAGCTCTTTTGTATCTAATTGATTTTCCATATCCATTTGCAACTTGTCATTTATCATACAATATATACCTCCTTTTTAAGATTGTGTGACTATAAGTAAATTATGGATTGACATTGTATGGTTGTCAATCCATAATTGTATGTAATACAATTTGTAAAAGGAGCTATTTATGTGGGATTTAAAAATAATTAATACTGATAAATCTCTTTATATTGCGATTGCAGATGCCATAGAAAGGGATATTCAACTGGGAATATTAAAACCAGGTGATAAAATGCCCACTCACAGGGAACTTGCAAATACGGTTGGCGTAAATGTAACAACAATTACAAGGGCATACCGAGAAGCCGAGAAGCGTGGTCTTGTTACTGCAACTGTCGGCAGCGGTACGTTTATTACAGCTGATCTAGGCTGTAATCCAGCACTTGTTGATACAGAGGAAAATGAAAAAAAGCTAATTGAAATGGGTCTAGTTTTGCCACTTTATTCTATAGAGCCAGATGTTAGAATTGTATTAGAAAAAGCAATTCATAAAAATAATCTGAGTGAATTTATGGGATATACGCCTCCACAGGGACTCTATCGGCACAGACAGATAGGTGCAGATTGGATAAGTCGATTTGGGATTAGTGTTGATGCGGATAACATAATTATAACGGCAGGTGCACAGCACGCAATTAACTGTATCTTGTCCTCTATTTTTGAATATGGTGATCATATTGCTGTTGACTGCCTCACATACCCCGGGATAAAAACAGCAGCCAAGCGCTATGGAATCCACCTTGAAGCGGTGGAAATGGATGATGAAGGGATGACTCCGCAAGGACTCGAAACTGTTTGCAATCGCAATGATATAAAAGGGGTATATACTGTATCCTCAATGCAGAATCCCACAAATGCAATTATGTCTAAGCAAAGGCGTGAAGATATCTCACAAATTATAAAGAAGAATAATCTTATTCTAATTGAAGATGATCTGTATGGTTTTTTACTATCACGAGATGCATGTCCTTTGACTCAGCATGTACCTGAACAAAGCATATACATTGCCGGTATTTCCAAGGCGTTTTATGCAGGACTCAGGATTGGATTTGTTGCAGCGCCAAGGAAGCTTTGCAATAGAATATCTCAGGCTGTGGTCGATACTGTATGGATGGCACCTTCGCTTAATGCGGAAATTGCATGTGAGTGTATAGTGAGCGGATTGGCAAAGGAGATAATTGATCTAAAACGTAGAGAAATTCAAAAAAGAGCATTACTAATGACAGAAAAATTACAGGGATATAGTTATAAATATAAAACAAACAGTATGTTTGTATGGCTAAGGCTTCCTGATTACTGGAGCAGTAGTGCTTTTGAAAAAGCAGCTGGTGATAATGGAGTTAATGTTATATCATCTGAAAAATTCACACTGGGCGGTACTATTCCTCCTAATTATATCCGGATTTCTCTCACTGGAGCCAACAATTATATTGAATTCGAAAAAGGTCTAGATATTTTGCTAAGAGTTCTTAATCGTGAGGTTGGTTCTACTGTAGGTATAATATAAACCACTCTCTTCTTTTATAAAATGCGATTGAAACCATTATGATTCTATCCGAATATTAAAATCGAACAGTAAAAAAATGTTCGATTTTTTTAATATATTAATTGCAATTAAACTATAAATTTGATAATATAATGATATAAAAAGCGAATGATTTTATTAAAACGACAAAAAACGTTCAGATATTTATTTGACATATGGAGGGTAAAATAATGTGTGTTTCGAGAGATGCTAAAGTAGCAGTTATTATGGGAAGCGATTCAGACCTTTCAGTAATGAAGAACTGTATAAAGATTTTAAAAGATTTTGAAATTGATTGCGAAGTGATGGTTTGTTCAGCACATAGGACGCCCGACAAAGCATCTGAGTTCGCAAAGAATGCTGACGCTAACGGAATTGATGTTATTATTGCAGCAGCAGGAAAAGCTGCACATTTAGCAGGCGTATTAGCTGCACATACTCCTATCCCGGTTATTGGAGTTCCAATTAAATCATCGACAATGGACGGATTAGATTCACTGCTCTCAACAGTTCAAATGCCTTCTGGAATACCTGTTGCAACAGTTGCTATTGATGGAGCTGAGAATGCTGCTCTCTTGGCAGTACAAATATTATCGGTTGCATATCATGAACTCAGACATAAAATGATAGACTATAAAAAATCACTAGCAGAAAAAGTTGAAAAGAAGAATATAGAGCTACAAAAAAAGTTAGAGGAAATATAACCAACTTAGAGGAAATATAACCAACCAAACTAATTAATAAAAGGAGTAACTCATGTGTGATTTCGGACAATGTTTACAATGTAACAATTTAGACTGCTTTGATGAACGAATGGATAAAATGCATGAAGAATGTGGTGTATTTGGAATATATTCGATGGGTGATAATGATTTAGATGTTGCTGGTATGACATATTATGGCCTTTACTCTCTGCAGCATAGAGGACAGGAAAGTGCCGGAATTGCTGTAAGTGACAAGGAAACAATTGTGTTCCACAAGGACATGGGATTAGTACCAGAAATATTTGATAGAGTTGTACTAAATCACCTGAAAGGAACAATGGCTGTAGGTCATGTTCGTTACTCAACAACAGGTGCAAGTCGCCGTGAAAATGCACAACCAATAGTTGTTAGATCTAGAAATGGACAAATCGCTCTTGCTCATAATGGAAACATTGTTAATGCAGCAACTCTTAGAGAACAAATGGAAGAGGCCGGAACTATATTTCAGACAACGAATGACACTGAGGTTTTAGTAAATTTAATAACTAAACATAGCATAACTACAAATGTACTTGAGGAAGCTGTAGAGAAAATGATGCATGATGTCAAAGGCTCTTATGGATTGATACTAATGACAGCTAACAAAATGCTGGGAGTTAGGGATCCTTTTGGAATAAGGCCATTATGCATCGGAAAAACTTCGACAGCATATGTTATTGCCTCTGAATCATGTGCATTAGATGCTGTTAATGCTGAATTTATCAGAGATATTGAGCCTGGTGAAATTGTAATAATTGAAAATAATGAAATAAGGTCAGTTAGACCATTTAATTATAAAGATACAAAGCTTTGCATTTTTGAGTTCGTTTACTTTGCGAGACCAGATAGTGTAATAGATGGAGCAAGTGTTCAGCAATCAAGATATGAGGCTGGAAAACAATTAGCCATTGAGCATCCAGTAGATGCTGATGTAGTAATTGGTGTACCTGATTCCGGTCTTTCAGCAGCATTAGGTTTCTCAAAACAATCAGGCATTCCTTATGGAGAAGGAATTGTAAAAAATAAATATATTGGTAGAACTTTTATTCAACCCAGCCAAGGTATGAGAGAGATGGCTGTCAGAATAAAACACAATGCAATTAAAAAGACAATTGAAGGCAAAAGAGTTGTTATAATTGATGATTCAATTGTTAGAGGTACAACTACTAGACGAATTGTTCAGATTCTAAAAAAAGCTGGAGCAAAAGAGGTTCATATGAGAGTTAGCTCACCACCTCTTAAATTCCCATGTTATTTTGGGATAGATATTTCATCAAGAAAAGAATTGGTTGCAGATAAGCTTTCTGTTGAAGAAATAAAGGAAATGATTTGCGCCGACTCTTTAGGATATTTGAGTTTGGAGGGGCTTTTGCAGACACCAGTTGGTTCAAAATGTGGCTTCTGCTCAGCCTGTTTAACTGGAGAATACCCTATTGATGTTCCTGCTGAAGGAGATAAATTTAGCTGTGGCTGCTAGAATATAGTTTTTATTAGTCATCATAGTCAGAAGTAATAAAGTTTAAATTGAATTTTTTAATATTATTTAAAGGAGAAGAATATGACTACATACAGAGATGCAGGCGTTGACGTTGAAGCAGGGTATGAAGCAGTTAAGTTAATGAAAAACCATGTTAAACGCACTTTTAGACCAGAGGTTATGACTGAATTAGGCGGGTTTGGTGGACTTTTTAGTTTAGATAAATCAAAATATGAACAGCCAGTCTTAGTTTCTGGCACAGATGGAGTTGGTACAAAGCTAAAAATGGCTTTTTTATTGAACAAACATGATACAGTAGGAATTGACTGTGTTGCTATGTGTGTAAATGATATAGTGTGCAGCGGAGCAGAGCCATTATTCTTCTTGGATTATGTTGCTGTAGGAAAGAACTATCCTGAAAAGGTTGCTGAGATTGTAAAAGGTGTAGCTGAGGGCTGTGTAATGTCAGGGTGCTCTTTGATTGGCGGAGAAACTGCAGAAATGCCTGGATTTTATCCTCTAGACGAATACGATTTAGCAGGTTTTGCTGTAGGAATAGTAGATAAAAATAAAATAATTAATGGAACTAATATAAAAGCAGGCGATAAGCTTATTGGACTTCCATCTTCAGGAATTCATAGTAACGGATATTCATTGGTAAGAAAACTCGTTAATCCAACTGAGAAAAGTCTGAATGAATATGTTGAAAAACTTGGTTGTAAACTCGGTGAGGAGCTTATAAAGCCAACAAAAATATATGTAAAAACAATCCTTGCTTTATTAGAGAAATTTGAAGTTAAAGGAATCTCTCACATAACGGGTGGTGGATTTATTGAAAACATCCCAAGAATGATTCCGGAAGGTTTAAGAGTAAATATTCAAAAAGGCACATGGCCTATACTCCCAATATTCAATCTTCTTAGAGATTTAGGAAACATGAGTGACAGAGATATATTTAATACCTTCAACATGGGAATTGGTATGGTTTTGGCTGTAGATGCAATCAAGGCTGATGAAATTATAGCTTATTTGAAATCAACAGGCGAAGAGGCTTACATTATTGGTTCAATAACCGAGGGTGAAGCAGGTGTTGATATATGCTAAATATAGGCGTATTGGTGTCTGGGGGTGGTTCAAACCTTCAGGCTATAATAGACAAACTAGAAAGCGGATATATAAAGAATGCCAAAATTGTTACTGTAGTTTCTAGCAAGGCTGATGTATATGCGCTTCAAAGGGCAAAAGACCATAATATTAATAATACTTGTATATCCAGAAAATCTTTTGATAATATGGACGATTATGATGAGGCCTTAATTAAGCACTTTATCGAGCACAAGGTTGATTTAGTTGTTATGGCAGGATTTTTATCCATTTTGGGTGAACGTTTCAATAAGTATTACAGCAAAAGAGTTATCAACATTCATCCATCACTAATACCTGCATTTTGTGGGAGAGGCTTCTATGGAATTATTCCACATCAGCATGTACTGGAAGCAGGCGCCAAGGTAACAGGTGCAACAGTACATTTCGTTGAATTAGAGGCCGATACAGGCCCAATAATACTACAAAAGGCAGTAAATGTTGAAGATGATGATACTCCAGAAACACTTCAGAGAAGAGTTATGGAACAGGCAGAATGGGAGATATTACCTGAGGCGATAAAACTGTTTGCTGAAAATAGGTTGGTTATCGATGGCAAGAGAGTGAGAATAGTCTAAATCTCAACTTGTCCAATAAAAGAGTAGTATACTGCTGACATTTTTCCAATGTCAAGCGCCGCTGATGCTCCTGCTTTGAAAATAGGAAGATAAGGCGCTACGACCTTGGAAAATGATTTTTAGATTTAGATAGAAAGTTTTTACTAAATCTAATAACTCTTTTATATCAGGTAAGTTGGGTTAATATTTTATATTTTAAAATTTATGAATTGGAGGATTTTGATTATGATTAAGCGCGCATTAATAAGTGTATCAGACAAAACAGGTATTGTTGAGTTTGCCTCTGCACTAGCTAGTAAAGGAATAGAAATAATTTCTACAGGTGGAACTGAAAAAGCTCTTTCGGCTGCAGGACTAAAGGTAATAAATATCTCTGATGTTACAGGTTTTCCAGAATGTCTTGATGGAAGAGTAAAAACATTGCATCCAAAAGTACATGCAGGAATTTTAGCTATGAGAAGCAATGAAGAACATATGAAACAGATTAAGGAATTAGGCGTAGAAACAATTGATTTAGTAGTTATTAACTTATATCCATTCAAACAAACAATTTTAAAGGGAAATGTTGAATTAGCTGAGGCAATTGAGAATATTGATATTGGTGGCCCAACAATGATAAGAGCTGCTGCTAAGAACTATCAGGATGTTACAGTAGTAGTTGATCCAGCTGATTATGAAAAAGTACTTACTGAGATTAATGAAACAGGAGATACTAGTGCAAATACCAAGTTTAGATTAGCATACAAGGTTTTTGAGCACACTAGCCACTATGATACACTTATAGCTAAATATCTAAGAGATACTCTTGGTGATATTGAATTCCCAGAAACACTTTCTCTTACTTTTGAGAAATCTCAAGAAATGCGTTATGGCGAAAATCCTCATCAAAATGCAGTCTTCTATAAAGAAATTGGAGCTAATAGAGGAGTTCTTCCAAGTGCAGTTCAACTTCATGGAAAAGAGTTATCCTTCAATAATATTAACGATACAAATGGTGCATTAATGCTTCTCAAAGAGTTTGATGAGCCTACAGTAGTTGCTGTAAAGCATACAAATCCATGCGGAGTTGGAAGCGCAGAAAATATATACGATGCTTACATGAGAGCTTACGAATCAGATCCAACTTCAATTTTTGGCGGAATAATAGCTGCTAATAGAGAAATAGATTTAAAAACAGCAGAGGAAATAAACAAAATATTCATTGAAATAGTTATAGCACCAGCCTTCTCAGAAGAGGCGTTTGCTGTGCTTTCTCAAAAGAAAAACATTAGATTGTTAAAACTAGAGGGAATTGAAGAGAAGCCTTCTGACGATATTCTTGATATAAAGAAGGTTGCTGGTGGACTATTGGTTCAGAAGTATGATAACGAGTTATTTAACCAAGAAGATTTAAAATGTGTTACAAATGTACAACCAACAAAGGAGCAGATGGAAGACTTAACATTTGCTATGAAGGTTGTAAAGCACACAAAATCAAATGCTATAGCTATTGCAAAGGATAAGAGAACTTTAGGTGTTGGTCCAGGACAAACAAACAGAATATTACCTACAAGAGTTGCTATTGAATATGCCGGAGAGAGATCAAAAGGAGCAGTATTGGCGTCAGATGCGTATTTCCCATTCTCTGACTGTGTTGAGACAGCAGCGGCAGCTGGTATAAAAGCAATTATTCAACCAGGTGGTTCTATACATGATCAGGATTCAATAGATGCATGTAATAAATACGGAATAGCAATGGTGTTCACAGGAATGAGACATTTCAAGCACTAAAATAAGATGAGAGTGTTGCAAAACAGACTAATACAATATGCGAAATGGATTTTCTGTATAAGTTGTACGTGAGTATATTTATACAGAACCTTAAAAATGTATGTATATGATATTAGTTAGCAACACTCTTTTTTAGTAAACTAAAACTCGAATTTAGGAGGCTGAAAATATGAAGGTATTGGTGGTTGGAGGGGGAGGAAGAGAACATACTCTTGTATGGAAACTTGCTCAAAGCCCAAAGATAAGTGAATTATACTGTGCACCAGGAAATGGTGGAATCTCAGAGCTTGCAACATGTGTCGGCATAAAAGCAACTGACATAGATGGTATAGTAGATTTCTCTAAAGCTAATAAAATGGATTTAGTAGTCGTAGCACCTGATGATCCTCTTGCAGCAGGTATGGTAGATAAACTCAATGAAGCTGGAATCAGGGCTTTTGGTCCTGTCAAAGCCGCTGCTATTATTGAGAGCAGCAAGGCATTTTCTAAGGACTTAATGAAGAAGTATAACATTCCTACAGCTGGATATATGGTGTTTGAAAATAGTGCTGATGCGCTAAGCTATCTTGATACCTGCAATGCTCCAATAGTTGTGAAAGCAGACGGATTGGCATTGGGTAAGGGTGTTATTATAGCACAAACTATTGAAGAAGCTAAGGATGCTGTAAAAAGCATGATGAATGAGTTACGCTTTGGAAATGCTGGTAGCAAGGTAGTTATAGAAGAATATATTGAAGGACCAGAGGTGTCTATTCTAGCTTTTACAGATGGAAAAACAATTGTTCCAATGGTATCTTCTCAAGACCACAAACGTGCTTTTGACCATGATGAAGGGCCAAATACTGGGGGGATGGGGACTTTTTCACCAAGTCCTTTATATGATGAAAAGCTTGCAGACTACTGTATGAAGGAAGTATTCATTCCAACTATTGATGCAATGAACAAAGAGGGACGTAAATTTAAAGGTGTTATCTATTTTGGTTTAATGCTTACAAAGGATGGTCCTAAGGTTCTAGAATACAATGCTAGATTTGGTGATCCTGAAACACAGGTTGTAATACCAAGGCTAAAGACTGATTTATTGGATATTTTTGAAGCAATTATTGATGAAAAACTTGCAGATACTAATATTGAATGGAATGATAATGCTGCTGTATGTGTTGTTGCTGCTTCTGGTGGATATCCTGGGAAATATGCTACAGGGCTAAAGATAAGTGGACTTAAAGAGGCACAGGCAAATGGTGATACTATTGTATTTCATGCTGGTACTTCTTTTAAAGACGGAAATTTCTATACTGCTGGTGGAAGAGTATTAGGAGTAACAGCAGTTGAAGAGACTATGGATAAGGCAATAGATAAAGCCTATGCAGGAATAGAAAAAATAAGCTTTGAGGGAATGCATTATAGAAAAGATATTGGAAGAAAGTAAAAAAACTTCTCATGTAAATATAAACAGAGTTCTTAGATTCAGAGGGAGCGTAGCTACCTATAAATCTTAGAAATCGTTATCCAGGGTCGTAGCGCCGCTTATGAGTAAATGCAAACAAGGAATTAGCGGCGGTAGACATCGGATAAAACGAAACACAAAACCCGCTATGATTCATAGCGGGTTTTGTGCAATATCCTTAAAATAAAGATATGAATTTGTAAAGCGAATATTTTATATTGGTTAAAATACCTTTTAATCTCTTTCATCCTCGGGATTGTAAAAAGCTGATATCGGACTATAGTCTTTGATACTATTTCCTTTTAGCATTAAATGTCCTTTCAATAATTTCGTCAGTCCAGCAAGAGGCTTAACATTTGTAATTTTATTATTACTCAAATCAATTCCGTTAAGCTGGACAAGCGTGCCTAGTATTGCTATATCGGAAATTTGATTATCTCGCAGAAAAAGAGTGTTAAGCTTTTTCATACTCGCAAGTGTATTAATGTCTTTAATGTAGTTTTGGCTCAGATGTAAGGTATCAACATTTACTAGACTTCTAAGGGGGCTAATATCAACAATCTTATTATTACTTAAATCAATTTCATTAAGCTCAGCAAGCTTGCCTAGTATTGCTATATCGGTAATTTGATTATCTCGCAGATAAAGGGTGTTAAGCTTTTTCATACTCGCAAGAGCATTAATGTCTTTAATGGAGTTTTGGCTTAGATTTAAGTTGTCAACATTTACTAGACTTCTAAGAGGGCTTATATCAACAATTTTATTTTTTTCCAGATTTAATATCTTCAGATTAGTTAATCCTGAAAGAGCGCTAATGTTAGAAATTTGATTAATGTTAAGGTAAAGAGTCTCAACATCCTTTAAGTCCGAAAGGGGTTCAATATTTTTGATTCTGTTTACTTCCAGTTCAATATACTTAAGCTTTTTCATGTTTGCAAGTACACCGATATCACTGATTCTATTTCCAGCAAGATTAAGATGAGTCAGCTTGGTTAAATTTTTCAGAGGACTGATATCTTTAATTTGTGTATTCATCATAATCAAACTCTCAAGGTCTGTAAGCTTTTCTAAAAACTTCAGGTCTTTAATTGTTATTTCCTCAATCCAGAGGTTCCGAAGATTTTTAAACTTTTTCAATACTTGAATACTTTCGTTGGTAAGCTTTGTTTGGTCTATAATAGAAAGGTTGCTTACTGAGGAAAGTGAGTCTATATTTTCTAAATCAGAACAGAGAATTAGCCTAAGGGTTTTTAACTGCTTCAGGTTGCTCAATTCATTAAGGTTGTTTTTTCCTTTAAGCGAAAAAAATGTTATTTCATTAAGTCGTTTGAGACTCTTTAGTCCGCTTAGATCCGTGTTGCTGACTTTAAAACCTATTGACAATTTTTTTAGTCCTGTCAAATTGGAAAACGTACTGGTATTTCCGGCTGTATAGCTTACCACATCTAGTTCCTCAAGATTTTTACAGTAATTGATATCTTTTAGATCTGAGATATCATAATTTAAGGTTATGGATTTCAGGCTCTTAATGTTGCCAAGTAGTTTGAAATCTATTGGAGTATGTAGCAATAATGATTCAAGATTGGTACAGTACTTGATATCATCAGCATAAGATACCATCTGAATGTTAAGTCCTTTTACTTTCTGCATATCGGATTTTAATATGGTACTTCCAGAGGGCTTTTCTAAGGATTTCTCAACAGCAGCCTGAATATTGCTGTCTTTAAAATGAATTACTTCATCTGAACTTGCCAGTAATTTTGGGCTAGGTAAGCCTACTATAGCGACAACGACAATCAAAGCAATAGCTCCAAGTGCACTTACCCAGGATTTCTTTTTAAATAAACTTATCATTGTTATCCTCCTTTTTAATCCTGATTTACTTTTTATAAGACCTGCAGTGGATGGAATGAAATACGATTCTGTAAATACTTTTAAAAGATTTATAATTGTCTGTCCATATTTAATGCGCTCGGATTCTTCCAGACAGGACAATACTTGGGCATCACAGGCTATTTCACAATCCTGACGCATTATATAAAAGCTGTACCAGATTATTGGATTAAACCAGTGTATTAACTGTAATATGGTAAGTATCCAGTTTGTAAGGATGTCTTTTCTTTTATAATGAGACAACTCGTGACAAAGTATGTATCTAAGTTCATCATCGTTAAAATTCTCCGCAAAACCACTAGATATAAGGATTTTAGGTTTAATCACACCATAAAGTGACGGGGTTCTTGTCTGAATTGTATGGAATATGGGTATGCGTCGCTTCAAACCTACTTGTTCTATACATTTGTCCAGGATTCCATTTAACCTTTGATTTGTGCATAGGGTAATGGAACTGATTTTTTTCTTAAATTTTATATTTTCATAAGTAGTAAAACATATCAGTAGAATAAAACCTGTCAACCAGATGAAAAATAATATCTGCAAAATATCCTGATAATGATTATTTTCACTTCTGGCTTTACGCTGAGGTTTTACTGCATCAATAGCACTACTTGCTGACGGGGTTTTTTCTGTATTGTTTTTTTCTTTAACTTGTGGTGCCTCATTTTCTTGTTGAACTGTAGATGTATTTTGTGCGTCCCATATGCTCCTATTGGCATATACAGGGTAAAAATCTTCTATGCCAGATACCTGCTGGACAACTGGCGTTATTATATTAAACATGCTCAGGTTACTTTCGGGAGCATAGGGAATCAGCAATTTAATAACCAGCAGGAACCAGATATAGTAGTGCCATTTGGCCCTCAGTTTGCCTCTGAAAATGCGTTTAAGTATAAGAATAAGGCACCCTAAAATGGCAGCAGAGGCACTCCAGAGTATAAGCTGAGAAAATAATATTATAATAACATTCAATATAATCAACCACCTTTATTACGGTCCAATATTTGCTGAAGCTCTTCGATTTCCTGACTTGAAAGCTTTTTTTCTTTTAGGAAATTTGCAACCAGTAGATTAAATGAACCATCGTATACTTTTTCAAGGAATGATTGCGTTTCACCTCTTGTGCATTCTTCTTCAGATACAAGAGGTGAATACTGAAAATAGGTGGTTTCTTTATTAACCCCCAGAACATTTTTGCTAACTAGCCTATTGATAAGTGTATGAATGGTTTTTGAGTTCCATGTAGAATTTGGCCTAAGTTTTGCAATTATTTCGCTTGCAGTAATTGGAGACTTAGCCCATACTACCTTCATAATAAGCCATTCTGAGTCTGATATTCGTTCGATAATATCACATCCTTATATTAATCAATTTAAGTATTACAATTGTAGTACGAAAACAATATTACACTTGTAATACTTGTTTGTCAATATATTTTTAAAATGGGTATTGTATCTGTAAAAGGAAATAACTTTATGGGCCGAAGGATAATATTACAAGAGCTGAAGTAGCTGTTATTGTCCAAAAGTTACTTCGAAAATCGAATTTAATATGAGTAATGCCGTCTTTGTGCTAGACGAATAGAAAGTAAATTTCTGAATTACAGTTAGAAATAACAATAAAGCACCATATAGAAATTGGAATGCTGCTTTTATAGTAGATAGTACAAACCGTAAAGACTAATCTACATAAAGGGAGCATTTATTCTAATATTGCCTATCTAGGCAATAATACAACAATTGTAATATCCAATGGATTGATTTTTCAATTTCTTACCCACCACAAATTTGCACATTTCAATAGATATGCTATAATATTTTTTGGACGTTGTAATTCTAGCTCGTATTTTAATGATAGTAATTATTTTTGTGAAATTAATTTAGACCATTAACTTTAAAGCAAATATAAAATTTAAACCTTAGAAGGGAATATTCTATGGGAAGCAGCGGATTGAAAATCGGAATATGCGGAGGTACGTTTAACCCTATTCATATGGGTCATCTTACAATTGCAGAGCTGATTAGATGTGAATTTGACCTGGACAAGGTTTTATTTATTCCAGCTGGGATGCCACCACATAAGGATTTGAAGTTTGTTACTGATCCTATTCATAGATTAAATATGGTTAACTGTGCGGTAAGTACAAATCCATATTTTGAAGCAGTTGCTATTGAGGTTGAGAGAGAAGGTTATACCTATACAGTAGATACATTAAATGAACTTCACAAAATGTATTCACCAGATACTACATTTTACTATATCATTGGAGCAGATGTTGTAATGGATTTACTAACCTGGAAGAGGATAGAAGAGGTTTCTGTACTAACTAAGTTTATTGCAGTAATGAGGACTGGATTTTTAGATAAGGATTTTGTTGAACGTATAAATGTACTGAGGAAAAAATTTGATATAGATGTTACCAGTTTTGAGGCTCCTCTGATTGAGATATCATCAACATTTATAAGAGATAGAATAAAAAATCATCAATCTGTAAAATATCTTGTAAATGAGTGTGTTGAAGAATATATAAAAAGAAATAATTTATATGGTTGGAGTATTTAAATCGTAAGAGGGTATGTACTTGTTCTGAATTGGAGCTGAATTAAAAAAAGGAAAGGTTATTATGAAGCTAGTAGAAATGGATGCACTGCTAAAGCAATCCTTGAAACCCAATAGATATATTCACTCTATTAATACTATGAAAGTAGCGAGCTCATTGGCAGAGCGTTATGGAGAAAATGTTGATAATGCTGCAGTTGCAGGACTCCTTCATGATTGTGCTAAAAACTTGAAGGATGATGAGACGATAAAATACTGCCAGGCAAATGGTATAGAATTGAATGAGATTGAGCAGAAACAAATTTTTTTAATGCATGGTACAGTAGGTGCAATAATTGCCAAAGAGAAATATGGTGTTGAAGACGAAACTATTTTAAATGCTATTAGATACCATACAACAGGCTATATTAAAATGAATATGATGGATAAGATAATTTTTTTAGCAGATTACATAGAGCCAGGCAGAACACATTGTGAAGTTGATAGCGCAAGAAGCTTGGCCTATGAAGATATTGATAAAGCTTTGATATGCGCTTTTGATAATGTCATTAAATACGTTATTAACCAAAATGGTTTAATTCACCCATTTACTATTGAAGCAAGAAACAGTATATTGATATCTGGTAGATATATGGAGGGTAAAAATGAGTAAATTTTTGAAAATTGGATTTTATGCAATTGGAACCTTTTTACTAGTATTTTCATCAATTATAGTAGGGGCCAATTTTTATAAAGATTCAGGTGTATTTGATAAGGCTGTAGTTGAGGTGAAAAAGCAGCCACAGAAAGTTGAGGCTAGTGCTTCCTCCAATAAAAAGATTATTGTAGAGCCTGAGCCAGTGAAAAAGGAGCCGGCAAAGCAAACTCCTGCAGCATCTACCGTTAACAACGATAAGTTAATAGTAGAAGTTATTAACTGTACCGATAAAAATGGTTTGGCAGAAGAAACTAGGGCGATGCTAGAAACGAAAGGCTATACTGTTAGTGCGGGAAATAATATTGACAGTAAACAAGGAACTTCCAAAATTATTATAAGAAAAAAAGGCGCAAAAGCTGACGTAATCAGAAACATGCTTAAAATATCTGTAGTAAAGGAAGAACTTCAGCCAGATTCTCGATTTGATGTTACAGTTATTCTTGGAAGTGACTATAACCCTTAGGAACAACTAAATAGGCTTCATAATAAACAAGTCTGTGCAATTTAGGTTTTACACAAAATATTAGATTTAAAACAATAATATAAGCTGAATATGAGGTGCAAATTTTGGATTCAAAAAAATTAGTAGATAAGATAGTTGAAACAATGCAAGAAAAGAAGGCAAAGGATATAAATATAATAGATATCCATAACATCACAGTAATTGCAGATTATTTTGTAATTTGTAGTGGTACTTCTACCACACATATAAAGGCTATTGCGGATGAAATAGATTTTAAATTAAATGAAATTGGACTTGAGGCATATCATAAAGAGGGCTACGATACTGCAACATGGATTTTACTAGACTATGCAGACGTAGTAATTCATGTTTTTCATCAAGAAGACAGAAGCTTTTATAATTTAGAAAGGTTATGGTCAGATGGTGAAATGACTAGTATTAGATAATTAATGGTTATAGACGAGGCAAATATTTCAAAAAGTATATTTAAAATAGCTATCCCTGCTGTTATTGAACAGATTTTGCTCATGGTAGTGGGGGTAGTTTCACTTGCTTTTGTTGGACATTTAAGTAATGAAGCTGTTACGGCAGTTGGTTTTATAAATTCGATGTTTGGTTTTATTCAGGTGTTTTTTGTTGCGCTTTCAACAGGTTGTACAGTTATAATTGCTAGGTTGATTGGTGAAGGTGATGATAAAAATGCAAAATCAGCTATGAAACAGTGTGTAATTATTGGGTTTGCCTTGTCATGCATATTGACAGTTTTACTAATATTGTTTGCAAGGCCAGTGATGAATGTATTTTTTGGTAGTGCTGAGGAAACAGTTATTATTATGGCCACTAACTACTTCAAGATTACTCTTATTACACTTCCCTTGATGTTTGTTAATATTATCATAAGCGGTTCTCTAAGGGGCGCTGGAGACACAAAAACACCAATGATTATTGCAAATTTCGTAAATATATTGAACATTATTTTAAGTTATGTTTTAATATATGGGATAAGTATAGGTGATTTATCTATAGGTAAAATGGGATTTACAGGTGCAGCTATTGCGGTATGTATAGCAAGAGGCGTAGGCGGGTTTTTGAGTTTATTTATTGTTCTAAATAAGAAAGTATTATTGTCTTTTAGCTTGTGGGGCAGATTTTCGGTGGATTTGTCATTGCTAAAAAGAATATTAAGTGTAGGTATTCCGGCTTCTCTTGAACAATTAATAATGCAGGGTGGATTTTTAATTTTGCAAGTATTAATTTCTGGTATGGGAACTAACTCCACGGCAGTATATCAAATAGTAATGTCGATAAATTCAATTTGCTTTGCACCTATATTCGGATTTGGTATTTCGGCTGTTACTTTGGTTGGGCAAAGCCTTGGTGCAAAAAGAGTAGATCTTGCAAAAATAAGTGGCTGGCAGACGATGAAGATTTGTATTTGGATTTCGATTGCTCTATCAGCAATACTGTTTATTTTTGCCAGTAAGCTTATTAGGTTTTATACAAATGATGTTGCTATAATTTCAATAGGAGTTGGGGCGATAAAGCTCTTTAGTTTTTCACAGCCCTTTGTTGCTATAGTTAATGTAATTTCAAATGCGTTAAGAGGGGCTGGAGATATAGCATATGTAATGTTAACTAGCTTTGTTGGAATTTGGTGCATGAGAATATTTATTACCTTTGCATTAAACTATTTACTAAAAATAGGAATTAATGCAGTGTGGATTGCTATTTTTATGGATTTTTCTATAAGATCAATAATGTATATAGTTAGATTTAAAAAAGGAAGATGGGAAAGTATTACAATATAAAAAAACTTGGGTAATTTATTTATCCTAGATTAGAAATGGAGATTAGAATGATTAGTGCAAATGGTGTTTCCCTTAGATATGGGGGAAGAGTTTTATTTGAAAATGTAAATATTAAATTTACGCCTGGCAATTGCTATGGTTTAATCGGAGCAAATGGTTCTGGTAAATCTACTTTTTTAAAGATACTTTCAGGAGAAATTGAGCCAAACAAAGGTGATGTTTCCATAACTCCTGGTGAAAGGCTTGCAGTACTTAAGCAAGACCATTTTGAGTTTGATGAATATGATGTTATCAAGACTGTACTTATGGGTAATCCAAGACTTGTTGAAATCATGGATGAGAAGGAAATTCTGTATGCAAAGTCTGAGTTTACAGAGGCTGAGGGTATAAGACTTTCAGAATTAGAAGCTGAATTTGCTGAATTAAATGGTTGGGAAGCAGACTCTGATGCAGCTACATTACTCAATGGCTTAAACATTGGCGAGGAATATCATTACAAGAAGATGAAGGATTTAGATGGAAACGAAAAGGTTAGAGTACTTTTGGCGCAAGCTTTATTTGGCAATCCTGATATTTTGCTCATGGACGAGCCTACAAACCATTTGGATGTAGCAGCAATTACCTGGTTAGAGAATTTTCTAGCTAACTTTGAAAATATAGTAATAGTAGTATCACATGATAGACACTTTTTAAACCAGGTGTGTACTCAAATAGCCGATATTGATTTTGGAAAGATTCAGATGTATGTTGGTAACTACGATTTTTGGTATCAATCAAGTCAGTTAGCACTACAACAGGCAAAGGATGTCAATAAGAAAACCGAAGCTAGAATGAAAGAACTACAGGATTTTATACAAAGATTTAGCGCAAATGCCTCTAAGTCAAAGCAGGCTACTTCTCGTAAAAAATTGCTTGATAAGTTAACACTTGAGGATATAAAGCCATCTTCACGAAAATATCCTTTTGTTGATTTCAAACCGGATAGAGAGGCAGGAAATGACCTGCTTATGATTAATGGAATTACAAAGGAAGTTGAAGGCGAAATGCTTTTAAACGATTTAAATATAATAGTAAACAAAGGCGACAAAATTGCTTTTGTAGGAACTTTTGGAAAAGCAAAGACGGTGTTATTTAAGATATTAATGGATGAGATGCAACCAGATAGCGGTGAATTCAAATGGGGTATAACTACAACTCAATCTTACTTTCCAAGTGACAACTCTGAGTTCTTTGATGGTGTAGATCTTAACCTCGTTGATTGGCTTAGACAATTTTCAAAAGATCAGACTGAGACTTTTATAAGAGGTTGGTTGGGAAGAATGCTTTTTGCTGGAGAAGAGGCTTTAAAGAAAGCATCTGTACTATCAGGAGGAGAAAAAGTTCGTTGTATGTTGTCAAAAATGATGCTTTCCGGAGCAAATGTTTTGATTCTTGATGAGCCTACAAATCATCTTGATTTGGAATCAATAACAGCATTAAATAATGGTTTGATAAATTATAAAGGTACTATTTTGTTTACATCACACGACCATGAGTTCGTTCAAACAATAGCAAATAGAATAATTGAAATAACTCCAAAGGGTGTAATAGACAGACAGATGACCTATGATGAGTATTTGGAAAATGAAGATATTGCAGCACTTAGGAAAGAAATGTGGTCGTAGTATTTGCTGAAATATTTATTAACTAATAAAAATTTGTTATTACAAAAAGGGGTGTAATGCCCCTTTTGTGGGTAAAAGTGTCAAATAGAAACCGTTTTCACTATGTGAGTGGAGCAATTTGTTTTTATCGATGGTATTTATGTAATTGTTTTAATCCGTAACAATTATCATAGGGTATTTAGTACATATTTTGGAGGGCACAAAATTGAAAATACGAGAGAAATACACCTGTCCTTTAGAACTAGTACATGATATGATAAAGGGAAAGTGGAAACCAATCATTTTATGGCGGCTTAGGCTTGGCAATACGTCTTTTTCAGCATTATCCAGAGATATTGAAGGAATAACTGAAAAGATGTTATTAGAGCAACTGAAAGAACTCTCTGATTTTGGATTTGTAGCTAAGAAAACCTACGAAGGCTACCCTCTGCATGTGGAATATTTTTTAACAAAACCACATGGAGAAAAAATTGTTGAGGCTTTAAAAATAATGCAATCTATTGGTATAGATTATTTTAGAGCGAACGGGATGGAGCAAATACTAATCGAAAAGGGTATTATTTCTATATAAAATCGACCTTACAAAAAAGTAAGTAATTTACCAATAGTAATGTAAGTGATATATTGGTTCTTGTTATAAGGAGTTGCGCAACCCTTGAAATTCATCAAGGAGGAATTTTTTTATGATTGTAACAAGTACAGGAATTATAAATGGTTTTATTGAAGATAGATATGGAAAACGAGGAACACAGTTTAATAAAAATGGCATCCCAAACTATTCAATCCCACTAAAAATTGAAAATTATCCCCAAAACACAGTTTCTTTTGCAGTTGTTTTAGAAGATAAAGATGCTTACCCTGTTACAGGTGGCTTTACTTGGATACATTGGCTGGTTGCTAATCTGAGAAGAGATGAATTATTTGAAAACGAAAGTATTGCTGCAACAGATTTTATACAAGGAAGTAACAGTTGGACAAGTTTACAGGGTGGACAACAAAGCAAGGTAAGTTCAAGTTTTTACGGAGGTATGGGCTCTCCTGATGCACCTCATCTTTATGAAGTTTATGTTTATGCTTTAGACACAATGCTTGATTTGGAAAATTCTTTTCTTTTAAATGAATTATATCGGAAAATGGATAATCATGTGCTTGATTCTTTTACGCTTAAAGGTTTGTATAATAATTAATATTTAAACATACAAGAGATCTTAAATGAGGTGAAATTATGAGCATAAAAGAGCAGTTTGACATTATTTCTGAAAAATACGATAAACAAAGAAGACAGTTGCTTCCATGCTTTGACGATTATTACAATCTTCCGCTTACCGTTTTAGATTTTAAAGGAGAAGAACCGAAAGTATTAGATATTGGAAGCGGTACGGGGTTGTTTTCATCTATTTTGTTAAAAAAATACCCTAAAGCTAAAATTACGTTAATTGATTTATCGGATAAAATGTTGGCAGTTGCTAGAGAGCGATTTATGAATTATCAAGGCTTTCAATTTATTGTTGATGATTATACAAAACACAATTTCGTGGAAAAGTTTGACATTATTATTTCAGCCCTTTCAATTCATCATTTATCGGCGACTGAAAAAGAGGACCTTTACCATAAATGCTACCAGATGCTAAATGAAGATGGTACTTTCATAAATGTAGACCAAGTATTAAGTCCATCACCTGAAATTGAAACAATGTTTTCAAATTTATGGAGAGCTTTTGTTGAAAAAAGCGGTTTAAGTAAAGATGAAATTTTAAAAGCTTACGAAAGAGTGAGCTTTGACAACCCATCCACATTGGCAGACCAATTATCTTGGTTAAGTAAAGCAGGGTTTAGATGTGTTGATAGTTTATATAAATATTATCACTTCTGTGTATTGTATGCAAAAAAATAGAAAAGTTAACCAGCTTAACTGGTGATATTCGATCTAAAATAACAAAAAAGTCTACAGCAAATTGCTACAGACTTTTTTTATCTAAAATTACTTTTACCCAATATTTTCAGCATATCTCTTAATCTTCTTAGTAGTAGTTTTTGCAAATTCCTCTTCACGAATAGTGAAATTCTTAATACGCTTATATAGAGGCATTTGCTTATTAATCTCTTTAACTTCAGCTTGGATAAGCCTGTAAACTTCATCATTGGATATAATGTTTAAACCTAACTTTTCTTTAATTTCATCTATATCAACAACAATCTGCGCATTTACATCTGTTTCACCGGATTCTTCATCAAATCGACCCCAAACCAAGCTTTCCTTTACATATGGGCACTTTGCAAGATATGACTCAACTTCTTCTGGAAAAATGTTTTTGCCATTTTTAGTAACAATAACATTCTTCTTTCTACCAGTAATAAAAACATATCCTTCTTCGTCGATATATCCTAAATCCCCTGTATATAAGCGACCATCACGTAATACCTTTTTGGTTGCAATAGGATTTTCATAGTAACCAAGCATTACATTATCTCCACTAATTACAAACTCTCCAATTCCATCATCACCAATATCTTCAACAGTAATTTCCATTCCAGCGAGAGCTTTTCCAGCAGAATCACTTCTATAGCCGTTGTCATTATTTACTGCGACAATCGGAGAACATTCAGTCAAGCCATAGCCTTGAACAATTCTTATTCCCATAGCACATAAGTCATTTGAAACATCAGGATTTATAGCAGCAGCTCCTGAGATAACTAATCTTACTTTACCACCGAAAACATTTAGTATTTGCTTAAAAAGCTTCTTACGAATATCGATTTTCAAGAAATAGTGTAGAAAGTTACTAATTTCTATTGCGGCATTAAATTTAAGTTTACTGAAGAAGCTCTTTGAAGCTCCCTTCATTATTTTCTTATGCATATTCTCTAAAATCAGAGGTACCAACATCAAAATAGTAGGTTTTACTTCCTGCAAATTTTTTACTATATACTTTAAGCCTTCATTGAAGGAAAGACAGCAGCCATTATACATCATGACAAGAAAACCAGCAGTACATTCATACGTATGATGCAGAGGTAAAATAGATAATGCACTATCAGTTTCGTCAATGGAAAGCATTGAACAAACTGCCATTACATCTGTGACAATATTCTTACTTGACAGCATAACACCCTTCGCCAAATCTGTAGTCCCGGAGGTAAAGATTAATGCGCACATCTCAGTTGGGTTTATTTCAGCCTCTAAATAGCTCTTGTTACCACTTGAAATTAATGATTTTCCTTTTTGAATTAGGTCCTTGTACGATAGCATATTATTACTAATATCATTTTCCTCAATATCAATATTTATATAATATTCAACCGCCTCAGAGGATTTCATAAGCTTAGACATATCATTACTATGCTTTGAAGAAAAAATGATTGCACTAACTCCAGCTCGAGATATAAGGTTCTCTAATTCATGGAAAGGCAGTTCTCTATCTAATGGAACAACAACACCAACACCACCGGTGATAGTTAAATAAGATGTACACCACTGCTCTCTATTTTCAGACAATATAGCAACTTTTTTATCTTTAAGTCCTAAATCAATTAAAGCAGTACCTAGAGCATCTATATCATTCTTTAACTCGATATATGTCTTACCGTAATACTCTCCATTCTTGTCCTTAATTAAAAATGCATTTCTTGTTCCAAATAAATTTACACTTTGGGAAATCATGTCTTTTAGGTCAGTGATTTTCCTTGCCTGGTAAATCGGTTCGGCTCTCATTAATTACACTCCTTTTAGTAAGCTAGTACGCTATTATTTTAAAAAGTATGCATATTACATTTATATTACATATAATCATATACTATAATATAAGTATATTGAAATTAAATCAATATATGAAGCAAATAAAATCTTAAAACACCAAACTACTTTAAATTTTTCAGTCTATATTTTCTTCTTCTTGATATTTTCCTAAGGATTTTTCTTAAAATTAAAAAGCATACAACCACAATTACCACGATAAAAATATATTTAAACATTGAGCTGCTCATAATCTTATTAGTAAAATCTCTAGTTTTAGCCTTTAAACTTTGATCTATTGTTCGAGATGATACAATATTTACTTTACCAATTGAAATACCATCTCTTTGATATTCAATATTTCCTAATGTATCTCCTTTTTTAATTGGAGCCTTCAAATTTTGATTAATTGTAACTTTTTGTTCAATCTTCCAATCGGCTTTATTGTTTGGTAACATAGCTTTAACTGTACCACTTGTTACAAGGTCAAGCTTACCATCATCAGAGGCATCCTTCACTTGAACATTTTTTATTAATGTATTCCTATCAATTACCATTTGAGTCGAAAAGTTCTCATAACCTGCTCGTAGTAAAGTTTGTGTAAAATCAAAGACAGTCCTGTTTGGCTTATTATTAACTCCCATAATCACTGATATTAATTCAAAACCATCTTTATTTACAGCAGATGCTATGAAGTTTGCACCTGCTCGCATTGTTGAACCAGTTTTTAAACCCGTTATGGTAAATTGTTTGCTATCATCATTTGTATCACCATATTTGAAAGATTGACCTAACAATTTATTGGTGGTGTTTAGTACATTCCATTTTTCATGTTTGTTAGTTGGAGGTAACATGTTTAGTTGTTTATTGCTTATGATATCTCTAAAAGTTGGAAATTTTAAACATTCTTTAGCAATTAGAGCTAAATCTCTTGCTGTGGAAAAGTGATTAGCATCTTTTTCATATTCATCAATACCGCAGGGATTTGTAAAAGTAGAATTTTTAGCTCCAATCTCAATAGCCATCCTATTCATCTCTGCAACAAAATCTGCTCGTGTTGGATAAAGATTTTCAGCAACAATGTTTGTAGCTTCATTGGCAGATACAATTAACATTGCATGCAGCAAGTCATCTAAAGTCAGTTGCTCACCAGCCATGATGCCAATGTTCATTCCACCTACGCCTATATCAGATACAGCCTCATTACTTGCAGTCATTACTTGACTTAGTTCACCTTTTTTAAGTGCAACAAGAGCAGTCATTATTTTCGTAGTACTTGCAGGACGAAGCCTAAGATCTGGTTGATATTCATATAAAACGCTCCCTGTTTTTGCATCCATCAATATGTAGGCTTGTGCATCAATATCTAAAGCACAAAAGGCAGGTGAAACTCGTAGTGAAAATATTAGTATAAGGATAAAAGTGATAACTACTTTCTTCATGATTTCTCCTTCGTAAAATGTGTCTCAATTATATTATAATGCAAAACTCGAATTTTTGAAACTTATTAAGCAACATTTTGTTTTTTATATAGCAATTTTCCAATAAATGTATTATAATAATATTAGTACTTATATTCTTTTTGGTGTAATTCAAAAATATATTCTTTAGGGCTTACCAAATTTCGACAAATGATTTCATTTTGTTCGTTTTTAGTAATTATCTATTTTTACAATTCATTTTAAATAAGTCATTCTA
The DNA here is from genome assembly GCA_023391425.1 of Bacillota bacterium. Classification (GTDB taxonomy): domain Bacteria; phylum Bacillota; class Clostridia; order Acetivibrionales; family DSM-1351; genus Ruminiclostridium. The sequence continues at coordinate 58,021 of JAEWAX010000133.1, read as the reverse complement.
CTTAAACAGTTCTTTTTCTCATGTGTTTTTCACTTTTTCTACCTTTATCCAATTTTTATTATTCAAAAAAGTACAATCTATTCAAAAACAATTAACTAGGAGGAAGTAAGATGGAAGTAATATTATTTGGAAAGCAATTCTTTATTAATAAGATATTGCTTATTTGTTTAGTTGGCTTTCTTATAATCAGTTCAGGCATTCTAGGTTATTTTTTAAATCAAGTATATCAGCCATTATCCAGTCCAAACGTAATAGAGAGTAAAACAGAAATAATTCAATCAAAAGCAGCAGAACCTTCAGAAGAACTAGCAAAAACTGAGGAAGAGCCTGATATCAAGGTATATGTCATCGGATGTGTAAATAAACCGGGGGTAGTAACAATTAAGAAGGGACAAGTTATTGATGATGCAATAAAAAGTGCAGGCGGGGCAACAAATGAGGCTGACATTGAGAATATTAATTTAGCATATAAACTAAATGAAAATGCTATGTTAAGAATAAAGAAAAAGGTTGTAAATGTAGCTGCTGCAGTATCACCCAAAACAAACTCTAAAAAAGAAATCACAACTAAGTCACCTATTAATGAAAAATCTAATAAAACTCAGCAACGAAGCAAAATATCTTCAAAAGTGGACGATAGCGTGGTTGCTGCTACAGCTACAACTAAAATGAATAGCGGTGTAGATATTATAACAGACAGTTTAGGAGCTATAGTTGAAGAAGATAAACAAAATACAGGTAGCAAAAAGGAAAATAGTCTAGTTAATATAAATAAGGCATCGCAAGCAGAACTTGAAAATCTACCCAATGTTGGACCTGCAACAGCAAAAGCAATAATTACCTATAGGGAAAAGAACGGTGGCTTTAAGAAACTTACTGATATTATGAAAATTACTGGTATAAAGCAGAAAACCTATGACAAAATAAAAGAATTTATATGTATTGAATAAAATAAAAGACCGACTTCTGGGAGTCGGTCTTTAAATAATTTAAAGGAGGAAAATATAATTTAATTTAATTTTCGTAATAATTATATAATTTTAGAGTGTTAAATCAAATAGCATAAATAAACGATTTTTTTGGCTTAAAAGGTAAAATAATATACAAAATTAACAATCACTTAATAATAGATTGGGAGTATAAAGATTGATATTATAATGTAAGCTAGCAAAATAGAAATTGAAGGCAAAATGAAGCCAAATAGTATTAATTTAAAAGACCTTTTATGTCTGACCTTCTTGTATTTTTTAAACCTTGTATTTCTCAAAAGTGTGCCTCCTAGATATATATTCCTACTTATTATAAATTAATCCGTTACAAATTAATCCGTTCTAAATTTATCAGTGCATATAAAACCTATATTTTTTAGTTTTAAAACCTATATTATTACACATATTAATGTTATAATTTCACAAAAGTATATATTTTATTAGTGTTTTGGAAAATTTATATTAAGAAAATTTAGATGGAGGCAATATCGGATTTTTGTAAATAATTCATTTATCCGATAAAATTAATTTATGAAATATTTAAGATTCTTACACAATGGGAAAGAGAAGGCAGGATTACTTAAAGATGATATAGTAACGGAGATTGAAGGTAATATCTTCAAAAACCCAACTGAATTGCAAAATAAATATAAACTTTGTGATATAAAACTTCTGCCACCATGTAAACCTAGTAAGGTGGTTGCAGTCGGCTTAAATTATGTTGACCATGTTAAAGAGTTTTCAGGTCGAGACATTCCTAAAAATCCAATTCTTTTTATAAAATTACCCCATACTATTATTGGGCATGGAGATACTATTTTATTGCCAAAGGCATCTAACAGAGTTGACTATGAGGCGGAATTTGCAGTGGTTATAGGCAAGTATTGCAAGAATGTGGAGCCAGCATCTGCAGGTGAATATATATTTGGTGCTACTTGCTTAAATGATGTTACTGCAAGAGACATACAAAAGTCAGATGGACAATGGACTAGGGGGAAAAACTATGAAACTTTTTGTCCTATAGGACCTTATATTGTTACTGGACTTGATTTTTCAAAGCTAGATATTAAACTTACTTTAAATGGTGAAGTTAAACAACATGGTGATACATCAATGCATATATGGAATGTATACGAGCTGATAAGTTTTATTTCAAAAGTTATTCCGCTAGAACCGGGTGATGTTGTAACAACAGGAACACCTGAAGGCGTTAGTCCGATGAAGGCTGGAGATGTGGTTGAGGTTGAAATAGAAGGTATTGGCAAACTTGTAAACTATGTCGAAAGTATTGACACATAAAAATTGTGAGAATATAATAAAACTTAGACGTTTTAATAAATTGATGTCATAAATATTGACAATGGCGTTGATGAGAAGAGTAAGTAGAAATCGCGGGTTTCAGAGATTGGATATTCTAGCTGAAAGTATCCAAACCCACATTTTACTGAAGACCGCCTCTGAGCCATATCGATGATTACGTTATAATCAGCGTATGCACGCAATGAGTAGCAAGTAGGGTGGAACCGCGAGAATAACTCTCGTCCTTATATTATATATATAGGACGGGAGTTTTTTATTTCGTTTGTTGTGAAAAACAGTTTGGACATCATACAAAAGTTACAAAGCATACCGTAAATAGTATAGATTCTAAAAGATGGAGGTATAGCTATGATAAAGATTACTTTGAAGGATGGTAGTTCGAAAGAGTACCAAGATGGCATAACAATTAAAGAAGTTGCTGAAAGTATAAGTGCTGGGTTAGCTAGAGTAGCACTTGCAGGAGAAGTTGATGGCAAGGTAAAGGATTTAAGCTTCAAACTTGAAAATGATTGTAATCTAAATCTATTGACCTTTGATGATGAGGGTGGAAGATTTGCTTATAGGCATACGGCATCACATGTGTTGGCTCAGGCAGTAAAGAGACTATACCCAAATATTAAGTTAGCAATAGGTCCTGCAATTGACAATGGTTTCTATTATGACTTTGACAGAGATACACCATTTTCAATAGAAGAGCTTGAAGGTATTGAAAAGGAAATGGAAAAGATTATAAAATCAGATTTTCCACTAGAAAGGTTTGTACTCCCAAAAGATGAAGCGATTAAGCTTATGGAAGAAAAAGACGAGCCTTATAAGGTAGAGCTTATTTGCGACCTCCCAGAGGGTGAAGTAATATCCTTCTATAAACAAGGAGATTTTGTTGACCTCTGTGCTGGACCTCACCTGCTTAGTACTGGAAAACTAAAGGCAATAAAGTTACTCTCTGTTGCAGGTGCATATTGGAGAGGTAATGAGAAGAACAAAATGCTGCAAAGAATATATGGTACTGCTTATCCTAAAAAGAGCCAGTTGGATGAATATCTGTTTAGATTAGAAGAAGCTAAAAAGCGTGACCATAGAAAAATAGGAAAAGAGTTAGACTTGTTTGATATTCTGGATGAAGGCCCAGGTTTTCCGTTCTTTATGCCAAAAGGAATGGTGCTTCGCAATTTGCTTGAGGATTTCTGGCGTAGTGAGCATAAAAAGGCTGGGTATCAAGAAATTAAGACACCAATAATACTTAATAAGGAACTTTGGCTCAGGTCTGGTCACTGGGATAATTACAGAGAAAATATGTATACAGTAGAGATAGATGAACAGGATTTTGCAATTAAACCAATGAACTGTCCTGGTGGAATGTTAGTATATAAGAGAAAGCTTCATTCCTATAGAGATCTTCCAGAGAGGATGGGAGAACTTGGACTTGTGCACAGACATGAGTTGTCAGGAGCACTGCACGGATTGATGAGAGTTAGATGCTTTACTCAAGATGATGCACACATTTTTATGACACCAGATCAAATAAAGGACGAAGTAATTGGTGTAATAAACCTGATTGATGATTTTTATAAGGTATTTGGTTTCAAATATAATGTTGAACTGTCTACCAGACCAGAAAAATCAATTGGTGCAGATGAAATGTGGGAGCTGTCTACAGCTGGACTTAAGGAAGCTCTGGATGCTAAAGGCATTAAATATAAGATTAACGAGGGAGATGGTGCTTTCTATGGACCTAAGATAGATTTCCATCTTGAGGATTCTATAGGCCGTACCTGGCAGTGTGGTACAATACAGCTAGATATGAATTTGCCAGAAAGATTTGATTTGACTTACATTGGTGCTGATGGTGAAAAGCATAGACCAGTAATGATCCATAGGGTTGTATTTGGAAGTATCGAAAGATTTATAGCTATATTGACAGAGCACTATGCAGGAGCTTTCCCTACATGGCTATCTCCAGTACAGGTTAAAGTTTTACCACTCGTTGATAAGCATCATGACTATGCTTATGAGATTAAGAAGTTTCTTGAATTAAATGATGTTAGAGTTGAAGTTGATACTAGAAACGAAAAGATAGGCTACAAGATAAGAGAAGCGCAGATGGAGAAGACACCTTACATGCTGGTAATAGGTGATAAGGAATTGGAGAACAAGGAAGTATCTGTTAGGTCTAGAAAAGATGGAGATATTGGAACAATGTCTGCACAGGATTTTGTAGATAAGCTAATACAAGAAATTAAGACTAAAGCAAATTAATATTATAAAAGGTTATACAGGAGATATAATTATCCAATACCGGAAATGGAGATAAAAAATGATTAAAATTACTTTAAAAGATGGTAGCTCACAAGAATACCAAAATGGTATTACTATAAAAGAAGTTGCTGAAAGCATTAGCGCTGGACTAGCTAGAATGGCACTTGCAGGAGAGGTTGATGGTAAAGTAAAGGATTTAAGCTTCAAGCTTGAAGAGGATTGTGCTCTTAACCTGTTGACATTCTCAGATGAAGGTGGAAGATTTGCATACAGGCATACAGCATCACATGTTTTGTCACAAGCAGTAAAAAGATTGTTTCCAAATGTAAAACTTGCAATAGGTCCTGCTATAGAAAATGGTTTCTACTATGACTTTGAAACAGAAAAGAATTTTACACCTGAAGACTTAGCTAAGCTTGAGAAAGAAATGGAAAAGATTATTAAAGAGGATCTTCCACTAGAAAGATTTACTCTTCCAAGAGATGAAGCTATTAAGTTTATGGAAGAAAAAGGTGAGCCGTACAAGGTGGAACTTATAAGAGACCTTCCAGAGGGAGAAGAAATTTCATTCTATAAACAGGGTGACTTTGTAGACTTATGTGCTGGCCCACATCTACCTTCAACTGGAAAACTCAAAGCAATTAAGCTCATGAGTGCTACTGCTGCATACTGGAGAGGGAATGAGAAAAATAAGATGCTCCAGAGAATTTACGGCACCGCCTTCCCTAAAAAAAGTGAACTAGATGAGTATATCACTAAGCTTGAAGAGGCTAAGAAACGTGATCATAATAAGTTAGGCAGAGAGTTGGAACTATTTACAACTGTTGAGGAAATAGGCCAAGGACTTCCTCTGCTAATGCCTAAGGGGGCAAGAATTGTTCAGACTTTGCAGAGATTTGTTGAGGATGAAGAGGAAAGAAGAGGCTATGTACTGACAAAGACTCCTTTTATGGCTAAAAGCGATCTGTATAAGCTCTCTGGACATTGGCAGCATTACAAGGATGGAATGTTTATTGTTGGCAATGATGAGAATGAAGAAGAGTTAATGGCACTGCGACCAATGACTTGTCCATTTCAGTTCATGATATACAAATCAAAACTTCATAGCTATCGAGATTTGCCAATAAGATATGGCGAAACTTCAACACTTTTTAGAAATGAAGCATCTGGAGAAATGCATGGACTGATACGTGTCCGCCAGTTTACTATTTCAGAAGGTCATTTGGTTTGTACACCAGAACAGTTGGAGGAAGAATTCAAGGGTGTTGTGGATTTGATTAAATTTATGATGGAGACTCTTGGTATTCAGGATGATGTAACGTATCAATTCTCGAAGTGGGATCCTAACAACAAGGAGAAATATATTGGAAGTGCAGAAGATTGGGAAGAGGTTCAGGGCAAGATGAGAACAATTCTTGATCATTTAAAGATAAACTATAAAGAGGCTGAAGGTGAAGCTGCTTTCTATGGTCCAAAGCTTGATATTCAGGCTAAAAATGTCCATGGAAAAGAAGATACTATCATAACTGTACAGGTGGACTTTGCTCTTGGAGAGCGCATGGATATGGTTTACATTGATAAGAACAATGAAAAGAAGCATCCTTATGTTATCCATAGAACCTCTATTGGTTGCTACGAAAGAACTCTTGCAATGCTTATTGAAAAGTATGCGGGAGCCTTCCCAACATGGCTAAGTCCTATACAGGCTAAAATACTTCCTTTAGTTGATAAGCATCATGATTTTGCATATCAAGTAGCAGCTATGCTAAGAGATAAAGGTGTTAAAGTTGAAGTTGATACCAGAAACGAAAAGATAGGCTACAAAATAAGAGAGGCTCAGATGGAGAAAATACCTTACATGCTGGTAATAGGTGACAAGGAAATGGATAGTAGCTCAGTTTCTGTCAGATCTAGAAAAGATGGAGATCTTGGAACAATGTCTGCGCAGGATTTTGTAGAAAAGATTGTAGAGGAAATCAGAACTAAGGCAAGATAATTGGAATTCTTATTTTAACAATGGGGCAGGAATTGAGTTAATTAGGCTCAAGTCCTGCCCCATTGCTAGGACTTCTATGTGAAGGAGATCAGTGACAGAAATATTAACAAGGCTTATCTCTTCCCATATTTTAGTAATATGTATTACTAATGAGAATTTTTATGAAAAATATTCAATTTTCAAACTACTAGAACTAAATTATAGGTTAATTTGCTTAATTATCTTGTATACAATGAACAAGTTGTATATAATAAAAGAGGTGTATATACTTAGTTCCAAGTGATATAACCAGGTAACAATAATAAAATATATAAAGATACTAATAATAAAATATGTCGAAGTAGCAATATGAAAACTTTTATATTAGGAATAGCTAAATAATAAAACATTAATGCTCAAGGTTAGATTTTCTGAGTTATTATTTAGCTATTCCTAACTAAATCTACCAGTATTGCCTTAAACAAAGGAAGGGGTTATTAATTATGAAATTTTTAGAGCAAATTATCAGCAGAGCAAAGAAGGATATCAAGACTATCGTGCTTCCTGAAAGTAATGATATTAGAACGTTAACGGCTGCTGCAATGATTCAGGAGCAGGGGATAGCTAATGTTATTTTAATTGGAAAACCGGATGATATAAAGAAACTGGGTGGGGACCTTGATATATCAAAGGCAAAAATTGTTGACCAAACAAATTTTGAGAAAATGGATGAGTATGTAAATACCTTATATGAGTTAAGAAAAACAAAGGGAATGACTCTTGAGCAGGCAAAGAAACTACTATCTGAAAATCCATTGTATTTTGGAATTATGATGGTTAAAGTAGGAGACGCTGATGGAATGGTTGCTGGAGCAATTAATTCTACTGCAAATACATTGAGACCAGCACTCCAAATATTAAAGACTGCTCCTGGAGCTAAATTAGTTTCTGCATTCTTTGTAATGGTTGTTCCAGATTGCGAATATGGTGAAAATGGTGTATTCGTATATGGAGATAGCGGACTTGTTGAAAATCCAAATGCAGATGAGCTTTCTGAAATTGCAATAACTTCCTCAAAATCTTTTAAAACTCTTGTACAGGCTGAACCTGTTGTTGCAATGCTTTCATATTCAACATATGGGAGTGCAAAGAGTGAGTTGACTGAAAAAGTAATTGAAGCAACAAGACTTGCAAAGGAAAAGGCGCCTGATCTTAAGTTAGATGGAGAACTACAGGCTGATGCAGCAATAGTCCCAGCAATCGGAAAGTCAAAGGCTCCTGGAAGCGACATTGCAGGAAAGGCAAATGTACTGATATTCCCAGATTTAAATTGTGGAAATATTTCGTACAAGCTTACTCAAAGACTTGCAAAAGCAGAGGCATATGGTCCTATCATTCAAGGAGTTGCTAAACCTGTAAATGACCTTTCCAGAGGATGTAGTGCTGAGGATATAGTGGGTGTTGTTGCTATAACTTGTGTACAGGCTCAAAACGCGTAAGTAAAAACATAGTGGAATAGTTAAGGGAAAGTTGGTTTAACCAACTGGAATTAAAAAACAAGTTGGTTCTTCGCCAACAGTAATCTAATTTATGAGTATTAAAAAACTAATTTATTATAAATATTTAAAACTAATTTATTAATAGAGGAGATGTATTTCTAAATGAAAGTTTTAGTTATAAATGCAGGTAGTTCTTCATTAAAATATCAGCTAATTGATATGACAAATGAATCAGTACTTGCAAAGGGATTATGTGACAGAATAGGTATTGATAATTCATTTATTAAGCAAACAAGAGGATCTGAAGATGCAATTGTAATTAATAAAGTATTGAAAAATCATAAGGATGCTATTGAGGCTGTTATAAGTGCACTCACAGATGATAAAATTGGTGTAATTAAGAACATGTACGAAATTTCAGCAGTTGGACACCGTATTGTACATGGTGGAGAAAAATTCAACAGCTCAGTAATAATTGATGAAAAAGTAATGGATGCTGTAAGGGATTGTATTGAAATAGCACCACTTCACAATCCGCCAAATATTATCGGTATAGAAGCTTGCCAGCAGATTATGAAAGATGTTCCTATGGTAGGAGTTTTCGATACTACATTCCATAGCTCAATGCCAGATTATGCATATCTTTACGCTTTGCCATATGATTTATATGAGAAGTATGGCATAAGAAAGTATGGCTTCCATGGAACATCACATAAGTTTGTTTCTGAAAGAGCTGCCGAACTTTTAGGCAAGCCAATTAGTGAGTTAAAGATAATTACTTGCCATCTTGGTAATGGATCAAGTATTTGTGCTGTAAATAAAGGAAAATCTATTGATACCTCAATGGGCTTTACTCCATTACAAGGCTTAGCAATGGGAACAAGAAGTGGTACTATTGACCCTGAAGTTGTTACTTTCCTTATGGATAAGGAAGATCTTACTCTAAAAGGTGTTAGTAACCTATTAAATAAGAAGTCTGGTGTTCTTGGAATATCAGGAGTAAGCAGTGACTTCAGAGACTTACAGGCGGCAGCTAGAGAAGGTAACGATAGAGCAAGGCTTGCACTTGATATTTTCTGTTATGGTGTTAAAAAATTTATTGGCGAATATATAGCAGTTATGAATGGTGTAGATGCAATTGTATTTACAGCAGGTGTTGGTGAAAATGACAGCAATATCAGAAAAAATATTTTGAATAACATGGATTTCTTGGGAATCAAAATTGATGATGAGAAAAATCAAGTAAGAGGACAGGAAATAGATATTAGTGCTGCTGGCGCAACTGTTGCTACGCTTGTTATACCAACAAATGAAGAACTTGCTATTGCAAGAGAAACAACTAGATTGTTGAAATAAATTTCTATTATTAGTATTTATATGTGGATAATAAGGTTATAATAAGTTATATTAAATTTACCGAAATTGAATTATTGACAAAAGCTGTATTAGTTAGTATAATATCAGTTGTCGGTTTTTAAGAGGTTACTTATGAAAATAAATGTGTCTGATATTGTTAAAACTGAAGGAGCAGGAATAGATGTCACTTTTTGTGACGATTTGCCTGAATTACAGAAGTTAGATACTTCAGTAGAATTTAAGCCTCCTTTTAAGTTTACAGGGCGCATCGTTAATTTGGGTGGCCTACTAAAATTAAGTGGTGAGCTTCATTTTGAGTATAGTGCAAATTGCCTTAGATGTCTTGATTGCGTTGAAATGACTGCAGATGTGGATGTAGAAGAGAATTTTATCGAGATTTCAGAGTCCAATGATGATGAGGCATATACATTTGAAGGTTATGTTGTTGATATTGATAAACCACTTATGGACAATATAATTCTTGCTCTGCCTATGAAGGTTATTTGCAACGAAGACTGTAAAGGCTTATGCAAGGCTTGTGGTACTAATTTAAACATAAAAAATTGTAATTGTGATGAAAGCAAAATAGTAGATTCAAGAATGGAAATTCTTAAAGACTTTTTCAAGTAGGTTTCTACTTAGATGGTTGCATTATAGTAGGGAGGTGTTATTGATGGCAAACCCAAGGAATAGATTTTCCAAAGCTAGGACAGGTAAGAGAAGATCCCAGTGGAAACTGGAGTCTCCAACTTTAGTAAGCTGCCCACAGTGTCATGTTTTCAAACTGCCTCACAGGGTATGTGGTGAATGTGGTTATTATGATGGCAAACAGGTACTTAAAGTAGAAGCTAAATAATAATATTGTCATTAAAGCAGCAGGATTATTCTTGCTGCTTTTTGATTTTATTCTGTTTATTTTTTCTTAAACTGCAAATGATAGTAGTAAATAGGATGGTGTTATTTCATGTGCAATAAAATTAGAATATGTATTGTTCAGCCTGACAGCATAGCTGAAGAAGCTGGAATTGAGGCAGGAGATTTTCTTTTGTCTATAAATGAACAAACTATAAATGATATATTCGATTATAGATATTTTCAAGCATCAGAAGAATTAATGCTTGAGATAGAAAAACCTGATGGAGAGGTTTGGGAAATAGAAGTCGAAAAGGATGAGAGTGAGGATTTGGGACTCGAATTTGAAGACTCTCTTATTGATGGCGCCAAGAGCTGTACAAACAAATGCATTTTCTGTTTTATTGATCAACTGCCTAAGGGCATGCGTGAAACTGTTTATTTCAAGGATGATGATTCAAGACTTTCATTTCTAACGGGAAACTATGTTACATTAACAAATATAAAGAATGAAGAACTACAGAGAATTATTCATTATAGAATGTCACCTATAAATGTATCTGTCCATACTACAAATCCTGAACTTCGAAAGTTTATGCTTGGCAACAGGTTCGCAGGTGATGTTTTGGACAAGATAAAACTACTTACAGACAATGGCATTGAAGTAAATTGTCAGATAGTATTGTGCAAAGATATTAATGACAAGGATGAGTTGGATAAAACTATTAAGGATTTAGCTGAGCTCTATCCTTCAATAAGTAGTGTATCAATCGTGCCGGTTGGTATAAGTAAGCATAGAGATAACTTATACAAGTTAATTCCATTTGATAGGGAAAGTTGTACGGATGTAATAAATCAAGTACATAAATGGCAAAATAAGCTACTTAAAGAAAAGGGCTCACGCGTTATATATTTATCTGATGAATTTTACATTAATGCTGAAATGGAGATTCCTAAACAAAAGTATTATGAAGGGTTCCCTCAAATCGAAAATGGTGTTGGAATGCTAGCTTTGTTTAAGAAAGAAGTAAAAGACGCTCTTAAACAGTATAAAATAGCGCCTACAATACCAAAAAGGAAGATAAGTATAGCTACAGGTAGACTTGTTTATAAAAATATATTACAATTGATTAATGAAATAAAAGCAGTATTTGAAGGTATAGAAGTAAATGTATATGAAATAGAAAATAATTTTTTTGGAAAATACGTTACTGTATGTGGTTTGCTTACAGGCCAAGATATTATTGAGCAGCTAAAGGGTAAGGATTTAGGACAAGAATTATTAATAAGCAGAAGCATGTTGAGATCAGGAGAATCTGTGCTATTAGATGATTACACGGTCGAACAAATTGAGACTGAATTGGGTGTTAAAATCTGTATTGTTGAAAATGATGGGGCAAGTTTTGTACATTCAGTAATTGGACGATAGTATTAATAATATATTATTTGGGAAAATTTTTGGGAAGAAAACAAGATTCTATGTTATTGTCTAGTATCTGTTGTCTATTCCATGGAACATGGAGGTGTAAGGTTTGAGTAAGCCTATTGTAGCAGTGGTTGGTAGACCTAATGTAGGAAAGTCAACATTTTTTAATTACTTGGCAGGAAAAAGAATTTCTATTGTAGAAGATACTCCTGGGGTTACTAGGGATAGAATATACACTGAGATTGAATGGAGAAGTAAAAGATTTACTTTGATTGATACAGGTGGTATTGAACCATATTCTGAAGATATAATAATGCAGCAAATGAAGCGTCAAGCTGAGATAGCTATAGAAACTGCAGATGTTATTATTTTTATGGTTGATGGAAAAGAAGGAATGACAGCTACAGATAAAGAAGTTGCAACGATGCTAAGAAAATCTCAAAAACCTGTTATTCTTACAGTAAATAAGGTAGATAGAGTTGGTGATCCGCCTCCTGAGGTATATGAATTTTATAATTTAGCTATGGGTGATATAGCAATAATTTCTTCAATACATGGTTTAGGTATGGGAGACCTACTTGATGCCGTCTTTGAACATTTTCCAGAAGATATTGACGAAGAGGAAGATGAGGAAATAATAAAGGTTGCTGTTGTGGGAAAACCAAATGCAGGAAAATCATCACTTATTAATGCGTTACTTGGAGAAAATAGGGTTATTGTTAGCGATATTGCTGGAACGACAAGAGATGCTATAGATACGCATATCGAAAACGATGGACAGAAGTACACATTTATTGATACTGCAGGACTTAGAAAAAGAAGTAAGATTAATGAAACTATTGAAAAGTACAGTACCATTAGGTCCTGGACTGCAATTGAGCGAGCTGACGTTTGCTTGATTATGATTGATGCAGAGGATGGCATTACTGAGCAGGATACTAAAATAGCAGGCTATGCACACGAACAGGGGAAGGCCTCTATTATAGTTATTAACAAATGGGATTTAGTAAAAAAAGAAACTGGTACGCTTGAGGAATACAGAAAAACAGTTCATGAAGCACTTGGCTTTATGACTTATGCTCCAGTTCTTTTTATCTCAGCGAAAACTGGACAAAGAGTAAAAAATATATATGAGCTCATCAAATTTGTAGCAGATCAGTCGGCTTTTAGAATATCAACAGGAATGTTGAATGATTTGGTGAATGAAGCTACTGCTATGGTACAACCTCCTTCTGACAAAGGAAAGAGGCTCAAAATATTCTATATGACTCAAATTGCTGTAAAGCCACCCACTTTCGTTGTATTTGTAAATGAAATGGATTTATTCCATTACTCATATGAGAGATACCTTGAAAATCAGCTAAGAAAGAATTTTGGGTTTGAAGGTACACCTATAAGATTTATCCATAGACAGCGTGAGAAGGAAGAAAAATAAACTTAGAAACCGCATATAGGTCATAACACCGCTATACTTTCATTTTCAGAATTGGGAGTATAGCGGCCTAGACAAAGTATATACAGAGTCGATTGGCGGAAATGGTGAATAAAATGTATTTTTTGAAGATTATATTTGTTATAATAGCTGGTTATCTTCTGGGTAGTTTGAATACCTCAATAATAGTGGGAAAATGCTACGGTATTGATATACGTAAGCAGGGTAGTGGAAATGCTGGAATGACTAATACTTTGCGAACACTTGGAAAAGCCGCTGCAGTGTTTGTTATATTGGGAGACATACTAAAAGGAGTTTTATCCTATTTAATTGGTAATGTGGTTGTTGACTCTGCAATAGTTGGTGGCATATTGCCAAACCCTCTAACATCAGTTGTTGGGTTAGGAGGTATGGTTGGCGGTATAGCAGCAATAATTGGACATAACTGGCCAATATACTTTGGATTTAAGGGTGGTAAGGGTATACTTACATCATTTTCTGTTGTTATGATGATGGATTGGAAACTGGGAATAACGTTATTGGGATTATTTATCATTACAGTTGCTATCACAAGATATGTATCATTGGGATCAATAATTGCATGTGTTGCATTCCCAATAACAGCATTTATAAAAGGTAATGGACCTATATTTGTTATATTTGCTTCTTTATTAGCAATACTAGCAATATATAGGCATAAAGCAAATATTAAAAGGCTGATTAGTGGAACAGAAACGAAACTTGGAGCCAAAAAAAAGAAAGATTAATAATACAATAGAAATAAAGTTTACTCGGTTTCAACTTAGAGTATTTAACATATGGCATTATAATTATTATTTTTATATGTATTAGGAGGGAAATATGAATAGAAATATAGCAATTATTGGTGCAGGTAGTATGGGAACAGCGATGGCAATTTTACTTTCAAAGAATGGAAATAATGTAAATTTGTGGTCGCCTATGAAGGATGAAATAAGCATGCTTAAGGCAAATCAGGAACATGTTACTAGATTACCAGGGGTTAAAATACCTGACAGTGTAGTATTTACCACAGATATAAATATAGCTGTGAAAGATTGTGAGGTTGTAGTTTTGGCTGTTCCATCACAAACTACAAGACAAAATTGCAAGATTCTTTCTGATATTATTTCAAATGATACTATCGTAGTAACATGTTCTAAAGGGATTGAAGATGGAACGTGTAAACTCCTTTCTGAAATAATGCAAGAGGAGCTTCCACAAAATAATATTGCTGTTATTTCTGGACCTAGTCATGCAGAGGAAATAGCAAGAGATATTCCAACTACTGTAGTAGCTGCATCTAGGAAAATTGAAGTAGCTAGGTTCTTGCAGGATTTATTTATGACACCAAATTTTAGAGTATATACAAATACTGATATTGTTGGTGTAGAGTTGGGTGGGGCTTTGAAAAATATTATTGCGCTATGTGCTGGTGTGTCCGATGGATTAGGCTATGGGGATAATACCAAGGCCGCTTTAATGACCAGGGGAATCGCAGAAATATCTAGGTTAGGTGTTGCTATGGGTGGAAATGCTGATACATTTTCAGGACTTACAGGGGTCGGTGACCTTATAGTTACTTGTACAAGCATGCATAGTAGAAATAGAAGAGCTGGAATTCTCATTGGCCAAGGCAAGAGCGTCCAACAGGCTTTAGAAGAAGTAAACATGGTAGTTGAGGGCGTTGCTACAACGAAACCAGCTTATGATTTAGCAACTAAGCTAGGAATATCTATGCCAATAACACAAGAAGCTTATAGTATTTTGTTTGAAGGTAAAGACCCAAGAAATGCAGTTAGTGACTTAATGAGCAGAGACAAAAAAAATGAAATGTAGGTCAAAACAGCTAGGTATTGAAAGCACAATTTGATTGGGAAAATAATAAAAAAGTTGGCTTATGCCGACTTTTTAAGTTTGGTACGTCCAGCTAAGCTGGAGCACACTTGTCGGTGTAAGTCCGACACGGGTAATTACCAAGAAGCCCGTTAGCTAATCCCGGTGCATAACAGTAATGGTATGTGCTGAGCGGGAGGACAAAGTACCTGTCTAAACAGCAGGGCTAGCGAAAATACAGACCGTAACATAAAGTGAATTCTGCCGCATCGTCAAAAAGGTCTTTGGTTTACAAAGAGAAAAGGGGAAGTCGAGCCTTGCCAAAATGGGCGAAGACCATGGAAGATGGGAAGAACTTGGACAGCACCATCGAAGAATCCCTCGGTGTAAGGGAAACGGTATGTATGGAAAGTGTGTTTCGGAACTGGAGAGACCCTACTTTGCACAGCGAAAGCTGTAAAGAAGAATCATATAAGCTGATGAAGTGAAATTGATAACTTGCAAAGAGGGGGTCGGAGGAGTTCATAGTACCAATGATATTACAGACAACAAAACTGTAATTAGGGAAGGAACTCTACTTTATTCATGAATTCTAGAGGAGGTAAGAGCGAGTGAATGCCCAAAAGGCTAACAACACCATAGAAAAAGTTCGAAAACTTCAAAGGAATCTATACCTTGCAGCCAAGTCAAACAGCAAGAGAAAGACAGTTTGATGCTGGGGAAAGTGGGGAAATTCTAATTTTCCCACTGACCTACTCTACATCGGAAATAATTTTAATGATATTTTCCGTTATTTACCTATAGGCGTTTAGTAAGACATCTGATAAATCATAATCAGTTTAATATTGAAATCAAGTTATATTGACATCTTTAAGTAGGTTGAATACAATTTATAATGTAAGAAGAATTGCATATATACAAAAATGGAGTGTCCAAATGAATAAAAATGAAAAACTCAGCGAGGCTAAACAACAGCATACAGTCAAAGGCAAGCAGAAAGTAAGACTAGTTGACATTGCGCAGCATGCGAAAGTATCAGTATCAAGTGTTTCGCGTGTACTAAGGGGCTTGCCCAACATTGATGATGATATACGTGATAAGGTAGAAAACGCTATAGCTGATATGAAGGTCGATAAGAGCAGCTTTTCAAAGAAGACATCTGGTCATTCTTCTCAGTGCAAGTTTATTATCATTTTAATGAACAATATATCCGATCCATATCATGTTTCTCTTATCAAAGGGATAAGAGATGTGGCAAATATGCACCAATACGATATAATACTTAGTGATCCTAGTGACTATGAACTTGAGTACCAGAAAATTAAGGTACTTATGAAGGAATATAATGCAAATGGCATTATACATGTCCCTTCATACGCTTCTGCAACGTTTGTCGAGAATGTTCTACAGGATAACATACCACTCGTGTTAATAGAAGATGAAATAAGGAATAATCAACAAGCCTATTTGGTAACTTGTGATAATCGTGAAGGTGCATGTAATGCAGTAAGATATCTGATTTCGTTGGGACACCATCGGATATTGTACTTAGCTGATGATGCCACTATGAGCTCTAGAAATGCTCGCTATGAGGGATATTGTGATGCCTTGAACGATGCAGGTATTCAAATTGATCCAAGACTTAAGGTTGAGGATATTTATGACTACCAAAAAGCGTATGATAGCATAGTTGATAATATAAAAAACGATACTGGATTTACCGCTATTTTCTGTGCTAATGACTTGACGGCATTTGCAGCGAAAAAAGCTATTGAGGATCAAGGACTTTTTGTTCCAAATGATATTTCCCTTATGGGCTTTGATGATTCTGCACTTTCATCAGCTTTATCTCTTACCACATATTCACGTCCGACATATGAATTAGGTCGTGATGCAATGCTAATGATCTTAGACATGATCAACAACCGAGTAGTGCCGGAGAAGCATGTAGTTGTCCATTCAACTATAAAGATTAGAAATAGTTGTGGCAGAAATTATAAGTATTTTGAAGACTCGGCACGTAAAATCACAGCCGGGCGAACCATAAAAATTGGATTTACTCCACCAGCGGACTCGGAATTTTATGATATTATAAAGCATGGAGCATATACAATGATGAAAGAACTTTCAGAGCGCTTCAATGTGAAATTCGAATTTGAGACTGCTGCTCCAAGTGAACATAAGGAAATAAACTCACAAGTGGATATTATAAATAATTGGATTTCAAAGAAGTATGATGCAATATTGGTTTGTTCTGCAGGTGATTTTAAAACCATGAACGTGGTCTATGAGAATGCTGAAAATGCTGGTACAGCTATTTACTTATTTAATATGCCATCTGAACTAGTAAAGGAGGCTGATATGAAAGTTACCTCTGTGATTAGTTACAATAACCATTATCAGGCTGGATATCTTGTGGGTAGGTATGCAGCGGAAAAGTTAAATGGAAATGGCAAGATTTTAATGATCTGGGGTTTTCCAGGGCATTGGTCCACCTCAAGGAAAGAAGGATTTATGGAAGCTATCAAGCAGTATCAAGGACTTCAGATAGTGGGAGAAAAGTGCGGAGATTATGTACGCGGCAAGGGCATGCAGGCGGCTATGGATTTGCTTGCAGAGCATCCAGATGTTGATCTTATTTATGGAGAGAACGAGGAGATGGCGCTTGGTGCTGTTGATGCTATAGAAACATGTGGCTTAAAGCACTGGGATGGCAAAGAAGGTATAATAACCATTGGAGCTGATGGTCTCAAGTCAGGTTATGAGTCTATACGTAATATCAAACTCACAGCTACTGTTAATGTAGGTCCTGTTGATCAAGGACGTGAGTTTATAATGGCAGTTTTTATGCACGAGGCTTTGGGGTACAATGTTGACAAAATAATAAATGTTAAGACAACAGTTATTGATAAAACCAATGTGGATAGTGTAGCTAGCTACACAGATTGGGCTCTTGGTACCGAGTACCCATAGTCTGAAAAATTTTTATTTTATCTGGTCGTGTAAAAAAGGGGTATCACAAAATATGATGTTTGTGGGGCCCTTTTTGTTCGTTAAAAACAAGAAGAAATGATTTTAATGCCCCATTTTCATTTATCACTTCTGATAAGTAATAATTTTGTTGTAATCAAAATATTACATTTTATTATAGCTTGCTTAAGATGTATTCACTAAATATTTCTTCAATGTTTGACATATTGACGTCTACTATATATTCAACTCCTATTTTGACAGATACACCTCGCCGACAGTGTCCCATACAAAAAGATTCCTTGAGCACTACTAAGCCTTCAAGATAGTTCTTATTAATCAATTCTTGGAAAGTCTTAATTAATTGATATGACCCTTTCAGTTGGCACGCATTTCCAATACATATACTTATCTGCAACATATAAATTAGCTCCTCAGTAAACTTTTTAATAGAATTATTATAATATATCGTAAATGTAAATTCAATGAAATTTTTTGGGAAATCAGAAAATTGTCTGACATAATCTGAAAAAATCTAATAGTAATCTAATAAGCTTTTAGCTTATTTAATACTAATACATTTACTGATCTGTATTGTAATGAAGCTGTTTATCATTCGGATGATTTGAAAAATAGCCTTATTAATGCTCCTACTGGGTGCCTTGCAATAGCTTTATGGTAATTTTACAGGTATGTCCTTTTCTATTATATAATGTAATTATATACAATAGTGCTGTTAAATCAAAGGTTTTACTTTTGTTAAAAACTCCTTGTATTTGTGAAAAGTTCTAGCAAAAATCAGAAAATTCGAGAAAATAATAAAATAATATCAGAAAATGTGTTGACATAAAAATATTGTCGTGCTATTATCTAGACATAGCTTGCGGATTTGATAGTTATTATATAGCTCAATTACCATTGATGAGAAAAAAGAGGTGAATATAAAACGATAGAAATAATTTGTTGCTATATATAATGATCACTTCCATATCATTGAATTCAAAATACTGCATGTAACCATCGTCTATCTATAATATATAATGGTGCATGCAAATATCATTCTTTAAATATTTTCCTCAGCTTATTTAAAAGTAAAGCCATAGGAAGAGTTTATTGGAAAAAGCAAAAGTAATGAATAACAATTAATTATATAGTTATCGATTTAAAAGTTTTGCAGAATTCTTTGATTAGAAATAGAAAAGATATTACAATATTTAACCTACTTAGTGAGGAGTGAAGATTTCAATGATAGCTGAAGATAGTAATGTAATTATTTCTATGACTGGGATTAAAAAAAGCTTTCCTGGAGTATTGGCACTCGATGATGTTTCTTTAGAAGTACGTAAAGGAGAAGTATTGGCATTAGTGGGAGAAAACGGTGCTGGTAAATCTACCTTAATGAAAATTCTTTCTGGGCTTTACCACCCTGAAGAAGGAGAAATTCGTATAAATGGTAAAGTAGTTGATATAGTAGATGTTAGGCATGCGCAAAGATTGGGTGTTAGCACAATTTGGCAAGAGCCTTCATTAGCTCCTGATCTTAATGCAGTGCAGAATGTATATCTTGGGAGAGAAATCGTATCTCCAGTGTTAGGGAAATTTTTTCAGCCAATGAATGAAAAAGAAATGTATAGAAGGACAGAAAGTATCTACCGGGAATTTCTTCCCACTGTTGAGGATATCGGTACACCTGTATCAGAACTTGGTGCACTGAAGAATCGTGTGATTGAGATTGTAAAAGCACTTTCTGTTCAGGCATCCGTCATTATTATGGATGAACCGACAGCTGCACTAGCAGAGCATGAGAGAATCATATTATTTGACTTTATTCGTAAAATGAAAGAACGTGGTGTAGCAATTATTTACATAACACATCATCTTCGTGAACTGTTCGGACTTGTTGATCGTATTAGCGTAATGCGTGATGGTAAAAACGTCGAGACGGTATATCCTGAGAGTACAAATATTGACCATCTGGTTTCTTTAATGGTTGGTAGAACAGTATCAAAGTTCATAACAAAAGAGAAAGTATCAATAGGGGATGAAATCTTAAGTGTTTCAAGCTTGAACCGTACTGGAATTCTCGAGAATATTAATTTATTCGTAAGAAGTGGCGAAATCGTTGGTTTATCAGGACTTGCTGGATCAGGAAGAACAGAGACTGTTAGGGCTATTGTAGGTGCAGATTACAAGAATTCAGGGACTATCACTGTTGATGGTAAAGAAATCAAAATCAATTCACCACGAGATGCAATTAATGCTGGAATAGGTTTGCTACCAGAAAACAGAAAATTGCATGGGGCATTAATTGATCTTTCAATCAAACATAATATTACAATGTGTGCTCTTAATCGTGTTTTGACTAAGAAGTTTATATTGAAAAAGAAAAAAGAATCTAATATAGCATCTGAATATATTTCTCGTCTTGGAATTAAGACTCCTTCAGAAAACCGTAAGGTAAGGTATCTCAGTGGAGGGAATCAACAAAAAGTAATTTTGGCTAAATGGCTGTTTACTCAGCCTAAGATATTAATTTTTGACGAACCCACACAAGGTATTGACGTAGGAGCAAAAGTTGAAGTTTACAATCTCATTGCCGATTTTGTACGAAATGGCGGTGGTGTTATCTTGATATCTTCTGAGCTTCCAGAACTTATGGGCCTTTCTGACCGTATATATGTAATGCATAAGGGCAAAATTGCTCATGAATTTTCACGTGAGGAAGCCACAGAAGAAAATATTACGCTATATGCTTCGGGAGGTCACGAATGAGTACAAATATTAAAAAAGTGACAGCATTTTTAACACGCGAGGGGATAGGCGCTGTTGTGATGCTTGTAATATTATTTATATTCTTGTCTATATCCTCGCCTTATTTTCTCACAATGGAAAATATTTCGAATTTAATGTTGCATGTTGTATTTGTAATGTTGGCAGCGTTTGGCATGATGTTTGTACTAACTATGGGTGGAATTGATCTTTCAATTGGATCTATAATTGGTCTATCTGGCGGTATAACCGGATTGTTGCTAATGCAGAATATTAATATGTGGGTAGCCATTCTAGTTGGGTTAGCCGCAGGAACAATAGTAGGAGCTATAAACGGAATACTAATTACGCGACTTAATGTAGCACCGTTTTTGGTTACTTTTGCAATGTTAAATATAGCACGAGGCTTGCTACTACTATTAACAATAGATAGACCAATTCGAGATTTTGCTACACCGGAATTTAAATACCTAGCTCAGGGGTATATATTTGGAGTTATTCCTGTACCCGCTGTAATTGTTTTGTTAGTTTTCTTTATTTGTTATTTTCTTTTAAGTAAGACCAGCTTTGGACGTTATGTTGTTGCTATAGGTTCAAATAGTCAGGCTGCATACCTCTCTGGTGTCTCGGTTATTAGCATTAAAATTCGGGTATATGCTCTGTCGGGTTTACTTGCAGCAGTATCAGGTGTACTTTTAGCATCTCGACTAACAGCAGTGCAACCAATGATGGGTACACAATACGAAATGGAAGCTATTGCAGCGGCAGTAATTGGTGGAACAAGCATGGCAGGTGGCAAGGGAAGTGTGGTTGGTACAGCAGTTGGTGCAATTGTACTTGCTGTAGTATCAAATGGATTAGACCTTCTATCAGTAAACCAATTTTATCGTATGATAATTACAGGTTTAATAATCATTATTGCAGTTGGAGTAGAACGCTTTACAGCCTCAAGTGCTGATAGGTAACCGAGTAATAGGTTGTTAAGGAACTTTTAATTCTGAAGGAGGTTATGAGATTGAGCACAAATAAAAATAATTCTACCGATCATACAGTATCCATAGCTTTGAAGCCCAGAAAGAAATTTGACCGACAAATTATAGGTCTAGCTATTTTTTTGGCAGTGATTATGATAATAATGTCGATTGTGTCAAACCGCTTTTTAACATATCACAACCTTTTTAATGTGTTAAGGCAATCAGTATTTATAATGATTTTAGGATTTGGTATGACATTTGTTCTTTCTACTGGTGGTATTGATCTTTCTGTTGGTTCTGTTGTTGGTATTAGCGGTGGTATGACAGCATGGCTATTAACAAATGATGTTAATATCTTTATAGCTATTCTTGCTGGACTAGTTTTAGGACTTATTGTGGGAGTTATAAACGGACTTTTAATTACTAAACTTAGACTTTCACCATTTATAGCTACCTTGGCAATGTTGAGTATAGCCCGTGGAATTCTATATGTTTGGACACGTGCGATTCCATTTAGAGGATATATGAAACAGAATTTTGATTTTCTAGGGCAAGGAAACCTATTAGGTATACAAATTCCTGTCCTTGTAGCGATAATAGTTTTTGTAATTCTTCTATATATTTATAGAAGAATGCGGTTTGGACGGCATGTGCTAGCATTTGGAAGTAATGAGGAATCAGCACGACTTTCAGGTATAAATATAGATAACCTACGAATAAAAGTTTATGCATTATCTGGACTAACTGCAGCCGTGTCTGGCATTGTTCTTTCATCACGTCTTACTACTGTTCATCCTGAAATGGGAACTGGGTACGAACTAGAAGCTATTGCTGCTGCTGTAATTGGCGGAACAAGCTTATCTGGTGGTAAAGGGAGCATGACTGGTACTGTCCTAGGAGCAATTATTTTGTACGTAATTAAAAATGGGATGAATCTCCTTAATATTCATCCGTATTGGGAGACAATAGTTGTAGGCTTAATAATTCTTGTAGCTGTAACGATGGAACGTTTAGGACAAGTACGTAAAGCATAGTTTTAAAAATGTCTTATAGCATACTGTGCCATTGGGTTTAAAAGAATTGGTTAAGCAGAAATGCTAATCCTTGAGATATAAACCGAAGCTCATTCAGTTTTCGGGAAAATTGAGTAGCATATAGGGGGTGGGTAAGGAGGCTAATGTACATAAGTAACATGTCAGAAGAAAGGTTTCTACGCAACAGGGTTTAAGCAAAGAAAGTGGTTTTATCAAAATTAAACACAAATTGTAGGAGGAAAAATTGATGACTAAAAGAAAAACATTTAAAAGATTAGTTGTTGTTATGCTTGTGTTAGTCTTTGCAATGGGTTCTGTATTGACTGGGTGTGGTAGTTCTGGCGCTGGAAAAGTTTCAGACAGTAATAAAGATAATGAAACGGTTGTTCCTCAAAACATTGGTGCAAATTATCAATGGGGAGATAAAGCGTTTGAGGATGCAGTTCGTAAGGCGGCTACTGGCAAAACTATCAAAATTGGTTTTACGCCACCAGCAGCTTCGGAGTTCTATGACATAATACAACATGGTGCATATACCATGATGAATGAACTATCCGACCGTTTTGATGTAAAGTTTGAGTTTGACTTTGCAGCTCCAAGTGAGCATCAGGCTGTTGAGTCACAAGTTGCAACAATTGAAAACTGGGTAACAAAAAAGTTTAGTGCAATAGGTACATCTTCAGCAGGTGATTTTGATGCTATGAACGCTGTATTTAAGAGAGCTATGGATGCTGGTTCATCTGTTTACATGTTCAATATGCCAGCAGAAATGTGGGATGAAAAAGAGTTTAATGTTGTATCAGCTATTGGTTATAACAACACTTATCAATCTGGTTATCTTGTTGGTAAATATGCAGCTGAGAAGCTTAATGGAAAGGGAAAGATACTTATGGTATGGGGTATACCTGGCCACTGGGCAACAGCTCGTAAAAATGGATTTTTAGAAGCTATCAAGCCATATCCTGATCTTCAGATAGTTGCTGAACAACGTGGTGACTATGTACGTGATAAAGGTATGCAGGCTGCAGAAAATCTATTAGAAGCATATCCAGATGCTAATTTTATATATGGTGAAAATGAAGAAATGGGACTTGGAGCAGCTCAAGCTGTAGAAGCAAGAGGTCTTAAGCTTTGGGATGGCAAAGAAGGTATTATAGTTGTAGGTGCAGATGGTCTCAAATCCGGTTATGAGTCTATTCGTGAAGGTAAACTTACAGCAACTGTAAATGTTGGACCTGTCGATATGGGTCGTGAGTTCGTTATGTCAGTGTTCATGCATGATGTACTTGGGTATTCAGTAGATAAAGTACTTAATGTTCCAACTACAGTTGTAGATAAAGATAATGTTGATGTTGCGGAATCCTATGTTGATTGGGCACTAAAAACAGATTTAAAAAAATAAATATTGTAGTTTATCCTAAGCAATATTAATTATTTCATGGTAATACGTCGGCGACAGCTCAGACATATTATATAACTTATGTTCAGCAATGAACAGATAAAAAAATAATACTAATAAAAGGAGAAAAGATATGATATCACAAAAACTAAAAGATTACCTTCCATCAAAATTTGGAACACTTATCAATGAAGCAGTATGGGATGGCTTTGGAGAAGAAATTACCGGAGCTGATTACAAAGAACGTTTAGAAAGAACAAAAAAGAAAGTGGAAGAAAACAAACTTGATGCCCTGTTGGTATTCGGAGACTGCTACAGAATGAGTAATGTTAGATGGCTTGTTGATTACCGTACAATAGATGGTATTTACCCACAGCCAATGATTGTTTTTGTTGCTCCAGGCAGTGATCCTGTCTTTTTCCTTCCAGACAGCCAGATTCGTTCAGCTCATGAAGAATCAGCAATGCGTTATCTTGGGGATGACATAAGAGAAATTCGTGGAGAATTAAGCAAGTTCCTAAAAGAATATGCAAAGAAAAATCCGCTAAAAAAAGTTGGACTTTGCGGTTATACATTCTGTGACCTAGAGATCTATTCAGAAATCAAAAAAGGTATGCCTGATGCTGAAATAGTTCCAAGCAATATTATTGAATACTTCAAATCAATCAAGACTGAAAAAGAATTAAGGACAATGAGAAGAGCTGGTAAAGTTGCTGATATAGGTGCTCAGATGCTCTACGATATATTGGAAGACGGTATTACAGAGAAAGAAGCACAAAGCCTTGTATACGCATCAATGTTTGCATCAGGAGGACACGCTATTGCATTTGATATAATGGTACAAACAGGAGAAAACCTTCTTTCATTGTTCAAACGTCCGACTGATAAGCAGATAACGAGAGGCAACCTTGTTATGATGGATCATGGTATACGTATAAACGGTTACTGCTCTGATACAGCAAGAACAATAGTTTTTGGTAAAAATACCGATAAAGAACATATTAAGCTTTTAGAAGCCTTAAACAGAGTATTTGAAAATGGTTTGGTAAATATAAAAGCTGGAATGACAGGAAGAGAAGCAGATGATGTAATTCGTCAAGCAGCAATAAAAGAAGGAATTGAAAAATATCTTGTATCTCCTAGCGAAGGTAGACTTGGACCTCATGGAACAGGTATGGATCCAGAGGAAGAAATGCCTCTCATTGGTCCTGATTCAGACGATATTTTAGTTGAAGGACAGACTTTTGCATATGAACTGAGTGCTATTGACGAGAACTTAACTGGAGTAAGAACAGAGGATCCTATTGTTGTACATAAGGATGGAATGGAACCTTTGACTAACTTCCCTAGATTCATTATAAAGGAATAAAATTTTAAATACGGTAGGAAATAATAGTCTATCTGAGGAGAGTATTCAAATAGAAGGGCATAATTGCTTATCTGCTTTGTTACTCTCCTCTTTTATTAAATATCAACAAAAATAGGGGAAACTCGGATTGTAGAATGTTATTTTAAAAACTAGAATGCATTTTTAGTACACTAATAGCTATTAAGATAAATCAAAATTAGAATATTTCAGCAAGAAGCTTTATAGATTCTAGTTGTGTAATTATAAATACATTACTTTCTCACTAAGATGAATTACTTTAAGTTTATTAATTTATCAAGAATAACTGGAGTGACAGATATGAAAAAAAGTTCAAAAAAAAAAATGCAGTACCAAAAGAAAAAACTAAGAGACAACAAAAAATAAGGTTGGTTGACATTGCGCAACATGCAGGAGTATCAGTATCTAGCGTATCACGTGTTGTTAGGGGAATATCAAATATTGACAAGGATATACAAGAAAGAGTAGAAGCATCAATGGATTATTTAAATATTGACCGCAACTATTTTACTAAAAAAGATAACATAACTGATAAACTAAAATTTATTGCACTCAATGTAAACGATTTGCATGATCCTAACTACACAGCACTTATTAAGGGCATAGAAGATGTTGCTATTATGCATCAATATGAAATAATAATTTACAATATTCGGAATTATGGTCAAAATCAGTTTCATAAAATAAAAATGCTAACTCAAGATTGTAATCTAAAGGGAATAATTCATGTGTCTAATAAAACCTCAGACGTATTTATTGACGACATGTTAAGTAATAATATTCCACTAGTTTTAGTCCAAAATCAAGCTATTAATCAAAATCAAAATGTATGCTATGTAGCTTGTGATGACCGCATGGGTGCTTATGATGCAGTTAAATATCTCATATCTCTCGGACATAGGAAGATAATGTATCTAGCAGGTGATGATAGACTGAGTTCAGAAAGTGCTCGTTATGCTGGATACTGTGATGCTATCTCAAGAGCGGGGATACCAATAGAACCACACTTGAGGGCTGAAGGTTTTTATGATTTTCAAAAAGCTTATGATAGTGTGATGGGTAAAATTAAACAAGATATTTATTTTACGGCTATTTTTTGTGCAAATGACGTTATGGCATTTGCTGCAAAGCAAGCGCTTGAAGAAAATGAATATTCTATTCCTGAGGATATTTCCCTTATGGGCTTTGATCAGATATCTGTTTCATCATCTATTTCACTTACTACATGTTCAAGGCCTACATATGAATTAGGACGTAGTGCAATGCTCATGCTGATTGATCTTATAGATGACAGAATTACTCCGCCAAATCATGTCATTTTCAATCCAACAATAAAAATCCGAAACAGTTGTTGCAGAAAAAATGATATAAAATTCGAGAATACTGCTCGTGCAATTGCCAGTGGTCGGACAATAAAAATCGGATTCGCACCACCAACAACATCAGAATTCTATGACATAATTAAGCATGGAGCATATACAATGATGAAGGAACTTACTGAACGTTTCGACGTGAAGTTTGAGTTTGACATGGCAGCACCAACAGAGCATCTTGCGGTAGAATCACAAGTAGCATATATAGAGAAATGGATTGCCAATAAATTTGATGCAATATTGGTGTGTTCTGCAGGTGACATTGATTTCATGAATCAAATTTATGAAAAGGCGAAGAGTGCAGGTACAGCCATATATATGTTTAACATGCCATCTGAGTTGTGGAGTGAAGCAGATTTAAAGGTTACTTCTGTTATCAGTTATAATAATCATTTTCAAGCAGGGAATTTAATTGGAAAATATGCAGTGGAAAAGTTGAATAAAAAAGGTAAGGTAGCACTAATACTTGGAATTCCAGGGTATTGGTCAACTTCTCGAAGAGAAGGATTTTTGGAAGCTGTCAAGATGTATCCTGAAATACAAATAGTGAGTGAAGGTCGAGGTGATTATATACGTGAAAAAGGTATGCAGGCTGCAGTCGAAATACTTGAAAAACATCCTGATATAGATTTTATTTATGGTGAAAATGAGGAAATGGCTATAGGTGCAGTGCAAGCCATAGAAAAATGTGGTCTTAAGCATTGGGATGGTACAAAGGGTATTATCACAATTGGGGCTGATGGCCTTAAATCAGGCTATGAATATATACGGGAAGGTAAGCTCACTGCAACTGTCAATGTTGCTCCTGTAGACCAGGGTAGAGAGTTTATCATGGCTGTTTTTATGCACGAGGCACTTGGATATTGTGTAGATAAGATAATTAATCTTCAAACTACTATTGTAGATAATAGTAATGTAGACATTGCCATGGCTTATACTGACTGGGCGCTTGGGACAGAATACCCGTAGTATTATTTGTGAGGTAGGGTGAGTACTTAAACTGTACAAATTTATTACTAAGAAAAATTTATCATTGAATATCTGATATTGGTTGTTAAGTAAAAAATTATAATTTAAAAAACTCAACTAAAAAGTTGGGTTTTTTATTTTTTTGTAATAATAACTTTTTTCGGACATATATTTAATATTGAAAAAGACAATATACATAGTCCCAATTGGGCATGTAACAATATAGGGGAGGGTTCTAGGGTGGAAAAATTCAACATATACCAGCAAATAGCTGAAAGAACTCAAGGGGATATATATATAGGTATTGTGGGACCTGTGAGAACTGGGAAATCAACTTTTATAAAACGCTTTATGGATTTGTTGGTTATTCCTAATATAGAGAACACATATCAGAAGGAAAGGGCTATTGATGAGCTTCCACAAAGTGCGTCTGGAAGAACAATAATGACCACTGAACCTAAATTTATCCCTAACGAAGCAGTTGAAATTGCTATTGATGATAATGTAATGCTAAAAGTAAGAATGATTGATTGTGTGGGATACATGGTAAGGGGTGCTATGGGGCACTTGGAAAATAATGCTCCGAGAATGGTATCTACACCGTGGTATGACTATCAGATTCCATTTGAAGATGCAGCTGAAATTGGTACTAAAAAGGTTATCAATGAACATTCAACAATTGGTATAGTTATAACAACAGATGGAAGCATAGCAGATATTGCAAGAGAAGATTATGTTGATGCTGAAAAGAGAGTAATATCAGAACTTAAGGCAATAAATAAGCCATTTGTGGTTATAATTAATTCAACTAAACCAAGAGATGCAGAAACACTGAAACTACGCGATGAAATGGAACAAAAGTATGGGGTCACAGTTTTAGCTATGGACTGCTTACAAATGAGAATTGAAGATATTGACTCAGTCATGGAGAAAATTTTGCATGAGTTTCCGATATTAGAAATAGGTATAAATATTCCTAAATGGGTTGAAGCTCTAGACGATTCACATTGGCTAAAAAATGATATGATTGACTCAATAAGAAATACATTTAAGTCTGCAAACAGAATAAGAGAGATTAAAGCGGCGATGCCATCCTTTGAAGCTTATGATTTCATAAAAGGAGCTTCTATTGATAAGGTTAGTCTAGGAGAAGGTACAATTCTGGTTGATATAACAACAGCTGATGGCTTGTTCTATAGGATTCTGAGTGAAGAATCAGGTATGGAAATCGAGGGTGAGCACAAACTAATTAGTCTAATTAAAGACTTGGCAAGGGTCAAGAAGGAATATGACAGAGTAGAATATGCACTTCATGAGGTAAGAGTCAAAGGCTATGGAATGGTGTCTCCACAAATGGATGAATTGACTTTAGAAGAACCTGAAATAATAAAGCAAGGTAACAAATACGGAGTTAAGCTTCGTGCAAGTGCACCTTCGATTCATATGATTCGTGCAGATATAGAAACTGAAATAGCTCCATTGGTAGGAACTGAGAAGCAATCTGAAGAGCTTGTTACATATTTATTGAAGGAATTTGAAAGTGATACGACAAAGCTTTGGGAATCAAATATATTTGGCAAATCTCTGCATGAGCTGGTACAAGAGGGCTTACAGAATAAACTGTTTAGAATGCCTGAAGATGCACAGGTGAAGCTACAAGAAACCTTGCAAAAAATAATTAATGAGGGTAGTGGCGGATTGATTTGTATAATCTTGTAGTTGAAGATTGGATGATACCTCATCCAAGTATAGAAATAGAAGACTTGTAACAGAAGTGGGAATGATGCCCAAGCATCATTCCCACTTCTGTTATAATACTATTTCGAATATAAAATATAGCAAAGCTATATTTTATATTACCTCTTACGTAGTGCGCTGCATAAGCAGCGGCTTACAAAATAATTTGTATTAATTAGAACCTATACTATTCTGATTAGTAATAAACCTTTTTAGAGGTTTGTAAAGAGCGCAAATCAATACAGCTGAGATTATAAACTCTGGTAACAAAAATTGACCGTTGTAGATGAGCGAGTATAGATAAGTATTCATGCCCTCCGGAGCATATGAGTACCATAAAACAATTCCTGAAATAAAGTGAAATATAAATCTTCCAATCATAGCTATAGCAATACTTACGACAGTGGAGAAAATATTTTTTCTAAACAAGCCTGCAAAGCCAAGACAAGCAAATGCAAAGATATAGTCAAGAAAAATTCCAAGTGGGTGATATGAGAACTTTGTTCCTAATGCGAATTGCAGGAATCCATATACTAGACCGACTAAGATGCCTGGCTTGCTTCCCCATCTAATTGCAAAAATAAGTATGGGTATCATACTTCCTAAAGTTACTGAACCGCCAAATGGAGCCTCATAAATCTTTACGTAACTTAATAATTGGGCAAGGCCAATCATTATCCCTGCCTCCACCAACATTCTGGTAGACATTTTTTTCATAATAAACCTCCTTGAGCCGCTTTACGACCTCAAAATTTAATAAAAAAAAGTCATACCTGTTTGAAAATGCAGCATGACAATAACTAATCATTCCTACGCTGGCATTATCCAGATCAGGTATAAGGGTTTTAAGTAAAACATACTTATCTCAGCCGAATCATTTTCCAGCTCCCCAAGATACTATTTAATTATAATAGATAAATTTTTATCCTTATGTGATTATAGCAGGTAGTTAAAAAAATATCAATAAAAATTAAAAATAATCGAACAAATGTTTGCAATAATAGTTAAATTTGATATAATATAGATGTAGGTTATTATTAAGGATAATTTACTGAAGTGTGAAAATATTAATATTAATAACTCAACTTTTATAGGTTGTATTATAAATTTGTAATTTGTAACAGGTATAGAGTATGATTTTTAATGAAAGACATGATTTTTCAGAGAGAAATAGAGCATATCTGTGAGACTTATAATCCTTCTAGTTAGGAAGTTTGAGTTAACATTAGAAAAGGTGTTTAAATGATTAGAGATAATATATTTATTAAAGGTGCGCGAGAGCATAATCTTAAAAATGTTGATGTTGAGATACCTAGAGACAAGTTTGTTGTAATTACAGGATTAAGTGGTTCAGGAAAGTCCTCCTTGGCATTTGATACAATTTATGCAGAGGGGCAGAGACGGTATGTTGAATCTTTGTCATCATATGCCAGACAGTTTTTAGGACAGATGGAAAAACCGGATATTGATTATATTGATGGGTTATCACCTGCTATTGCTATTGATCAAAAAACTACAAGCAGAAATCCACGTTCCACTGTTGGAACAGTTACTGAGATACATGATTACCTTAGATTGTTGTATGCCAGGATAGGTATACCACATTGTCCAAAATGCGGTAAGGAGATTACACAACAGACTATTGATCAGATGGTTGATCAGATACTAGCCTTTGAAGAGAATACGAGAATACAGTTATTAGCGCCAGTTGTGAGAGGGCGAAAGGGTGAATATCATAAGCTAGTAGAGGATGCAAAAAAAGGTGGTTTTGTTAGAATAAGAGTTGATGGACAGGTAATGGATGTTAATGATGAGATAGTTTTAGACAAAAACAAGAAGCACAATATAGAGATAGTTGTTGATAGACTTATTATTCGTAATGACATCCAGAAAAGATTGTCAGATTCACTTGAGACTGTTTTACATTTGAGTGGAGGAATAGCAATTGTCGATGTTATTGGAAAGGAAGAAATACTTTTCAGTCAGAATTTTGCTTGTGGCGATTGTGGTATTAGCATTGAGGAACTCACTCCAAGAATGTTTTCCTTTAATAATCCCTTTGGTGCTTGTCCCACATGTACAGGTCTTGGGAATTTACTAAAGGTTGATCCTGACTTAGTAATTCCTGATAGATCATTATCGTTGACTGATGGAGCCATAGCAGTTACAGGGTGGAACGTAGAAAGTGAAGATGCTTACACAAGAATGGTTTTCAATGCTCTCGCGAAGCATTACAAATTTAAACTGGATACTCCTATTCACAAACTTCCTGCTGAAATTTTGGATATTATTTTGAATGGTACTAAAGGAGAGAAAATAAAGATAGAGTATGAGAGAGAATATGGTAGTGGCTCATATATGGCTGCTTTTGAAGGTGTAATAAATGTAATAGAGAGGCGTTTCAAAGAGACACAATCTGATAGCATGAAGCAGTATTATGAGCAGTTTATGAGCAATAATCCATGCCCAGATTGTAATGGAGCCAGGCTTAAACCAGAAAGTCTTGCAGTTACAGTAGGAGGAAAAAATATTCATGAGCTGTCTATTATGCCAATTGCTGATACAAAGGACTTCTTTATAAATCTAGATTTAAGTGATAGGCATAAAATGATAGCAGGTCAGATACTAAAAGAGATTAATGCTAGGATAGGTTTTCTTGTTGATGTGGGCTTGAATTATCTTACATTATCTAGAACTGCGGGCACGCTTTCAGGTGGTGAAGCTCAGAGAATTAGGCTTGCCACACAAATAGGTTCTGGGTTGATGGGTGTTTTATATATTCTTGATGAACCTAGTATCGGACTTCATCAGAGAGATAATGCCAAACTGCTAAGTACACTTACAAAGCTAAGAGATTATGGCAATACATTGATTGTGGTAGAGCATGACGAGGAGACTATGTATGCAGCAGACTATATAATTGATATGGGACCGGGCGCTGGTATTCATGGTGGTTATGTGGTTGCAGAGGGACCACTAGAGAGCATTCTTAAAAATGATGCATCTCTAACAGGGCAATACCTTAGTGGAAAGAAAAAAGTAGAGATTCCAATAGAAAGAAGAAAGCCAAATGGCAAATGGTTGGAGATTGTAGGTGCTAAAGAAAATAATCTTAAAAATATCACTGCAAAGATTCCTTTAGGAGTTCTTACTGTTATCACTGGTGTGTCAGGATCGGGAAAAAGTACTCTAGTAAATGAAATCTTGCATAAAAGCCTAGCCAGCCAGTTAAATAGGGCAAAGACTAAACCGGGAGCTCATGATACAATAAAGGGTGTAAAGAACTTAGACAAAGTAATTTATATTGATCAATCCCCTATAGGAAGGACTCCAAGATCAAATCCAGCAACTTACGCAGGAGTTTATGACCTTATTAGAGAAATATATGCTGCTACAAATGAAGCTAAAATGAAGGGATATAAGTCATCAAGATTTAGTTTCAATGTTAGAGGTGGTAGGTGTGAGGCTTGTAATGGAGATGGTATAAATAAAATAGAGATGCATTTTCTACCTGATATTTATGTCCCATGTGAGGTTTGTAAGGGTAAGAGGTATAATAGGGAGACACTAGAGGTAAAATATAAAGGCAAAAGTATATCCGATGTCCTAGAAATGACTATTGAGGACGCATTGGAATTCTTTAAAAATATACCAAAAATTCAAAGAAAGCTCCAGACTTTGTTTGACGTTGGACTTGGATATGTAAAGGTGGGACAACCTTCTACCACACTTTCAGGTGGTGAGGCTCAGAGAGTTAAACTTGCAACAGAACTTTCCAAGAGAAGTACTGGAAAAACACTTTACATTCTTGATGAGCCGACTACAGGATTACATGTTGCTGATGTCCACAGACTAATTGATATTCTACAAAGACTTGTTGATGCGGGTAATTCAATGGTAATAATAGAACACAATCTAGATGTAATTAAAACAGCAGATTATATTCTAGACCTTGGACCAGAAGGAGGAAATAAAGGTGGAACTATTGTTGCAGAGGGAACCCCTGAGGTAATAGCTCAAGTAGAGGAATCTTATACAGGACAATATCTAAAAAAGATACTAGGTAATAAGGCTATTTCAAGGAAAAAGTAAGCGCAGATTTCTCAACTGATTTTTCTTCTATAATTAATTTTGAATTGTATTGTATTTTGATTTTAAATTATACGTTGATAATTTTTGTAATAATTTTTGTTTGTTAATTCTATGTTAAGTTTATTGTAAAAAAGTTAACAATGCTATATGATTGTCATTGTAAATTTGTTTTATTTTATCGAAAGAGGGTATAATTTAATGTTTAGAACGACATCAAAGGAAGAAAAATTTTTTGATTATTTTATCGAAACAAGTGAAATTATCTGCAAGGCTGCATCCCTGTTAGATGATTTAACTAACAACTATACTAATGTTAATGAGAAAATTAAAAGCATTGAAGATACAGAACATGCTTGTGATACCATGGTACACAAGATTCTCAATGAACTCAACAAAGCTTTTATTACTCCAATTGACAGAGAGGATATCTACGCAATTGCAAGAGAGCTTGATAATATTACAGATGATATCGAAGCTGCCGCACAAAGATTTAGTATGTACAATGTAAAGCAAGTTAGACCTGATGCAATTACATTGTCTAAATTAATAGTGAATGCAACAAATGAACTTAAAAATGTAATGATTGAAATGAAAAACATGAAGAAAAGCAAAACACTTGAAAGCAAGATTATTGAAGTAAATAATGTTGAAGATGAAGCAGATACTGCTTTTAGAGATGCAATGACAAATTTATTCCTAACAGAGCAAGACCCAATGGAAGTAATTAAGTGGAAAGAAATAATTGATTTTTTTGAGAATACAATTGATGCTTGTGAGGATGTAGCAAATATGGTAGAAGGGGTTGTTATGAAGCATGCTTAGTGTTTCCTTAATAATGGTTGTTGTATTGGCACTAGGATTTGACTTTATAAATGGATTCCACGATACTGCAAACTCTATAGCTACATCGGTTTCTACCAGGGTATTGAGGCCACGTGTTGCTATAATGATGTCAGCTTCTTTGAATTTTATTGGAGCATTAACTAGTAGCAAGGTTGCCAAAACGATTTCAAGCGGATTGGTTGACAGTGAAATGATTAAGGTACAGTATGTAATAATAGCCACCTTAATAGCTTCTATTGTATGGGACTTGATAACTTGGTATATTGCTATTCCAAGTAGCTCCTCTCACGCGCTTATTGGAGCACTTATAGGCTCATCAATTGCATATTCAGGTGGAATTAGTATAGTTAAATGGAAGGGTGTTTTTGATAAGGTAGTATTACCATTGATTACTTCTCCTATACTGGGATTCGGTATCGGATTTCTATTTATGACAGTATTATTTAAATTACTTCGTCCATATTCGCAAAGATTTGTAAATAAGTGGTTTTCTAAATTGCAAATTTTATCAGCAGCATTTATGGCGTACTCTCATGGAAGTAATGATGCACAAAAATCAATGGGTATTATAACATTGGCTTTGGTTGGTGCAAATCTCAACAATGGGCATACAGAAGTTCAGACTTGGGTAATGTTGGCTTGTGCACTCTCAATGGCTTTGGGAACATCTATTGGTGGGTGGAAAATAATTAAAACAATGGGTGTGAATATGATTAGACTTCAACCTATTGGAGGTTTTGCGGCAGAAACAGGAGCAGCTATAGTTATTGAAACAATGTCAGCATTTGGAGCACCAGTTAGTACTACTCAAGTTATTTCAACTTCTATAATGGGTGTTGGTGCATCTAAAAGACTTTCAGCTGTTAGATGGGCTCTTGCAAGAAATATAGTTTGGGCGTGGATATTTACACTTCCAGTAACAGCGATTTTAGGAGCTTTTATCACTACTATGTTCAAGATTTTTATGTAAGAACAACAAAGTAAATTGCATGCCTTGAGATGGACATTTATGGCTTCAAAGTAACGATTTACAACCTAATTTATTATTGTAACAGATTGTTTACAAATTAGAACAAAAGAATCCTGGATTACAGCCGTATAGCTCAGCTATATAGACTATAGCCCAGGTTTTTTTATTTGAATTAATTTAAATTACTTAAATAAGGGTATAATCATAAAAACTGATATAAATCCGTTAGACCTATGTTTTTACTTATGTTATACTATTAAGCAATCGGTAGTATTAATAGAGTATAACAATAAAAGAACGTAGGAATGTTAATTTTACAATTAGACATTATTGGAAATAATATAGTATATATATTGATGCTAGAAAGAAGATTATTTTGTGGCCGACAGGTCACATGTGGAGGTTAATATGATAAAGTGTTCAATTTGTAATAAAAATATAGCAGTAGTTTTTGTAACAAAAATTATTGAGGGTAGACAGATTCAAGAGGGACTTTGTGTAAGCTGTGCAAAAAAACAAAACTTACAGCCAATAGACCAGTTGCTTTCTCAAACAGGAATGTCAGAAGAAGAACTTGATAATATAAGCAAACAGGTTGGAGATATGCTAGAGGATATTGATGGAACTGAAATGATAGAAGCATTTCAAGGAGATCCAGGAAATATTAATCAAACAAATCCCTTTTTTGGTATACTAAATAAAGCTTTTCCAAAAGTAAATAATGTAGATGCTAGTAATTCAAATAATGATTTGCCAACAAATAATAGCCAAGATAGTGTAGAAGATAAAGAAAACAAAAATCCTGCTAAAACAAAATTACAAGATAAAAAGAACAATAAGAAAAAAAAGTATTTAGACATGTATGGAAGTAATCTTATAGATAAAGCTAAAGAAGGCGGAATTGATAAGGTAGTAGGACGAAATAAGGAAATTGATAGAGTTGTACAGATATTAAATAGAAGAACAAAAAATAATCCAGTACTTATTGGTGAGCCTGGTGTTGGAAAAACAGCTATAGCTGAAGGTCTAGCGGTTAGAATTGCACAAAGAGAAGTACCTGTGAAACTATATAATGCTGAGGTTTATTTGTTGGATATGACAAGTGTAGTTGCAGGAACTCAGTTTAGGGGACAGTTTGAGAGCAGAATGAAAGGTATAATAGATGAAGCTAAGGCCTTTGGTAATATTATTCTTGTGATAGATGAGCTTCACAATATAATGGGAGCTGGAGAGGCTGAAGGTGCTATGAATGCAGCTAATATACTTAAACCTGCTTTGTCTAGGGGTGAAATTCAAGTAATTGGCGCTACAACCTTAAATGAATATAGAAAGAATATTGAAAAGGACTCTGCCTTAGAAAGAAGATTTCAACCAGTTATTGTTGATGAACCATCTGTTGCTGAGACAATAGAAATTCTCACAGGGATTAAACATTATTATGAAGAGTATCATCGTGTGAAAATTAGTGAAGAGGTTATAAGAGCGGCCGTTAATTATTCAGAAAGATATATAACAGATAGATTTTTGCCGGATAAGGCCATTGACGTAATAGATGAAGCAGGATCAAGAGCCAATTTGAGAAATATTAAGCTAGCTGAATTACAGACATATAAGGACGAGTTGCTTAAGGTTCAAGAGGAAAAGGATACTGCTATATCAGCAGACTCAATTGAGGATTATCAGAAAGCAGCAGATTTAAAAGTATATGAATGCAAATTAATTGGCATGATTAAAGACATTGAAGATACAAACAAAGATGTTTCTTTAACTACTGATGATGTGGCCAGTGTAATAGAGGCATGGACCAAAATACCAATTCAACGACTTAGCGAAGAGGAATCAGAAAAACTAATAAACCTGGAAGCACGAATACACAAACGTGTTATAGGACAGGTTAAAGCAGTGGAAGTTGTTGCTAAGGCTATTAGAAGAAGCAGATCTGGCTTCAAGAAAAAGAAGAAGCCAGCCTCATTTATATTTGTTGGACCAACTGGTGTTGGTAAAACTGAGCTAGTTAGGGCTTTAGCTACTGAATTGTTTGAGAGTGAAGAGGCATTGATTAGACTTGATATGTCTGAATACATGGAGAAGCACACTGTTTCTAAGTTGATAGGATCTCCCCCAGGATATGTAGGATATGATGATGCAGGGCAGCTGACTGAAAAGGTAAGAAGAAAGCCTTATTCTGTCATTCTAATGGATGAAATAGAGAAGGCTCATCCGGATGTATTTAATATGTTGCTACAAATACTTGAGGATGGAAGATTAACAGATAGCCATGGGAGAACAGTAAGTTTTGAAAATACAGTTATTATTATGACATCAAATGCTGGAACTAATCTCAAATCAAGCGGTATAGGTTTTTCTAACAATTCATATACTGCTCTTGAAAGCAGAGTAAAGGATGTAATAAAAGAAACATTTAGACCCGAATTCTTAAATAGAATTGATGAGGTTGTAGTATTTACTGAGCTTGGTACTGAGGAGCTTAAGAAGATTATTGATTTAATGTTGGAAGAGGTCTACGCAGAAGCAAATGACAAGAATATTAAAATAAATGTTTCTGACAAGGTAAAGGAGTTTATTCTTGAAAAGGGTTATGATGTGAAGTTTGGTGCTCGACCATTAAGGAGAGCTATTCAAAACTACGTTGAAGATAGGCTTTCAGAGGAGTATTTAAAGGGTACAATTAAGGAAGGGTCCTTAGTTGGTATTGACCTTGATGAAAAAAAGGAAATAAAACTGTCTATAATCTAATTTTATAATATGTTAAACAAAAACTAGAAAGAAGCTGCATAAAACTTGTATCCGATGTCTAGCGCCGCTAATTTTCCATTTCCTTTGCAGAATAAGCGGTGCTACGGCTCTGGATTGAGATTTCTTGCTTCAGATAGAGTAAAAAATTCCATCTGAAGATTGGAAAACTGTTTATGCGGCTTCTTTAATTTGTTTAAAATACGATTCTTATTGTAGAAATCTTAAAAAATGAGATATAATAGCTATAGAAAATGCTGGATGGATTGGAGTGAAATTATGAAGTGCTCTAAAAGGTTTTTAACTATAGCTACAATTGGGCTAATTAATATTTTGATAGTATCATGCTCAGGTAATAAAGCACAGGTCTCTGACAGTGTTAATGAGAATAATTTACCAGTTCAGAGTACTACTTTAAATTTAATGACTAGTTGGGGTGGAGTGGATAGTAAAGCTGGTACCTTGAATGAGATTATTTTAAAATTTGAAAAAGATAATCCATCTATAAAAATATCGAACCAATCTATTTTTGGAGATGATTACTTACCTACTCTTAAGGCAAAATTTGCATCAGGAAGTGCTCCAGACGTTTTTGGATTGTGGCCAGGTTCTGATATAAAAAATCTTATTAAGGCTGGGAAGGTCGCTGATATTACTGATATATTGAATCAGGATAGAACTTGGATGGATAGCTTTAAACAGCAGAGTTTTAGCCATACGACATACAATAACCGTATATATGGCATTCCATTTGAGCTGGTATTTGAAGGACTTTTCATTAATAAGGACTTATTTACAAAGTACAATGTAAAGGAGCCTGTTAATTATAAGGAATTAAAGGATGCTATCACTATATTCAAGCAAAATGGTGTTATACCTATAGCATACAATTCTTCACCAGAAGGCTCTTATATATATCAAAATATGATAGCAAGTCTAGGCGGTTCTCAAGGGGTAGAGGAGTATATAGTAAATAATAAAATTAATAAATACTATATTGAAGCAATGAAATACATGAAGGAGTTATATAAGATGGGGGCATTCCCAAAAGATGCTCTTTTATTAAATAGCAACGAGAGAAATAATCTATTTATTTCAAAACAAGCAGCAATGATAGTGCAGGGTTCATGGTTTATCCCATATCTAGACGAAAGTGTTAAGATGATTCCATTTCCGTCTATGAGCAAGGGTGATAGAAAGATACCCACCGGTTTGGGTAATGGTACCTTTTATATTAGTAAAACATCATGGAATACTCCTAATGGGGTAGATGATACTGTAAAGTTTATGAAGTACTTAACTTCTAAAGAAACAGCAGCATACTTTTATGAAAAAACTGGCTTAATCAGTAACTTAAATATGGAAATGAATTCAGCTTACAGTGCATTAGCAAAACAAAGTATAGGGTTGTATGAAAGTACTCAAGAAAAAAACAAATCGTTAATACCTGACCATATTATTGATAGGAGTGCGTGGGAGGATATAGTAATAAAGCAATTCCCTTATTTTTTAGAAGGAGAAAAAACACCTGAGGGAATATGGGATCAAGCTGTAAAAAAAATTCTTTTAAATTAAGCATCTGAGGTTAATATGATAAATAAAGTTACTTCTAGCGTATTTTCAAATTTAATAAGGGGACTGAGGTTTTATAGAAATATTTCTATAAAGAAAAAACTTCTTTTGGTTCTGTATATTCAAATTCTAATACCACTTATTTTTATAGGTTTCTTTAGCTTTAAAACTTCTGAAGAGATTATAGCTAACAAATCCGTCTCATACTCAAATGATATATTAAGTCTTATAGAACTTAGACTTCAAGATACAGTAAACAATTTGAACAATATTTCTCTAGATATTAACAATAACCCGGGAATTTATTCGGCTCTAATTAATGATGATAACAACAATATAACCAAGCTTAATAATTATGAAGTTAAAACTGCATTAAACAGCGTTTATCAAAATGTGATAACGACAAGACCTGAAGTAAAGTCTATGTGTATAGTAACAAATAAGATAAGATTTTTTCCTTATGATGGTGCAGATTCAAATATTAGTTCTATTGTAATACAAAATTATACAGCTATTAGAAAGAAGGCTGCAGCTGCAAACAGTAAATCTGAATGGTTTTTTAATTCTAAAAATGGCGTGGTTCAAAATGCATACTTAATAAGGTTGGTTTATAACAAAGATAATTGGAAGGAAATAGGCTTATTGGTAGTAGAAATTAATATGGACTTTTTATATACTGCTATACAGGGTTTAGAATCTGAGGCTATGCAGAATACCACAATTCTTTCGTCAGATAATGATATTATATTATGCAAAAATACATCTGCACTTACTAAATATGAAAAAATAATAAAAGCAACACCATACCAGAAAAATTCATATGTTGATAAAAGCAATAACATTTTTGTTGCTTATACAGCCTTATCTGAGCCGGGATGGAGAATAGTAACGTACATACCCTTAAAGCAATTATATTCAGATGTTAAGGGATTAAGAAATTCTATAATCTTAATATGCTTAGTCTCTATTTTACTTTTATCAGTTGTTAGTGTTTTCATGTCCTTTGATTTAATTAATCCTATAAATCAACTAGTGAAAGCCATGAAAGGAATGAATATTAATAATATTTCTGATAGTTATATAGAGATTGATAGAAAAGATGAGCTGGGTTTTTTACATAAGACCTTTAATACTATGACAAAGGAGATGGATCATCTGGTTACATGGATTTATAAGGAGCAAATTACCCGTAAAGAAGCTGAAATAAAGGCGCTCCAGTCTCAAATAAATCCACACTTCCTATTTAATACATTGGAATCAATTAATTGGATGGCTCAATTGAATAATGTTCCTGAAATAAGTGAAACAGTATCAGATCTTTCAACATTGCTAGAAATAAGTATAGGGAGAGATGATAGGCTTATTACTATTGAGGAAGAGTTTATCTATATTGATAAATATATTGCACTTTTAAAAAGAAGATTTGAAGATAAAATAACACTAAACAAAGAAGTTGATCCTCAGGTATTATATGTAATGATCCCAAGGTTACTTATTCAGCCGCTCATTGAAAATGCAGTTTATCATGGAGTTGAAAACAGCAGAGGAAAGGGTATTATAACTCTTGTTGCTAATATACAAGATGATTTGATTGTGATTGAGGTAATTGATAATGGAAATGGTATGTCTGTTGAAGACCAGCTCAAGCTAAATCAAACTTTAGATATGGATAATGACACTTATTTTAAATCTTTAAGTAGCAAGAAAAATAAGAGTATAGGTATTGACAATGTTAATCGAAGGATAAAGCTTTTTTATGGAGAAAAATATGGACTTAAACTAGAGAGTAAGTTAAATATTTATACAAAGGTAACAGTAACCTTACCACTTCAGATTCACAATACCAAGGAGGGCTATTATGTACAAGGTTCTAATAATTGATGACGAATCTATTATAAGAAAGGGAATTAAGAATATCATTAATTGGAAGCAGCTTGATTGTGAAGTATGTGCTGATGCTTGTGATGGTATTGAGGGAATTGAGCTTATCAAGACGTATCTGCCTGAGATTATAATAACTGACATTCATATGCCTGGGTTGGATGGTATTAATATGATAAAGCAAGTTAAGGATATTGTACCAAATTCAAAAATAATTATTCTGACAGGGTATAGAGATTTTGATTACGTACATGAAGCCATTAAGTGTGGTGCTTATGATTTTTTGCTAAAGCCTACAAAAATCGAAGAGCTAACATCTGTTTTAGCTAAAGCAGTTAATGAAATCAGTGAACAAGAGATAAAACATCAGGAAGTAGATAGGTTTAGATTGT
Organism: Bacillota bacterium; assembly: GCA_023391425.1. Taxonomy (GTDB): domain Bacteria; phylum Bacillota; class Clostridia; order Acetivibrionales; family DSM-1351; genus Ruminiclostridium. The sequence continues at coordinate 15,946 of JAEWAX010000133.1, read as the reverse complement.
TATTTGAACAGAGCATTCCTATATTAAGAGAAAGATTGCTTCATGACATCATATATGGTATTAATACAAACGAAAATGAAATTATTGAGAAAATGAAGCTTTTTAAGATTGATATAAAAAACTTTGTACTTGTTATTATGGAAAATGATTATGATGAGAAATCAACAAGTACTCAATATGATAAGCATTTATGCCAATTTGGTATTGTAAATTCTTTTCAGGAAATATTTGCTGAAAAGTATGAGGTCATAAGTATAATGCTTAACAAAAGTAGAGTAGGATTTATTATACAAAAAGCTGATAAATCTCCTATAGACATCTCTGAAGTTAGCGAAAGGTGCGGATATCTTCAGGAAGTTATAACTAATGGATTTGGATTTACAGTTACTATTGCAGTTAGCTCAAATGGTGTATCTGCAATGGAGCTGACTGAAAAACATAAAGAGTGTCTGGGCTCACTTGAATATAAAAGTTATATTGGAAATAATGCTATTATACAATACAATGACTTAAACTCATTTTTTAGATACGAGGATTATTCCACGCTAGATAATTATCAAAAGCAATTGCTTGAAAGTATTAAGTCTGGAAATGAAAGTCTTGTTAAAGTTTCAACCCAGAATATTTTCAGATATATTGCTGCAAATAATATTAATATCAACTATTTAAAGAATTTTTACTATAGTACACTTTCATCTATAAATGACATTAGGATAACTGTACTCGCAGCCGAGACTGATAAGAAGCACGAGGAAGGTAAGGATATTGCAAGTTTATTACAGCTTATTGAAAAATGTGACAGCTTAGAGGAGTTAAATTCTTTGCTGGAAGAGGTAGCTTTCAGAATAGCAGCTAAGGTTAATAACTATAATAACCGGAGTATTAAGCTTGTATTGAGAAAAGCTATAGAATATATACATGAGCATTATAATGAGCAGGTTACACTCAATGAAGTGGCTGATAGTATTTATGTTAGTACATTCTATATTAGCCGAATGTTTAAAAAGGAATTGGGTAAAAATTTTGTTGATTATCTTAATGATGTAAGGATTGAAAAGGCAAAGGAACTCTTAAAGGATGTAAAGTATAAAACATATGAGGTTGCAGATTTAGTTGGCATTTCTGATCCACATTATTTTTCTAAGCTGTTTAAGAAGCATTCTGGGATAACTCCATCAGAGTACAGAGAAACAATTCTATAACAAATAATAGTATAAAAAATAGTTAAACAAAATAATACCCTACATTATCAATGTAGGGTATTATTTTGTTGTATTATATTGCACTTTAATCAAAGCAATTATTGACACATTATTGCAATTCTATCTATTCATAAATAATTCATAAATTTATATTATATAAGTGAAATCAGATACCACAAGTTATATATAAAATTCAAATGAGGATGTGATCATTTTTGAGTTCGGAGCCTAAAGTTCTTAGTACTAAACGCAAACAAGGTTTTTTTTCTGAGATTAAAAACAACGGTGCACTATTTGTAATGCTTTTACCAGGGGTAATTCTGCTTTTTATAAACAATTATCTTCCTATGTTTGGTGTTGTAATAGCTTTTAAGAAATATAGGTTATTTGATAATTTTTTTGAAAGTCTTATTAAAAGTGAGTTTGCTGGAATTGATAATTTTAAATTCTTCTTTCAATCACCTTATGCGTTTAATGTTACCAGAAACACAATACTATACAATTTTGTATTTATAGCATTAGACCTCATTGTTCCTGTAGCATTGGCAATAGCATTGAATGAAATGAGAACAAAAAAATTAGCAAAAGGCTATCAGAGTCTTATGTTTTTACCATACTTCCTTTCATGGATTGTCGTAAGTTATTTAGCATTTTCGTTCTTCAGCATGGACAAGGGATTAGTCAATACGCAGCTATTGAGTCGCTTGGGAGTAGAGCCTGTGAATTGGTATGCTGAATCAGCAGCTTGGCCATTCATTCTAACATTCTTCCACATGTGGAAATATACCGGCTACAATGTAGTTGTTTATATTGCTTCATTGGCAGGTATAGATACCGAATATTATGAAGCAGCATCTTTGGATGGTGCGTCTAAATGGCAACAGATAAAATATATTACTTTACCTATGCTTCAATCCATAATGGTAATCATGACATTGCTTGCTGTTGGTAGAATATTTAATGCTGATTTTGGTCTTTTCTATAACGTAACCAGAAATAGTGGTCAAATAGCTTATGTTACAGAAGTTATTGATACATATGTTTATAAGTCACTGAGAAATTCAAACAATATAGGAATGACTGCTGCTGCTGGTCTTTATCAAGCTGTTATTGGCTGTATAACCGTATTTGCTGCAAATTTAGTTGTTAGGAAAATAGACGATGAAAAAGCGTTATTTTAAGGAGATGTTCAAATGAAATTAAACAAAAATGATGCGAAAGTAGGTCAAATTTCACATTTCAGTGATTTCTTACTAAATATATTATTTATTATTATATCTTTATTATGTATAGTACCTTTGGTTTTTGTAATAATTATTTCAATTACAAACGAAAAGGAATTGTTAATATCTGGATACACATTCTTTCCTAAAGAACTTTCATTAAAGGCATATTCCTATATTATAGATGCTGGTGATGTAATATGGAGAGCTTACGGTATTTCTATATTTGTTACTATAGTAGGCACATTACTTAGCCTCTTAACTATTTGCATGTATGCATATCCATTATCAAGAAGTAGCTTCAAGTACAAAACGCAATTTACATTCCTTGCATATTTTACAATGATTTTTGGTGGAGGCTTAGTTCCTTGGTATATTGTGTATACAAATGTTATACCAATTAAACATTCAATATGGATACTCATAGTACCTTATCTCATGAATGCATGGTATGTAATTATTATGAGAACTTTCTACAAAACTACTGTTCATGAGTCCATTATTGAATCTGCTAAAATAGACGGAGCCGGAGAGTTCAGAACCTTCTTTGTTATTGTTCTTCCACTATGTCGTGCCGGATTAGCTACTATCGGATTGTTCTGTTGTCTGAATTATTGGAATGACTGGTATTTACCCCTGATATTCGTTAGCGATAGTAAATTGTACAATATACAATTCCTTATGTATCAAACACTACTGGCAATTCAGTTCTTAACAAGTTCAAGCGCTAGCTTTGCACAAGCTGGTAAAGCAATAGGTGATTTGCCTAGTGAAGGTGCACGTATGGCTATAGCTGTATTGTCAATAGGGCCTATAATACTGGCATATCCGTTCTTCCAGAGATATTTTGTAAAAGGACTTACCGTTGGTGCAGTAAAAGGTTAATATTTGGTTTCTAATGATAACAGCCGATGTTACGGTTGCTATAGATTAAACAAATTTAAAGGAGGCAATTTAATGAAAATGAAAAAGTTTTTATGTTTGGCTTTGGTTACAGCGTTTACGCTATCCATTGCGCTTACAGGTTGTGGAGACAAGAGCAGTAGTAGTACAGAAACTTCAACTGCAGTAGAATCTTCAACAGCTGCAGCTACAACTTCTGCAGAGCCATCATCTGATGTTCCAAAGGATACTGTAGATCTCTCTTGGTACACAGTTGGTCCTCAACAGGATCCTGATGTAGATATGATTTGCCAGAAAGCAAATGAATATCTTAAGGATAAACTCAATGTAAATGTTAAGATGTCAGTATTTTCTTATGGTGATGCATATAATCAGAAGGTAAACGCAATGTTGGCAGCTGGAGAAGCTTTTGATATAGCTTTCACTGCTTCTTGGGCTGCTGACTTCAGGAACAGTTCACAAGCTGGATACCTACTTCCATTGGATGACTATCTTGCAAAGAGTCCTGCTATATATGATATTTGTACAGAAGCTTTCGTAAGTGCATCAGGTAAGGTTAATGGAAAAACTTATGGTGTTCCAACAAACAAAGAACAGGCTCATGACTGGGGAATACTTCTCAAGAAAGACCTTGCAGACAAATACAAGGTTGATCCAGCTAAAATAAAAAAGATGGAAGACTTAGAACCAGTATTTGAGCAGGTTAAGAATGGCGAACCAGGAATTTATCCATTTTTATCAGTACAGATGGATGCTCCTTTCAAATTCTTAGATTGGGATACTTTTGCTGATGATGATGTTCCAGGCGCTTTATATCCTGACAACAGTAAGACAACAGTTGTTAATCAGTTCACAGCACCTGAATCAGTAGCTCATTACAAGAAAATGCAAGAATATTTTAAAAAGGGTTATCTACCAGCAGATGGTGCTACACTGGAAAATCAAGTTACACTTATGACATCTGGAAAGTACTTTGCTGTTGAACAATCAATGAAGCCAGGAAAAGCTCTTGAAATGAAAGCTTCAACTGGAGGAATTGATTGGGTACAGATAGATTTAACTCCTGTAGTTAAATCAAACCGTGAAACAGGTGGATCAAATCTTTCTATTCCTAAGAATTCAGCAAATCCTGAGAGAGCATTTAAATTCATAGAAATGCTTTATACTGACAAAACACTTAGAAACATGTTCTCATATGGTCTTGAAGGCGTTCACTATGACAAAATATCTGACAATGTTATCAAGTTAAAACCAGATAACAAAGGTTATACTTCTGCTGGTTGCGGTTGGAGATTTGGTGACCAATTCAAGGATTATTTAACAGAGACTGAATATCAAAATATGCCTGATAAGTGGGATCAATTCAAAAAATACAATGATAATGCTACAGTTTTAAATAGTTTAGGTTTTGTATTCGATAGAAAGAGCGTAGAAACTGAAATTGCAGCTTGTAAGAGCGTTGTTCAGAATTACTACAGACAATTATTTACAGGTTCTGTTAAAGACGTAGACGCTGAAGTTGCAAAAATGGATAAAGAACTTAAAGCAGCAGGTTGTGAGAAAGTTATTAAAGAAATGCAAACTCAGTATGATGCATTCCTTGCAGCTAAAAGTAAGTAGTATTGTAATTAATCAAACTTAGTTTTAGTTACATATTGTATATTAAATGGGGCTAGCGCTTAGATAGCGTTAGCCCCATTTTTACAATAAAAAAAATTATTTTTTGAGGTTATAAATTTTATGTAATTAATGTATGCATAGAGTTTATAAGGTAAATTTGAAATGAAAAGTGAAGAAATAGCTAAAATTGCAGGAGTATCCAGAAGCACCGTATCAAGAGTAATAAACAACTATTCGAATGTCCCAGATGAAACAAAGAAAAAAGTGCTTGAGATAATCGAGAAGTATAATTATCAACCAAACACATGTGCAAGAGTTTTAGCAGGCAAAAATAACGATACCATAGGTTTATTCATAGTAAGTATAGCAGATGCAGATAATCCTAATAGACTATACAACAATAATTACTTTACTCAGTTTGTTAATGCAATAGTAGACTGTGCTAATTCTAATGGGTACTACGTTCTAGTAAATATTATTTACTGTGAGGATGACTATAGTCGTGTAAGCGAGGTATTTCTGCAGAAGAGGATAGACGGGGGCATAGTTATAGGTACAGAAATGGATACAGATGTACTAATTAAGATTTCACAAAAAGGATATCCCATAGCTTTAATTGATTATGATGTAGAAGAAATTAAAAAAAATAGGTCTGATAATGACAATTTAATTGTAGTGGGCTCAAAAGACTATGAAGGTGCTGTAGCAGCAATTGAATACTTAATTGAATTGGGGCACACTGATATCGGATTATTAGCAGGAAGACTTTCCACATATTCTGGTAGACAAAGATATAAAGCATTTTTTGATACTATGGAAAGGCATAATTTAGAAGTAAATGAGGACTTTGTTCTTCATGGTGATTTTATTAAGACAAAAACTATTAATGAAGTACAGCGATTGATTAATAAAGGTAAGTTACCAACAGCATTATTTGCATCGAGTGATGATATGGCAATAACAGCAATAGAGTTATTTAAAGAAAATAACATTAAAATTCCTGATGATATATCGATTATTGGATTTGATAACATTCCTCTTTCATCTTTGATTAGACCAGCACTTTCAACAATAACTACTCCAATATTTGATATAGCTGAGAAAACTGTAAGGGAACTAATTTCAAATATAAAAAGAAATAAAAAAGGTTTTAAGAGTTATAGTTATGATACTAAAATGGTTATTAGAGAGACATGCACAAAGAAGTAAATTCTTTGCTGACATAATTAATTATTTTGAAAGGGGCTAAAAAATGAAATACGGATTTTTCGATGATCAAAACAAAGAATATGTAATTACTACTCCCAAGACGCCTTATCCTTGGATAAACTATTTAGGTACACAAGAATTTTTCTCATTAATTTCTAATACTGCAGGTGGTTATTGCTTTTATAAGGACGCGCGTTTACGCAGAATAACGAGGTATAGATACAATAATGTTCCAATTGATATAGGAGGAAGATACTTCTATATTAATGACAATGGTAGTCTGTGGTCTCCAGGATGGTCACCAGTTAAAGCTGAATTAGATAGCTATGAATGTAGACATGGAATGGGTTATACAAAGATAACTGGAAGTAAAGATGGTATAAGTTCTGAAGTACTATTCTTTGTACCTTTGAATTTTAATGGAGAAATTCATAGGGTTAAGGTTAAGAATACTACAGATAAAAATAAAAGTTTAAAATTGTTCTCATGTATTGAGTTCTGTTTGTGGAATGCACAAGATGACCAAACAAACTATCAAAGAAACTTAAGTACAGGCGAAGTTGAAGTTGAAAAGTCAGTAATATATCATAAAACTGAATACAAAGAGAGAAGAAATCACTTTGCCTTTTATTCAGTAAATGCAGACCTAACTGGGTTTGATACAGACAGAGATACTTTTGTTGGACTGTATAATGGATTTGATGCACCTCAAGTACCAGTAAGTGGAGAGCCTACAAATACTGTTGCTCACGGATGGGGGCCAATGGCATCTCACTGTATTACTGTTGATCTTAAGCCAGGTGAAGAAAAAGAATATGACTTCATACTTGGATATGTTGAGAATGATGAAGATGACAAGTGGGAAAGCAAGGGTGTAATTAACAAGAAGAAAGCTTATGAAATGATTGAAGCTAAAGGTAATCCGGTTGCAGTACAAGCAGCTTTTGATGAGATGCAGAATTCATGGAATAATCTATTTACTCAATACAAGCTTGAGCATAAGGATCAAAAACTCTGTAGAATGGTAAATATTTGGAATCAGTATCAATGTATGGTAACATTTAATATGTCAAGAAGTGCTTCATACTTTGAAACAGGTATTGGTAGAGGAATGGGCTTCAGAGACTCAAATCAAGATCTTTTAGGATTTGTTCATCAGATACCGGATAGAGCTAGAGAGAGAATACTTGATATTGCTGCAACACAGTTTGAGACTGGTGGAGCATATCATCAATATCAGCCATTGACCAAAAAGGGAAATGATGAAATTGGAGGAAACTTCAATGATGATCCACTATGGTTAATTGCAGGTGTAGTTGCTTACATTAAAGAAACCGGTGATATGGACATTCTTAATGAGATGGTTCCTTTTGATAATGATGAATCAAATGCAGCTACATTGTTTGAACATTTAAAACGTTCATTCTACCATGTTGTAAGCAACTTAGGACCACATGGATTACCTTTAATAGGAAGAGCAGATTGGAACGATTGCTTAAATTTAAATTGTTTCTCAAATACTCCAGGCGAATCCTTCCAGACAACAACTAGCAAAGATGGAAAGGTTGCAGAATCTGTTTTCATAGCTGGAATGTTTGTTTACTATGGCCCAGAGTATGCTAAATTATGTGAATTAAAAGGTTTAACAGACGAAGCTAAAAAGGCACAGGAAGAAGTAGACAAGATGAATGAGGTTGTTCTGAAATATGGTTGGGATGGAGAATGGTTCATTCGTGCATATGACGACTTCGGCGACAAAATAGGAAGTAAAGAGAACGAAGAGGGTAAGATATTTATTGAGTCTCAAGGCATGTGCTCAATGGCAGGAATAGGTGTTGATAAAGGCTATGTTGAAATGGCTCTCGATTCAGCAAAGAAATATCTTGATACTCCATATGGATTAGTACTAAATAATCCTGCGTTTACGAAATACTATGTAAATATGGGTGAAATATCAACTTACCCAGCGGGATATAAAGAAAATGCAGGTATCTTCTGTCACAATAATCCTTGGATTATTGCAGGTGAAACAGTAATTGGCAGGGGAGACAGGGCTTTTGAATATTATAAGAAAATAGCTCCAGCTTATACAGAGGAAATCAGCGAGATTCATAAGACGGAACCTTATGTTTACTCACAGATGATTGCTGGTAAGGATGCTGCAAAACCTGGTGAAGCAAAGAATTCATGGCTAACAGGTACTGCTGCTTGGAATTTCGTTGTTATTTCACAATATATCCTTGGTATCAAGCCAGACTATAATGGTCTTATGATAGATCCTTGTATTCCAAAAGATTGGGATGATTACAAAGTAAGTAGAAAATTTAGAAACGCTACTTTCGAAATATCTGTAAGCAACCCTAATCACGTTTCGAAGGGTGTTAAAAAGCTCGTTGTTGATGGCATTGAGGTTGCTGGAAATATCGTTCCAGTATTCAATGATGGTAAGGTTCATAAAGTTGAGGTTGTAATGGGTTAATTATGGCTCTCAACTGAAATGATACATATACACGTATGGCAAAACTTCAAGGAAACAGCCAGAGGATTAATCCTCTGGCTGTTTCCTTGTAAATAGCTACAAATTAACACATGGACGGTATTCTTGTTATAAATATAAGAAATACCGTCCATGTATACAGTACTGGATAACAGATTTCTTAGGTTTATGAGAGCAAAGCACTCTCTAAACCTAAGAACTAAAGTGGAAGCTGAATAATAAATTCAGTACCTTGACCTGGTGCACTTATAATACGAATATCACCACTGTATAGGTTAACAATGTGCTTTACAATTGAAAGTCCTAAACCTGTACCACCCATATTTCTGGAGCGGCCCTTGTCAACCCTGTAAAATCTTTCAAAAATTCTAGAATGGTGTTTTTCAGGAATACCTATACCAGTATCCTTAATAGATATTATAGTTTTTCCATTTGACTTGTTGGCTTTTATGAAAACTGTTCCATTTTCAATGTTATACTTTATTGCATTATCAATTAAATTTATTAACATCTGTTTAATTCTATAATTATTAACTTCAATTATTATATTTGGTTGAACATCTACTTCAAGTGTAATATTTTTTTTATTTGCAGAAGTTTCTAATAATGTAACAACTTCATCAATAATTAAATTTAGGTTGGTTTGGGTTACCTGATCATCCTTACGCATACTTTCAATTTCGGATAATTGAAGAATATCATTGATTAAAATATAAAGTCGTTCGGCCTCAATATCAATTATATCCAAAAACTTTGTAGCTACAGCAGTATCGTCAATAGCACCATTTTTTAAGGTTTCTACAAAGCCTCTTATGGAAGTTAGTGGGGTTTTTAATTCATGAGTGACATTGGAAACAAATTGAGTACGTATTAGTTCTAGTTTTTTAACTGAAGTTAAATCGTGTAGAGTAATAACACCACCAGCATTTTTATGATTCACATCAGTATTTTTTATAGGATTAGTATATATCTTATATGTGAAATCACTATCCATTTTTGGTGAAAATATAGTTATCTCATCTGTCAAGGCAATATTATCTTTAATTGTATCTTTAAGAAATGAATTTACTTTTGAATTTCTAGTAATGTCTAGCAAGTTTTTTCCAATAATTCCTGGTCCATGTTTAATACCAAATATATCACAAGCAATTGTATTAATAATCAGTATCTTATAGTTTGTGTCAATTGCTATAATTCCATCTCTCATACTATTAATTATGGTGTCCACTCTTACATTTTTATCTAATATCCCGCAAAGAGTGTTATCAAGTTTATCTGCCATTTCATTAAAAGTAATTGCTAATTCTCCAATTTCGTCTTTAGAATGTATATCCACTCTTTTTTTATAGTTGCCGTTTGCAATTTCTTTGGAAGTATTTATAAGCAGATTTATAGGGGAGGTAATAACTTTAGAAAACTTAACTGAAATTACAATAGTAAGTAATAGGCCTACTAATACACCTAATATAGTATAAAATAAAAAAGCCTTATTAATTGAGTTTATTTGATAAAGCGGGACAGAAACTCTAACAATGATATTTCTACTTTGCATAGGAAGTGCAACATAGAGGTAGGAAATCTTCATTGTTTCACTAAAACGTTCATCAGTTCCGACTTTACCTTGAATTGCTTCTTTAATTTCTTTCCTGTCTAAATGATTTTGCATTTCAATGATATTTGAATCTGATTCACCTAATACAGTACCTTTATAGTCGATGATTGTAATTCTGGTGGCAAAAGTGAAGTTTTCACTACTGGGAGCCTTATTGTTTAAGAGTCTTGCATAGTCTTTAGCAAGCTTATCATAATCAATTGTTTTATTAGAAAGAGAGTGCTCTTCAATTTGATGTGATAATAAAATAGCAGTATTTTCATTACTGTTTCGGACCTCAGACTTATAAAAATATTGTGCAAGTGCATATGTAAATATGCCTGTAATAGCTGTTGCAATAATTACAAGTAAAATAGTGTATTTTACAATTCTATTCTTCAATAAAATGCACCTCCAAAGGAATATCTTACACGAGTTCTAAGGTTTATAGGAGAAAGGCACTCCTCTAAACCTAAGAACTCTGTTTATCCGATGCCTACCACCGCTAATTTTCTCGTTTAACGCGGCAATAAAGCGGTGCTACGGCCCTGGATAACGATTTCTAAGGTTTATAGGAGAAAGGCACTCCTCTAAACCTAAGAACTCTGTTTATCGTTGAAGCGGTATCCTATGCCACGTATGGTTTCTATAAAGGTGGGATTCTCATCATTATCCTCAATCTTTTGACGCAAGTATCGAATATGTACATCAACAGTTCTAGTCTCTCCATAATAATCAAAACCCCATATTTTATCTAGGAGATGCTCTCTGGATAGAACTTTGCCTTTATTCAAAATTAACATTTTAAGAAGTTCAAATTCCTTTAATGGCATTTCTATTAGTTTGTCGCCTTTGTATACTTCTCTCCTAGTGCAGTCAATAGTTATATCAGCATGAGATATGATATCAGCCTTTGGCTCAATAACAGTGTTAATTCTTCTAAACAAAGCCTTAATTCTAGCCAATAATTCTCGTACGCTAAATGGCTTGGTAATATAGTCGTCAGCTCCCAATTCTAGGCCAAGTACCTTATCAAACTCCTCACTTTTTGCAGTAAGCATAATTATGGGAATACTTTTAGTCAATGAGTTTTGTTTTAATTGCCTACAGACTTCTAAACCATCTATACCAGGGAGCATAATATCCAAAATAAATAAGTCTGGAATATTTTCAAGGCTATAAGATAATAAATCTTCACCGTTATCAAAAACAGTAACCTTAAAGCTATTGGCCTCAAGGTTATATTTGATTAATTGCTGTATGTGCATCTCATCTTCAACTACAAAAATAGTTTGTTTAGACATTGCGCCACCTCTATTCATTAGTTCTGGCCAAGTGTTCATGTGAACCTGTAACATTAAAGACAACCCATTCAGCGATATTTGTAGCATGGTCACCAATACGTTCCAAGTACTTAACTATAAACATAAAATCAGTAGCTTGCTCAGTTGTCTCAGGATTATTTTTAATCATATTTATAAGTTCTAAGACAATCTTTGAAAACATATCGTCAACCTCGTCATCACTGTCGCAAACTTCTTTTGCGAGAATAATATCCTGCTTGATATAGGAATCAATGGATTTAATGACCATCTTTTTTGCAAGATCTGCCATTATAGGTATATCTATTAATGGTTTAATGTATTTCATCCCAGACATTCTAATAGTTAATTCTGAAATGTCGGCAGCTTGGTCAGCAATACGTTCCATGTCTGTAATGACTTTCAGTGCCGTACTTATCGTTCTTAAATCCTTTGCTAGAGGTTGTTGTCTAGCTATTAAATTAATACATATCTTTTCAATCTTACTTTCTAAGTCATCAATGGTATCGTCGCTTTCATATACTTGCTTTGCTAAGTTAATATCTTGCTTTTTTAATGCAATTATTGAGTTTTCGATGGATTCTTCTACTAAACCTGCCATCTTAACCATTAGGCCTTGTAATAGCTCAAGTTCTTTCTCGAATGAATTTCTAACCATTTAATGTCACCTCTTATCCAAATCTCCCAGTAATATAGTCTTCAGTCTTCTTATTTTTTGGAGTACTAAATAATTGATTTGTATTACCAGACTCCACAATTTCTCCATGAAGGAAAAAAGCAGTTATATCTGATATTCTAGCCGCCTGCTGCATATTATGAGTAACTATAATTATTGTATAGTTCTGCTTTAACTCTTCAATTAAGTCCTCTATCTTAAGAGTTGAAATAGGGTCTAGGGCAGAGGTAGGTTCATCCATTAAAACTACTTCTGGCTCAACTGCTAAGACTCTAGCTATACATAACCGCTGTTGCTGCCCACCAGATAAGCCTAATGCGTTTTGCTTCAATCTATCTTTTACCTCATCCCAAAGAGCACTATTTCTGAGACTGTTTTCAACAATATCATCTAACTTTGATTTAGATTTTATACCATGAATTCTCGGCCCATAGGCTATATTATCATATATAGTCATTGGAAATGGGTTCGGTTTTTGAAAAACCATACCAATATTTTTTCTTAATTCAACTATATCATATTCCTTATAAACATTCAAACCGTCAAAAAATACATCTCCAGTGATTTTGACATTTGCAACAAGATCATTCATTCGGTTGAGGGTCTTTAAAAATGTAGATTTTCCACAACCAGATGGGCCAATAAAGGCGGTGACTTGTTTACTTGGGATTTCAATTGAAACATCTTTTAGTGCTTGAAAATCTCCATAAAAGAGATTTAAATTTTTTGTTGTTATTGAATAATCATTTGTCATATTTTCATTCCTTTATTATAAATGACTTATTGAGTAATTTAATAATATCAGTATATTTTTAATGTAGGTTTAATTCTATGTTAATTTAGCGTTAATAAAATTTAATTAGGTTGGTTTATGGATAGTATTTACATAAACAGAGTTCTTGTATTCAGAGTTTTTTGAAAATATCATTATTTGTTCTTACCTGCCAATAATTAAGCGATTTTGGGCTAAAATATAAAGAAGACTTAGCTCAGATGAAGTTTGCTGAGCTTAGCTAGACTTTTCTCCAATTTAACATTCTGTTAACAAATGCTTAACAGCAGTTTACTTTTAGAATAAGAGCGATAATGATAATATTACTTTGAAAAGGAGGGCTGTGGATATGACAGATACGACAAATGTTATACAAAGTAAAAAAGTTACCAATAAAAACAGGATTAAAAGAATGAAGGCTTCAAATATTATAGCGAAAAATATATTGTTTTTGTTTGCCATTATCACGATTTTAACAACATTAGGAATAATAATTTCCTTACTTAAAGATTCGTTAGGATTTTTTACAGAGATTTCAATAAAGGACTTTCTTTTTGGAAAAGTGTGGACTCCATTATTTAGTGAGCCTAGCTTTGGTGTTTTGCCATTGGTATGTGGAACACTATTGATAACGTTTATTGCAGCTATAATTGCAATTCCTATTGGCTTATTTACTGCTATCTATTTAAGTGAATATGCAAACAAAAGAGTTAGAAAAATTATTAAGCCAATATTAGAGGTGTTGGCTGGTATACCTTCAATAGTGTTTGGATATTTTGCACTAACAACAATAACTCCTTTTTTGAAATATTTTATACCGCAGACTGAAATATTTAATGCTTTAAGCGCAGGTATCGCTGTAGGAATAATGATAATACCTCTTGTTTCATCATTAAGTGAGGATGCACTAAGAGCTGTTCCTGATAGCCTGAGGCAAGGCGCATTAGCATTAGGCTCTACGAAAATGGAAACCTCATTGAAGGTAGTAGTACCGGCGGCTATTTCAGGTATATCTGCTTCATTTGTACTTGCAATTTCAAGAGCAATAGGTGAAACAATGATAGTAACAATTGCAGCAGGTGCAAGACCAAACTTGACATTAAATCCACTACAGAGTGTTCAAACCATGACATCATTTATTGTACAGGCTAGCCAAGGTGATAATCCACATGGAACAGTTGGATACTATTCTCTGTTTGCGGTTGGATTACTGCTGTTCTTAATAACTCTGGGGCTTAATATTCTTTCAAATCGTATAGTTGAAAAGTACAGAAAGGAATACTAAAGGTGAAAAATGTAATAGAGAAATATATAGCATTGTGATATGTTGAAATTATATAGACAAGAAGGTGGGAGTATGAATAATATAAAGTATAGGAAAATGAAAAATTCTATTTTCCATGGTGTTATATTTTGTGTTACTTTAATTGGAATAATTGTATTGGCTATATTACTTATTGATATAGTTATGAGGGGTATACCGTTTCTGACAAAACACTTCTTTACAAACTTTCCTTCAAGGTTTCCAAATAAGGCTGGAATACTGCCTGGTATTATGGGAAGTATTTGGATTATTGTATTAACAATATTTTTTGCGGTACCTGTTGGTTTAGGAACAGCTGTGTACTTAGAAGAGTATGCTAAGAATAATTGGATTACAAAATTTATCAAGATTAATGTTTCAAACCTATCGGGTACTCCGTCAATTGTGTATGGGTTGTTGGGCTTAGCAGTTTTTGTTAGAACCTTGGGTTTTGGAAAGAGTATTCTTTCGGGTGCGTTAACAATGGCCCTGGTTGTGCTGCCTATAGTAATTGTTTCATCACAGGAGGCTATTAAAGCTGTTCCGCAGTATCTAAGACATGGGTCGTATGCATTGGGCGCTACAAAATGGCAAACAATTAGAAAGATAGTAGTACCTGCTGCATTACCAGGAATATTTACTGGCGTGATTCTATCTGTTTCAAGAGCTTTAGGGGAGAGTGCCCCACTGCTAATGGTAGGTGCGGCAACATATGTTTCTAAGCTCCCAGATGGAGTTTCCTCTGTATTTACTGCACTGCCACTACAAATATATTATTGGATGGGTCTTCCAAAGGAAGATTTTAAGGATCTCGCGGCAGCTGGAATTATTGTACTTCTGGCTATTCTATTGACAGCAAATGCAGTAACAATAGTATTAAGGAATAAGTATCAGAAGTCTATGGAATAAATTATAGGAGTTAATAATTCGATTCGAAATAACATATATGCTGCAATATTTACAATACAGAAAACTGAGCTTAATATAAATAAAGACTTGAATTTGTTAGTGAATCTTAAGTACTTTGACAGATAAAGTGCTTATGCTGAACAAAACTTATTCAAGTCTTTTATTTTATCCGATGTCTAAGCTTCAGATGGATTAAAAACTCCACTTGAAGCCAAGAACTCTGTTTATGAACGGAATGCTAAATGTATTGGATAAATATAATATGATAGCTAAATCTGTAGAGAAAATAATTGTTAAACTTTCTTAATAGTCTATTAACAATAATTAACATGAACTGAATACTCTCTTTAAAAAACGCTTATATAATAAAGAAGACTTAGTTCAGATGAAGTTTTCTGAACTCTAGCACTTTACAAGTATAAGTGCAACTAAACTTCTGCCATCACCTGCGGCTCGGCACAAGCTAAGTTTTCTTTATCGCCCTTATTTGGAGCTTGGCGATACTTAGCTCGTGAACGAAGGACAGGAGGTTAGTATCGCCGCGAAGATTAAAGTGTAGTAAATAGATTACAGTCAAATTACGTAAAGCGATTGGCACAGGTAATAACTCTCTATTTACTCAAAGGAACAATATTATATAACTAAATGGAGGTAATAAAATGAGTAAATTTTTAAATTTAAAAAGAATAACAGCATTAGCAGTTGGAGTTGCGCTAGCA
>JAEWAX010000102.1 GCA_023391425.1 Bacillota bacterium | reverse complement strand
CAATTAAACAAATCTCATTCAACGCCTTTTTTGATTCCGGTACAAAAGGTGCTTGCATATGAAATATATGCCACATCTTTCTCCATACTTTGATGTCCACTTTAACACCGGCATTTTCAGCTTTTTCTGCAAACCTAGTTGAATCGCTTAAAAACACGTCATGTTCCGCAGCATGAATCAATACGGGCGGCAGCCCATCCAGCTCGCCATATAATGGAGAAATCGCAGGTGAGGTGGGATTGCTTGCTGCAGTATAAATCTTGGCAATTCCAAGCGGATCAACTATTTTATAAGGATCATCTTTTGCTCTTGAAATAAAGGAGTCCCCTTTACCGGCAAAATCAAAAACCGGTGTAATAAAGTTCAATGAGCTGGGCATTTCTATACTACTCTGCTTCAGTGCGAGAAGTGCAGACACAGCAAGCGCACATCCTGATGAATCACCCATTATTACTATGTCTTTTCCATTAAAGGCATTTCCAATAATACCTTCATAAGCTGCTATTGCATCCTCCAATGCTGCGGGGAAAGGATGCTCCGGCGCCAGTCTGTAATCCAGCATATAAACATCAGTTTCCGTCATAGAACAAATCCTTGCAACAAATTCACGATTAGTTGGGAAAATACCAAGACAGAAACCTCCTCCATGGAAATAAAGAATCACTTTACCTTTCTTTCCGGAAGGGTGCTTGAATACCTCATAGTTTACTCCATTAATCGTTTGCCTTGAATTTTCAATTCCCTTTGGCATTCCATTTGATTTTACGCCTTCTAGAGTCTTTCTGACTTCATTCAGCGGCTTGTTCCAAATATTCGACCTACGAATCATAAATCTGACTAAAGAACTTTGAATACTACCCATACAATCACATCCATATAATAAAATATGAAGGTTTTATCCCTCGGTTTTTATTATATGATAATTTGAAATATGCTTCATGATTTTTCTTGCTGACTATACCGGCTTTTTTATGGGAACCAGAATATGAACCTTATTGCCTTCCGGATAGTTATTATCATAAATATTAAGCATCCCGATTCCATTTGGATTCATCTCAGCCTCTTTTACCATAATCCACTTATACAGGTCATCAATAAATACTTCTCTAATGTCGAACATATCCCCATGATATAAAAAATCTACATACCATCCGTCTGGTATATTATACTCATCAAAATCAATCATTCCCGTATCACTTAAAGGTTGTCTCCCGCAAAAAACGTTGTATTCTCCATTATCATTACCCCCACAACTGACGATGGTATAAAATTTCTCTTGTTTAAACTCATCGTTATTTGCCGATCTCAGTATGAATGTTTCTGTTGAAGCCTTTAGGTTCTGCTTGAATGTGTGTGAATTGGTATCAGCCTTTGAATAAACCCCATTCAATTTCATTGCATCAAGAAAAACTAAGTTACCCTTTAGAGCTAATGTACCTCTGTAATTTAGTATATCTCTTTCAACTATGGTAGCCTTCTTTATTCCATTTATCCGGTTCTTTTGATTCCGGATATTGGTAGGAGACAAACCGAACTGCTTTTTAAAGGCTCTGCTGAAAACTTCGGGATAATCAAAGCCTAAGTCCATTGCGATCTCTATAACTGACTTGTCTGTGTTCCTAAGCTGTTCTAGTGCTTTAGTGAGTTTCCTTCCCAAAACATATTGTTTAAGTGTTATTCCGGTAACTGTTTTGAATATTCTATTAAAATGGAAGTCCGATATTCCTGCATGGGTTGAGAGATCTGTTAATTGTAGTCTCTCACCTATATTACATTCAATATATTCGATTAGTTCACTTATCGCAGATACATATAAATTCATAAAAATCCTCCGCTTCCCATTGTTAGAATAGGATAAATCATTTATAATCCCCTGCTTTAATACAGTTTGATGAAAAACCTGTAACAAAACACATGTCCCATTTCTTTAATCCTTAGATACACATACTAAAAGAATTCCTTCATTAATCGTAACAGTAACAGTGTCCTCAACAAACTCGTTACTTACACCCCATGACGTTCCCAAAAACATTGTAGCATCATTAAGTTTATACTTTAAACCCGTTGTAGTAACTCCTGTGACCTTTTCAGAAATAGGAATTAGAGATAGCTTATATCCATCTTTTTTTTGAAGTGAAAAACTATTTTTGAACATATAGATTTGATTGTTTTCGTCAACAATACTTGCCTTTACACCAATATCCAACAATTTTTTAAGCAAAAGAATATTAGCTAATGAGTGATCTACCCTAGAACCCACAGCTCCAACAAGTAGCAACTCGTCTGCTCCTGTTTCCAGGGCTTTCTCGATTGCCAGTTCTGAATCAGTCATATCCTTTTCTATTGGGAACTGATAAGTCTCAATCCCTTTATCTACAAAGAATTTTAAATCTTCGGAATTAGCAGAATCGAAGTCACCGATAAGAATATTTGGCATAATACGCATTTTTCTCAGATGCCCTGCTCCACCATCGACAGAAATCACATAATCAGTAGGAGCTATGTATTTTTTCAAACTATTATAATCACTTATTGAACCATTGCAAACCAGAACCGCTTTCATTTCCCCTCCAAACACCCACACTATCACAATTAACTATGGTTTTTTGACCTTTATATTAGTTGATGTAAGTCAACTTAACTTTTTCACTAATCTTTTAATCTTTAAATTCAGGTAGCGCAGCTGACTTACCATAACTCTTTTTTTCATTTTTCACTTTTATCTTTTTACTAAGCTTTAGATATTGTTTCTCTTAAATGCATTCAGCCTCAATTGCTTTATAGCTTCTTCTATGTCAGGTTTATTATATATCGCTGAACCGGCAACAATAACATTTGCACCAGCTCTTGTAACAATATCAATGTTATTTGCATCAATTCCACCATCTACTTCAATATCTATATTAAGCTTATTTTGAATTATCATTTTTTTTAAAGCTTCTATTTTATGTGTTGAAGACTTTATATATGATTGTCCTCCAAACCCAGGATTAACAGTCATTAGCAAGACCATATCTATGTCTTGTAAAACATAGTCTAATATAGTTAGTGAGGTAGCAGGATTTAGTGCAACTCCAACTTTTTTACCACAGCTTTTTATCATTTGGATAGTTCTATTTAAGTGCGTACTAGCTTCAGCATGAACAGTTATAATATCTGCACCCGCCTCAGCGAAATTTTCAATATATTCGTTTGGATTTGATATCATTAGATGCACATCGAAAGGTTTTTTCGTAATTTTTCTTAAACATTTAACAACTCCAGGCCCTATTGTAATATTTGGAACAAAATGCCCATCCATTACATCAATATGGACTAAATCAGCACCATTATCATCAACTTTTTTAATTTCATCTCCTAAACATGAAAAATCTGCAGATAAAATAGAAGGTGCAATCTTAATCATTTTATCACTCTCCTTGATTCAGAATTTTTTGTTTTGTACTGTGGAATGTCTTTAAGATTCTTATAAAGCTGTGTATATCTCTGAAATCGATTATTATCTATTTCACCACGTTCTACAGCCTCTCTAATTTGACATTCTGGCTCCGTAATATGGCTGCAGGATGTGAATTTGCATGTATTTAAATGGTTTCTAAACTCTGGATAATAGCTTTCAAGTTCATTATACTGAATATCTGCTAATTCGAATGAGCTAAATCCCGGAGTATCAGCTATATATCCTCCATATTTAAGTTCAAGTATTTCAGCATGTCTGGTAGTATGTTTTCCTCTCTCTATCTTATTGCTTACACTACCAGTTTCCATAACCCATGAATCCATTACATGATTGAGAATAGTTGACTTTCCAACCCCCGATTGTCCAGCAAATACACTCGTATGATTCTTTAGTTCTTCTTGTAAAAGTTCATATCCAATGTTCTTAACAGAGCTTATTTCAATACACTTATACCCAGCTAAGGAATAGGCATCTCTAATATTATTAGCTATGTCATCTTCTAAATCAATCTTATTTATACAAATAATTACTCTTAATTTTTTCATTTCTGCTGTTATGAGAAGCTTGTCCAATAGAATAAAATCAGTATTTGGAGCTTTCGTCGCTAAAACAATTACCATCTGGTCAATGTTCGCTATAGCTGGCCTCACCAACTCTGAAATACGAGGAAGTATTTGATCAATAGAACCTAGTTTTTCTTGATTATCAAGAATGCTGAAGTCAACCTTATCGCCAGGAAGAGGGATAATAGAATCCTTCCTAAATATCCCCCTAGGTTTACATTCATATATTTGGTTATTATTTTCTTCTTTTACGTAATAGAAACCACCAATTCCTTTTAGGATTATACCAAGTGGCAAATAATTACCTCCTCAAATCACTTCATTAGGTTTTGATTACATTGTTAATAATTATTAAATAACTTTAATCAAAGAACCTCTGTATCAAATGCTTACCTCTGTACTCAAACTCATTTATGGAATAACTGCTGGTTCAGTGCTTGTTGTTGCCGGTGTAGTCGAAGTAGCTGGCGTTGAACTAGCAGCAGCAGGTGCCGTAGTACTTGTAGCTGCTGTATCTTGCGCAGGAGTTGTAGAAGTTGTTGATGCTGCAGCTTCTTCTTGTGGAGTAAGGAAAATAGTAATAGATTCTCCTTCATCAACTTCTTCATAAGCTTCTGGTAATTGCCTATTAACTATTCCCTTTGTAATTCCAACTGGGAGAATAGTTCCAAGTTCAAGCTTATAAGCTGCTAGAAGCTTTTGAGCTTCCAGTTCATCTTTACCTACTAAATTTGGCACTTTGACCCGCTTTATCTCATCGCCCTTGCTCACATATACAACAACCTCTGACTCTGCCTTCACTTGCTCATCAGCTGCTGGTTCAGTCCTTATTACATAGCCAGTAGGTATATCTTTATTGTGTTCTTCCTCAACTCTAGATGTTAACCCTGCTGTTTTTATGTCATTGAGTGCTACTCTTTTTTCTCGATTCGTGACATCAGGAACAGTAACCATTTTAGATCCATTACTTATTGTCAACTCTAATGAGGTAAACTTTCCACTTTTATAAGGCGTTCCCGCTGGTATATTCTGATCTAATATAATGCCCTTATCAATATTATCATTATCTTGCCACACTTCAGTAATTTTAAAGCCTTTTGCCTCTAATTCTGGTTTTACAACATCTATTTGCTTACCTTTATAATTTTCTATTTGATAAGTAGTATTATCATTACCTTTATTAAACAAACTAATAGTTATAAATACTGCAATTGCTATTATTAAAATGCTTGTTATACCTGCGAGCCAATAAGCTGTATTATTCTTCTTTTTTTGTTTTTGTGCTTCATACTGATTGTTTGTAGTAGCTTTATTTTTGTCCAAATTTGTAATATTTGAACTATTTACAGTTTGCATTCTGATAGTAGCCTGATTATTTACTATTTCTTGCCCAACAAATCCACCTTGAGGGTGAAGCAATACCTTGTTAAGGTCAATCATCATCGCTGTTGCAGATTGGTATCTGAGATTCTGCTCTTTTTGTATGGCCTTTAAAATTATCTCATTTACTCCGTAAGGCAAACTTGGAGTATGCTTTCTTGGTTCAACTGGGATTTCTTGAATCTGCTTTAATGCAACAGCAACTGGTGTCTCACCATCAAATGGTACCTTACCAGTAACCATTTCATACATAACAATTCCAAGGGAATATAAATCAGACTTTTCATCAATAAAACCTCCCCTTGCCTGCTCTGGAGAAAAATAATGTACTGAACCTATTGTACTTCCAACCATAGTAATTGTCGAGGATGTAACTGCCCTCGCAATGCCAAAGTCAGTTACCTTAGCTACACCCTCTTTAGTTAATAAAATATTATGAGGCTTAATATCCCTATGTACAATTTTGTTTTTGTGTGCATGCTCAATAGCAGAACAAATCTGAGTGCTAATTTTTATAGCATCCTGCCAATCAAGTGCTCCATGCTTATTTATATACTCTTTTAATGTCATCCCATCTACATATTCCATTACTATATAATGTACTTCCTCATTGTAACCAACATCATAAATAGAAACAACGTTAGGATGAGATAGACTAGCAACTGATTGTGCTTCAACATTAAAACGTTTAACAAATTCCTCATCATTTGAGAATTCCAGTCTTAGTATCTTTATAGCAACGAACCTGTTTAAGAGAGTATCTTTAGCTTTATAAACAACAGCCATTCCGCCGCCACCAATTTTTTCTAGTAAAAGATATCTATTTCCAAGCATCTGACCTTCCATATTTCACCTCAATCTATTCTACCGACTATCACGGTTATGTTATCTTCTCCACCTTTATTATTTGCATTTTCAACTAAAGTATCACATGCAAGCTGGGGATCTTCAATTTTTTTAATTATACCAAGTATCTCATCCTCTGCTAACATATTTGTTAAGCCATCAGTGCAAAGGAGTAGCTGATCATTTTTAAAGACATCAATTTCATATGTATCAACCTGTAAATCAAGTTCATATCCAACAGCGCGTGTTATCACATTCTTTTTAGGATGATTAATAGCCTCATCCTTAGTTATAGAGCCATTTTTCACAAGCTCCTCTATATATGAATGGTCAGAAGTAAGCTTTTGTATTGTATTTTCTTTAATTAGATATACTCTGCTATCGCCTACATGTCCTATATATAACTTTCCATTTTTAAGCACAACAATAATAAGCGTTGTCCCCATTCCTTGGGTAGATTCATTAAGTAGCGAGAATTTGTATAATTCATCATTAACGCTAGTGATAATATCCTTTAACAACCCTGAAACATCTTGATTCTCCCAGTTTGCATTAATTAAGTGGTTGCAAACTGAATCAACTGCTAGTTTACTAGCAACCTCGCCAGATTTATGCCCACCCATACCATCAGCAATTACAAAACAGGTTGGGACGCCTGGATGGCCTACAAGAACATTGCAGTTATCCTCATTAAATTGCCGCTTTAATCCCCTATCGGTCTTAACTCCATACTTCAAACTAATCACTCCTGATACAAACATAGAAATTCAAAAAGCTTAATTAATATTGCTGTCGAGTCTATTTTTCCTTAGTTGACCACATGCAGCATTAATATCACTGCCAAGCTCTCGTCTAACAGTAGTCTCAATTCCTCTTGATTCCATAATGTTCTTAAAATTATCTATTTGAATTCGTGAGCTTTTCTTATAGCCATTGCCTTGAACGGTATTTACTGGTATCAAATTTACATGGCACAGCATTCCCTTCAATAATCCTGATAAAGCTTTAGCGTCTTGCTCCGAATCATTTTCTCCTGATATCATTGCGTATTCGAATGTAATTCTTCTTTTTGTACTCTCAGTATATATCTTACATGCTGAGAGTAATTTGTCAATACAAAACGACTTGTTTATAGGCATCATTTCTGAGCGCTTATCATCTCTAGCACTATGCAAGGATACCGATAGAGTTATTGGAATATTTTCTTTTGCTAGCTGTAAAATTCTAGGTACAACGCCACAGGTAGAAAGAGAAATATTTCTTAAACCAATCATTAATCCATCTGGATGGTTAATGATTTTTAAAAACTTAATTACGTTATCATAATTATCCAGTGGCTCACCTATACCCATTAAAACAACGTGCCCTATTCTTTTGCCAGAATCCTCTTGCATAGTCATAACTTGATCCAACATTTCGCCTGCTGTCAAATTTCTCGAAAAATGCGCTCCTGTTGAAGCACAAAATTTGCAACCCATCCTGCAGCCAGCTTGTGACGAGATACATGCTGTGAGACCGTATTTATACTCCATTAATACACTCTCAATTATATTCCCATCCTCAAGTTCAAACAAATACTTGGCTGTGGGGTCAATTTTTGATTCCAGTTTATTGATGAGCTTAATTCTACTAACTTTACAAACCTTATCAAGTTCTTGCCTAAGCTGTTTAGAAATGTTGGACATATCATCAATAGACTTGATGCCGCTGTTTACCCATTTAAAAATCTGCTTTGCTCTAAACTTTTGCTGCCCCATATCTAAAAGCATTTGTTCTAATTCTTCTAACGTCAAATCCATTAAATTATTCATTAAACACCTATTTACTCTATTTAAAATTATTATGTATTTAATTTTATAGTTTATTCTATACTATTTACTTAAAACTCTCTTATCATTTTACTTATAAAAAAGCCATCTGTCTGATTAGTGTTGGGATATAATTGGATATACCCTTCACTTGAGCTATTTATTTTAAGATTTTCTGGCAATAATTCTTCAAAGCCTATCAATTTAAACTGATTATTTTCTTCAAGAAATGCTGAAACGTTCTCAAAATTTTCTTCCGGTGATATGGTACAGGTACTATACACCAAGCATCCTCCTACCTTTATATATTGAGCAGCATTGCTGAGTATCTTCCTTTGCAAATTAACTATTTCATCTATCTCACTCAGATTCTTTGAGTACTTAATATCAGGCTTTCTTCTTATTATTCCCAAACCAGAACAGGGTGCATCAACTAAAACTCGGTCAGCCTTACCAATCAGGTTTTCATCTAGCTGACAAGCATCAAATATTTCAGTTTTTATTATATCTATTCCTAATCTGGCGGCTGTATTCTCAATCAGCTTCAGCTTATGAGGATGAACATCTCTTGCTATTATCGTACCCTTATTATTCATAAGCTGTGCCATATGAGTTGTTTTGCCGCCAGGAGCACTGCATACATCAATAACCAATTCACCCTCTTGGGGATCAAGCACTCTGCTAGCTAGCATTGAGCTTTCATCCTGTACTTGAAAAAGGCCATTTTTAAAGGCTTTTAACCTAGTAATGGAAGATGGATTTTCCAAGACAACTGCTTCTTCAACATATTTCCACTTTCTCGTTTTTATGCCTTCTTTATGTAGTGCCTCTACCAGTTCATTTCTTACTGTTTTAATTGTATTTACTCTAATAGTAAAATCAGGTACTTCATTATTACTTTTTAATAGTGCTTCAGTAAACTCAATTCCAAAAAGTGAAATCCACTTTTCAACCATCCACTTGGGATGTGAGTATTTAATGCTGAAAGACTCAGCAACATTTGCTTTATCAGGATAAGGGAGGTTGTCAATATTCTTTGCAACATTTCTTAGAACAGCATTCACAAAGCGGCTTGATGCCTGATGACCATATCTTTTGGCTAAATCTACGCAAGTATTGCATGCAGCTGATACTGGTATCTTATCAGTATGTAGCAATTGGTAAATGCCTAACCTTAAAATATTTATAATCCAAGGCGATAGTTTTTTAATTTTTATGCTTGAAAATTTTTCAATGATATAGTCAATTTGTAGTAACCACTTCACAGTTCCATAAACAAGGTCAGTAACAAAGGCTCTATCTATTTCCCTTAAATCTCCACTTTCCAAATACTTATTAACAGAAAGGTTTGAATAAGCATCATTTTCATTAATATCATATAAAATCTTTAATGCAGTCTCTCTTGCTAAATCTATTGCCATCTTCTTCTCCAATACTAAAATTATGTGAGCTACAAAATTGTCACCATAAGCATAATTTTTTCTACATTAGCAGTTACAATCATTATAGCTTTAATTAATCCCTATCTCTTCTCTGTCCTGCTATTAAAAGTAATCTTAAAAAGCTTGCAACTGCGACCAAAGCTGACGCAACATACGTCATGGCAGCGGCGCTTAATACTTTTTTTGCGTAGAGTAGTTCATCCCTCATAAGTAACCCGGTGCTCTCTAAACTGGCTATAGCTCTTCTACTTGCATTAAACTCTACTGGAAGAGTAATCAAATAAAATATTATCGCACCACCAAACAAAAGTAAGCCTAAATTAACTAATACTGTCCACCCAAGGAATAAGCCCAATATAGCTATATATGGTCCTGCAGACGAGCCAATGTTTGCAACTGGAACTAAAGTGCTTCTGAGTACCAAGGGTCCATATTTTTCATTGTGTTGTAATGCGTGCCCAGTTTCATGCGCTGCAACGCCTATAGCCGCTACAGAGGTGCTACCATAGGTTGAATCCGACAAACGCAGTACCCTCTTCCTCGGGTCATAGTGATCAGTCAAATTCCCACCCACCTGCATAACTTGTACATCATATATTCCGTTTGACTTGAGAAGGTATCTTGCGACTTCAGCTCCAGTCATATTTTTTGAGCTTCCTACTCTGCTATATTTATTAAATGTGCCTTTTACGCGCATTTGTGCTATCAAAGAAATAATTAAAGCTGGTACAACCAAAATTAAATAATATTGATCCATATAAAAATATCCCATATGATAACCTCCATGATATCACTTTATACATACTATCTCTATTATTTATCAAATTAATACGAGCTATAACTATTGCCACATCAAAAAGTAAGTTGTTCAATTCTTTTTTGAATTGCACTAATATCCACATCTGTATTAAAGCAAGGCCCATTTGGTTGCATATTAGAAACACCTATTACTGGTATTCCCCTAACATCTGAAATTCCACTCATCAAGTCTCTTTCACAAGCAACTGATATTATGAGCTTTGGCCTAATCTTTTTAATAATGTTTCGTGCAACAGTACCTCCTGTAGCGATAAATATATTTATATTTTTTTGCTCAGCATATTCCATCAATGCTCCTATTTTGCACTTTCCACATCTCTTACATAGTTTTGGATTGTTAGTGACCTTTAGTCCACATTCACTGTTTTGTAGACAATGTGGTAACAGTAGCATAACATCCTCTAAGCTATACTTCTTGTTATCGGATTCAACCACAATATTATTCAATTCAATATAAAAATATTGAATACATTTTTTTGTTTTGTTATTTGCCTTTGTAAGGAGTAGTGCTACTGGCAGCATTACCCTTAATCCCAATTTAGTAAGTGATAAAAATAAGCCCTTTGCCTTTTTTTTCTTATACGTATAAACAATAGCCAGACACATTAACATCGATACTAAAATGCAAATACAAATTATTAAAATAAACGCAATCAATATTGTATTGTATACATTTATCGACGCATAAGCATATGCCACACTAAACACTATTAATAAAGTGATAAATGCTGATAAAATAACTATTGCTGTACGAATAAACGCCTTTACGCTACTTTCCAAGCTTTTCACCTACATCTATTTGATGGCCTCTTATATAATCACCAACACTCATTCTTTTGGAAGAATCAAACTGAACTTCTTTTACTAATATAAATCCATCAGAACACTTAACTAAAATCCCATCAGAGTTAACTTGAGCTATTTCCCCATTAGCAAAGTTTGTATCTTTATATGAAGCGAGGCTTGTCCTCCAAATCCTCATCCTATTACCATTCAAAAATGTATATGCTCCAGGCCAAGGACCTGTTCCTCTAACCAGATTGTGTATTTGCTGTGCAGTCTTACTCCAATCAATAAGGCCAAGTTCTTTTGACATTATTGGAGCATATGAGGATAAAGCATCATCCTGTGGTTTTCTCACGAGAGAGCCATTTTTTAGCTCAATTAAGGTATCCTTTAATACTTCTGCACCAAGTAATGCCATTTTGCCATCTAACTCACCTGCTGTCATGTCAGGAGCTATAGCAAGTTCACTTCTCAGTAGCATGTCACCTGTATCCACTCCAACATCAGTATACATAGTTGTAATGCCTGTTATTTTTTCTCCATTTATTACTGCCCAATTAATTGGCGCAGCTCCCCTATATGCTGGTAATAGTGAACCATGTACATTAATACAGCCCAAAGTTGGAACTTCTAACAAATCCTTTTTAAGAATTTTCCCATAAGCAACAGTAACAAACAAATCAGGCTTGAGTGCTCTAATCAGCTCAACAAATTCAGGTGTCTTTATTTTGTCAGGTTGTAACACATCAATACCATGTTTTAATGCAAGTTCCTTTACAGGAGGTGCAAACATCTTGTTACCCCTGCCTTTTGGTTTATCAGGCTGAGTAACAACTGCTACTATTTCATATCCTTCTCTTATCAACATTTCAAGACTGGGTACTGCAAAATCAGGTGTCCCCATAAATACAATTTTCAAATTACCTTCACTCTCCTACATTCATCTGATGTATTTTAACCACACTAAAGAATACTACTTTTTCATATCCTCGATTTCCTTGTCTGTATGCATTTTGTGAGCCTTATCCTTGAACAAAATACCATCAAGGTGATCTATTTCATGACAAATAGCTCTTGCAAATAGTTCTTCAGCTTCAACTATAACTGTCTCACCATGTATATCTGTATATTTTGCTTTTACATACATCGGTCTTATAACCTCACCTGTTCTACCAGGTATACTTAAGCAGCCTTCTGGTCCGTCCTGTTCTCCACTTTGTTCAAGTATAACAGGATTTATCATTTCATATAGTCCATCACCAGTATCTATTGTAACTATTCTCTTTAGTATGCCAATTTGCGGAGCAGCCAAACCAACTCCATCTGCCTTGTACATAGTATCGGCCATGTCCTCGATAAGTGTAAGTATCTTCTTATCGATTTCTTCAACAGGTCTGCTCTTTTTTCTCAAGATTTCATCCCCGTCTGTTCTTATTTCCCTATAAGCCATAAAACAACCTCCAAATTTATATGAATATTATTATTTCCACCAAATACTATATAACTAACAAACTATCTGCTTATATTATAGCATATTGTACGGGTTTATATCTATGCTCATCATTATATCCTCATCCTTTGCTTTTTTCCATATTCTATCTGACATTCTAGTTAATTCATCAACTAGCAGGTCGAGATTCTTTGCTTTTACAACCAGTCTCCAACGATATTTATTTGCTATTTTAGGTATAGGACATCTTGATGGACCCAAAACCTCAAAATCCGAAGTACATTTTTCCATAAGACCAGGTTTAATACTTTTTGCAACTTCAAAAATAGTCCTATCCTTTCGTCCACTAAAAGTAATTATTGCTATATTTGAGAATGGAGGGTAACCTAATCGCTCCCTTATCAATATTTCTTGATTATAAAAGCTAATAAAATCTTGTCGGCAAGCTGCCAGTATACTATAATCTTCTGTATTATACGTTTGGATTATTACTCGTCCTCCTATATCGCCCCTACCAGCCCTTCCAGCTACCTGTGTCAGCAGCTGAAAGGTTCGTTCTGATGATCTGAAATCACCCGTATTTAGCATACTGTCAGCAGCTAAAACCCCAACTAAAGTAACATTGGGAAAATCATGTCCCTTAGCTATCATCTGAGTGCCTACCATTATATTTATGTTCTCAGTTTTAAAACGATTCAGTATTTCTTCATGTGCATTTTTGTAACCTATAGTGTCAGTATCCATTCTAATTACTGAACTATCAGGAAGCCTTTGCTTTATTTCTTCCTCAATTTTCTGAGTTCCAATACCAAAATACCTTATGTTTTTACTTTCACAAGATGGGCATTTTGTAGGATTCTTTACAGTGAAACCACAGTAATGGCATATCAATCTATCATTCTTTGAGTGATAGGTTAATGCAATATTACACTCAGGACATTTCATAGTATAGCCACAATTCCTGCAAAATACAAAAGTTGAAAATCCACGTCTGTTTAAAAATAATATACTTTGTTGCTTATTATCACTATTTTTTATTAGTTCCTCCATCAGTCTTTCACTAAATGGCGTTTTATTTCCTTTTTCCAATTCCAGTCGGAGGTCTACTAACTCAACACATGGGAGTTTTGCTGTATTTGGTCTATTTTTCATTTCGATAAGCTCAAGGTCTTTCTCTACCGCCCTATAATATGTATCCACTGAAGGTGTAGCTGAACCATATAGAAGCAGGGCTTTATTTATTTCACATCTTTTTTGAGCTACCTCTTTTGCATTATATCTAGGCATGGATTCTGATTTGTATGAGTTTTCATGCTCCTCATCAATAACAATTAATCCTAAATTACTTATTGGTACAAATACAGCCGAACGAGCACCAACTACTACATCAACCTTTCCCTCACTTATAAGCTTCCATTGGTCAAACCTTTCTCCTAGTGACAGTCGGCTATGCATAACCGCAACTCTTTTGCCAAATCGAGATACAAATCTTTCAACCATTTGAGGAGTTAACGCTATTTCGGGAACAAGCATTATTGCTCTTTTACCCATCTCAAAGCAATGTGAAATAAGCTGTAGATATACCTCTGTCTTTCCGCTTCCAGTTATTCCATGTATCAGGCTTTCCTTGTATTCCCTTTTGTCTAGCTGTTGTTTTAATAGTGTTAAGGCTTTAGCTTGTTCCTCAGTTGGCGTAAGGTGCTCTGTTTTTTCATAGATTTTATCCTTTAAAGGATTTCTTTCAATCTCCAAATTTTTATAGCATATGTAGCCATACTTGCTCAAAGTATCCAGCACTGATGATGTGACACCTGCAAACCTTTGCAAATCGGTAACTGAAACTATTTCATTATCAAGTAGTATTTCCAACACTCTGACGTGTTGAATCCTTTTTATTGCATTGTTTTCAAGTTCTTCTATGATTTCTTCCCTTGACTTTGAGAGACAGACACCCTTTACTGTTTTTGCGTTAACCTTTTGCTCATAACCTTCCTCAATAGTTATTGCGTTGCATTCACATAATTCCTGTATATAGCCTTTAAAGCCCTTTATATTGCACATGCCTCGTAGTTGTTCATACTCGCATTCTCCACCAGCACATGACAGGTTGTCCATTATTTTATTCATATTACTTTTCTTAAAGACTTTTTTATTTTCAAGTGATAAAAGCTTTACATTTCTTACTGTCTTAACGTTGATTCCTGGTGGGAGCATGCATTTGATTGCATCTGAATATGTACAAATATATTGCCTTTTCATCCACTCTAAAAGTTGTATATTATCTTCTTTTAACAAAGGATATGGCTCTAGTACTTGTTTTATTGCCTTATACTCAATAGCCTTTTCAAGGTTATTTTTTGGATTCATTTCTAATACAAAGCCTTCTTTTACCATACTTCCATTTCCAAATGGAACTAAAACTCTGCAACCAACACAAATTTGGCCTACTAGGCCTTCTGGAACAGCATATGTATATTTTTTATCAAAGGCTCTTGTTGTATTGCTAAGAACAATTGATGCAGTCGTCATATTCATCTTGTTTGGCCCCATATATACGTTATATTGAAAAAGTTCCTAAAAATTTAGAGGAAGCTATAACTCCTCTCAACTAAGTCTTCTTATCCATTGAGCGTTACTAATTCTACTTTATTAAAATACTATTATATCAGATATATAAATTACTTATCAAATCAATAAAACCAATTCAAATAGAAACATTATTCGTAAACAGATTCTAAAAGTATAACTTTACAAATGTTGTTCAATACTATGACCGCTGTTTATGCAGTGTACCGCAACAACGGTGACTTAAAATATGGCCTTTCAATATTTTAAATGTGGAATAGTATTACATTTAGTTTCTTTATCGCCTTAATAATAAATGTACTACAATAGCCTACAAAGCTGCCCATAATAATTCCAGAAATCAGTAACACCGGCAAATAATTTGCAACTGTCAAATCATCCATAATGAGACAAGCTACTGCTATCTGAGCTATATTGTGTGCAATTGAGCCCGCAATACTTATTCCAACTAGGCTAAACCAGCGTTGTAGGATCTTCAAGAATATCCACATAATAATCGCACTAAATATTCCTCCACAAATGCTGAAAACGAAGATTACTGGGCCTCCCGAAAATAGGGATGATATTAAGCATCTGATTAGCATTATTATCAGTGCATCTGAAAGATCAAAAAATATTAATATAATTAGTGTAATTATATTTGCTAAACCAAGTTTTATACCAGGTATACCAATTGGAATTGGAATCCACGCTTCTATTATTGAAAGCACGATAGCTTGAGAAGCCAACACTGCTAAGAGCGTTATTTTTTTTATATTAACAGCATTTCTTATATAAAGCTTCACCTGACCACCCCAATTCAAATCACATTTTTATACTCAAATAATAATATTATTTAATGCAGAGGCTGTAATAATCACATTTGTAAGCACACAGAGAGAATTAGTATTGATTTTGCGCAAGCTTAATAATTATTTTATTTGGCAGACAAACAGCTAAATCTCCAACTTTACTTAACCAACCAGTTTTAACACATACTTCATCCGGACAATTTGAATCAAGAAAGCATATCCTATTATGCTCTGCAATTATAGTCGTCGCATACTGCCCAGATATTTTTATTGTTTTTCTATCTTTTATGTTTGATAAATTAATAGTTTCAATTGTCACATTATCTTTTTTTATTATTGCAATAATTTTGCTTGTCTTGCTACTGTTACTCAGATTATTCCAACTAGCTACACTGTTAGGGCCATTATCATTGTATAAAGCACAGCAAGCCAAAACACAAAATATAACCATTAATACTAATAGTACATCGCCTTTTTTCAGCATAGATTTACTCACCATTTTCTCTTTTATAATGAAATGTTGTTAATTCTCTGTTTTAGAATTTTTCCCTGTAAATGATTTTTTTATTACTATATAGAGATAAAATAAAAGCACCTCATTCTTAATCATATTTGCTTAAGATGAGGCGCTTTGTTATTAAATTTATATAATGTCAGATATATTTTACTCTTCTGGTGAGCTTTCATTGACATCTTCAGTTTCTTTATTTTGAGTTTCATCACATACTTCCATTTTGGACACTGATACCTCATAGGCAGTTTTCGAAATAGTTTCACCAGATTCCAACTTCTTCTGATATTCTCTACTTTGAATTCTTCCCCAGATTTTTATATTATCTCCTATAGTCAAGTTCTGTGAATATCTCGCATTCCTTCCCCACGCTATACAAGGTATATAATCTGATTTGTTGTAAGGCCTATTCACTGCAACAAGAATATCAGTTATCTCTCTACCAAATGGTGTCATTCTATATATTGGATTCTTGCATATGTATCCATTAAGAAAAATTTGATTCGGATTCTTAATTCTTTTTTCTTCATCAGCAAAGATTACTTCTCGTGCAAATACAGTAAGTACGAGCTTATTAGACTCGCTCTTATAGCTATTGTAAGATCTAAATTGACCTTCTATTTCCAAAGGCACTCCTAATTGAAGTTTATTCTTTGGTACAAGACGTTCTGAAAATGTAACAGATATTTTATCGCTGCTGTCACTTAATCTAGGGACATCTAAATAAAATGAATAAAAGCCCTCACCATATACTTCATGACTATATTCAACCTCTGAAATTACTTTTCCTGAAATGGTCACCACATTGTTTTCAATCACATTTCCGACCATTCTCCCCCCACTCCTCTCTTTTGCTGTTGTGTCTCTCTTTTATTTATCTAATGTAATATGTATTCTAGCAGAATACGATTTAGAATATTTTTTCCAACTTATTTTTTTAGCTAATTAATTAGAATGAAGGTACAACATAGTTGATACCAAAATAATACAATCTTTTAATATTATATTACATAATTGTAAAAATGAAAATCTTTTATTCTACAAAAAATACACATATTTTTTGTAACAAAAAACAGCGTACAACTAGTTGAGTTACAACCCAATAAATTTGTATGCTGTCTTTATCAGAAATCACTATTGTTATAATTACAGAAATAACATTTATTTCAAATTAATAATTGTTTAACGCTGATATGTTTCCTACTAATTTTGTTTAATTAATTTAGTTTAACTTTTTGGTCTCCACCCCCTAATATCTCTTTAATAGCAAGAGTAAGTCCCTCTGCATTTTCAGGAACCTCATAAGCTAAACCACCTCTCCTTTCACTTGATGCTGCTACACTTCCGTCAAGTTGTGCAAGCTTTTCTTCCTCTAAACTTGCTAACCCACCAATAGAAATATCATATGAATTTCCATTAGCATCAGTTAAATCAAACATTAGAATTGAGCTTAATGAAGCCTCTTCCTTCGTATTATTTTTTACTGTTATATCAATTAAGCAATAAGTTTTACCATCCTCTGGTTTAAAAACACCTGATCCATTGCCATTCTTAAAAGCATTTACCGTGTATTGTATATCTTCAACAGTAACAACTTTATTTACTTTGGTCCATCCATTTTCGTCAACTTTTGTATTTTCTGAGGCAACAGCTTGGGAAGTTGTTGCCTCAGACGAACTAGCAGTAGTACGAGTCGTTTGTGTACCACATGCACCAAGAGCCGTAATCATTACAAATATAAATAGCACTAGAGCTGATTTTTTCATTTATCTTTACCTCCAAATGTATATGATTATAGTATTTTGATAGAAAAATAACGCTGGCAAGCTCCTTTTCCAGTACTTTCCAGCGTTGAATTCGTTACAAAATATATTTCCAATTCCTTATGTACTACGCTGCTGCCACTACTTTAGGCTTAACAAAGAATGCAAGTATTCCACCAATAATAAGCAAGGATGTCGCAATCAAAGCATTTGGATAAATAATTGCTGGAGCGATAGCTGAAAATTCACTTTACAATTGGCAGAAACATACGAGATAGAATTTAATAGTTGACATCTCTTCGATATTTAATTCGATTATCAAAAAATACAATTATTTTAAAGTTATAGCTCTGGAAACCATATATGTATCTCACGTTCAGCACTTTGAACAGAATCCGAAGAATGAACAGTGTTTTCTAATTTTGACATTGCAAATCGGCCTCTAACTGACCCTATATCGGCATTCAAAGGATCGGTTGCTCCATTTATTTTTCTTACTATTGAAATAGCGTTAACTCCTTCTATAATTAATGCACACACATTTCCTCTCATAATATAGCTCACAAGAGTTTCAAAGAATGATTTATCTTTATGTTCAATATAATGTTCTTTTGCAATTTCTAAAGAAGGCTTTATTATTTTTAAAGCTGATATGCAAAGTCCTTTCTCCTCATAAATAGAGATTATTTGTCCCATTAATTTTCGCTCCATTGCATCCGGCTTGATAAGTACCATTGTTCTTTCCATTGTTTCTCTCCTTATACACTAAATAATTAATTTTAAGTAAAATGAATAGATGTGAGGGTATTAGCGGCGGTAGACACCGGATAAAAGGTTAATAACCATTTATATTCAAACCAGCACAAAACAATTTTACCATTATGTTACTGTATTTAGAAGTAGTAATTGGAATTTTTGTCCACATGTTTCTCTACTATACTAATTAAACCATATCGGTGTAGTATAAGCCCTTTGATCATTATCATTTACTTCTGTACAGTACGCTCTTAGGTAGCATCCAGGCTCAACAGTTATGTTTGCCGTAAGCAAGCTACTACCGGCACTTACTTTTGTAGAAAATTCCTGCTGTTCAGATGTCCATCCCGTTTTCCCTTTCATAATAAAAATATTCAGCCCATCAGTGCTATCTGCATAGGATAGGTTTATTTCTGCTGTTCCACTTCCCATTGCGAGCGCATCGCCCATAAAAGACCAGACAGAAGTACCAGCTTGCCTTGCCCAAATAGCCAAACCAGGATAAGTTGTTACATATTGATGTCCCTTCTCTAAATTATCTTTAATATTAGTTTGTGTTAAATTATCTGCATATACTACTGTATAACACTCTCCCAAGTGATTGGCGGATTCAGTATCACTACCTGCAAAAGGAAAAACGCGTTCACCTTTTAATAATCGTTGGTCTACCCACCTTGTTGTTGAACCATTATTTAAATCGCTCCATTTACCATTCATTACCTCAATACCTGTCTCACCGTGAGTATATGGATATGTATTTATATCAAAGTTCCATGCTTCGAACAAGCCGGTGCCATAGTTAGCATGATTGATTGTAACTAGTCCTCCATATTGCTTAAGATAATTGATTCCTTGCTGTGAATCTGGTGATGATGCCTCTCGAAAAAGGTCTGTCTTGCATGGGACAAAGGTACTATTCATTATTCCATTATAATGGCAGGAATTATAGGCTTTCGAATTATGAACAAGTTCTGCACATGAGAGTTCCTCACCGTATAAAAATGCAAAAGTCTTTTCTGACAATTTAGTCACTATTTTTTTTGCTTCATCGAATTTTTTAGAATCAAGGCAATATGCATGATCAGTTAGTACAAGCCAATCTAAGCCCGCCAAAATAGCCAGAGATTTTAGCTCAGGAATGGTATATATACCATTGCCGAAGTAATAATCCCATGAACGTGTAGAATGGGAATGGGTATCTCCAAAATACCAGTTACCATGATGTGCACCCTGTACTACATGAGGAATTTGCGGAGTACGGCCTGAATGTATTGTCACTTTTTTACAAACACTTATTGATTTCCTATCGATTAAACTTTTTCCGCGCAATTTTAATGATAATTCCAAAGAACCTTTACTAAGAATTTCTTTAGCCATATCTTCGTTTACTATAAAACGAAGATATTTCGTACTTTTCTTCAGCTTTTCATAACTATTACTTAATGTTTCTCTCTCTACATCAGTTAGAGAATTTTTTTTACTTCTCAGTTGATCTAAGTTTACTAAAGAATCTCCTCTTGCCTCAATTTCCTCGTTCAGAACACTCCTGTATTTTTGATTACCCCATCTCCACTTTGCATTAATTAACATAATACTTCCATTCAGATTAGTATTAGTTATAGCAGCAATAATATGAAAAGATACTTGCTTACATATTACTGGTGGGGTAATAATGCTCAATTCAATATTGTCAGAATAAGGATTTGAATTAGACGTTTGAGAAGCTTGCGAATTTGATTGCAAATTTCGACGCATAAATAAATGTTTCACTTTGAAGACAAAGCTTAAGAAAAAGGAAAAAATGCGCTTCATATTAGTTACCCCCTATAAGAAAGTCGCTTACTTGTGTTATGTAGTTTCCAGCTTATTTTTAAAGGTATATTTAATTTTTAATATTTAAACTTTAATAATTAATAATCACTTTCTAACTATTTTTTCATTTGCTGTCTTCCCTGATCATCAATATAATAATTATCTTTCATTATCATCTCCGAAACAGCGGCAAACCCCAAACCTTTTGCCTTTAGCTCCGAAATTACGTTTGGAAGTAACTCGGCGGTATATTGGGTGTCATTATGAAATAGAATTATTGAACCTGGTTTAGTCCTTTTTAAAATTCTATCTAGAATAGCTTGCTTGCTCATCTCTTTCTTCCAGTCAAGGCTATCTACATTCCACTGTATTGGGTAGCACCCAAGTTCATTACAGGTATCTATAACAGTGTTGTTATAATCTCCGTAAGGAGGTCTAAAAAGCTTTACCTTTACACCTGATATTTCTTCTAGCTTTGCATTACATAGCTCTATCTCAGTTTTGCATTTTTCTTTTCCGATTGTACTCATTCTTAAATGTGAATAGCCATGATTTGCAATGTCGTGTCCATCATTAGCAATAAGCTTAACAGCATCTGGAAATTTTTCTGCCCACTGTCCTACCATGAAAAAGCTGGCCTTTACATTTTCTTTTTTTAGTGTATTAAGTATTGTTGGAATATCATCTGCTCCCCAGGCACAGTCAAAAGTTATAGCAACCTTGCTGGTTTCAACGCTATAAATGGGCAAATGTCTTTCAGAATTAAACACATCCACTGATGTAGCTGTAAATCCTATTATGATAAACAAAGTACAAATCACTATAAACGCAAAAATAATTATTTTAGGTATCAGTTTACTTTTATTGATAATGCTTACAAATATGATTTTTTTCATTCTTCAACGCCCCTAAATATACAATTTGAGCTTAAACACAATTTTAAGAGAATGGTTTTCCTGGTAAGCTAATAAATTTAACTAGTTTTACCTTTAAAAATAGCTCTATATTATATGTTTATTTTGAAAAATGAGATTTATGATTAACATGCATTTCTAAGACCAAAAAAATGCTAAAATGCTTTTCTTTCAAGCCTGATTGAGTGTAATATAGCGGTTGAAATATATAATTTAGATTACGAGTTCTCTTCACAAAATTCACTTCTAGCTTTTATTAGTAGAGATATTATTAGGATAGCTAAAATAATTAATATTATTGAAATCAGAAAATTTATTCCTACTAGCCTCTGACCCATAGTTAGTGTAAAAGGAGTTAAAACCAAGCTAATACACGTAAAATAAAGCATACAATTCCATTTTGCTTTAGCTGACCTCATTAGCTCAATATTTGTAGTTTCTTCTGCTTTAGCGTAAATAAATTTGCAAATAGTATAGAATATGACCAGATTTAATACTGAAAATATCGCTGAAACTCCTAACATCCAACAGTTTGAAGGTGATATATTTTCTGCTGCTGTATTTATTGGGACAAAAAATAATATAAATGAGGCAAAGGCAAGT
The DNA here is from genome assembly GCA_023391425.1 of Bacillota bacterium. Taxonomy (GTDB): domain Bacteria; phylum Bacillota; class Clostridia; order Acetivibrionales; family DSM-1351; genus Ruminiclostridium. The sequence continues at coordinate 15,009 of JAEWAX010000102.1, read as the reverse complement.
ACTAATGAAGCCATAATACCTTTTTTATAAATAGAGTCAACCTGCTCTAAGCCAGACAGGCCACAAGCTATGAAAATATAGCCCAAAAAGTTTGGTAGTATATCAATCGGTCCTATATTAATATTTATAAAAACAAATATAATTCCACAAATCACTTGCGAATAGTGCTTTCTCAAATCCTCACCTACTTCCTATTTATAAGTTCTCTAATATCCTTCGTTTTTAAATCATATTGGTTGTATGCATCAATAAATACATTTCTAACAACAGGATTTCCTTTAGTATCTATTCCCTTAAACACTAGTGTAATAAAGAAATTCGAGAATTTTAATTGTGGTTTTATTTCTGATCTATTTTTGAATTGGTACTTAACGTCAATCTGCTCTCCTGACTTAACAGTAAATGGAACTGTTACACTACTCATAGGTTTTCCATTGATATCAATATCACATACTTCTGATAATAAATCATTAAGTGGATTCACTATCTCAGTTATCTGGATATCATCAGTTGCTTTTAATGTTGTTCTTCCAGAATTATTGCCACTACTCATTGAATAATCATTTCTTAGCGAGTCATTTTCAACTAATTGTCCTTTAAAAAGGCATATTTCTCCTAAATCATATTCATATATTTTTTTTGAATAACCTGTACTTAATTGTATTTTTTTTAAGCATATATTTTCCTCATTATCAGTTTCAATAAGTAGTTTTCCACTGTCTAAAAAAATAGTACTCAAATTGATATCAATTTTATTAATTCTATAATTACTATTACCTATGTTACCCATCGATGCAGAAGTCACAGGGAAAGGCATGCTCCCTAGTTCAGGAAAGCTAGCTGAAACAATAGTTTCTTTATCATATATATTTGAAATATAAAATAGCTGAAGATTATAACCTTCAGATAATAAAGAACTATAATATGAATTTAACAAAAGTGGCTTATCAAGCGAAGTCGTATTAAATATGTAAATGTTCCTCACCCAGGACATTATAATCAGTATTATTATTGGAATAATTACTTTTATATTGAGTTTCATGCTTTACCTCTAACATTTTTTATATTCACAACATACAGTTTTTGTGTTGAGTACAACACTCACAAATCAGTAATTAGTTCAGGTAAGTGGTCTATTCCTTTAAATTCTTTAACTACAATTGATTTTATTCTTCTTTTTATTTCTGGATTAACATATGTAATACACATCTGCCACTGGCCTCCAATACATTTACAATCATCTTCAATCAGAACATCTGGAGTCACCAGTTCAACAATATCTTTATATTTCTGATTTGCTTCTCTATAATATAAACGTGTTCCTGGAAAATTATATTTCTTTAATACTGAGGCTATTGCACTTATCTGTTTTTCAGTTCTTCTAGAAGTAAAATATATAATTTCTGCACCTTGCCGTTCCCATGTTTGAATTTTATCTAAACAATTTCCAATAGGAATATAAGAAGTATAATTGAAGAGATGAAACATATTTCGATGACCCAATACTGTACCTTCAGTAAATATCATAATTTTTATTTTATTATTTGTTTCTGTATCCCTATTTTGTTTGTTTTTTATATCTAAAAAGGGCATTAGCTTTCCTCCCATTTCTAACTTAAAGTAATTATACTACATTTCCTTAGTCAGGCTACATAGTCAGTATTAAATGAATTTTTCATGGTATTTGTAAATTTAAATCTTCATGATTTAGAAAAATACCTTAAAGTGAACTAGCCCTTTGCCTTCTGCTCGGCACAGGCTCTTGAATTTACTACATTTTCTTAATGATTTAAAATATTGTTATAAATATTTTACTATATTTTAACTATTAATTTATAATAAATTTTTTATATAGCATTTTTACTCCAAAAAAGCATACAATTACCCCTACAACTACATTTAAAATAGAAACAATTGAGGTAGGTATAAATGCCCCAACACTGTTTCCCACAATTGCAACCACGGTTAAAAAGCTAATTGTAGACAGAACACAGCCTACTCCAAATTGCACTAATTGTTTATTACTTAGATTTTCCTCTGCCACTTTTGTAGTAAAGATTCCACCCCAAAATAAAATAGTTAAAGGATTAGAAACTGTTAGTAAAATACCCTGAAAAAATAATGACTGCGCCTTTAATATAGAAAATGTATTTAAATAAGGTAAAAACGCTTTATCAAAAACTCCAAAGACTATATTTATTCCAAAAGTTATTAAAACAAAACTACCCACAATAGTTATAATTATTTGAACTGAATTTTTTTTCAAAAGAGCTGTGACACCTATAGCTGCCAAGGAAATAAAAATGGCATCAACTAAAGTAATGGCATAAACAAGTGGTATTGCAAATAATAAGCCATTAGTACATGAAGTATTAAAAACCAACAAACACATTGGACCCACTGAAAGTTGAAGTAACAAACCTAATCTAAAGCCTTTTAGCAAACAGTTTCTATCTCTATTCATAAGCATTTAAATTTTCTTTTAAGGTAGATAATACAATTGTTGTGGTTGAATTTCCAACTCCATTTATCCGTTTTAGCTCATTAGTTATAAAACTTTCTAATGCTTTGGTATCCTCAACAAGTACCTTTAATAAATAATCTGCCTGTCCTGCAATATGATGACATTCTAAAACAGCTGCATATTGAACAATCTTAGTTCTGAATTCTTCAATATTGTTAGTGCCGTCAATGTTTACATTAATAAAAGCCATTAGTTTCAAATTACACTTTTCTCTATTAACTTTTATAGTATATAAATCAATTGTCCCATTGTCCTCTAATTTTCGAATGCGTTCTGCCACAGCAGGTATTGACATATTTACTTTTTTGCTAATTACTGAAGCACTAGCTCTACTATTAAAATTTAAGTATCTCATAATTTCATAATCTACATTATCCATAAAATTTTCTCCTTTTAAAGAAATTATAACTAATAGTTTAAATTTAGTAAATATTATTTATAATTTCAATAAATTTTAAGGAAATATTCTGATACACTTAATATAATAAAACAAACTTCTCTTGAATAAAGTAATATACTTAAATTTGTGAAGCTGTTGTAAAACTATATCGGATACAACATATTTCGAAAATTATGTTTTAATAGTACTTCCGTACAAACTTATATCAATGAATTGCTCCTAAAGAAAACTTAGCTTGTGCCAAGCCGTAGGCTAAGGCAGAAGCTTAATTGCACTTATACTTGGAAAGTGCAAAGTAATTGGTTTTGCATCAACCCCACAAATTTTGTGTTTTAAGTTTTTCCACCGCAACTCTGTTTAACCACTCCCTTACTGTCTCTGTAAACAAGACATCCTGCTCTATTTGCAGATTGTGGCCTGCCGAATCCAGCAAGATAAAGGAAGCCCTGGGATACATTTCAATAATTTGCCATAAGCCACGATAACCCACAATGGAATCTTGCCTTCCTGTTAACATAAGTGTAGGTTTCATATACGGATTTTCGAGAGAATCAACATTGAAGCTGAATTTTCCTGAAAGGTTTTTAAGAAATTTATAGTCAGCAATTTTTAGACCTGGAATGACTTCCTCTTTAAACCTTGCCCATACCCGTTTATTTTGTAATGAATTTATCCCTTCTCCTTCAAAATAATTTCTATCCTCTTCAGTAAGGCTACTTAGTAGATGACTATCTTTTTCAAGCACCTGAAATTTTCCACCATTTTCTTTCACTATTTCCTGCTCTGCTAAAGGACAGACCAAGAGAAGTCCATCTACAGCAGAAGCTCGTTTGTTAATTATACCTCTGGCTAAATAGCCTCCATAAGATTCTCCTGCCAGTACAAAAGGCTGATTGGGGATAACAGTATCAATAAATTCAAGAATTAAATCAAGCATTTGATCAGAACTTGTTATCCATGGTTCTCCTTTGGTTTTCCCCATTCCAGGCAAATCGAAATATATTCGTTTCCATTGTTTATCCATCGTTTTGAAAACAGGTTCCATGCACCCTTTCATCAACCTATGATCCGGGCTCCATCCATGTATCATTAAAACGGGTATACCTTCTCCATAAGTTTTATAATAAATCTTTACATTTTGTACTGTGCATTCCATATAAACCTCCATTTCACTGTTTCGGCTAGCAGCATAAATAGTAGTGAAAAAAAAGTACATGTCTCACCACTTCGTTATATTTATACAATTGTACATTGATTAATGCTCATTAGCTTTATCAAATTGCAATCCACCAACACACTCCATATTTATCTATAACAGTCGCACAACATTTGCTCCATGGAACTTCCTGAATGGGATTAATAATGACACCGCCATTACTCAAAATATTAAAGGCATTACAAACCGCATCTTCGCTTCCTAACTCAAAAACATTAAACGTCATAGTTTCCCATTTCATTTTGTGGACTATGTTTATGTCACAAGGATTCGCTGCTTCACTTAATGCTAAAAAATCTTTACCCTCTACTGATAATTCACAGTGTTCATAAGCAGTTTTATCATCATTTCTTACTTCAAATGTAATTTCTGCACTAAAAGCTTTGCAATACATTTCTGCCGCTTCAAAACTATTTTTCACATAAACTTGAGCATAATTTTTCATGTTTTCCCTCACAATCCCAATATAAATAATCTATAGTTCGCTTTATCATACTTTCAGTTTCAATAGTTAAGTAAAGTCAGTAACTATTTTTTTGATGCTAAAAGCTTCAATAAATCCTTTTCGTTAACGTTTTTTGAAAAAGTTATGCAAGTCCTAATTACTTTTTCCTTTGCATCATCAAGTTTTATATTATCGCAGCCTTTTAACCAATCAGTTGGTGCCCAATTTTCAACCTTATCATAAACATTAGCAGGCCATCCGTAGGGCTCACCGAATTTGTTTTGCTTTCGCTTGCTACCTGCAACTGTTATATAAAAATACTTTTGCAATTCAATAATTGCATTGTCAAGCTTGCTGCCACCTTTTTTCATAGTGACACCCATTTCTTGTCTAATTTCACTGGTGTTTAACAAGGTTTTCTGCTCAAAAAGCTGCCACAGTTTCCATACATTTGGACCAACTAATCCCTCTTCCCATCTTTCTTCCATTATCATCGAAGGTTGAAACAAAACATAGAAGTAGCGATACATATCAGCTGAAACAAAGCCTTTATGACCTCCTAAAATACATCCAAAAGCTAGTTGCTTTTCTTGTGCAGCCCTGTCCTTCCAGCACCAGGGGTCAGTATCAAAATCACCCGTATGCCACAATTCCTTTGGTGTCTCCTCTGTAAGTGCAGGAAAACCAGGAAGTATATTAGATAGTGACATAAAACCAAGCTCATTAACTCTTTTCAAAAAGTCATTGTAGTTTTTAATCTGAGCCATAAGTTTATACTCTCCTCTTTCATATTTTAACTTCAGCTAGTGTAAACTCACCCTGTTGGTGATCAATCCAGTAAACACATCTTATAGTTTTGAATTTTAGTACACAATAGTCTGGATCTTCTGACCCACCTGGAAAATGATTGATAAACCAATCTACCCATAACTGCTTTTTCGTATCTACGTCAGTTAAAATATCAACTTCCCCAATTAATGTTAAATTATCTGCTCCAACATGATAACAGACACTTGCCTTATTATTCTTAGAAAGACACCTTACCTTACCAGAATCTAAGGCAGTTGAAAACCATATTGTTTCAATGCCCTCAACTTTAATACTTGAGATTGTTGAAGCTCTTGGATATCCATATTCGTCAATAACAGCAATTGTTACATCAGTTGCATTTTTAGTTATAACACCTGCTTTAGCAATTATCTCATTATTCATCCTTATCACCACTTTCTTTTGTCCATTTTCTGCATTGCTCAATTCTAGCCCCTTTATCTCCATGTTCAGGATCATATGAGAATTCAGTTAGATTTGCACAAGGGAAGGTATTGCAATTCCCGCAGTGCTCTAAGCAATTATCTTTTTCACAGCACTTCTTTATGCTGCACTCACCCCAAAATGGGTTTTCAATGTTTGCACAACCTCCACACTTAAAGGGTTCCTTATAGGAACATTCACTACATACTAATCCACATCTTGATTCAGTCATATTTGCCTCCTTGAGCCACAATAGCTACAATAAATATAATAAAACGCAAAGGTGTTAATTTGAAAACTGTCACATTGAGTTTCAAAATTTACCATCTATTGCGTTTTATGATATCATGCCGAACAAGACAACTATATGTCATGTTCATAATTGCTTAAAATATTTTTTGTTATTTCTTTAATTTTCTCTTTTATCTCTATTGGTGCTATAACTGTCGCTTTATCTCCAAATGAAAGTATCCAACTGATTAAATGATTGTTACCTGTAAAACCTACTGTAAATCTCAAATTACCTTCTGCTGTTACCTCATAGCAGTTTGGTCCATATTCTTCAACTAAAAGGTATTCTACAGACTTATCAAATAGAATAATTACTTTTATATCGTCCTTGAAATAATCATCAAAATCATAGTCTTCATCAGAGACCTTTCGTGGAAGAAAGTATTTTTCAGTGAGAAATTGATTCCACAATCTATTTAGTTTAAAAAGTCTGAATTCATTTCTAGAAGTGCAAAAACCATAAATATACCAGGAAGACCATCTGAAGGTTATTAAATATGGTTCTATCAGCCGTTTTGAGATACCTTTCTCAGAGTAGTAATCAAAGCTTACAAGTCTATTTTGTGAAATTGCAGACTTAAATAGACTGATTTTATCGGATAGACTGTTTTTATTATGAGAGGCAAGGTCAATAACTACTTTATCTTTTAATGATACTACTGCCTGATTATTAGGAGATAGCTTCAAAATAAGCCGATTAATTTCGGAAGAAACAGATACGCTTTCAAGGCTTTTTAGCCCGGTAATTATATTTTGAAGCTCATCAACAGATATTACAGTTTTATCAATTTTATAACCCTCAGCGATAGAAATCCCACCATCTCCGCCTTGGTAAGTTATAATTGGTATTCCAGCTTTACAAATATCTTCAACATCCCTATGTATCGTTCTCCTGGAGACTTCAAATTTTGCAGCAAGTTCTGGAGCTGTAACCTTTTCTCGTTGAAGAAGCACCGTTATTATTCCTAATAATCTATCAATTTTCATAAACCATTTTTATCCTTAAATAATAATAATTTCCTTTTCTCCGCCTGTAATACATTGCCCTCCATTTGGTGTAACTATATAAGTATCCTCTACTCCAACCATTCCAACTCCCGATATCCCCTTTTTGGGTTCCAATGCTATAACCATATTCTCTTGAAGTGGTTTGTTAAAGCCATTTGCAATAACTGGCGGCTCATCAACATGTAGTCCGATTCCGTGTCCAATAAACTTTACCTTTCTTTCTCCGAAGCCCATGAAATTATTCAAGAAATCCGAGTCCAAATCATCCATTACTCTATTATAAATTTCAGCTGGGATATTACCTGGTTTCAAAAGCCCTGCAACCCTTTTCTGAATCTCCATACATTTACGGTGTGCTTTTACTACCTCATCAGGAGGATTTGCCCCAAACATGTAAACTTGAGTTCTATCACTATGATAACCACAGATACCAAACCCTACATCCACAAAAATCAAGTCACCTTTTTTTAGAAGTCTTTCTCCACTACCAAAAATAGGAACTGCCGGATACATTCCTCTCATTCCTCCAGGACTATCCATATTTGTTGGGACTAAGGAATTCTCTCCAAATGCAACTTGACCAGCAATAATTTCAGTTTGGTGTTGATAAAAACGCGTAACACCATGATGTCCCATCTTTAGCATTATTTGATACAATTCAGCTGTTAAGTCAAGCTCACTCATTCCCTCTCTCAAGATACTTGGTACTACTTCATTGAAAAGAATGCTATGCTGTTTTCCAGCCTCTATCAACAAATTAAGCTCGTATTGGCTTTTGACTGAACGAACTCCGAAAATTATATTTTCAATTGGATATATATTTTTAATATTAAAATACTTTCTAAGTCTTTCATGAATATCGATTGTTATGGTTTCAGTCTCAATTAATGTATTTCCAAGATCATTTCCAATTACCTGTGCTGCATCTCTATAACTTACCATTGGATAATTTGCTTGTAAAGGAGATTCTTCATTAGCCCTTTCATAACTTCTTCTGACAAAATACTTTGCTGATCCATTATTTTTAATTACCAGCAACCCTTCCTGCATTGTGCCAGTAAAATAATACTGATTTATTCGGTTAATTATTATTGCAGTATCCCATTCTGGATAATTCTCGCTGATAGCAGTACAAAGACTCTTAACTCTACTTTCTAGCTCTTGTTTTGTTACTTTAGTCTCCATTTTATATTTTTCTCCAGTCATAATTATTATTTTCTGCATGAAAAATAATACCAAAAATTACTATGGTATTCAATATCTTGTTGCTATAGTAATATTAACATAAATAGTTGTAACTACGCAAAACAAAATCACCACTAATATGGTCTCAAACTTCCCCAAAATTTAGTGCAATTAGCTATAATGAAAATATAAGACTTATGTCGGATTATGCATCTAAAATATATGTAATTAAATAACAGTCTTATCTTAAAATATACATTTTTTAGGTTTGTTTTTTGTTTTAATATGTTATATTATATACATAATTCAATAAATCTTACATTTTAGAATTAATTACATATTGTGTTAACAAAATAACTGTAACTGAGGTTATTAGCATGAAGCAACTTAAATTAGGTTTTATAACTGAACATGGTGGTACAGAAAATCATAGTCAAATGATGTATGGGGTTTTTGAAGCTGCAAAAAAATACAATGTAAATGTAATTCGGTTTGCTACTAAAGCTTATTATGAGGATTTTGAAAAATTCAATTTAGAATTAAATAAGCTTTATAAAATTATTGAACCTCAAAAGCTTGATGGTATTCTGTTTTTAGGATGGATGCCTGGTCTTATTGGTAAATATCTTAATGACTTTTTAATAAAATTTAGTTCAATTCCATTAGTTAGTCTTGGAACATACTATGAAAATATTCCCAATGTTTGGGCTAATCACACAAAATGCATAACTGAACTTTTAGAGCATATGATATTATTTCATGGATATAAGCGGATTGTATTCGTTTCGCCACGACTTTCAGACTCTAGAGCCATCGTTTACTCAGAAGTAATGCAAAAATATGGATTGTACCAAAATGATCTTATTATTAGTGTTGATGAACTTTCTGGGATTCTTGAGGAAGAAAGAATGAAAAAAGTTCTTTCGATACTTATTGAAGAAAGAAAAATTGAATTTGATGCAATTTTGGTTATGTTTGACGCAGATGCAAGAAACCTAGTAAAAGAGTCAAAACTACGGGGAATAAACATTCCTACAGACTTAGCAATAGCAAGTTGTGAGGATACGGAATATTCAAATTATTCTATGCCTCCATTAACAACAATAACTTTTCCATGGAGAGAAGTAGGCTATAATGGATGTGAAAAGCTTATAAAGTTAATCAATAATAGACCTATAGAGCATTCAACTGCAATCCCAAGTAAACTAATAATTCGTAATTCTTGTGGGTGTATCTCCAATAGTATTAAGTTATCTAAAATAGAAGACAGACGTCAAATTAATCACTTAAATATTGATTATAAGCATATATTGAGTTTTTCCAATGAATTGAGAGAAGCTTTCTCATATACACAAATAAAAATTGATGACCTACTCCCTGCACTGGTTAAAGACTTAGAATGTAAGACTACTACATATTTTTTAACTGAATTTGAATACCAGCTTCAGAAAATAATTACTGAGTATCCTTATTTAGAGTTTCTTAATGAAATAGAAGATTTTATATATTACTTAAGAAACATGATTGTTACTTATATTGCAAATGATATTACTACTCTTATTTTATTTGAGGATATTATACACAAGGTAGAGGTAATTATTAGAGAGAAGGCAATAACAGTAATTGGTTTTGGTCAAATACAAAAAAAAGAAATAAATGAGGAACTTCAATTTATTAGTCAGAAGCTCATAGATACTTTTAACCAAAAAGACCTTTTAAATATTCTAGAAAATAATTTGCATAAGCTAAGTATTCCAAGTTGCTATATTTTTTTATTTGATAATAATTCATTTGATGAATGTACGTTAATATTTAAATATATAAATCATAGAAGAGTTATAATTAATAATCCATATGTTACCCCAGAATATATTTCGGAGAATATTATTGAAAACCACGAGAAAGTATTATGTCAACTCCTACACGTAAATAGTGATTATTTAGGATTTATTGTTTTTGAACCATCGTTATTAGATGAAAGAATATATCATTCCCTATCATTACATATTAGTAGTGCTCTAAGTGCTCAAAAAGGTGCTATTCTTATGGACAATTTGACGGAGGAAATAGCCTTAAGTAAAGAAAAAGAGAAACAACTCTCATATATTGCAAATTATGATTCCCTTACAGGTTTATTAAATAGAAGGTACTTTTATGAAACCATTAATTATATTATTGATAGGTCAGTTGATAATTATGAATGTGATAAGCAGATACAAAAATTCTTTTTATTATTTATTGATATTGATAAATTTAAACAAGTAAACGACAACTTAGGACACAATATTGGAGACCTTCTACTAATTGAAATATCAAAACGATTAAAAGAATACCTAAGTAACACTTCTTATTTGATACCTAAAGTATTACAAAATAATACTGAAATTACTCTGGAAGAAACAATTTTTAGATTGGGTGGAGATGAATTCACAGCTATTGTTACTGGAATTTCTAATGAAAAAATGTTAATACTGTTGGATAAGTTAATAAATTTAATAAGGGTCCCATATAACATTGAAGGATATGAACTCGAAATTTCTTGTAGTATTGGAATAAGTATATATCCTGATCATGCAGATAATGCTGAAATGTTAATAAAGTATGCTGATGTTGCAATGTACAATGCAAAAAATCAAAATTGCCTGTATTGTTTTTATGATAATAAGTATAATTACCATTCTCCTTGTACTCTACCATTTTTGTGATCAAGTGCAAATTTAGCTGTATCGAAATAATTACTGCCATTAACACCAAAAGTAGTATCAACATTCACCCATCTTTTCTGCTGTGTGGCATAAAATTGGTTCCAGGCATGGTCTCCCCAAGACATCCCACTATATCCTAGTCCTGTAACCAAATTAACTTTTATGCCGTTTGCTTTGCACATTGAAATAAATAAACTTGCATAATCAAAGCAAATTCCTTTTTTAGTTTGATAACAAATAATTGTGCCAGATTGTGTGTTTCGAGAATCCTTTGCAATTATTCTGGCCTTTTCATAATCATATTTTATATTACTTGTTATCCATTTATATAATTTTTTACATTTATCATAGTCGCTCTTCTCACCCTTTGTTAAATCAACTGCTAATTTATCAATTTCAGGCGTGGATTTTATTGCATCATCAAGAGTAACCCCATTAAAGTATTGAATCACCTTAATATTATAATTTCCTAGTTTCTCTCTGATGTCTTCAGCTATTTTCACATTTTTTTCAGTATTAATATTCTGGCTAAATTTATCATTAATAATTACAGGGATTTTCTTTGCGATATCCGAATCAACAACAGGCTTAAGGGCTGTATCATAAACTGCATTTAAGATGCTTGATTCATCAATATATTTTGATAGTCCTGGAACAGTGATATAATAGGAAAAGAAATACAGTATGAAGCTCATACAAATTAATGTTACAAGTGCTTTGGGGATGCTGCAAACAAAGGAGATTATTCTTTTTGTAAATGAGCTAAGAGAGTTCATCGATTTAAAAATTCCATAAGCCATATTATCAAAAACATGCTCATAGAGAGGATACGTTATTAGTCTTAATACAATAATTACAATTATAAAAATAATGAAAGCAACACTAAGATAAGTATAAATATTATTAGCAGCCAAACTAGCCTTTACTGTGCTGGGTAACAAATCATATATTTTGTTCAAGAATGCATTGTTTTTATCAAACAAAATGCCTTTTGTAATAAGTAATGCAATTAAAAGTCCTGCAATAAACTCAACATTATTTACAATAGAATAAAATCCATTTAATATTCTATCCTTATTAAATGGTGTAAATAGTGAGCTTATAAGAATTATGATTACTGGCACTAACAAGAAAATGCTAACTGGGTTAAATTCTAGGCTCATCAATATGTTCACCTTTTATCTTTAGTATTATTATCGAATTATCATTTATAATCATTTATACAAGTATACAAGTTGTTTATTTGTATCAGCCATATTATTGTTATTATAGCACAATAATGGCATAGATATAATTTCCCCATGGTTTTTCTTGCAATTATTATGAAAAAAATGTATCTTATTAATATTAAGTATATATTATTTAAGTTATATTATTTTGAAATAGTAGTAACATATAAATTTTAGTGAAAATTTACAATGAGGTGAATTTATGAGTCATTTAAGTGAAATCTTTGGATCTAACGTATTTAATGATGCCGTTATGAGAGAACGTCTTCCAAAAGCCACATACAAAGCACTCCGAAAAACAATTGATGATGGTCTTCCTTTAAATTTGGAAATAGCTGAGGTAGTTGCAAGCTGTATGAAGGACTGGGCAATAGAGAGAGGTGCTACACACTACTCTCATTGGTTTCAGCCAATGACAGGAATCACAGCTGAAAAGCATGATTCCTTCATTAATCCCACGGATGACGGTAAAGTCATCTTGGAATTTTCCGGAAAAGAGCTAATAAAAGGTGAGGCAGATGGTTCTTCATTTCCTTCAGGAGGTCTTAGGGTAACCTTTGAAGCTAGAGGATACACTGCATGGGACTGTACTTCTCCAGCTTTTTTAAAGAACGATACTCTATACATTCCAACAGCTTTCTGTTCATACACAGGTGAAACTCTTGATAAAAAGACCCCATTGCTTAGATCTATGGAATGTATATCTAAAAATGCACTAAGAGTGCTGCGTCTTTTTGGAAATGAAACAGCAACAAAGGTAATTGCTACAGTTGGGCCAGAGCAGGAATATTTTTTGATTGACAAGAAAATGTATGACCAAAGAAAAGACTTGATATTTTCTGGTCGAACTTTATTTGGTTCAATGGCTCCAAAGGGTCAGGAAATGGATGACCATTATTATGGCAGCATAAAGCCAAGGGTATCTGCATTTATGAAGGAATTAGATGAGGAACTATGGAAACTAGGTATATCTGCAAAAACGGAGCACAATGAGGTGGCTCCTGCTCAACATGAGCTTGCACCTATATTTACTACAGCTAACATTGCCACTGATCACAACCAGCTCACGATGGAACTTATGAAAACTGTAGCTTTAAAACACGGTTTAGTCTGTTTACTTCACGAAAAACCTTTTGCAGGTGTTAATGGTTCCGGTAAACATAATAACTGGTCAATATCAACAAATGATGGACAAAACTTGCTTGAGCCAGGTAAAACACCACATGAAAATGCTCAATTTCTTGTTTTCCTATGTTCAGTAATCAAAGCTGTAGATGAGTATGCAGACTTACTGAGATTAGCAGGTGCAAACCCAGGAAATGACCACCGTTTGGGTGCAAATGAAGCACCGCCAGCTATAATTTCTATTTTTCTAGGCGATGAACTTACAAGAATACTCGAACAAATTGCATGCGGTGAAGATTGCTCATCAAGTGTTTTTGGTAAAGTAAAGGTTGGTGTTACAACTCTTCCAGCTTTGCCACAGGACTCCACTGATAGAAATAGAACATCTCCCTTTGCCTTCACCGGTAATAAATTTGAGTTTAGAATGGTTGGTTCTTCCGCCTCAATCGCATCACCTAATTTCTTTTTAAATACAATAGTTTCTGAAGTTCTTGAGCAATTCGCAGATAGATTAGAAAAAGCAGAAGACTTTTCATCAGAAATCAATGCCATCATAAAGGATGTTTATAAGAATAACGGAAGAGTTATATTTAATGGTAATGGTTATTCAGATGAGTGGGTTAAAGAAGCTGAAAAAAGAGGACTTCCAAACCTCAAGAGTTATGTTGATGCAATTACCAGCCTTCATGTAGAAAAGAATATGGTTGTAATGGAGAAGCATAAGGTTTTTAGCCGAAATGAAATGAATTCCAGATATGAAATATCTCTTGAGAAATATATTAAGACAATTAATATTGAAGCACTAACAATGCTAGAGATGTCAAAACGCCAGATACTACCCGCTGCTATAAAGTTTTCTACCGAGGTAGCGAATTCTATAAATCAAATAAAGAGTTGCGGTGTAGATGTTGACATAAGCGCAAATATAGAATTACTTAAAGAAACTACTACCCTCACTTCACAGTTTAAGAGAGAAATTTTAGAGCTTGAAGCTAAGCTAAGTAAAGCTCAGGAAGCCTATGAAAGTTCTTATGATCATGCTGTATACTATAAGGATGTAGTGTTTACTCAAATGAGTGCTTTAAGAATTGTAGCTGACAAGTTGGAATGCATTGTTGATTCAAAGCTATGGCCATTTCCAACTTATGCAGATATTTTGTTTAACGTATAATAAATTGTACCAATACCACACAAAGGCATACTGGAAAATATCTAGTATGCCTTTGCTATCTTATAAAATTATATAATAAACTGTTGTTGGTTTCCCTTAATCGCATTTTTTAATGCTTCATTATTTTCACGTACACCGGGTTAATCAATTTAAATATCCTTAAAAACTTATTTTACTAAATGTACCTTTTTCTATATGTAATTCAATATCAATATCTGCTTTCTTATAACCAACCAATTTAATACGATTATTGCCTTTTTTAATTGGAATAGTTAATGATGTTGTTCCCTCAATAGTGGATTTGTCTGTACTTTCAATAAGATTAACAAATGTATTGTCAGGCGATACTAAAACAATTTTGGCCTTCCCACTTTTTACCGAAAAGGAATATGGAACTTTCAAATCAAAATCCGAACTACTCTCATATGTCCAAATAGTTGCACTTCCACTTAATATCAA
>JAEWAX010000086.1 GCA_023391425.1 Bacillota bacterium | reverse complement strand
TTAACTGTTAATTAGTTTTTCCACTTTAGCCTCAATTTCACCAACAGGAACATGCATCTTTATCTCTTTATCTCTTGAAATAATTTCAAACTCACCCTTATCCAGATTTCTCTTACTTACCACAATTCGGATTGGAACTCCCAATAAATCCGCATCAGCAAATTGGATACCTGCAGCAACGTCTCTATCATCTAAAATTACTTCATATTTTTCAGAAAGCTTTTTATACAGGTCAAAACCGGCATTTCTAATATCTTCATTTTTAATATTTAGTAGGCAAATATGAATTTGCCAGGGAGCAATTGCTTTAGGCCATATAGGTCCATAGTCGTCATGATTTGCTTCTATCGCACAAGCAAGTAATCTGCCTATTCCAATTCCATAGCAACCCATTATAGGATGCTTTTTATTGCCTTCATCATCGGTGAAAGTCATATTCATACTTTCTGTATACTTCGTCCCAAGTTGGAATATATTCCCCACTTCAATACCACGTTTTGAAAGTAATTTCCCTCCACAACAAGAACATGTATCGCCTTCATTTACCTTTGCTACATCAACAAAGCCTTCAGGTATAATATCTCTTTCGATGCTTATTCCCTTCAAATGATAATTTTGCTTGTTTGCCCCGCCAATTAGATTTTTTTCATTTTTAAGCGAAGAATCAAATAGAATATCTACCTTAGACACATCCAATCCTAGGGCTCCAATGAACCCAAAATACAAATCTATATTTTCATAGTCAGTCAGTGGGTATAAATTTGCTTTTATAACCCTCTTTAATTTTGCTTCGTTTACCTGTAAATCACCTCGAATGAACACGATTAATGGCTTCGGACAATCTTCAACAGTAAAAACCGTTGCTTTCATCAATTTACTTGGTGAAACATTGAAAAAAGCAGCAAGAGAATCAATATCTTTGATTTCTGGTGTATATACTTCCTCAATAGATTGCTCAAAAGACTCCTCATGATTTATCTTTGAAGTTGCTACCTCCATATTAGCCTTATAATCACAAGTATCACAGAGAATTATTGTATCCTCCCCTGCATCAGATAAAAGCATATATTCATGAGCAATCTTTCCACCCATCATTCCAGTGTCCGACCCAACAGATATGACTTGCGGAAGCCCCACTCTCTTAAAGATTTTGTGGTATGCCTGAAATACTTTTTCATAATACTTTTCTAGATCCTCTTGCGATGTATGAAACGAATAGGCATCTTTCATTGTAAACTCTCTAACCCTTATAAGTCCTCCCCTAGACCTTGGCTCATCACGAAATTTGGTCTGAATCTGATAAATCATAAAAGGATATTTTGTATAAGAAGTCGCTTCACTCCTTGCAAGATGTACCGCAGCCTCTTCATGTGTCATTCCTAGCAGCATATCATGTCCCGTTCTGTCTTTAAAACGCAAGAGCTCACTGCCAACACTTTCAAACCTTCCTGATTCCTGCCACAGTTCAGCAGGCAGAACAACAGGAAAAAGCACCTCTTGCCCATCAATTCTATTCATTTCCTCGCGAATTATTTGTTCAATTTTCATTGCAATCTTTTTAGCAGGTAAGAGCATTGAATATATGCCATTTGATACCTGTCTCACATACCCTCCTCTTATAAGATAGATATGACTTAAAAGGCTCGCATCACTTGGCTTTTCCTTTAGCCTTTCACCTAACAATTTACTAATTAACAAAACGAATCAGCTCCTTCATTAATAATAATAAAAATAAAAAATCACTATTCAGGAGTTACCTGTATAGTGATTTTATCTATCCTACAGCAGGCACAAGTTAATTAGCACTTGTACCAATCTATCAGTACAAATGCTTAACTAGGGCACGGGTTGCTTATAAATTTTAGAGTATATTTACTGTTCATAATTCTCTCCAAACTGTAACTAATGGCTGAAAATAAGTAGCTACGCTTTTTACGTTTTTAACAGTTTATCATCGAATGTATAAAACTGTCAATCCATAACTTCGCTCTTTTCAAAAATCCCTCTGCTTAAGTAGGCTAGCAGTGTACTTGAAGCTAGATTTATCGCCGACATACATGCGGCTATCACTAACATATTTGGCATTTGATTCGAAACTACTTGAATTATAATTAATACAATAACAGCTGGAATGCAGGTTGCCATTGCAAAAAGCATCCTCATAAAGGTAACAGCCATAACGCTCAAGCCAGGGCCAATGAGCCTATAAGTAAGTACTTCTGCAAAAATAAACAATATAACGAAGCTAGCAAAAATGAGCAAGTAGCTTATCAAATCTACAGGGTTTATTTTATACACCAAAGCTGCTATTGTAATAGATATACTCCCACCAATAACTGTTTTTATTACACCTGGTAAAACAGAATATATAACTTTACTAAAAGAACTAGCTGGAATCAAAAATACATAGGGCTTCTTGAAATCCCTATGCCAGGAATCATTTAGAGACATAGATAGTGCACTAAAGCCAACCATTACCAGCACAAAACTGAAGTTAAGTCCAAAGATAACTCCAAAAACCACATAAATCAAGCCCATAAAAATTTCTCTACATTTTGAAACTAAGTTTAGTTTGTTACTTTCTAGCATCTGCCTTGAGTATATAGCAGCAGCACCTTGCATGAACCTGACAGAAGATGCTTTTTGCTTTAGCTTTGCTAGTGAACGAGCATCTTTTCTCCCATTAGTCTTGACATCATCCAAAACCTTTTGGAGGTTTACTGAATCTTCTAAGGTCTTTTCGTAAAAATCTGCCTTTACATTATATAACGCTATACACAACACTACATTTGCAATTACTAATAAAGCTGTGGCCGGAAGAAAACCAAAAATTATATTTCCTGCTAGCAATGAGCTTATAGCCCACTTTACCCACCCAAATAATGGAACCCAATTATACCATGCATTTGTAAAAAATTTTTGAGCGGTATCTTTCACATCGAATCCCGTATTTATTAATAGAATAGCGAACACGAGCACCAATGCACCTAAAGAAGCCAAAAATATCTTCCGAACTTTCTTTTTCAGACCTGGAATCTCTATATCAACAATATACAAATAATAATAGGATAAATAAATGCAGCCAAATAAAAGACTTATTATAAGTATTACTACAATAAATTTAGGGGCAGTTAGGGCTGGCCCCATTAAATACGGAAGATAAAAGCACATAAAGAATGCTGTTAAGATTGAAGCAGGAGCAGTTGATATCAGCAAATATGTTAAAACCGTTCTCTTTTCAAAAGGTCCTGTAAACATGAAATTGGCATCTGCCATTGTTAAAATACCATTATCTCGTGACAGAAAGGAGTTGTATATAATAACTCCTATCATCAATATAATACCCGCCAAAATCGTTTCTGCATTTACACTATTTACAGTTGGTCTTTCCATCACAAAAGCCATAACAATTGAGAATCCTAACCCCAGTACTCCAAGAATGGTAATTAATATTGATAAAACACTAGAGAAGGCACGTTTAATTTTGTTGATATACTGTCTTTTTATCAAATATATTATTGCTTGCATTCTTGTGCCCCCTCAGTAAGTTCAAAGAACATTGTCTTTAAATCTCGTTCTCCAAGCTGTTCCCTAGTTATATCACAAATAATTTTACCCTTATCCATTATGTATGCTCTATCCCATATATCATTTATAGTATCAATTATATGTGTGCTAACCAAAATACCCTTTCCATCTGCCTTAAGTTCCTCTAGAATTTTAAGGACTTCGTTAATAGCCTTTGGATCAAGTCCAACTAAGGGCTCATCAAATAGAATTGCTTGGGGCTCTATTAATAGCGCTAAAGCAATACTTAACTTTTGTGTCATTCCTTTTGATAATTCACGTACATACTTATCCTTTTTATCATAAATCTCGAGTCTCTCAAATATAGCCTTTATTTTCTCTTCCCAACCAGCCCCAAGCTTGTACGCTTTTGCTATAAACTCAGCATGTTCCCATGGCGTCAATAAGTCGTATAAAGCTGGTGTTTCAGGAATATAACCAAATAGTTTTTTAGCAGCTACTGTTTTATTAAGATGCCCACATATAGTTATCTCGCCCTCAAACTTGAGTAAGCCTGCAATACTTTTGATAGTTGTTGATTTTCCCGCGCCATTAGGCCCAAGCAATATTGTAATTTCCCCGGGATTTGTATAAAGATCTATTCCATCCACTGCCTTCAACTTTTTATATTGCTTTGTAAGGTTTTTAACCAATATCATCTTACTATCCTCCAAATATAAATAATACTATTCCGCATTTAAAATATAGAAAAGCCATATTCTAAATCACCGCCTACGGTGCGCTGCATAAACTCAATTACATAGTAAACCAATTTCAAAAATATGTCTGTATTGGTGTTTATACTTCAATAAACAGTTAGTAACAGTTTATATAGTCCAATACTAATGCAGACACAAAATATTATATCATATATAAAAGGCTTAGTTCAGATGAATAAAGTAAAATGTTTAAATTTTACAGTCCATATAGTTTAGTTGTTACTAAGCACCTTAAATATCTCCTTATCTGTACAGCCAGCCTTTCGCATTGGCTCAACAATATCATAAAAATCCGGTATATAGGTCTTAAGATCTTTAAATTGTCCAGCCACCTTGTACTCCCCTAATGCTGCAGGTACAAAAACAGTCTCTACTGCCTTGAAATCAACTGCCATATTCCCAGATTCTATATTTCACTTGCCCTCTAAGCATATAAAAATATTGAACTTGCTACCATCACAAGTTTCAGAGAAGCTACCATTAACCTCATAACGCTCACAAGCAAAATAGGTGTTAGCCAAAAATACAGTTTTATTGCAGCTTTCATTCACCTTTATGTTCACGCCTTCACACTTAAAATTTCTTGAGCCTGTCTCAAAGTTTATAACATCTAGTGCTTTCTCCAAATGTAATTGACGGCTAACACCTTTACTATCAACTCTGTTATAGTCAAAAATCCTGTAGTTGGTATCAGAGGTTTGCTGTATTTCTGCAATTACTATCCCAGCTCCGATTGAATGAACTAACCCTGCGGGAATATTAACTACATCACCTGGCTCTACCCCCACCTCAAGAAGGCATTCTTCAATACGATTATCTTTTATTGCTCTTGCAAACTTTTCTTTTGTCACTCCTGTTTTAAGTCCTGCTACTAGCTTTGCTCCTGGCATGACGTCAATGATGTACCACATTTCATTTTTCCCTAAGCCGCCCTCAAACACTGCTGCATAATTATCATTTGGATGTACTTCACAGATAACCTATCACTTGCATCAATAAGCTTTATTAATAAAGGTATCTCATTACAATCTGCAGCAAACTTCGTACCTAAAATGTTTCTAGGATCAGCTTTTATGATTTCTGGGAGGGTTTTTCCCGCTAACTCCCCATTTGATATAATACTAACTCCATTTTTATGACAGGAAAGTTCCCAACTCTCTGCCAAAGCCCCCTCTGGAAGGTCTCTATCGAATTTCTCGAAATATCTGCCTCCCCATATGTAACCCTTATAAACTGGTTTAAATTTAATTGGATAATACATATCTGCCTCCGAATATTCAGAAAGCCAGATGAATTATCATCTCACTTCAAATATTGTATATTTTTTCCATGTACAATAATATTCTATAAATCCCTTCAATATTCGGGTTTTTGTCATGAACGCGAGTTGGTCAGTAAAGAGCAATTTAGCAAACGTAAATACTACCAAATTCTAATATGAAACAGATAAAAGAATTATCAATATACAAAAAACTATAAACATTAGGCGGGATACAAAAAAAGCTTGGCTCCCTTAATATCAAGGTCTGCCAAGCTTTTAGAAAAATTTACTTACATCAGCGGTGTTTCAACGAGGCGGGAGATATGCTCGCCGCTTGAAAACCGAAGCGGTACCCGCCGCTTGTGGAAGTGGGGGATATCTTACACCTTGTTTTAAACTAATACCATATTACTGACATTATGCTTTAATTTCTTTAGAAATCTTAAATAATGCACTCAGTTTTAATCTATCTCCATAGTGAAGAACTGCAAAGGAATACAGCTTTATTGAAGTCATTCCTACCAACACAATTGTGGCAATAAGTAATATCAGAGATGTTGACATTTCCCACATTGGTACATCTGTTGAAATTAATCTTGATGGAACTGAGAATGGCGATGAAAATGGTATTAGAGAAGCTACTCTAGCTATAGTACTATCAGGTTTCATAAAGGTGCTATACGGTAAGTAAAATGCGATAATTGTTATAAATGACATCGGCATCATCGCAGAATTAACATCCTCTGCTTTACTTACAGTTGCCCCAACTACAGCATACATTAATGCGTATAGCGTATAACCCAGGATAAAATATACTATCATCATAGTTATTGAGAACGGAGTAAAGCTTGATAAATCAAATTTTATACCATCCAAGGTAAAATCTTGTGGAAAAGCAAGTGTATATGTTACTATTCCAGCAATAATAATTAGTGCAAGCTGCAGAAGTCCTAATACTCCCATTCCAGCAGTTTTTCCAAGTATTATCCTAGATGGTTTGACTGATGTTACAAGAATCTCCATTACCCTGGAGGTTTTTTCTGAGGCAACAGACATTGAAACTCCATATCCATAGAAATAAACTGCGAAGAACAACAGAGAAGATATTACCATACTAAATATATATCCTACCCATTTGTTCTGCCCTAGTTCATTAATATTAATTGTCAAATCGCTTAAGGTTTTTGAAATTGTATCATCAGACACATTAGCCTGCCTTAAAATACTTGAAGTAAAAATATTTTTGAATACCTTATTCATTGTATCAACATCAGGT
>JAEWAX010000149.1 GCA_023391425.1 Bacillota bacterium | reverse complement strand
CCAAATTAAAAAAACTATAGATGCTTGTAATGCTATAGGTCAAGAAGTGTCTGGATTAGATATTAATACACTTATTATAATTACGCCGCATGGAACAGTCTTCCATGATGGTGTAGCTCTAATAAATACAGAGGTGCTTGAAGGCGATTTTAGCAAATTTGGAGCAAAAGAAGTCTCCTTCAAATTGAATATAGATAAACTGCTGACCAATGAAATAATGGAGGAGGCTGAAAAATCAAATATTGTTGCTGTTGCATTAGACAAAAATAATGCAAAGAAATATAACATTCCCCTTGAACTAGATCATGGGGCAGCAGTACCTCTATATCATATCAAGAATAAAGAAAAATATAAAATTGTGCATATCACATATGGAATGTTATCTCCGATTGAATTATATTCTTTCGGAATGGCAATAGAGAAGGCCTGCAAAAAAACAAATACTAAAGCCGCAATAATTGCATCTGGTGATTTGTCACACAGACTGACCAATGATGGTCCTTACTCATATAGCCCCTACGGGAAAAAGTTTGATTTACAGCTTGTAAACCTGCTAGAGGAAGGGGACCTTATGAAGCTGTTCAGTCTGGATCCAATTTTAATAAGTGAAGCTGGGGAATGTGGTTTAAGGTCCTTATATATTCTAGCAGGCACACTTGAACAAAAGGAAGCAAAGGCGGAAATTCTGAGTTATGAAGGGCCTTTTGGAGTAGGGTATTGTGTTGCTAAATTTAAAACCAAAGAAGGAAAATCTATATATAATGAATTAAAGTCATTGGGGAAGGCAAAGCACGTTAAAAGATTAAAGGAAGGCAATCCTTATACAAAACTTGCTAGAAACAATATAGACAATTACTTCAAAACAGGAAAATCTTTATCTGTTGGAGATATTGCTGATAGAGATTTGTTGAATGATAAAAAGGGTGTGTTTGTCTCATTAAAAATTAGAGGGGAGCTCAGGGGCTGCATTGGTACAATTGAGGCAGTTACAGCTTCAGTGGGAGAAGAAATATTGAATAATTCACTTTCAGCAGCCTTTAATGATCCTAGATTTTCACCTTTAAGAGAAGATGAATTATATGAAATAGATATTTCTGTTGACTTATTGTACCCTGCAGAAAAGTGCAGTTTTAATGAATTAGACCCAGATAATTATGGCGTAATAGTTACTTGTGGTAGAAAGAGAGGACTTTTGCTTCCACACCTAGAAGGAGTAGATTCAAAAGAGCAGCAGGTTTCTATTGCTCTTCAAAAAGCAGGTATTGCATCAAGTGAACCTAATTGAAAGATTTAAGGTAGAGAGATTCAAAGAGGTGGAGTCTTGAGAAAGGAAGCACTATTTTATAAAATTGAAAAAAACAAAGTAAGATGCTATCTATGTCCGCATAACTGCCTTATTCCTAAACATCAAAAGGGTATTTGTGGTGTTAGAGAATGCGGTGAAGAGAATAATGATTTAAAGCTATTCACTATTAATTATGGAGAGATTACTTCACTATCAATGGATTCAGTTAAAAAGAAACCTTTATATCATTTTTACCCTGATGAATATATTCTTTCAATTGGCAGTTTTGGATGTAATTTTAAATGTAGTTTTTGCCAGAACTATTCTATATCTCAATATCAGGCAGATAGTCAGTATGTATCAGTAGATGATATGGTTAATATGGTATTAAAACAGAAGGATAGCATAGGATTAGCTTTTACCTATAATGAACCTTCTATTTGGTTTGAATATGTCTATGATGTTGCAAAAGAAATAAAAACAAAAAATAACGATATCAAAGTCGTACTAGTGACAAATGGGTATATTAATGAAGAACCCTTAAGGCAGTTACTTCCTTATGTTGATGCAATGAATATTGATTTAAAAGGTGACGACGAATTTTACAGAAGATTATGCAAGGGTAGGATAGAGCCTGTAAAGGCTACGATAAAACTAGCAAACATTATGGGATGCCATATCGAGGTTACAACTCTATTGATACCTAGTGAAAATAGTAGTTATGAAACAGTTAATATGCTTGGTGAGTTTATTTCATCAGTAAACAAAGATATAGTGCTACACGTTTCGAGATACTTTCCAAGATATCATATGGATAGACCGATGACAGAACTAGAAGACTTGAAAAATGCGTATAAACTATTAAAAACTAAGCTTAATTTTGTATATGTAGGGAATGTTAGCAGTGAAGAAATGGCTTATATTGAAAATACTTCAGAATAATTTAAAACATTGATTCAAAATAAGACAAAAACTCCTTGGTAATATATATGTATTTAGCTTCCAGGGAGTTTTGATATAAAGACGGTCTGCAATTAATAATAATTTAAACAATTACGATTACTAATAGTCTTTTTTATACACTCTTTTTTGTGGCTTTGTCATTATCGAATCCTCCTGCAATATATGCTTATACTAATTTGCATTTATAAATGTGGTATTACACTTTAAAATAGTCGTGTATGCGGCGATAGGGCGTAGTCTAAAATGTTGTTTAATTTGTTTCTATATTCACAGTCTAAACCTTGTTTGTGTTCAAATTATTATAGATAAGTGTTTTTTGTGTGAAGGTTAGTGCATGGATAGATGAAAAAAAGATACCAATGCAAAATTATTTTGCATTGGCATCTTTTATCCGATGTCTACCACCGCTAATAACCAAACTTCTATAAGTGTGGGATAAGCGATGCTACGACCCTGGATAAAGAAGACTAAGTTCAGATGAATTGTTCTGAACTTAGCACCTTACAAGTATATGTGTAACTAAGCTTCAGATGGAGTAAGAACTCCACCTAAAGCCAAAAACCCTATTAATAGGCTGTTGGCTCAGCTATAGCTTTTCGAAGAAGACTGTTTTATTTAAAGGATAACGAGTCATGTTATGCCTATCAGGGGAAAGAGATTCTCCATTTTTGTAGCCTAGAGCCAGAATATTAATAGGTTCTAGATTTTCAGGTAAATTAAATTCTTTCTTTATAACATCTGGTTTAAAGAACGTAATCCATAAACTTCCCAAACCCAAATCTGTAGCCTGTAGCATCATGTGATCTGTGATAATACTTGCGTCTATATCAACCATGCTTTTTCCATCAAAGGGTCTTTCCCATGCGACATTCCTATCACTACACACAATAATTGCTAGTGGAGCGCCATAGATATTAGTTGCTTTGGATAATTTACTTAAGCCATCAGGTTCTTGAACTACAATTAAGCGTTGTGATTGCTGATTTGCTGCTGTTGGTGCGACACGGCCCGCCTCTAATATATCTAATAATTTTTCGTTTTGCACCTTTTTACTTTGAAAATCTCTTACAGAATATCTTGACTTTGCTAAATCTAAAAAACTCACTTTCATTCCTCCATTTCAAAAATTATTAATCACACTGAACTTAAATTTGTTACTTATCATTTACAAAATATATTGTAGAATATAACAGTCTTCGATATAATTGTAACAACTAATTTCTTTTTTACAAGTACGCACAATTAAGTGCAATACTACCTAAATAGGTACTGTAAACCATAACTTATATAATGGAGTGTTGAGTATGACAAAATGTATGAATGATAAATACAGTTGCCCGATGGAGGCAACAATTGATTTAATAGGGGGTAAGTGGAAAGCCCTCATATTATGGCACCTATCAGATAAAATTTTGAGATTTAGTCAATTGCAGAAATTGATTCACCAAGCTACTCCAAAGATGTTGACTCAGCAGCTTAGAGACCTAGAAAACAGTGGACTTATAATCCGAAAAGTATATCCTGTAGTACCACCCAAAGTGGAATATTATCTTTCGGACTTTGGAAAAAGTATGTGGCCGATACTTGAATCAATGTGCTCATGGGGAAAGAACTATTTAAAAATTAAAGAAAAAGAAAGTGATTTAAAGGAAATTATTTAAAATAAATCGGGTAAGATATACATAGTAGAGCGATTATTGTGTTTCGTATCACCTTTATTGAATATGTTATAAGAATAGTCTATACTAAAGCTATAAAATGGTTTAAATCAAATTATTTGAGGTGGAAACTATGAAAAAAATAGCTTTTATTTCTGAGTTTAAAGAGTTTATTTCTCGTGGTAATGTCATTGATTTGGCTGTTGGCATAATTATTGGTTCTGCATTTACAGCTATTGTTAATTCATTGGTGAATCAGGTTGTTATGCCCTTTATTGGTTTTATAATAGGTGGGCTTAATTTTACTGATTTATTAAAAATTCCTCTTAAACCAGCAGAAGGCAAGAATCCTGAGGTGGCAATTTACTTTGGCTCCTTTATTCAACAAGTTGTTAATTTTCTAATAATTGCATTTGTGGTGTTCTGTATGGTTAAACTAATCAATAAGCTAAAAAGAAAAAAGGTTGAAGAAGTTGAAGTTAAAGTTGTTGAGTCAGCTCCATCTGCTGAACTTCAAATGCTAACTGAAATAAGAGACTTATTAAAGGAAAATAAAACTGCAAAATAACTATAGCAATTCACAAATGATTTTTATATGAATAAAGAATTACAAGGAATCGTTTCATACAACAATCCTTGACTTAAAAAAATGGCAAGTCAGATTTTCCTCTGACTTGCCATTTCCCTATCTTGATTTAATCTTCATTATCCTATCCAATAAATTGTTGTGTCCAATATAACTGTCCATTAGAATTCTTTGCAACTCCAACACCAAGCTGTGTAAAGGAGGAATTTAGGATATTTGCTCTGTGGCCTGGAGAGTTCATCCAACCTTGCATAACCTGTTCTGGAGTAGTTTGTCCCATTGCAATGTTTTCTCCAGCAGTTCTATAGCTGATACCATATTTTTTCATCATATCAAATGGTGATCCATAAGTTGGTGAAGTATGACTAAAGTAATTTAATTTAGCCATATCTTGAGATTTAAGTGTCGCAGTTTTGCTCAGGTTTGCGTTCATAGTCAATGGTTTTAAACCATTTTTACTTCTTTCAACATTTACTAGCTCAAGTACTTTCTTCTGAAAAGCACTGTAATCCCCGTTTGTTGACGTACTTGTAGTTGGCGTGCTTGTAGTAGGTTTAGCAGCTGTAGTATTAGTAGTTGCATTACTTGTAGTAGGTTTTGTAGCTGTATTATTAATTGTTGGTGTATTTGCTGATAATCCAAAATTAGATAGCATTGCTTCTATTTTTGATTGTAGTGCTGAATAATTTCTAGTCTTGGCAGTAGTTTTATTACAGTTCGCATTATTTATAGCATTCTGTAAATTATTAGTTACTTTCGCTGATTTGATATTAGTTTGCTGATTATTTGAGTTTTGTGCTTTGGCTGTTGTTGGACATGGTTTGTTATTTCCACTATTAACACTTGTTGTATTAACCTTTACAGCTTTTGTTTCAGATGTAGTAGAAGGAGTAGTTGATTGTGGCTGTAAATCCTTAGTTACTTCTGTAGCTGCTGTTTCAACATTATTTGGTACTTCAGAGCTTGGTACTTTGTATTCCTGCACAGTATTTGAAACTGTTGCTACATCGCTTTGAACTTTTGCATTTTGACCTGTATAGGCATTAGCAGCAAATAGTGATGCGAATATAGCACATGCAGCAATACT
The DNA here is from genome assembly GCA_023391425.1 of Bacillota bacterium. GTDB lineage: Bacteria > Bacillota > Clostridia > Acetivibrionales > DSM-1351 > Ruminiclostridium. Next base: position 58,897 of record JAEWAX010000149.1, on the reverse strand, counting down.
AGATGTTACGATTGATATTTTCTTTTTCATAATTACCTCCAATTAGTTTTGATTAATTCTTACGATCTTTCTTCATGCTCATTAATCAGCGTTTTTCGATGATGCTTTGCCAAGAATATTCAGCGTAATAATTTTATCAGCTACCGGGGTACGAACATTATGTTAACACTGATTTACACATGAAACAACCCCCCAGATTTTAGCAATACGCATAATTGCTGAGGTTCAGGGGATTATGCTCACATAAGTAGGGGTTACCATGAATAGGTTCAGAATAGCCAAGAACTCTGTTTATTCATGATAAAATAAGGGAATAAATAAGATTAATAAATTGGAATTGGTGGTGAATTATATATTGGAATGGATTAATGGGCAAAATCATGTGTTATTAGCGCTTCTTGCTACACTTATGACATGGGCAATTACAGCATTTGGAGCTGCAATGGTGTTCTTTTTCAAGGAAATCAATCAGCGTGTTCTTAACGCTATGCTGGGTTTTGCAGCAGGAGTAATGATTGCTGCTAGCTTTTGGTCATTATTGGCGCCTGCAATAGATATGGCAAAAGGCTCGTCATTACCAGCTTGGTTTGTTGCAGCGGTAGGTTTTTTGGGTGGTGCAGCATTTTTATGGTTGGCTGATAAGCTAATGCCACATATACATTTTAGTTCACGCGATGGTGAAAGTGAAGGTATTTCAACACACCTAAAACGCAGTATATTATTAGTTTTTTCAATTACTTTACATAACATTCCAGAAGGTTTAGCTGTAGGAGTAGCATTTGGAGCTGCAGCAAATGGAATAAGTGGTGTATCAATTATGTCTGCAATTGTTGTTGCAATAGGAATAGGGATACAAAACTTTCCTGAGGGCGCCGCTGTCTCAATTCCTTTAAGGAGAGAGGGCTTATCAAGGAAAAAGAGCTTTTTATATGGACAAGCATCAGGTATAGTTGAGCCAATTGCAGGAGTTATTGGAGCAGCAGCAGTTATGTTTATTAAGCCTATATTACCCTATGCACTTGCATTCGCAGCGGGTGCAATGATTTTTGTTGTGGTAGAGGAACTAATTCCAGAGGCGCAAAACGGGAATCATAAAAGTACACATCTTGCTACTGCCGGATGCGTTATTGGATTTACATTAATGATGATTCTGGATGTTGCTTTAGGATAAAATTGGTATAGATATAAAGAAGAGAGACTATCCCTAATTGCTTTTGTAATTTACATGCGGAAATTTTGGACTTATTCATAACTATTTGCAATATTAGGTATATTAAATTATTATATATACAGGGTTCTAAACTTTAGGTGCTACTTAATGTATCTGAAGCTTAGAGATTGTTAATTGATCATAATAATAACCGTAGAGGAGGAAAAAAGTTGAGTATTACAAAGAATAACTTTGGCACATTGCCAGATGGCACTGAAGTAGATATTTTTACATTAACAAACTCTCAAAACATGTCTGTTGATATCACTAATTTTGGAGGAATTGTTGTCTCAATACTTGTTCCAGATAAAAATGGCAATATTGCAGATGTCGCGCTAGGGTACCAACAGCTGGATAAGTATCTTGATAACGCTGAGTACATAGGGGCATTAGTAGGTAGACATGCTAACAGAATAGAAGACGCGAAATTTGAGCTCGATGGCAAGGTATATGAGCTTGCAAAAAACGATGGAAGGAACCACCTTCATGGAGGACAAATAGGCTTTCATAACGTTACTTGGGAGGCAACAACAACAAATCAAGATGGAGTAGATACACTAATACTCACCCATACAAGCCCCGATGGAGAAGAAAACTATCCAGGGAAGTTAGATGTTAAGGTTGAATACTCTCTTTCTGAAAAAAATGAGTTAAAGATAAATTATTTTGCTGTTTCTGATAAAGACACAGTGGTAAATCTAACAAATCATTCATACTTCAATCTTTCTGGACATGATTCTGGAGATGCTCTAAAGCATCAGCTATATATTAATGCTGATGAATTTACTCCCGTTAATAATGAGTGTTTACCAACTGGTGAGATTAGAAGCGTTAAAGGTACTGTAATGGACTTTACAAAAATGAAATGCGTAGCCGATGATATAAATAGTGAAGATGAGCAAATTGCGAATGGAGTAGGCTATGACCACAACTGGGTTCTAAATACAAAAGGAAATATTAATGAAGTAGCAGCAGAACTATATGATCCTGAAAGTGGACGAGCAATGCAAGTGTTTACAACAAAACCCGGTGTCCAGTTCTATTCTGGTAACCATTTAAGTGAAAAGTTAATTGGTAAAGATAATGCAGTTTATAAAGAGAGGTCTGGGCTTTGTCTAGAAACCCAGTATTTTCCAAATGCAATGAAACACAAGAACTTCCCATCACCGGTTTTAAAGGCAAATGAAGAGTACCATCACATAACGATATATAAATTTATAAATAAATAAAAATACATGTAGAAATACATACAAAAATATTAAAAAATTCAACACTAAAACAGCAAAAACCCCTGAAAGTTCTCAGGGGTTTTATTGCTACAGTGCTAAAATGATTTTTAAACACATTATTATCCTCTTTTATTGTACCCGCTATTAAAGTTTTTCTGAGATGCTTTCTTAGCTTTTCTACAATCTGGACATCTCGCTGGCTCATTAGTGAATCCTTTTTCAACGTAAAACTGCTGCTCTCCAACAGTAAAGGTGAAAGTTGCACCGCAATCTTTACAAGTAAGTGTTTTGTCTTGCATGAGACTACCTCCTGAAAAAATTTTATCGCTGAGCATATAAGACCTTAAACATTACGGATCGAAAAAGGATGTGACATCAGAATAAGAAATTATAAGCCTTAGCAACTTAATTATACTATCGCAAAATGTAATAATCAAGAATATTTATAAAATATGGAAATATAATACATAAAAAAATAAAAGTTTACCTATTGACAAATATGCTTTTGTGCCGTAAAATATCAAATGTGTCTTGCGGCACCGAGTTGTATGGTGGATATAGTTCAGCTGGTTAGAGCGCCAGATTGTGGTTCTGGATGTCGTGGGTTCGAATCCCACTATCCACCCCAAAAAAGTATAAGCGGATCGCTTATACTTTTTTTTATACTTTTTTACATGGTTATGAAACATTTCTATTTTTTACACGTCTATTAATATATAATATTTGTTTGCTTATAAGTATTATAATTATTAAATGAATCTAATTGTTTACATCCAAGTATTAATCAGTTCTTAAAAATCAATAAGACAAATTAAAGGGGGGACGATATTATGTACAAAAAACTATTTATATGGCTTTTGATACTTGTTTTATCCACTTCGATTGTCGGATGTGGTAGCACTAAAACCAGTGATAGCGCTGCTTTTGCACAAGAATCAGCTGCGGTTGGTAACAATGGCATTGTAAATACAAATGAAGGAGAAGTAAGTAAATCGGGAGCAAAACAAAGCTCAGCTGATAGTTCTGAAGCAAAAACTAACTCTACAAATAGTCAGGGACTAGTGAATAATACTAATGTAAGCCAAAAGATTATTTTTACGGGTCAAGTAAATTATGAGACGCTAGATTTTGAAAAAACCAGAACGAAGTTATGTGAATACATAACTTCAATTGGAGGCTTTATACAAAATTCTTCAGTTCAAAGTGGAAGAATAGGTTATGGTGGCTTAAAGAGTGCAGAATATGTATTCAGAATTCCAAAAGAAAAATATAGTCAGTCTTTTATAGACATGAGGGAATTCGGTACGGTTGTATTAGAACAATCAAATGGGGAAGATGTGACTGACCAATACTTTGATACTGAGGCACGCTTAAAGTCGCTTAAAATACAACAGGAGCGTCTACAGGCCCTTCTTCAAAGAGCTGATAAGATGGAGGATATATTAAAAATAGAAAAGGAACTCCAGACAGTATTATATGAAATTGAAAATTACACGGGAACAATCAAAAAATGGGATTCACTCGTAGAATACTCAACGTTAACAGTAAATATTAATGAAGTTCAACAAATAAAACCTGTAACACCTAAAGAAAAGGATGGATTCTTTAGTCGTATAGCATTTGGCTTTAAAAATAGTTTGACAGGTGTTGGGGAGTTCCTACAGAATTTTATAATATTTATAGCATCAGCATTGCCAATAATTTTACCATTGGGACTCATTGGATTGTTAATATATAGAGTAGTTAGAAAGAAAATAAAAAAGTCAAAAGTGGATGAATAAATTAGCAAGATTTATAATCAAATGTGAAAACTAAATATACAATTTTGAATTAAATAATTTATATAAAAATAAAAACCGTTACTTTTAAAGTAACGGTTTTTTTTGCTTTGGTGACCCATCGCAGATTCGAACTGCGGACACCTTGATTAAAAGTCAAGTGCTCTACCGACTGAGCTAATGGATCAAATGGCTGGGATGGCTGGACTCGAACCAACGGAATGCCAGAATCAAAATCTGGTGCCTTACCAACTTGGCGACATCCCAACGACAAGCGCAAGACCTATTATAAAGAGGTTTACGCATTTTGTCAAGCTTTATCAAACAATTTATTTTATTTTTTTAAAATTTTTTGTTTTATCTTTGTATTTTAAAGTCTTGAGTTGCTATATCAATTAGCTTCAAGTCTTTATTTCTTTCCTCTGCCATCCTAATTGACCATTCGTTTTCAAATAGTAAACAGTTTCTGCTTAGTTTATCTTCTACAATAATTGCTGTACTAGGTAAGTTGAGCTTTCTTGGATCTAAGCCTTCGGTTTTTATCCACCTTACATGTCTAAAAGGGAGGTTTTGAAGACGTAACTGCACACCGTACTCGTTTTTCAATCTATATTCCAATACTTCAAATTGAAGTGCACCAACAACACCAATGATTAGTGCCTCAATACCTATGTCAATTTGCTTAAAAACTTGGATAGCTCCTTCTTCAGAAAGCTGTTCAATACCTTTTATAAATTGCTTTCTCTTCATTGTGTCAGTTGGAGTGACTCTTGCAAAGAATTCAGCAGGGAATATAGGAATGCCCTCAAACTTAACATCGCTATTACCCTCATACAAAGTATCTCCTAAGTTAAATATACCTGGATCAAACAGTCCAATAATGTCACCAGGATAAGCCTCCTCAACAATTGTACGTTCTTGTGCCATGAATTGCTGTGGCTGTGAGAGACGAATTTCTTTTCCGGCATTCACATGTTTTACAGACATACCTTTTGTAAACTTACCTGAGCAAATTCTTAAAAAAGCTAGTCTATCTCTATGTGTAGGATTCATATTAGCCTGTATTTTGAAAATAAAACCTGAAAATTTATCACTCTCAGGGTCAATCTCTCCCTCAGTAGTTTCTACGACACCAGGCGAAGGTGCAAGCTTCAAAAATTCTTCTAAAAATGGCTGTACTCCAAAATTAGTCATTGCACTGCCAAAGAATAAAGGAGTGAGCTCTCCACTGCGAATTTTCTTTTTATCAAATTCATCACCAGCCATATCTAGAAGCTCAATGTCCTCACAAAGCTTATTGTGATAATGACTACCCAAAAGGTCAGCAAATATAGGGTCATCCACTTTTCCAACACGAGATGAAACTTGAGTTTGACCATGTGAACCGCCGTCAAAAAGTTCAATTTGTGCCAACTCACGATTATAAACACCCTTAAAATCACCATCTGTTCCAATAGGCCAATTCATCGGATAAGAGCGAATACCAAGTACTCTTTCTATTTCCTCCATTAATTCGAAGGGGTCTTTACTAGCACGGTCCATTTTATTTACAAATGTAAATATAGGAATACCTCTCATTTTACATACATGGAAAAGCTTTATTGTCTGTGCTTCAACACCTTTTGCACCATCAATAAGCATGACAGCACTGTCAGCTGCAACTAGAGTTCTGTAAGTATCTTCACTGAAGTCTTGATGGCCAGGAGTGTCTAGTATGTTGATGCAATAATTGTTATATTCAAATTGCATAACGCTGGAGGTGACAGAAATTCCTCTTTGCTTTTCAATTTCCATCCAATCTGATACAGCGTATTTGTTTGCTTTTCTTGATTTTACAGAACCAGCTAATCTGATTGCACCACCATACAACAATAATTTTTCAGTTAATGTGGTTTTACCAGCATCAGGGTGAGAAATAATAGCAAACGTTTTTCTTCGTGATACTTCTTTTTTTATTTCAGCTTTTATATCTGACATTTTACCTAACCTCTCGTAATTCTTTTATCAACCACGTTTCATTGTATATTATAGCCAATATGCTGTCAAATACTAATATGTGTATTTAACAGCAAATACCAAACAAACTGAAAACACTAAGTTGTATGATTTTTGTTTCAAATGATAACTATAATTAAAAATAATTACATATAAAGGACATTTTACATTCTATATAGAATAAATATATATGGAAATTGATATTAAAACATTTTATTAAATAAGCGATTAAATGAATTATTAAGCAAACCATAAAGCAAACTATAAAACAAATTGTAAAACAAAATAATAAAACAAATTGTAGAACAAAATAATAAAACAAATTGTAAAACAGATTCACCTCGTGCCATAGAAACATTATTTGTGTTCTTGTAAAAACTCTCGAGGTAAATGGAGGCATTATGAACAATAATAAAATTTTTATAACAATAAATAATGAAAAGTATGAGATTGATAAGAAGACGACACTTCTTGAACTGAGCAAACGATTTAAAGATAAATATATTTCTACTATTGTAGCTGCCAGAGTTAATAATGACATAAGGGAATTGAGTTATGAAATAAGCGAAGATGCAGAAATAAAATTTATTGATTTAACTGATGAAGATGGAATGAGAATATATAGAAGAAGTCTATATTTCATTTTTATTAAAGCAGTTAGTGAAGTTTTCCCTGAAAGAAATGCTGTAATAAGTCATCCTATGAGCAATGGAGTTTATTGTGAAATCAATGGTGCCGAAGGCTTGTCTGAGGCTGAGGTAGAGGCAGTTGATACAAGGATGAAGAAGATTGTTTCTGATGGAATACCCTTTCAGAAGAGGGTCATTTCTACAGAAGATGCTAGAGAATTGTACAGAAAAGCTGGAAGACTTGATAAATACGAGGTACTAGAACATAGGAAGAAGCCATATGTTACAGTCTATAACTGTGGCGGTTTCGAAGATTATTATTATGGGTATATGGTGCCTGATACCAGCTATATTAAATGTTTCGCCCTTAAATACCATCAACCCGGCGTCGTAATACAGTTTCCATCAAAATCAGACCCAGAGGTTCTTCAGCCATTTACGGAACAAAAAAAGCTTTTTAAAGTTTTTATTGAGTATAAAAAATGGGTAAGAATATTGGGGGTAGAAAATGTTGGAGCATTAAACGACATTATTAAAGCAGGCGAAATAGGGGATTTAATAAGAGTGAGCGAGGCTCTTCATGAGAAAAAGATTGCTGAAATAGCTGATAAAATAACAAACCATGAAGAAGAGAAACGAATTGTTCTGATTTCTGGACCATCATCATCCGGAAAAACCACTTTTGCAAATAGATTAGGTATTCAACTTAGAGTAAATGGATTTGTTCCTAGGACTATCTCTTTGGATAATTATTTTGTAAATAGAGATAAAACCCCTAAGGATCTAGATGGGGATTTTGATTTTGAAGCGCTAGAGGCTATTGATATTGACCTTTTTAATAAACATCTTTCGGAACTACTTGATGGTCATGAGGTAGAAATACCTATTTATAATTTTGAGACAGGTTCGAGAGAGCCTGTTGGACAAAGAATGGTTATGAATAAGAAAAATATTCTTGTTATTGAGGGTATACACGGCTTGAATGATAAGCTCACTGCATCTATTTCACCAGAAGATAAATTTAAGATTTACGTTAGTGCCTTGACTTCAATGAACATTGATGACCACAATAGGATACCATCTACTGATACTAGAATAATCAGAAGGATAGTAAGAGATAACCAGTTTAGAGGCTGTTCAGCAATAAATACGATTAATAGATGGCCATCTGTTCGAAGAGGCGAGGAGAAAAATATTTTCCCCTATCAAGAGAATGCTGACATTATGTTTAATTCCTCACTTGTATACGAATTGTGCTTACTCAAGACATATGCAGAGCCACTTTTAATGCAATTAGGGCCAGAGAACGAAAGATATTCTGAGGTAAAGAGATTAATTGAGTTTTTAAGCTACTTTTTACCTATCGATGCAAAGGATATTCCAAATAATTCAATTGTAAAAGAATTTATTGGTGGAAGTTGTTTCTTTTAATGATTTAACAAAATAGAATTATATATCATTGAAGATATGCCAAGTGGGGGGCTATGAAAAGTTTGCATAGAAAAACTGCAATATTAGTTACTATATTTATAATTAGTATTTTAGTGATTGGCTGTTCTAGGGTATCACCTGAAGAAAGTAAAATTGAGTCTGTAGATTCTGTTAAACAAAAGGTAATAGCACATTTAACAACAAAAGGTTATAAAGAAGAAGAGTATAAGCTAAACGTTGAGTATCATAAGGAGTCTATTGGGAAATATGGAGGGCCATACGGCATAAGTGTAATCTTTAATGATGAACAAAACGTTATTTACTATTATAGATATAATTATAATTCAGAGCTTAAAGATATAAAACAAATAAGTATAGCTCCCATTAAAGATAAAGGAAAAGATAAAAACTTTAAACATTATGAAGAGTAAACGCTATAAGGGGTGAAAAAATGAAGCTATGTGACATTTCTGAAATTCTTGATGCGCAGGTAATTACTGGGGAAGATTGTTTGGATTACGAGGTTACAAGTGCTTGTGGTTCAGATTTGATGAGTGATGTAATGGCATATGTAACCCAAAATGTTGTATTATTGACAGGACTTATTAATTTGCAGGTTATTCGGACAGCAGAAATGATGGACATTAAAGCAATCATATTTGTCAGAGGAAAGCTTCCTTTAGACGGCATGGTTGAATTGGCAAAAGATAAAAACATTGTTTTAATGTCAACAAAGGATACAATGTTTGTTTCAAGCGGCAAATTATATAATGCTGGATTGAAAGGGAAAGCTTAACTCTCATTTAAAGTAGGAGGTAGGCTCCAATGGGCACTATTAAACTGAGGTATGATATACCTGCAAATGACTTCATAACAGCAGGTGAGGCTTCAAGTAATGTGAAAAACAAACTTTCACAAATTGGACTTTCATCTGATATAATTAAGAAAGCTGCTATTGCTATGTATGAAGCAGAAATTAATGCAGTTATCCATGGCAAAGGTGGATATGCTGACATTGAAATTTGCAGTGATAAAGTTATTATTGCTATTATTGACCATGGCCCAGGAATTCCAGATTTGGAGCTTGCTATGAAGGCAGGATATTCGACAGCTCCAGATAACATACGAGAAATGGGCTTTGGTGCTGGAATGGGTCTTCCTAACATGAAAAAGTATGCTGATAAGCTAGAAATATTTACTGAGGTTGGAAAAGGAACGAAAGTTGTACTGACTGTGAATTTTTCATAACTTCTATATGCTACATTTTTTTCTATGAATTATGGAGGTTGCTATGAAAGAGTATTTTCATTCTGTTAATCTTGACAAAGACAAATGTAGAGGGTGCACTAACTGTATCAAACGTTGTCCTACTGAGGCAATCCGAGTGCGAAAAAGCAAAGCTCGAATAATCAATGAGCGTTGTATAGACTGTGGTGAGTGCATACGTGTATGCCCATATCATGCAAAAACTGCTATTAGCGATAGTTTGGATATAATTAATGAGTTTAAATATAAAGTTGTTGTACCTGCTCCGTCACTCTATGGACAATTTGATAAGAAGTATTCAAGAAATAACATCTTAAATGCACTCAAATTAATTGGTTTTGATTACGTATATGAGGTTGCTCGTGCGGCAGAAATAGTTAGTGAAGCCACTAGGCAGCTACTAAAGAACCCTAATATAAAAAAACCGATGATATCATCAGCATGCCCTGCTGCTGTAAGGCTTATACAAGTAAGATTTCCTAGCCTAATTGATAATATCGTTAAGCTAGAATCACCTATGGAGGTTGCTGCAAAAATTGTAAAAAATGAGCTACATAATAAACAAAAAATAGCTATGGAGGATATAGGTGTATTTTTTATTTCTCCATGTGCCGCAAAGGTCACAAGTGTAAAGGCTCCATACGAAAAACAAAAATCCTATGTTGATGGTGTTATTTCAATTAAGGATATCTATATTAAAATATTATCAGTTTTAAGTAATCTTAATAACAATACCAAATTAACAGAGGCAGGAGTAGAGGGAATAGACTGGGCCAATTCAGGCGGAGAAAGTGGGGCTTTGGGAACAGATAAAGTACTAGCTGTTGATGGTATTCACAATATTATAAAAATATTCGATGAGATTGAGGAAGATAGGCTTAATGATGTTGATTTTGTTGAAGCGCTTTCATGCTCCGGAGGCTGTTTGGGTGGGCCACTAACAGTAGCAAATGTGTTTGTAGCCAAGACAACACTCAAAAAGCATATGAAGGAAGCTTCAAAAAGAGGCGCTGTGAGTAATGATAAAAATAGCTATGAGGAACTTGTCTGGACATCTAATGTTGAATATAAACCTGTTATGAAGCTTGATAAGGACTTTTCAAAGGCTATGGTGAAGTTAGAAAAACTTGAAAAGATATACACTGAGTTGCCTGGATTGGATTGTGGTGCGTGTGGCGCACCAAACTGTCGCGCATTGGCAGAGGATATTGTAAGGGAAATTGCAAATGAAACAGATTGTATTTTCAAGTTGAGAGAACGTATTAGAGACTTGGCAAAAGAAATGGTGGACTTAGGAGGGAAAATGCCTCCTGTAATGGATAAAGATACGATTGTATAATGTGATTATATTTCGTGGCCGATATGTGGCTAATGGAGGTAGTATATGTTCATTGAGGAATTTATTACGAAAATAGATGGAAAGATAGTAACACAAAGTACTAATATAAATGACTTAAAAATAGACAATGTATATATTTGTGATTTACTTAGCTGGGTTATGTCTCATGCACAAAAAGGTGATGCATGGATTACTGTACTTACAAATGTAAATGTACCAGCTGTCGCTATGATGACTGACGTCGCTTGTGTAATTATTCCTGAAGGCATTGAAATTGAAGAACTCACGCTAAAAAAGGCAAACGAAAACGGAATCATAATTATTAGCTCACAATACAATTCTTTTGAGATATGCAAGAGAATGTTGGACAAGACTTAGCTCAGATAGAGTGTTATTAACAAATAAGCTTTAAAATTAAATTGATGTTAATAATAGTTTCGCAGCACCATATATTAGTACCACGCTGAGATTAAAATTACTGTGGTTTGGGAGGAATGGTTTGAACATTGCATATGACTTACATATACATTCCTCATTATCTCCTTGCGCAGATAATGATATGACACCAAATAATATAGTTAATATGAGTATATTGAAGGGGTTGGATGTCATAGCAATAACTGATCATAATTCTTGTGCGAATGTACAGGCAATATCCAACTGCGCGAAAAATACTTCATTACTTGTAATTCCAGCAATGGAGATAGAGACTGCAGAGGAGATACATGTTGTATGCTTGTTCCCCAATACTGAAAAAGCAGCAGAAATGCAAAACTTGGTTTACGCAAGGTTGCCAAATATCAGAAATAAAGAAGATATTTTTGGAGAACAGCTTATTCTAGATGAGAATGATGAGTTGATTGGAAAGGAAGCTAGGCTGCTTTTAACCTCAACTTCTATTACCATTAATGAAGTATTTCAGGTTGTGAACCAGAAACTAGGTGGGCTTGCAATCCCTGCTCATATAGACAGAAAATCCAATTCCATACTCTCAAACTTAGGAGCTATGCCTAAAGATATTGACATCAAATGTGTTGAAATCAGTGATAAAAAGACTGATGATATAGTACTGTCTAAGGATAATAAAATAAGCACTATGAAAAGAATATATTCATCAGATGCACACCACCTATGGAATATTCATGAGAGGGAAGAGTTTATAGATGTAGATTGTTTAACAATTGAAAGCGTAATTAAGGCCTTAAGGAATTAGAGTAAAATAAAAAGAATATTGAAAGAAATATTAGTGTATTATTTAATGAAATAAAGATATAATTGTAAAATAATATGTACTAAAATATTATCAGAGTAAGGGGGAATAAATATATGATTAAAGAAATTGAAATGCGTAGAAGCATAAGAAATTATATTGACAAACAAGTTGAAAATGAAAAAATAACTGAACTGCTGGAAAGTGCAAGGCTAGCTCCATCAGGTAGTAACACACAGCCTTGGCACTATATAGTAGTAAAATCTGAAGAAAATAGACGAAAAGTAATGGAGGCTTCTCATAATCAAAAATGGATGCTAACAGCACCTGTTTTTATTGTATGTGTTGCAGATGTGCGTTGTAGAATAAAAGAAGATATAGAGGTATATTTAGATGATAATAGTCCACAAGATGAAGTGAAACGAATAATTAGAGATACCTCAATTTCAGCAGGATACATGTTGCTACAAGCCAATAATTTAGGACTAGGAGTTTGCTGGGTTGCAGAGTTTACACAAGAAGAAATTAGACCAGTCTTAAATATACCTTCCGATAAATATGTAGTAGGAGTTATAACTGTTGGCTATCCGAATGAAACCCCTAAAGCCCGTCCAAGAAAGAAGATTGAAGATATAGTTCATTATGAATTTTGGTGATAATAACATATAAATCAATCCTGATAATTCACAACATTTTAAAATGTAATTTTTTTGAAGTTAAACATATATATCTAGATAATATTATAGCTAATAACAGCACTATTCTTAAACAGAGCTTTTTAAAACTTTTAGTACATAGAAATTTCGCTTTTACAACAGAATCAACGTTATATATCGGGGGAAATGCTATAAATGAACTATATATCCAGCAGTCAAAACAATACAATAAAAGAAATAAAGGCTTTACATCTGAAAAAGAATAGAGATGCAGAGAACCTTTATTTTGTTGAAGGAATAAGATTTGTAAGCGATGCTATTGACAATGGTCAAGATATTGTAAAAGTGGTTATTTCAGATAAGCTCGAAGGTTTAAATGGTGGAAAAGAACTATTAAATAGAGTTAGCGCATTGTGTAATGATTGTTTCCTTGTGAGTGAAAAACTGTTTAAGGAAATATCAGATACCCAAACACCACAGGGAATTTTGGCTGTATTGAAAAAGAAAGACTTTGTTTTTGATACGGTTATTGAGCAAGGAAACTCAGTAGTTATATTAGATAGTCTTCAGGATCCAGGAAATGTTGGAACTATTATTCGAACGGCTGATGCTGCAAATGTATCTGCAGTAATTTTGACTAAGGGTTGTGTTGATCTTTTCTCTCCTAAGGTGCTACGTTCAACAATGGGCTCTATTTTTCATATGCCAATATTTGAAGGACTAAGAATAGATGAAATAATAAAACTACTAAAAGAATCAGGCTATAAGGTTATTGCTTCACACTTGGATGGCCCTAATAACTACTTTGATGAAGATTTGACAGGCAAAAGTGCAATTATTGTTGGCAATGAGGCAAATGGAATAAGCGATGAAACGGTGAAAATGGCAGATAGACTTGTTAAAATACCAATGCCTGGCAAGGCTGAATCCCTAAATGCATCAATAGCTGCTTCAATTATGATTTATGAAATTGTTAGACAGAAAACACAGGATAATACTTGAATTGGTATATAAATCCGTTGTACAATGTTATTAAGTGGGAACATTCTCTTTAATGGTAGTTTCATTAAAATATAACTAATATACATTATAGTATTTGGCTCCAAGAACTCTGTTTTTGACTACTATTAGGCGAATGGAGGATATTATGAGTAACATTTTCGATATTGCCAGAGTGGCAGGTGTTTCAAAGACAACTGTTTCAAGAGTAATAAACAATCAGTTGAGTGTGAAAGAGGATACTCGAATAAAAGTACTTGATGCAATAGAAAAGTTAAATTATATTCCAAACCAAGCTGCTAGAAATCTTGTGTCAAGGAAGTCTGGGGTCATAGGAGTCATTTATAATGTATTAAATATATCAGTGTATTTGAATTTAGCAAACTTGCTGGAAAAATATGCAGCCCAATATAATTATAATGTTGTTTTTTGTAGCTCAAACGATGATTATAATTCAAAATTAAGGTATGCTCAGTACTTTACAGGTGGAGCTGCTGATGGACTTATTCTATTTGGTAGTGATGTTAAAGATACTGAGATAGTGCAGAAAATTATTAACTCTAAATTACCTTTAGTAATAATTGAAAATCATTTTAATGACATTAAGGTAAACAATATCATAATTAACAATTTCTCTGGAGCAAAAACGGCAGTTGAATATTTAATTGGATTAGGGCATAAGAAAATAGCCCATATATCTGGAAATGTAAATCATAGGGCCGCTTCTGAGAGATTGAATGGATATATTGAGGCACTTGAAGAAAATGGTATTAGCTATAACAAAGACTATGTGATTTATACAGATGCTGGAGATAAATCTGGAAGTCAGGCCGTTGAAAAGCTTATTTTCTTAGAGGAACCACCAACAGCGGTATTTACATTTAATGACTTACAGGGCTATGAAGCTATTCAAAGGGCTAGTGAGCTTGGAGTAAGAGTTCCACAAGATTTGTCTATTGTCGGATTTGATAATATCTGTGAGATGTTACGCTTTATTCCATCAAATATTAGACTTACATCCATGCGACAGCCCATAGAGAAAGTCGCGCAAGCAGCTATCAAGTTGATTATTGAGAATATAAATAACCCAGAGGTAGAACCCAAAGTTATTTCGTTTGATACTGAAATTTATTATGGAGAGTCTTGCTGTAAAAGAGAAATCAGCAGTGAAGCATATTAACTTAAAGCTTATTTGATATAAATAATTTAGGCGTAGTTATTTCAATTTAGTTATTTTAATTTAGTTATTTCAATTTAGTTTTGTAAATTTTTTATTTAAATATTTTAATTTTAAAATCTAGTTGATTTAATGCTGAAATTTTCTTAGTAATGAAAGAAGATATGGCATAGCCACATCTTTTAAAATATGCAACTATATTTTTTTAGCTTTTGTGGGAACGCTCCCATAATTAAGTGGAGGAGGATGTAATGAGATACGGGTATTTTGATAAGAAGAATAAAGAGTATGTGGTGACTAGACCAGATACACCAACCCCATGGATAAATTATATAGGAAGTGGTATCTACGGTGGTATAGTATCAAATACTGGAGGAGGGTATAGCTTCCACAAGGATCCCGAAAACAGACGTGTAACAAGATATAGATATAACAGTATACCAATGGATAGACCAGGAAGATATATTTATATCCGAAATAAAGACAATGGAGAGTATTGGAATCCTGGCTATCAGCCAGTTCAAAGGAAGCTTGATAGTTACACCTGTAGACATGGTATGGGCTACACCGTTTTGACTGGTGAATACCAAGGTGTAATTGGTGAGGTAACATACTTTGTTCCAGATGATAAAAATTTTGAAATTTGGCATGTAAAGTTATCAAATACTCGTGGTGCAGCCCAAAAACTCCAAGTTTACGCTTACTCTGAATTTTGTTTTTGGAAAGCAGTAATGGATCAGCAAAATGTGGATTGGGTTCAGCAAATAAATCAATGTAGATTTAATGATGGTATTATCACATACTATCCACACTACATAAGTGATAATGCTTCCTTCTTTGCAACTGGGGAGAAGGTTAGCAGTTATGATACAAATCTTGAAACCTTTATCGGAAAGTATAGGTCTGAGAGCAATCCACTAGCGGTTGAACAAGGTGCTTGCAGTAACTCAATATCCTATAGAACAAATGGTGTTGGTGCCTTCTGTATTGATGCTGATTTAGAGCCAAATGAAGAGCGTGAAATGGTATTTGTTCTAGGCTTTGCAGAAGACAGGAAAGACATAAAAAAAGATATAAAAGATTATTTATCTCCTAAAAATGCAAAAGCAGCTTTGGAACGCTTGAAAGATTATTGGAGAGATTATACTGGCAACTTAAGTGCAGATACACCTGATGAAGACATGAATCTATTCGTGAATATATGGAATCAGTATCAGTGTAAAACTACATTTAACTGGTCGCGTTTTGTTTCTCTTTACCAGCTTGGCTTGGGAAGAGGAATGGGAATACGTGATAGCGCACAGGATACTTTAGGTGTTATGCATACTATACCTGGTGAAGCAAAACAACTTATAATAAAGCTTTTGAAAAGCCAATATACTGATGGTAGAGTATATCATCTGTTCTTCCCACTTACTGGAGAGGGTGGACAGGGAGATGCACCAGTCAAGAAATTTGATTGGTATTCTGATGACCACTTGTGGCTGATATTGGCTGTAAATGCTTATGTGAAGGAGACTGGTGATTTTGAATTCCTAAAGGAAAATGTTTTGTACAATGACAAGACTACTTCAGCATCAGTAATGGAGCATTTGGATTTGGCCATGGAATTTACCCATAACAATAGAGGGCCTAACAATATAGCTTTAGCTGGACGTGCAGACTGGAATGATACGCTGAATCTTGATACAGGTAAAGGCATTGCTGAGAGTGTATTCACATCTATGTTGTATTGTAGAGCGGCTGTAGAGATGACTGAATTATGCGAGCACATAAAAAACCAAGAGCTTTGCTCAAAGTATGCTTCTATGTTTGTGGAAATGAAGAATGCCATTAATGATAGCAGTTGGGACGGGGAATGGTATAAGCGAGCATTTGACGATAATGGAGAACCAATTGGGTCTAAAGAAAACAAGTTTGGTAAAATATTTATAAACTCTCAGTCATGGGCTATAATGGGCAAGGTCGCTGATAGCGAAAAGGCTGAAAAATGCATGAGGTCAGTTGAAAAATACTTGGATTCTAAGTTTGGAATAGCTACAATGTATCCCTCATACACAGAACACGATGATACCAAGGGAGGCGTTACTACCTATCCACCAGGAACAAAAGAAAATGGGGGAATATTCCTACATACTAATCCTTGGGTAATGATTTCAGAAATAATGCTTGGACATGGAGATAAGGCATTTGATTATTATAGCCAAATACTTCCTGGCAAGAGAAATGACGACGCTGAGTTGTACGAGGTAGAACCCTATGTATATTGCCAAAATATATTAGGAAAAGAGCATCCTCAATTCGGTATAGGTAGAAATTCATGGCTTTCAGGTACAGCAGCATGGAATATGGTAGCTTCCAGCCAGTATATTTTAGGGATAAAGGCTCATTATGATTGCTTGATTGTTGACCCATGTATTCCGTCTGATTGGCAAGGTTTTAAGGCAACCAGAGTATTTAGAGGTGCAACTTACAATATTGAGGTACAGAATCCAAATAGAGTTAACACAGGTGTGGCAAAAATAACTGTAGATGGTACAGAGGTTAAGAAGATACCTGTATTTGAAGCAGGGACATCACATAATGTTATAATACTAATGAAATAGGTATAACGTAATGCTTTGGCAATCAACGTTTTCAACCGTACAAGACTATATAAAGACTAAAACTGAATAACAAATAATAAATAAGAAAAGGGACTGTTTTTCAAAAATAGTCTCTCTTTTTATTTTCTTAACAGTATATAATATTAGTTATAACTATAAAGAATGGAAGGTTTTGCATGACAGTTACGCATATTTGCATGTCAGTCACACAGCTATTGCAACCCCATGATACAGTTCTTATACTGGAGGTATATTAAAAATGATTGTTAAGTTGGAGGAAAACCTAAGCCAAGAAGATATTGAAGTTTTAATTAAGTACTCTCGAATGAATGCTACTATCAAAAGGTTGGTAGCTCTTGTGAAATCTATTGACAGTACAGTGAAATGCAATTCTGAACAACGTGAAATATGGGTCAATGTATCAGATATTTACTACATAGAAAGTGTTGATAAAAAGACTTTTGTATATTGTGAAAAATCAGTATACCGTACTGAATATCGCCTATATCAGTTAATGGATGAATTTCAATTTCCTAGTTTTGTGCAGGTCAGCAAATCATGTGTAATCAATATTAATGTATTGGTAAGCATACGTCCCTTGGCGAATAGTCGGATGGAAGCTACTTTATCAAATGGAGAACGGATTAATGTAACAAGGAAGTTTGTTGCAAATATTAAAGAGAAATTACTTGGGAGGTAGGCAATATGAAAAAAATGATTACAAATTGTTTTGCAACAACGGGATTGACATTAATCATACTTACTATGGTTGCTTCTCTATATCAGGCAAATTTTCTGTGTTTAACAAGCGTCTATCAAGTCTTGCTTGTAAATATCCTTATTCATGTTGGTTTGATTTTTGTACGAAAGATTGAAAGTGAATACTTCATCATTGAAGTAGCTATTGAAATTGGGTATATTTTGGGAATATTATTGACATTTGGCTTCGTATTCAAATGGTTTATCAATCCCCCTTTATGGGTTATCGTGCTTATAGGTATAGTGGTTTATATTATAGGCTGCCTTATCGATATTTTTCGCATTAAAGACGATATTTCCATCATTAATGATCAGCTAAAACTTCGGAACGCAAAGAAAATTGAGAATAATACTTAGCTAAAAGGAGATTGATGAGTTGGGACTTATAATAACAGCAGAAAATATAAAAAAAGAGTTCAACAATAATGAAGCAGTATTGCGTGGTATCAGTTTAGGAATAGAAGAAGACACTTTTACTGCTATACTGGGACCTAGCGGCTCCGGTAAAACGACGCTTCTTAATGTAATGTCAGGATTACTTAAACCTACATCAGGCAAGGTGTATTATAAAGGTAAGGATATAACTTGTATGTCAGAAGGACAGCTTGCTGACTGGAAGCGTGGGGAAGTAGGAAACATTTTTCAAAACTACCTGTTACTTAACAACCTTACGGCTCGCGAAAATATTCTGATAGGAATAGCTCCATCCTCAGTGCCACTACCTTTTGACACATTAACTGGTCTGCTAGAAATTGATACAATACTTGATAAGTTTCCGGCTCAGTTGTCTGGAGGGCAACAACAGAGAATCGCAATAGCACGAGCTGTTATTAAAAAACCTAGCATTTTATTTTGTGACGAAGCCACTGGTTCCCTTGATGAAGCCAATAGCAAAAAGGTTGTAGATCTTTTGCACACATTAAAAAACACATTTGGTATAACAATTCTTTTTACAACCCACAACCTTCAAATCGCGGAAACGGCAAACAGAGTCATTACAATAAAAGATGGTTTGGTGTTTCAAGATAAGATAAACAAAAATGCCATTTTAGCTAGTGATATGGCTTGGGGGTAGGATTCGATGGGATTATTATATAAGCAGCTCACAAAAGAAATGGCAAAAAACAAGGTGTTTGTTATCTTAATGCTGATTTTGACAGCACTCACAACCTTTATGTTCTTCTTCGTACGTTTTTCTATTGATGGGAATATAGCAAAGTTGTATGCTTTACCCTCATTAAATGAAGATCAATCGCTGTACATGACTGCATTAAAATCAAACAAGATTCTTGCACTCAGTTTTCTGTTGGCCTTAACGATGCTTACAGCTTTTGTGTTTATCATGTTTTTTTATAGGTTCTTCAAGATTAACAAAAAGCAGATTGGCTGTCTAAAATCACTGGGATTTAAGGATCGTACGCTTTGTAGCTATTTTATAGCTTTTACTGTAGTACTGTCTTTATTGGGAACGGTGTTTGGAATATGTGGTGGATATTTTTCATCAAGTATTCTCATTCATGCTAATGAAAAAGCGTATTC
The DNA here is from genome assembly GCA_023391425.1 of Bacillota bacterium. Lineage (GTDB taxonomy): Bacteria > Bacillota > Clostridia > Acetivibrionales > DSM-1351 > Ruminiclostridium. The sequence continues at coordinate 39,074 of JAEWAX010000149.1, read as the reverse complement.
TATGTCGGGTCTAGTGAGAGAGCTTCATGGTACAAGTGTTTTAATTGGATTTCTGTTACCAACTATGACGTTATGCATTGCATCGGTTTTTTCATATGGGTTTGTTCGTGGCAAGGAAAGCGGTGTTTTACTGGCTGGTATAAATAGAGAACTAAAATATAGTATAATACTGCACTTGGCAAATACTTTTGTTGGTCTCATACCCATTAAGAATAAAGCTTCTATACGTATTGCTTTAAGAAAACCTATCGCAGTGATACTAATTGTGACTGCGGTGATGAGTTTTACTGTTATGTTTGTTATGGGATATTCACTAAATTTGAGCAGTGGAACGGTGTTCAAATCTCAAATAGATGGGCATAACTATCTTTATGACACGCAGTATGAAGAATATCTTGAGCAAGAGAATAAAGAGTTAGATATACAAATGTATCTGTCTGTACCAGGTACACTTTCAAAAACTGGCAGTGTTAACAAGGTAGAACAGCAGATTGTTGGCTTAGAGCGAGGAAAAACACTTTTATCACTTAAAAATTCCGAGGGAATATCAATTGATTTGCCACAAGAGAACAATGTCTTTATTGGCCCTGCTCTACAAGAAATGTATGGTTTCCAAAATGGAGATAAAATTATCCTTTATGTTAATGGGCGGGAATTTAGAGCAATGGTGCATATTGTGGACAATGCTACAAGTAACTGTGTCTACATAGACAAGGATACACTGACCGAACTCCTTGATTTGCCTAAAAACTCTTATAATGGTGTTTTGAGCATGAAACCATTAGGCAATGGCGGAACAGTAATGACACATGAACAAAGGCTTGATGCATTAGATAGAGCCTCAGTGTCCAATAAAAGCAGTGCTGTAATAAATCAAGCTATTGGCTGCGTTGTAGGTTGCATTCTTCTCTATTTAGCATTGTTGCTTAATTTTCAAGACAGTACAAGAGATATTCTTATTCTTCAACTAATGGGCTATAAAGCTAAGGAAATAAGGAAAATGCTCGTAGATATTTATAAACCTATTATATGGGTGTCGTTTCTCTTAACCCTTTGGCCTAGTATTAAGCTTGTACAGTCAATCCAAAAATCTTTGTCTCTTCAGACCGGGGATTACATGCCTTTCCAAACAAACGTATTTGTAATCGGTATAGTTTTTATTTTACTAAATGCAATTTACTTTTTGGTTCAAGCTACGTTTAATTCAGGTATAAGGCGAGTAATTAAGAGAGAGGAAGTATCTGAGTACACAAATGTAAATTAAACTGTAACTACAACTACTACGGTTTAGTTTCTTCATAGACTTTATTCACCAAATCAAAAAACTTCTGCTTTTCCTCAAATTGAGGGTAGTGTGCTGACTCTTCAAATATGATAAACTCTTTTACTGGTGCACTTATAGAATCAAAATATGCTTTTGCAGTTTTTGCAGGTGTTAAATAATCATATTTACCCATAACAAAATAGCAAGGTATTTTTAATTCTGAAACTTCATTTGGAAGTTGGCTTTTCATCAATTCCGTCCATAGGACTTTATTTGAAACCGAACGACCTTTGCCGAAACGAATAGTATCAAATAAATTGTATTCAGGATTCAGCAACATTCCTGATACCATATCGCTTGCATCATTAATAAGTCGTGCTACTCCACCATATTTTCGAGTATATTTTCTTGGAAAAGTATCTTTGTGATTTACTATACTATCTCGGCAAGCTTCTATATCTTTAATATCTTGAGAATTGTTCTGTAGTGTGGCTTGTGATAAGCAGTACTCCAAGGACTCCAATTCTCTACTCCAAAAATCACCTATTTGACCTAGTCCTATATAGGCTAAATACTTCTCAGGTGCTTTGTTAGCTGCCTTTATTGCTACAACTGTTCCAAAGGAATGTCCTACTAATATAATTTGTTTTGTACATAATTTTTTTCTAATATAATCTGTTAGTGCAATTAAGTCATCTACTAGCAAGTCAATGGACAAGTTTGAATAATCTTCAAAGAAATGATATGACTTTCCCGAAGCTCTTTCATCATAGTGAACAACAGTAAAATTCTGCTCTAATAAATCTTGATATTTTCTGACATAGGGAATTTCAGGAGTACCTGGACCTCCATGCACAAAGATAATTACAGGATTATTTTTGTCATTACCCCTAATCAGCAGTTCATGTTTTGTACCATTAATCTCAATCTGCTTCAAGGTGCTAATACTATTTTTATGTCCTTTAATGGAGGGTGTCCGCGTTTTTAATAGTAATCCTATTACTGGGATTGCAATTAATCCTCTTATAATATATTTTTTCTGCATTCGTAATCTCCAATCCAACTCCGTATAAATAGCATTTTATATTATTTTTGCTATAAAAACAATTGCATGGGCAGCGGGTATGAATATCAAAAAATTATCCTTCTATAGACATAATCAAAACATTCTTTCTAGTTGCTGTTTCGTCTAACTTTCTATTTATTTCAACCCTATTACTTTCTAGATTGTTAATAGTTTTGTTGACTTTATTGCTTAGTTCTCTTAAATTTTCCATGTCATCACGAATCTTATCTCTCACACTTAAATCGGTAAATATATTGTCAAACCAAAAGTCTATAGCTCTTGTAGTTGAATCTATTCCTAAAGAATCATAAGTATCCTGTATATTTACATCAAGGAGTTCCTTTTCAAAATCTTTAATCTGAGAGTTTAATGTATTAAATTCTGCTTGAGCTTCATCAATATGTTCATATTTTGCCAGATGACTGATTATTCCGCCACCGCCCCATACATCATATGTAGCCCAATCTTCAGAACTCTGAAGTTGCTGCATGGCTCTAGTTGCTGTAGCTAGTACTCTATTTGCTGCTTTAAGGGCTTGGTCTATTTCAATAAGCTGAGTTGTCAGAAAGTTTTGCTCAGTTTGGATTTCCGTATATATTTTGTAGGTTTGATCTGTAACATTACTTTTGATCATTTCTTCTCTTTTTTTTAGCTCATCTTCAAAAGTTTGTTTTTCCTTATATAACTCGGATAGCTTGTTGCCAAGTTCACCCTGTTCATTGTATAACATTTTTACTCTTTCAGTTGCTTTATCATAATCCATTTTGGCCATTAGCATTTCTTGAGTTTCTTTATTAACCTTTCCTTCGTATTTTCCAATTAACTTTAATATGGTATTTGATAAAGAATCCTTCTGAATATTTTCAACATCTAATGACTCTGATTCAAATCTGTGCAATAAGGATTTAACCTCATCTTGCGCATCATTTATTCGGATACGTAGTTTTACCATACGTTGTTCTAATGCTGGTATAGCATCCAGTCTTTTTTCAATCTCAATCAAAATGTTATTTTCCACAATATCGACCTCCCTGTAAATTGGTGCTAATTTAATTATATTTTAAAAGCAGTACTTAATCCATAAAATTTTAATTTACTAAACCTAGATATCCTTCTACTGATATTATTTGATTTAATACTTTTAATCCACTATCAAAATCTACATCTTCATCAAGAATAAAATTAATACTTTCCAAGTAGGATATTGCTCCTCTATCGACAGTAATACCATGATGCTGTAAAATGGTATCCACCTTTAAAATTCTATCCCAAAACATATCTGAGTTTTTAAGCTCAATTGTGTTACCGTCTTTTAATACTAAAATATAGTGTAATTTGATATGTATTTTATATTTATGACTTTCTGAAGAAAAATAGATGCGAGACTTCTCAACACTATTCCAACTATAAGTTTGAGTATCTAAGAAATATCCATTTTTGCATTCTATTTTATCTGGAGAAACTTTTATATAGACGGAGAATAATTGTGTTAAAAGTAAAATAAAAATAATAGAAACTAAAGCAAGAGATTTCCTAAATCCAAGTTTGAAATATATTTTGGAGACAAAACCAAGATAAGTATTATTATCTTTCTCGAATAGTATTAGAAAAAAAACAGCTAATCCATAAAAGATAAAAAACCAAACTAAAAAACTAGGCTGAACAAGTAATATATCATATCTAGTCATTAAAACTTCTATTTGGATTAATTTATATAACTTATATAAAACAAATAAAATAATGAATATTGGACCACCAATTATTAATAAAGTAATAAGGACTTCTATAAAGGCAGGGAGCTCAGACAGTTTTATGAACTTTGCGCGTTTAGTATACGTAGATTTTTGAGATTGCTTAGAGTGTTTAATTACTTTTACTTTTTTAGGACGGCTGTAGTCATTTTCTATATCAATTAAAAGTCCTGAACTCTTATAATATTTGACTTTATATTTCTTTCCTTCTACCATGTTTACTTGTGAGTAATCCCCACTCAAACACATATATTCATCACTGTCAAAACACTTGAATGTAGCAATTGGTATTGGTGGCATATTGTTGTTTTTCTCTAATCCTTTATATAATACATCGTAATTACACAGAATTAATGTTTCCCTATAGACACCATCATGTTTATCTTTCTTAATTTTCAGGGCTTCGATCCTTAACAGATTTAGCGAGTACAAAAAGTACGCCATTAGTAAGATAAAAGGGATGGCGTATGAATAATTACCGTTTAATATATTAATTCCAGTAAAATAAAGAGGTAATAATATGATAAATTGTGCAAATAACATTAAGGATAAACGTTTATAGCCCATAAATTTTCCTTTTAGTTTCTTTTAGGATTTACTACATTGTATTATTTGCCAAAAATGTAGTCAAGTGGGCCACAAATAAATATTGATTCGAGGAATTTTTTAGAGTCTACAAAATTTTTTCGTGGACATAATAAGTAATAGCTTTTTATTAAAACAAAGGAGTATTTGAAATATGAAAATAACTAAAAATCCAGATTACCAGCAAGGAAATGAAGAAAGAGTTAAAACAAAAATTAATAAAACTATGCACAATACAGAAGTTGCTAATGAAATAATTAATAAAACTGACGATGTTAGATTAAAAGAAACTTTAATAGAAAAAAATAGTAGGAGGCAAGATGCAGTTCAAAAAATGAAAAAAGAAATTAAAGAAGATCACGGTCAGTTCATGAAGTAAAGTAAAAAACTTTCATTTTTTAGAATGGGGTTCAATACTGTTTAACAAAAAAATCCACATGGTGCTTTTGCTCTCTATTAACTCGTAAATAGAGGCAATAGCACCATATTTATTTGCTCTTTTCACTTCGTTTTATTGTGCTATACTGTATTTAAAAATAGCATGAGAAATGGGGATTACAATGTTTACCGTTGCGGTTTGTGATGACGAGCCAAAGATATTAAAAGATTTATCAAAGGAAATAGAGGCTATATTTTCTAAATTCAACATTTCTGCGGATTTTTTTATTTAGAAGCAAGATATCACTGTAGTTTTATCAACTCGCGATGTCTCTGAAGTAGAAAGGCTATGCTCAAGAGTAATGGTTATTAATAACGGGGTTAAGTAATTTGTTAGGGGTTCCAGAAGAGAAATTCAGAGAAAAGCTAGAACAATTCAGCTAACTTCTTGACTTGGATGAATTTATTAATCAACCAGTTCGGCAGCTATCCCTTGGACAAAGAATGAGAGCAGATATAGTTGCTGCATTACCATTTACCCCAAATAGTGTTCTTCGATGAACCCACAACCTGATATGGTTAATTATCCACAAATTTATATGTATATTGAGCCTTTTATTGGTGTCGCTTTGTATTTATTATCCTACTTTTTTTGGAGATTCAGTTTAAGATATTATAAAAGTACTAGCAATTAGGCAGAAAAACAGACAGTCATAAAAATCTTATATAAATATATATAAATCTTTATTTGCTAAACAAAAATCTCCTTGAATGTTTTATTTTATATTGCTATAATAGCTAACATATAATACTAATAAAAGCGATGATGGAGAAAAGTAAGTGAGAAAAGGATGTTCTAGAGAGAAGGTATCACTGGCTGAAAGTACCTTTAGCAAACTACTTGCCCAAGTTCCCTCCGAAGCTGTGGCTCTGAACTGGATAAAATTATATACTTAATACCTTTTGAATAGTATTAAGTATAACTAAGCTTCTACCGCCAACTGGGTAAAAGCCAAGTATTTTATCAAACGTAGGGGCTGCCGGTAAAAAACCGTTAAATTACAAAGAGTTTAGTGCTATTAGCATGATAAGATTGTATGATTAATTGATTTATTCAAACATTTGAAAGTCAAGCTAGGTTACTTTAAAATCTGGGTGGTACCGCGAAGAATGCCTTCGTCCCTTTTTATGGGATGGGGGCTTTTATATTGTCAAAAAAGTAAACAATGAAAGGAGATAATAGACGTGATTGAAAAAATAAGTAATTTAAGAGACCTTGCTCTTAGCAAAATAAAAGAAGCTTCCACAAGTAGCGAGGTTGAAGAGCTTAGAGTAAAGCTACTAGGTAAAAAGGGTGAATTGACAGATATGCTCAAGGATCTCAAAAACATGGCTATTGAAGAAAGAAAGCAGTTCGGACAAGAGGCAAATGAGTTAAAGAATGAATTGAGTGAATTTTTGGAGGCTAAATTTAAGGAACTGAGCGCAAACGATGTTAAAAAGACATTAAGCAAGGGCTCAAACTTTGATATATCATTGCCAGGTACTCAGTTTCAAGTAGGTTCCTTACATCCGGTAACTATTGTTCAAAAGGAAATAGAGAGAATCTTTACAGGAATGGGCTTCAATATTGTTGATGGGCCAGAGGTTGAAGAGGAATTCTATAGCTTTGAGGCATTAAATATTCCAAAGAATCACCCTGCAAGAGATATGCAGGATACTTACTGGTTGGAAAATGGCTCATGTTTAAGACCACATACCTCACCATGTCAGGTAAGAGCTATGCAGAAATTTGGAGCACCACTAAAGGTAATTGCTCCAGGAAGATGCTTTAGAAATGAAAACATTGACGCATCCCATGAAAATACTTTTTTCCAGCTTGAGGGTATGATGATAGACAAGAATGTATCTATCGCAAACTTAATATACGTTATGAAACTTCTATTGTCAGAAGTATTTAATAGAGATGTTAAAGTAAGACTAAGACCGGGCTTCTTCCCATTTGTTGAGCCGGGTTTTGAGTTGGATTTGAACTGCATGATTTGTGGGGGAAAAGGTTGTCCTACCTGTAAACATTCAGGCTGGATAGAATTACTACCATGTGGAATGGTGCATCCAAATGTTTTACGTGCCGGCGGAATTGACCCGGAAGAATATACAGGCTTCGCCTTTGGAGTAGGACTCACAAGACTTGCAATGATGAAATATGGAATCAGTGACATCCGTGTTCTCAACTCAGGAGATTTGAGAGCATTAGAACAATTTTCAGTAAGATAGGAGGGAAGCAAATTGAAAATATCATTAAATTGGATAAAAGATTATGTTGATTTAGATGGCATAGATATAAAAGAACTTTGGTACAGATTTACAATGTCTACTGCAGAGGTAGAAGAGGTTGAATTTGTTGGTCAGGATATTCAAAACGTAGTAGTTGGTAAGGTTCTCAGCGTTGTTCCACATCCAGAATCCAAAAAGCTTAAAATCACTCAGGTTGATTCAGGCGATGGAATACTGCAAATTGTATGTGGAGCACCAAATGTTACAGAAGGTATTTTGGTTCCACTAGCAAAGATTGGTGGTTCAGTAAAAAAGCTTCCTAAGCTTGGAAAAGTTAAGCTGGTTGGAGTAGAAAGCTTTGGTATGCTATGTTCAGCTCAAGAACTAGGTATTAGTGATGACCATAGCGGACTTCTTATTTTAGATGGAGATTATGCACCTGGTACTGATATAAAATCAATTATAGATATTGATGACGTTATTGTTGAGATAGATAATAAATCACTCACAAACAGACCTGACTTATGGGGACATTATGGAATTGCACGTGAGATTGCTGCTATTTATGGTAAAGAGCTAAAGCCAATGCAGATTGATAGCTTAGCAGGCTCAGAAGACAAGAATAAGGTTGATGTTAAAGTTGAAGATACAGAAAAATGTCTCAGATATTCCAGCATAAAAATAGATGGAGCAACTAATCTGAAGACTTCAATGAATATGAAGGTAAGGCTTTTCTATTGTGGAATGAGACCGATTTCACCACTTGTTGATTTAACTAACTATTTGATGCTTGAGATGGGTCAACCAATGCATGCATTTGATAGCAGACAAGTAGAAAGCGGGATTATTGTAAGGTCTACAAAAGAACCAACAATGTTTACAACTCTTGACGGTTCAGAAAGAAAACTACCAGAAGATGTTTTACTCATTTGCAATAAGGAAAGACCTGTCGCTGTTGCTGGTATCATGGGTGGAGAAAATTCAGAGGTTCTAGAGGATACCACATCAATTTTATTAGAGTCAGCTACCTTTGATGGTCCTTCAATAAGAAAGGGCTCAACAAAATTGGGTCTACGTACAGAGGCTAGTGCGCGTTATGAAAAGTGCCTTGACCCTAACATGACAGTTTTAGCTATCAAAAGGTTTGTTAAATTACTTAGGGATATGCAAGCAGATATAACATTTGCATCTGCCTTAACTGATGTGTATTGCAACAAGCTAGAGCCAATAGATATAACAATAACAAAGCCATATATTGATAGATATATTGGAAACACTTTATCTAAAGAAAAAATGGTAGATGTATTAAAGTCATTGGAATTCAAGGTTGATGTTGACGGAGATACCTTTAATATAGAGGTTCCAACCTTCAGAGCTACAAAGGATATCACAATGAAAGTTGATATCATAGAGGAAATCACCAGAATATATGGCTATGACAATATAGTTCCACAGACTCTGGATATCGCATTAAAGCCACTTGAATATAATGAGGAAAGAATTACAGACCATAAGATAAAGGAATTACTTTCTGAAAGATTTGGTGCAAGCGAGGTAATGAGCTACGTTTGGTATGATAACACCTTTAATAGTAAGATAGGGATTGAAACTAATGCACAGGTAAAGGTTCTAAATCCACAAGCACAGGATTCCAATACCTTGAGAGATAGCATGGTTCCAAGTATGCTGAGCTTTGCTGAAAAGAATGAAAAGACATATGATGATTTTTCAATATTTGAAATCGGAAGTGTATTCAAGGCTGCTAACTCAAAGGAAAAATGCGAGCAACATAAGAATATATGTGTTCTGATTGGAAGTAAGACAAAGAGTGAAGACGAGTTGTTCTATGACTTAAAGGGAATGATGACATTTATTGCGAAGACATTGAAAAATGTTGCTCCTGACTTTGCTCCTTGTACTAGTGAATACAACTGGGTTCATCCTATGAAATCTGTTGATGTTAGCTATAATGGAAATCTAATGGGATATATTAGCGTTATTCACCCAATGATAAAGAAGAACATTGGCAAGAAAGTTAATGTAGCTGTATTGGAGATAAACAGAGATGTTCTACAAGCTATTAATACTAATGCAATCCAATACAAAGATTTATCAAAATTCCCTGAAGTTAAGTTAGATTATAGCTTCTTGGTTGATAATGGAGTTACATTTGATAAGCTGCTTGAAGATATTGGTGCATTTAAGTCAGAGTATTTAAATGGTTTTGAATTTGTTACAATCTATACTGGAAAAGGCTTACCAGAAGGAAAGAAGAGCATGACCTTTAGATTTGTGATTGGCTCAACTGAAAAGACTCTTTCTAGTGATGATATAAATGCATTTGCAAAAAGTATTATAGATTATATGGCAACTAAGGATTATGTGTTGAGGTAAGCAAAAGTCTTAACTCAGGTGAATAAAAAAGAAGCTAGAGACAATAAATTTGTTTTTAGCTTCTTTCTTATTATTATCAGACAAAAAAGGTATTTGTGCAGTAATTATAAAATAAAATATTTAAGAGTTGCGTAATTGTAAATTTTACTACTTGAGACATTAATCTAGTATGCTATACTCAATAAATAAAAAATTGATTATTACATTTACTTGGTTTCCACTAAGCTATTACTATTATACAACGATAGAAAAGGATGATATAAATGCATATATTTACAATCGAAGAAAAGTGTACAGGCTGTAATAAATGTATACATGCCTGCCCGGTATTAAATGCTAATTCTGCATATATAAAAGATGGAAATAATAAGGTACATGTCAATAAAGAGGCATGCATTACATGCGGTAAGTGCTTAAGTGAATGTGACCATGGAGCCAGAGACTATGAGGATGATACAGAAAAATTCTTTAAAGACTTAAAAAATGGAATATCAATATCTGTACTTGCTGCTCCAGCAGTTAAAACTAATTTCAAAAACTATGAAAAGCTGTTTGGGTGCTTAAAATCATTAGGAGTAAAAGTATTCTATGATGTTTCCTTAGGCGCAGATATTACTACTTGGGCATATTTAAGAATAATAGAGAGAGACAAATTGAGCAATGTAATAGCACAACCTTGTCCTTCAATTGTAAATTATATACAAAAATATAAACATGACATAATAAAAAACCTCGCACCAGTTCACAGTCCTTTGATGTGTGCTGCAATTTACATAAAAAAATCTTTAAACAATAATGACAGATTGGCTTTCTTATCACCTTGTGTAGCTAAAAAGACAGAAATTGAAGATAAAAATACTAATGGTTATGTAAGTTATAATGTTACATTTAAAAAATTGATTGAATATATAGAAAAAAACAATATAAATATCGAGGACTATAGTAAAACTGAATTTAGCTCTCCACCTTTTACTCTAGGAGATATATATTGTGTGCCTGGCGGTTTAAAGGAAAATATCTGTCATTATAATAATGAACTATGGGTAAAACAGATTGAGGGAACAGATGATGCCTATGAATACTTTGACGAGTTTTCAGAAAGAAGCAATTCAAATAAGGAACTGCCTGACGTACTAGATGTTTTGAGCTGCGAACATGGCTGTAATGTAGGCAGTGGTACCTGTCATAAGCTACAAATTAGTGATATTGAAGGACTTACAAATAAAATAAGACAGAAAAAAAGAGGTAAATTTCATAATAAGCCTGAAAAGCTGTTGAAATATTTTGATAATACATTGGATTTAAATAACTATGTCAGAAAGTATGATAAGGAAGAGTTTAAGAGTTCAAAAATACCTACTGAAAGCCAGCTAAATAACATATTTGACTCTTTGCTAAAGGAAACTCCTGAAGCTAGGGTAAGAAATTGCAAAGCGTGTGGATATAAAACTTGTAAAGATATGGCTATAAATATATTTAACGGCTTGAACGTTATTGAAAACTGTATGGATTATAATCTTTCTGTAGCTTCAAAAAGTAGGTTGTTAACAGAAGAAAATGAAGAAATATCTAATGCTTTGACCCGTGTTAAAGAATTAAGCCATGAAAGAAAACATAAATTAGGACTTCTAAAAGGAAGACTCAGTGAAATAACAAACTCTATTGAGGAGGTTTCTGCTGCAAGTACAGAGAATTCTATAAGTATTGGTAATATTAGTAATGATATTGGAGCATTGCTAAATATATCAAAAGTTCTTAATGAAAAAATAGGGTTTATGGAAGATAATATTAATAATTTTGCAAGTGTTACAGAAGAAATAGTACAAATATCAACCCAGACAAATTTGCTAGCATTAAATGCTGCAATAGAAGCAGCAAGAGCGGGAGAAGCAGGAAGAGGTTTTTCGATTGTAGCTGATGAAGTACGTAAGCTTGCTGATCAATCAAGGCATGCAGCAGACTCAACTAAAGCTGATCAAGTTGAATTTCATAAAAATATAGAGGATATTGTTGCTATTTCTGAAGAATTAAAGAAAAGGGCAAGTAATATAAATACAGATATTACATCTATATCTGCAACAGTGGAAGAGACTACAGCTAAAAATGAAGAGATAATGGCTACAGCTGAAATGATTGTACAGGAGCAGCAGTAAAATAAACCTGCAAAAAAATATCAGTAGAGAATACCTTCTCACTGATATTTTTTTGTAAACATTTATAGGTAATAATCAGATATTATTGCATTCCTTTTTCATACGCTTCAACCATTTTCTTTACCATCTGTCCACCAATAGGGCCGCCTTCTGAACCGTTTTGCTTTGAAGTCAAATCTCCCTTATAGTGGTCGTTGTTTTCTTTTGTAAATTGAGTTCTGCCTATTTCAGCTGCGCATTCCATCTTAAATTTTGTCAATGCTTCTCTACTATTTGCAACAAGTGGTGTTTTAGGATTTGACATAATTTTTCTCCTTTGCAACAATAATATTAAAATGAAGTTAATCCCTCATTTAATAATATTATTAACAGTACAAGCTTTTTTCTTACCTAGTAAATATTTCGTGAAATGGATTGCATCATCAAAATATGTATATAAAAAGTATAAAAAGCGTATAGAAAATGGTAATATAACTTTAAATTAGTAAACTCAAATGATATACTATTAAGGATTAATTTTTAAAATTGAAAAAGGTTTAAATTAGGAGGTAATTATGGAAAAGATTACATTTGACAGCTCAAAAGCATCATGTTTTTTAAATGATTATGAGATTAATTATTTAGAAGGACAAGTTAAGCTTGCACACGATATGTTGCATAACAAAACTGGTGCTGGAAACGATTTTACAGGATGGGTTGACCTACCAGTAAATTATGATAAAGAAGAATTTGCTAGAATAAAGAAGTCAGCAGAAAAAATAAAATCAGATTCAGACGTATTGATAGTAATTGGTATTGGAGGTTCATATTTAGGAGCAAGGGCAGCAATTGAAATGCTTTCACATTCATTCTACAATATGCTTCCAAAAGACAAGCGTAAAACTCCAGAAATTTATTTTGTGGGTAACAATATAAGTTCAACTTATTTAACTGATTTACTTGAACTAATTGAAGGGAAAGAAGTTTCAGTTAACATTATATCTAAGTCTGGTACTACTACTGAGCCAGCTGTTGCATTTAGGGTTTTTAAGGAGTACATGGAAAATAAATACGGAAAGCAGGAAGCTCAAAAGAGAATATATGCTACTACTGACAAAGCACGTGGAGCATTAAAAAAACTTGCTGATGAAGAAGGTTATGAATCCTTTGTAATTCCTGATGATGTTGGCGGAAGATTTTCAGTTTTAACTGCAGTTGGGCTTCTACCTATAGCTGTATGTGGTGCGGATATTGATAAAATTATGCTAGGTGCCTTGGATGCATACAATCTCTACAAGAATTGTGACTTTAAAAATAATGATTGCTATAGATATGCTGCTTCAAGAAATGCTTTGTATAACAAAAACAAGACAATTGAGATATTGGTTAATTATGAGCCATCACTCCATTTCTTCACTGAATGGTGGAAACAGCTCTACGGTGAAAGTGAAGGAAAAGACCAAAAGGGAATATTCCCAGCAGGTGTTGATTTCACAACAGATTTGCACTCTATGGGCCAGTATGTACAAGATGGACTTAGAAACTTATTTGAGACTGTAATACATGTTGGAAAGGCTAAGAAAAGCATTACAATAAAAGAAGACAAAGATAATATTGATGGTCTCAATTTCCTTGCTGGAAAAGAAATGTCTTTTGTTAATAACAAGGCATTTGAGGGTACTTTACTTGCTCATACAGATGGCGGTGTGCCGAACTTGATCGTTAATGTACCAGAACTTAATGAATACTATTTCGGAAACTTGGTATACTTCTTTGAAAAGGCATGTGGAATTAGTGGATATTTGCTTGCAGTAAATCCATTTAACCAACCTGGAGTAGAAGCTTACAAGAAAAATATGTTTGCATTGCTAGGAAAACCAGGCTATGAGGAACAAAAAGCTCAACTAGAGAAAAGATTAGTTAAATAATTATAATTTAAAATACAGATTTCATGATGTCAGCCGGCGCAAGCGTACTGTAATTCAAATTTTGGACATAGAACCTAACATTTGAGGCACAGTACGCAAGCCGGCTTTTTTCGTTAGCGGTGTGTCAAAAATAGTTTGTAGTACGCTTGCCAGGATTAAACAACTCTCCCCTTCACAATTTCAGACACAAAGTATATAATATAAGCAATTAATTGGAAATAAGAATTTTATCTAAAGAGGAGCAAGCAATGGATAAAAATATCAAGATTAAAGTATCAGACAACACTAGTAAAAAAGATTCTGAAGTGGCAGACTTCTCTATAGCATATTCTTCTAGAAAAATAGATAAAGCTATTGTTAGCTATCAAATTATTTCTACCCTTAAAGCAGAAGATAATATGATTATTGAAATTAATAGTTCATTACTTAGTTTAAGTGAGAATGAAAAAAGAAACCTTATTTCATGGCTTAGAGATTCGTTAGAAAAAATGGGCATAGAATTTATAGATAAGAAGACATCGGTAATGGCTAGCCGTTCTATACTTTCAATAGCTGTCCAAAGCAAAAAGGTAGAAGGGTTTGAATTGTTTATATATGTACCTCATGATGTCTGGTGTAACCAAGAATTTATAAAAATAATTCCGAAGTTTGGAGTAAGCTATTATTTACTCAAATCATACAACGAAAGTAATCTAGATACTTTTGTTAAGTTTGACGAAGACGAAAAACTTGAACAGTGCAAGATGGTAATTTTTGATCATATATTTTTAGGTAGCATGGGAATAAATACTTCTATATTGAAAAAGGATGACATTATAGAGCTTTTAAATAAATGATTTATTTAAAAAGATTGCGAATAATACAAGACACAAAAATAAATATTAGTTTACATTATTGTAATTGACGCGATTGGAAAAAACTGATATTGTTAATTTGTACGGCTAGAGTAAGTATTTACTCTGCAAATATTGGAGGTTAGGTTTACCATGAATTACGATGAATCGATGGAATACATACATGGTACCCTTAAATTCGGAAGCAAGCTTGGATTAGAAAGCATTAGCAAATTAATGGATTTTATGGGAAATCCACAAAGGAAATTAAAGTTTGTTCATGTTGCAGGGACGAATGGAAAGGGATCTACCACTGCATTTATAAGTAACATACTAATTAATTCTGGATACAAGACAGGTATATTTACTTCTCCTTATATACAGAGGTTTACAGAAAGAATAAAGATAGATGACAAAGAAATAGCACCAAATGAGTTGGCAGATATTATTGAATTTGTTAAAACAAAAATTGATTTAATGATAGAAGAAGGATTGGCTCATCCCACAGAATTCGAAATTATTACTGCAGTTGCATTTGAGTATTTTTATAGAAGCAGCTGCGATATAGTGGTTTTAGAAGTGGGCCTTGGAGGAAGGTTTGACTCAACAAATGTGATAGAATCTCCTGAGGCATGTGTAATAACAACTATTAGCTTAGATCATACTGACAGATTAGGTGGAACACTAGCGGAGATTGCATATCAAAAAGCTGGAATAATTAAGCCAAATAGTGATACTGTTTTATATCCTCAAAAGCCAGAGTCTGAGGAGGTATTTGAGCAGGTTTGTAAAAGTCAGAATTCTCGACTTCACAAGGTTAATTTAGATACTTTGAAATTGAAGAAATTTAGTTTAGATGGACAAATATTTGACTACAAAGATTATCAAAACCTGAATATTAGTCTTCTTGGTGACCATCAGTTGTGTAATGCTGCATTAGCTATTGATGTTTGTGAGATATTAGGTAATAAGGGCTTTGTTATTAATGATAATGGTATTAGAAGAGGCATTGCGAAAACTATATGGCCAGGAAGGCTTGAGATAATTAGTAAAGCACCATTAATTTTAATTGATGGTGCACATAATTTTGAGGGTGGACAAGCTTTGAATGCTGCATTAGATAGATATTTTACCGATAAAAGTAAAATATTCATTGTTGGTTTTCTGAGGGATAAAGATTATCATCAGATAATGGAAATGTTGGCTGCCAAAGCAAGGCTAATAATTACTGTAACTCCAAACAATGAAAGAGCGTTATCATCAAGTGAACTAGCAACAATTTTGAAGCAGTACTCAAACAATGTTCAAGATGGAGTTACTATAGAGAATAGCTTAAAGCTTGCGATTGAAAATACGAATGAGGATAGTATTATTTGTGTCTTTGGATCGTTATATATGATAGGAGAAATAAGAGAGTATTATAACGCCTCAATTCAAAATTAAATTTTTCGGTTGTAGAAAAATTTAATTTCATTAGCGGCGTTTCAACGAGGCGGGAGATATGCTCGTCGCCTAAAAACCGAAGCGGTACTCGCCACCTATAAGAGGTGGGGGATATCTATTGCCTCGTTATATATAGAAGTATATTATATACCTGAAGGGAGCCAATGTTCATGGATATAAACCAGGAGATTAGAAGTTTTACACCTATCGATATAGAAAAATATACTCAAAGTAATGAAGCATCCGAAAAAATAATAGACTCAGTAAAATCATACAATAAGGCAATTGAGTATTTAAAAACAGGTAGTGAGGATATTGCAATGATAGAGTTGAAAAAAGTGGTATCCACCAATCCTGATTTTTTTGAAGCGGTTAATCTATTGGGTTTGTGCTATGTATATACAAATCAGATTGACAAGGCTGAGGCGCTTTTTGGTAAAGTAATTCAAGGTGAAAACAATGCTATAAAAGCGGCTGATTATCTTAATTATATAAAAATCAATGACAATGATTCATCTAAGAAAAATTATAAAACAAAGAATACGCAACCCGCTAATAAACAGGCTAATATACGAGCTAATAAACCTACTAAAATAGTAAAAGAGCCTATAAAAAAAGATAGCTTTAATGATGAAAATGTGAAAACTGAATATCTACTATTGAGGAAAATTAGAACACAGCTAAAGAAACCGTCTATTGCAGTTTTATTTAATGTGTTTAGCATTATTTGCCTAATAGCTGCGATTATTTTCTTTATTAAAGCGACAGGAGATACAAAAGAAGTTGATAAAAAGACTGGGGTTGCTACTAATACACAACAAACAAAAGCTAATGATAGTGTGCTTGCAGAGAATAAGTCTCTTACTAAACAGCTTGAAGCTGCTAACGTAAAATTAAAGCAATTCCAGCTTTCAACAGACCTTTCTCAAGTATCTACACTTTATGGACAAAATAAATATGTTGAGGCTGCAGATAAATTAATGTCTATACCACAAGCTGAGTTGAGCGCTGATTTAAAAAAGAAATATGATTCTATAAAAGTTAATGTACTTTTAAAAGCAGCTAACCAGCTGACAATAGATGGAAATCAACTTTATAGTAGTAAAAAGTATCCTGAAGCAATAAAAAAGCTTGAAAAGGTATTTATGTTGGGTGACAAATGGACTTTTGGTGACAAGGCACTATATATTTTAGGAAAAAGCTATGTTGAGATTAATGAAATTCAAAAGGCTATTGCGACATACCAAAAGCTTATAGATGAATACCCTACGTCAGGCTATTTGAAATATACGAAGAGCAGGCTCAAAGCTATTATGTAAAGACCACGCAACAACGCATAAGTCAGTATTGATGAGGGAAATAAGGCATAAGATTTTTTTATAGATCTTGTGCCTTTTATTATCTAAAAATCAAAAGTCTTAGGATTGTACAATATACTAATTAGCAAACATCTATAATATATATAAATTAGATACCTTTTGTTTTGAGGGGATTTGGAATGAGTATAACCAATCGTGCATTAAATCTTGTACTAAGTGGGGGAGGAATAAAGGGAGTAGCCTTTGTCGGAGCATATGAAGAGCTTGAGAAAAAATATAAGCATTTTGGAAATATTGCAGGAGTATCTGCAGGAGCTCTTGCTGGAGCTTTAATAGGCGCTGGATATACAGCGAGAGAATTAATGAAATTACTAAAAGATTTTGATTTTAGTAATTTTAAGTTAAGAGATGGAGAATACTTAGATGTCTCTATTTTACAAAAAATTACAAATCTAATAGAAGACAAAAAAACTTTAAGTGACAGCGATATTGCTGCATTGTTATATAAACAAGATTATCCAGAACTTCAGATGGTCAAGAGGGAAAGTGATGATTTTAAGGGTACAAGAGGAAATTTCTTATTAAATCTAATAGCATTCAGCAAAAAAAATGCATTTATTAATGGTGAACTTCTTGAAAAATGGGTGGCTCAGCTTCTCTCAAATAAAGGTATTTATACTTTTAATGATTTCAGAGGAGGTATACCTGACAAGGTCAATCCACGTGGATATAAGGTACGTATGACGGCTGTCGATGCAAATACAGGAAAAGTAATTGTACTTCCGGACGACATCGCTCTTTATAATATAGATCCAGATAAGCTAGAGGTCGCGAGAGCCATTAGAATGAGTACTTGTGTACCTTTTGTATTTGAACCAGTTGTTCAAATGAAAAAAGAGAATAACCACTTAAAGCCACATTATATTATTGATGGTGGAGTCTTGGATAATTTCCCTGTTTGGCTTATTGATAGTACCGGGCTAAATAATATTATTGGACTTAAATTAGAAGGAAAAGAATCCAAAGAGTTAATAAAAACAGAAAATATTTTAAAGAAATTACTTGTTACCTCTCATGATACAGGTGTTCCAAAGAATTCATATAATATTGATAATATTGCACATATTAATACTGATGAGATATCATTTCTGGATTTTGATATAACCGCTGAGGATACACAATATTTGTATAATCAAGGTAAAATAGCTGTCCAAAAACTTTTTGTAAGTATGCAAAAGAGGTATCGTGGATGGAGAGAATAATTTTACATTTAATATTCACTACTCATTATTCTATTAGCATTTGGGAATTGCATTTTTTCTAGATTTATTATATTATTTAGTCTAATGGGAATTATCTGTTTATCCGATTTAAACCACCGCTAATATCCTACATGTAGAAGTGTGGATAAGCGGCGCTAAGACCTTGGATAACGATTTCTAATGTTCGGAAGGATTTAATTCTATTACCAAACCTAAGAAATCGTTTAAATTAAGTCACTACTATGTATTTTGGGAAGAAAAGTCCTATAGTCCATAATAGATGATTCATTTTGTGGGAGGTAGAGATGTTTTATAAAAGTACTAGAGGAAAATGTGCTAATGTTAGCTCAGCTGAAGCTATAAAGAGAGGTCTCGCAGCAGATGGGGGACTATTTGTACCAGAAAAAGTGATTTCTTTTGACAATGAACAAATTTTAAAAATGAGTGAAATGAGTTACCAAGAAAGAGCTTTAAATATATTAGAAGGTTACTTAGATGATTATACCTTAAATGAATTAAAAGATTGTGTTAGCCAAGCATATACTACACAAAAATTTGAATCTGAGTCTATTGCTCCATTGCACAAATTATATGAGTCAGTTAATGTATTAGAATTGTGGCATGGGCCTACAAGTGCTTTTAAAGATATGGCACTTCAAATACTTCCTCATTTTCTTGTGAAGGCGCTGCAAAAAACAGGTGAAAAGAAAGAAATTGTAATTTTGGTTGCAACTTCTGGAGATACTGGAAAAGCTGCACTTGAAGGCTTTAAAGATGTTAAGGGTACAAAGATTATTGTATTCTTCCCAAGTCAAGGCGTTAGCGAAGTGCAAAGAAGACAGATGATAACACAAGAAGGTGGAAATGTATATTCAATTGCCGTAAACGGTAATTTTGATGATGCTCAAAATGGCGTTAAAAGAATATTTAGTGATGAGGATATTTTTACGCTGATGCAGGCGAATGGATACAAGTTCTCTTCAGCAAATTCAATAAACTGGGGAAGGTTAGTACCCCAGATAGTGTACTACTTTTCTGCATATGCAGATATGCTTAAAAATAATGAAATCAAGGTCGGTGAAAAAATTAATTTTGTCGTACCTACAGGTAACTTTGGGAATATTTTAGCTGCATATTATGCATTGCAGATGGGTTTACCTATTAACAAGCTAATATGTGCTTCAAATGATAATAATGTTTTAACAGATTTTATTAATTCAGGTATATACAATAGAAAGAGAGAGTTTAAGAAGACACTTTCTCCTTCTATGGATATTTTGATTTCAAGTAATCTGGAAAGACTTTTGTATTTAGTTACTGATGGTAATTCGGAAATGGTTAGAAATTGGATGGGTAAACTAAACAGTGAAGGTTTGTATGAAGTCGATCAAGATACTAAAAAGAAAATCCAAAAAGTATTTTGGGCAGGCTATTCAAACGACAATGATACACTAAAGACTATAGAGAGTGTATATCAAGAGACAGGATATGTACTAGATACGCATACGGCTGTTGCGGTTGATGTATATGATAAATATGTTATTTCTACCAGTGATGTTACAAAGGCTGTAATTGTTTCAACAGCTAGCCCATTCAAGTTCAATGAAAGTGTGGTTAAAGCAATAGCTGGAGAAGACGCTGTTGATGGTAAATCCGAATTCGAACTATTATCAGTTCTATCTGAGAAGTCAGGACTCAAGATTCCAACACCATTAGAACAGCTGGACAAAAAACCTATTCTTCATAAAGAACTTTGTAATCCTGCTGAAATGATAGATCAAGTTAGAAAAGTTCTTGAAATATAGTACATCGTATAATAGCTATTCAATCTGAGATATATTAATCTAGTTCAATAGATTAATATATCTTTTTTGGTTGCAAAGAAGATTAAAATGTGCTAATATATACACCAAGGAAACACAGGTGTACGCATTAGACGGACAGGAGGGCTTATGAAACAGGAATCAGTTTTTTTCTTAGTTGATTCATTTATCCTACCAGAGGTATTTGCAAAAGTAATCGAAGTAAAAAAAATACTTAGTTTTGGCAAGATTAAAACTGTAAATGATGCCGTTAAAGAAGTTGGGATTAGTAGAAGTGCTTACTATAAATATAAAGATTACATATTTCCATTTTATGAAACATCAAGAGGGAAGGTATTAACGCTATTTTTTGTAGTTGAAGATTTCTCTGGAATACTTTCAAGCATTATCGATAAAATTGCTTCTGCAAAGGCGAATATATTAACAATTAATCAGAATATTCCAATCAACGGATTAGCTGATGTGACTGTTTCAATTGAAACCTTTGAAATGAAGGACGATATGCAGGCCTTAATGGCTGAAATTGGAAAGATTGAAGGCGTTAGACGATATGAAATATTAGCAAGATAATATTTCAAATTTTTATAGTCGCTATGCGGCTCATGGAGGCTAACTTGAATGATTTCGCTACGTCCATCTTTCAAGTTAACCTATGAATTAGTCGCTGCGCGAGATTTTGCTCCGTATGCGCTACGCAAACGCGCATGGCTAAATAACCTCCTCTATTCGCCTTATAGCGATGAAGGCTGGTAGTATATCAAATTATTATAGTCGCTATGCGGCTCATGGAGGTTAACTTGAACGATTCCGCTACGCTCATCTTCCAAGTTAACCTATGAATTAGTCGTCGTGCGAGATTTTGCTCCGCATGCGCTACGCAAACGCGCGCTGGCTAAATAACCTCCTTTATTCGCCTTATAGCGATAGAGGATGGTAGTATTTCAAATTTTTATAGTCGCTATGCGGCTCATGGAGGTTATTTTATGATTAATGTTGCAATTTTAGGTTTTGGAGTGGTTGGGTCTGGAGTAGCTGAAGTAATTAAAATCAACAGCGATAGTATCAAACAACGTGCTGGAAATGAAATACGAGTTAAATGGATTGTAGATATTAGAGATTTTCCTAATAGCCCTTATGGGGACGTATTCACGAAGAATGCAGATGATGTTTTTAATGATAGTAGTGTAGATGTAGTTGTGGAGACAATTGGTGGAGTTAAAATTGCTGCTGAGTTTACAAAAAGAGCATTGATGGCTGGCAAAAATGTTGTTACATCAAATAAAGAGCTTGTTGCGGCACAGGGACCAGAGCTTTTGAAGTTAGCAAAAGAAAATGGTGTAAGCTATTTGTTTGAGGCAAGTGTGGGTGGCGGAATACCAATTATTCGACCACTTAATCAATGTCTTGCTGCAAATGAGATTAATGGTATTACAGGAATACTCAATGGTACTACAAATTATATTTTGACTCACATGAGAAAAGAAGGCAAAAGCTTTGAAACAGCACTAAAAGAGGCACAGCAGAATGGGTATGCTGAGCAGAATCCAACTGCTGATGTAGAGGGACATGATGCCTGTAGAAAATTGGCAATTTTGTCTTCAATAGCATACAATGAATTTGTTGACTTTTCAAATATCTATACTGAGGGCATTACAAAAATTACTATAGATGATATGAAATACGCTGAGGCAATGAATGGTGTTATTAAACTAATAGCTATCAGTAGAAGGGTAGATGATAAGATTTTTGCTCGTGTAAGTCCTGCTATTATTTCAAAAGAGCATCCTTTAGCAAATGTTGAAGACGTGTTTAATGCTATTGTTGTAAAGGGAAATGCTATTGGAGATGCTATGTTTTATGGTAGAGGAGCAGGTAAATTACCTACTGCAAGTGCTGTTGTAGCAGACGTAATAGATATTGCAAAGCATCCTGACTTCGGTACAATGAATGTTTGGGTTAGAAATCAAGCAAATAATATTATTGCTTTAGAAGATAGCTCAGCAAAATTCTTAGTTAGAGCTAAAGTTAGTAACATATCAGAAGCTAAAAAGAATATATCTTCAATACTTGGACAGAATATTAATTTTGTGGAGCTAAATTCTAAAACTCAAGATAACGAGCTTGCATTTATTACTAAAATTGCTACTGAAAAAGAGCTTAACAGTGATATAGCAAGGCTTAAAGAATCGGGATTAATTATTGAAGTAGCAAATATAATTAGAATAGAAGAAGAGTAAAATAAAGGATGAACATATATGAAATTCTCAATTAAAAAACTTGTATTAAGTGCATTAATGATAGCATTGGTTTTTCTAATTACTTATTTACCTTTTTTGCATATACCTAGCCCAATTGCACAAGGCTATTTTAACATTGGAGATGCTGCTATTATGATAGCTGCGATCCTTTTTGGGAGAAAATCAGGCTTTGTTGCTGGTGCAATCGGTTCAGCATTGGCTGACTTGGCCTATGGTTCCTTTATATTTGTTCCGATAACCTTTATTGTAAAGGGCTTAGAGGGATATATTGTTGGCGTAATTGCCAATAAAAATAGTGATAAAGCACCTTCAAATATTAGACGAATAATATCGGTAGTAGTAGGTGCACTTGTTATGGTTGTGGGGTATTTCATTTTTGAACTTACTGTAATAAGGTTAATTGATAAATCGTTGGCATTTACAGCAATTGTCGCTGAATTACCTGGAAACCTGATTCAAGGTGCTATTAGTGCGATAGTGGCATACGCATTTATTGCAGTCATAGATAAATCTAATCTTATTAAGAAACTATAATAATTAATATTAATTTTTAATAACATCAATATCAAATTCACACAGATCTTTTGTAACTAATCTTACGGCGTATTCCTTATACTTCGTGAGATTAGTTTTTGTTATGCTAACAACCTGGATCCCATTTCTCGATGGGGTTCCTGTTACTAAAATATTATCCTCAAATAAACTTATATTTGAAACTAAAAAATTATTTATAAGCAACCCAACTTGATCTTTATTTATTGTTTTATATTCATCAAAAAAGCCTAATTCACCGCACAAGTCATATGCAACCTCTTTATCTGATGGTAGAACAAACAGTTTTCTCATATTGATATACATTTTTCTTGGAATATAACACCATTCTCTATCATAATTTTCTTTCCACTGTGGATGAAAGACAGGCCTAATATATTTGGGATTATTATAACAAACATTATACTTTATGTTTGATGAGCACTTGGTGGCATCCTCTAAATCAATATTAGTATTGAGAACATTAGATGTCTGATAACTCCCGTTATGTTGAAAAAAAATGGATCTTGATGAATCAGAAATGTAGTGTGTAAGTTCTTTCCTTAGCAGACTATTTTGAGCATTTATATCGTGTATACTATTTATTTCGTTTAATCCACTTATATCATTATTAGTTACTGAAAAAGTTTCTTTAACAGCACCAAAATCCTCTTTTCCATCGGGCATTTTTGCTAATTTAATATTTTGATAGTCAATTTCAAAGCCTGAAGGAGTACATAGCTGCACCGTAATTTGTTCTGCTTCATTCATTTGAGTAGTAACATCATCAATTTTTATGGATATTATTTGCACACCCTTTTTAACAGGTGTTCCAGTAATTACTATCTGGTTTTCATGCTGAATTACATTCTGTAAATCAAAGTTATAAATCAAAAAATTAATATAATTTTGATTATCAATTGAGATATTTGGATAAAAGCCTAACTCTCCTTCTATATCGAATACCTTGCTAGTGTCACCGCTATAAGTGAAAAGGCTATGTCTTGCAGATACAATTTTCCTCGGAAGATAGAGCCAACCTTGATAATATGCTTGCTTCCAAGTATATGAATAAATAGGCCTGAGATATTCTTCATCAGAATAGATAAAAAAATAGGACAAATTTTTTCCTTTTTTAAGAATCTCACTAGGAGGCACATTAGTAGAATCTGATATATTATTTGCAGCTACAACGTCTCTATTACTATTTTCAAAAAGAATGTTATTGTCTGAAGGTATAATACAAGATAATATATCTTTCAATTGTTGATTTTCACCTTCTGGAGACATTACAGTATAGGTTTTTGAGGTGTCTGTTTTAACAGCTTGGGGAAAATCTAATTTTGTTAGAATAAATGCAGAAAGTATAATAAATAATACTGCAATTAAGCATATCATTAATTTTCGCTTGTTTGTTATGATTATAAAACGATTCATAATGCATACCTCCATGATATATTTGTATTCATGAATACAACAAGATAGAATTGGAAAAGTATATGGGGAAGTATATGTTGATCGAGAATATAGGAGGTGGTAGACATTGCATAATATGTGATATATAATTATATTAATTGGCTTAAATTAAATCATTTTATTCATAACACTTGATGTAAAATGCAACTTATAAAATTGGATGTGATATTATGAAACAGTATTTTACTGAAGGAAATTACAAAACATCTGGAAATAAGAGGAACATTCTTGATAAACTTTTTTTAAATACGAGATGGTATTTTATTTATGGGTATGGCAAAGAGATAATAAAAGCGCGTAAATTAGCTTTAAAGGGTAAATATGACAATGAGGCATGGGCAGCTTCCAGCTATAGAATTGTGCAAGATGTTGAGAAGAGTGGCGGGAAAGTGTTTATTGAGGGTATTGAAAATATAAACAAAGTTGAAGGGCCAGTTGTTTTTGTGAGTAACCATATGAGCGACTTGGAAACTTTTATTTTCCCCTGTATAATTGCAACTATAAAAGAAGTAACCTATGTTGTAAAAGAGAGCCTTGTTTCAAACCCAATTTTTGGGCCTGTAATGCGTAGTCGAAATCCGATTACTCTTGAAAGAAAAAATCCTAAGCAAGATTTAATTAAAGTTATTAATGAAGGGAAAGATATTATTGCTAATGGTACATCCATTATACTTTTCCCAGAAGGAACTAGACAGGCAGAGTTTAATCCGGAAAAATTTAATTCGTTAGGAATCAAGCTAGCAAAAGAGGCTGGAGTTCCTGTTATACCTATAGCTATAAAAACTGATTTTATGACTACCGGTAAGCTGATAAAGGATATTGGGCCAATTAAAAGAAAAGAACCAGTATGTGTATCTTTTGGTGAGCCTATTAATATAACTGGAATTGGAAAAACAGAGCAAAAGCAAGTTTTGGAATTTATCACCAAAAAAGTAGAGGAATTTAAACATATAAAGGTATAATAATGCATTTATTACACAATACATACATTTTTAGTATTGTAAATTGTGTAACTAAGTAATAAAATAAAGAAGACTTAGTTCAGATGTAGTTTTCAGAAAAGATTTTGTTCACAAGAAGTTTCGGGGTGTGGCCCAACGGTAGGGTACTTGCTTCGGGAGCAAGGGGTTGTGCGTTCAAATCGCATCACTCCGACCACTATTATAAGCGACTTTCACATAAGTGAAGCGCTTATATTTTTGGGAATACTAAATATGTAAATAAATTAGCTATGGAGGCATAAATGAGTATCAAGCTATCGGATGGATTGCTAAAAAGTGTAGAAAAACCTTCAAGATATACCGGAAATGAGTGGAATAGCGTTATCAAAGACCCCAAAAGTGTTGACATTAGATTTGCTTTTTGTTTTCCAGATACCTATGAAATAGGCATGTCACATCTTGGAATGAAAATACTATATCATTTATTAAATGAGAGAGAGGATTGCTATTGTGAAAGGGTATTTGCACCATGGAATGACATGGAAGTAAAGATGCGTGAGAATAGCATACCTTTATACTCTCTTGAAACTAAAGATGAAATTAGGAACTTTGATTTTGTTGGTTTTACGCTTCAATATGAAATGAGCTTTTCAAATATAGTAAATATGCTAGATCTTGCTGGAATTCCTATCACAACACAGGCTAGGGGAGATAAAGATCCTTTCGTTTGTGCAGGAGGACCTTGTGCATACAATCCTGAGCCACTTGCTGATATTGTAGACTTTTTTATGATGGGCGAGGGCGAAGAAATTATTAATGAAGTTATGGATGTTTATGCTAAATGGAAGAATACTGGAAAAACAAGAACTGATTTTCTTGAAGAAATAGTAAAAATAGAGGGTATTTATGTGCCTTCCTTTTATGAGTTTGACTATAATGAAGATGGTACGATAAAGAGCTTTACACCTTTAAAACCACAATACCCTGTGAAGATAAAAAAGCGTATTATAAAAGACTTAGATAAAGCATATTATCCTGAAAAAATAATTGTTCCATACACAGACATTGTGCATGATAGGATTATGCTTGAGGTCTTTAGAGGCTGTATAAGAGGCTGCAGATTCTGTCAAGCTGGTTTTGTATATCGACCTGTTAGAGAAAAAAGCCATGAAAGATTGATGCAACTAGCCAAGAAGTTGGAGGAAAGCACCGGCTATGAAGAAATATCACTTACATCTCTTAGCACTAGTGATTATAGTGAGCTAGAAGAACTAACCTCAGAACTTATTGATGAAATGGATGAGAGAAAAGTTGGATTGTCTCTTCCGTCTTTAAGATTAGATTCTTTTTCATTAGATTTAATGCAGAAGGCTCAGAAAGTAAGAAAGAGTGGACTGACTTTTGCACCTGAAGCTGGAACGCAGAGGCTTAGAAATGTAATTAACAAAGGCGTAACAGAAGAGGATTTGTTAAATGCCGTTTCGCTTGCGTTTAATGGTGGCTGGAACGGTGTAAAACTATACTTCATGCTGGGATTACCAACCGAGACCTTTGAGGATGTAGAAGGAATTGCAGATTTAGCTCATAAGGTTGTAAATATATACAAGAAGGTCCCAATGGAAAAGAGAGGAAAGGGTTTAAATGTTACCGTCAGTACAGCTACCTTTGTCCCAAAGTGTTTTACTCCATTTCAATGGGAACCTCAGGATAATAGAGAAAATGTATCTGAGAAGCAAGCTTTTTTGAAGGAAAAGATACGTTCAAAACAGATTACCTATAATTATCATGAAAACAAATTAAGTTTTCTGGAAGCTGTTTTTGCACGTGGGGATAGAAGGATTTGCAAGGTTTTGATTAAAGCCTGGGAACTTGGATGTAAGTTTGATGGCTGGGGTGAGTTCTTTAAATATGATGTTTGGATGAAAGCCTTTGAAGAGTGCGGCGTAAATCCATATTTTTATGCTACGCGTAAAAGAGAGTACGATGAAATATTACCTTGGGATCATATAGACATAGGTGTCTCAAAGAAATTTTTAATAAATGAGAGTAAGAAAGCCACTGAAGGTAAGATTACACCGAACTGTAGAGTTGATTGCGGCGGATGCGGTGCAGCTATATTCGAAAGTGGTATTTGTGGAGGTAATGACATTGACTAACATTCGTACGAAGTTTAGGCGTAGTGATGAAGTTAAATTTATATCACATCTTGACCTAATGAAGGTATTTGAACGTGCAATAAGAAGAGCAAGACTACCGATTTCATATTCGCAGGGGTTTAATCCGCACCCAAGTATGGTTTTTGGTTTACCTTTGAGTGTTGGGGTTACAAGTGATGCAGAATATGGAGATTTTGAGATTACTGACGACGAACTTTCTATAAATGAATTTGTAAAGAGGTTGAATTCACAGCTTCCAAATGGACTAGAAATACTATCTGCAAAAGCTAGAAAGACCAAACAAAATATAATGGCTACAATAGCAGCATCTGAGTATGTTGTTATTGTGGGCACTAAGTCAGATTGCTCAGAAAAGAGCGTAAAATCAGGAATCCACAGATACCTTGACCAGGAAGAGATTGTTGTTGCAAAGAAAACCAAAAGTGGAATCAAGGATACAAATATAAGGGATATGATTTTTGACTTGAATTTTGAAATACAGCCATGTGGTGTTTTTAATATTATAAAATTTACAATGTTAGTTAGTGCTGGAAGCAAGGCGAACTTGAAACCAGAACTTTTAATAGATTCTCTTTCTGAATTTTTGAATTTTGATTTTGAAATTGATCGAATTCATAGGACGAAGCTGTTTGTTAAAGCTCAGGACCAACTTTTAGATCCAATGGACGGGCTTGTTTTATAGTTACTTTTGAGGTGATTGGATGATTAATGAAATGATTGTGGATGTCAGCGCTGGAGAAATACGGGTTGGCATACTTGAGGATAAAGAGCTTGCAGAAATTCATATTGAGCGAACGAGCCATCAAGGGCTAGTTGGTAATATCTATAGAGGTATAGTTAGTAGTGTTTTACCCGGTATGCAGGCTGCATTTATTGATATTGGATATGAGAAAAATGCTTTTTTGTATGTAGGTGATGCAATTGCACAAAAAGAATATTCTGATGACGAGGTAGAGGTTTATCACGATTATTCAGAATATAGCATTGCGGATATTTTAAAGGTTGGACAAGAGTTAACAGTTCAAGTCATAAAAGAACCAATTGGTACGAAGGGCCCTAGAGTATCAACTCACATAACTCTACCAGGAAGAAATCTTGTACTCCTTCCAAATGCAGACTACGTGGGTATTTCACGTAGAATTGAAAATGATGCTGAAAGGCAAAGGCTGAAAAAAATAGCGGAAAAGCTAAAACCCGATAGTATGGGTCTAATTGTTAGAACTGTATCTGAGGGAAAGGATGAAGCAGATTTTGTTGAGGATGTGTCATTTTTAACAAGACTGTGGAGCAAAATTAAACAAATGGAGAGCAGTGGGCCTGTTCCAAGATGTATTCACAAGGATATAAATTTGGTTTATAGATCTGTAAGGGATTTGTTTACGTGGGATATTAATAAATTTATTATAAATGATGAAAAAGAGTATTACAAAGTATTAGAGCTAGTTGATATGATATCACCAGCTTTAAAGAACAGAGTTGAACTATTTCAAAAAGAATATGAGATTTTCGATTATTATCAGATAGAAACCAAAATAGAACGAGCTCTTGCTCGAAAAGTTTGGCTTAAATGCGGTGGTTATCTTATTATTGATAGAACGGAAGCACTTACCGTAATTGATGTAAATACTGGCAAATTTGTTGGGGATAATAATTTAGAGGATACTGTTTTAAAAACCAATATTGAGGCTACTAAAGAGATTGCAAAGCAGTTGAGGTTAAGAGATATTGGAGGAATAATAGTAATCGATTTTATTGATATGAATGATAGCGAGCACCAGCAAATGGTACTTGATTCTCTGAGACAAAGCTTGAAAAACGATAGAACAAAAGCAATCGTTTTGGGAATGACTGAGCTAGGACTTGTTGAGATGACTAGAAAGAAGATTAGGCAAGAACTATCAACAGTTATGACCTGTGATTGCCCATATTGCGAAGGAAATGGTAAAATATACACTGCGGATACAAATGCGATGAAAGTGTTGAAGAAAATAAGGGAATATATGCTTACATCTGATGCAAAAACGTTAAATGTGGAAGTACACCCTTCAGTGGTTGCCATTGTTGAAGCTAATATTGAAGAGCTAAAAGAAGACTTTGTAAATAAATCAAATATGAAAATAGTTGTTTCTTGTGCTAGTGATTTAAAGTCAAGTGGTTTGAAAATTAAAGAGATTGACACTGATTCCTTGTTGTGCTAAAATATATCGGTAGCCGCTCGGCCAAGGCTCATCAAATATAATTCATTAGAATTATTGCCTATGATGTGAAAACGTTATTTAGGTCGGCGAGATTGTTAGTAGGAGGTGTATCATGTACGCAATTATAATGACTGGTGGTAAGCAGTATAAAGTTCAAGAAGGCGATGTTGTTTTCGTTGAAAAACTATTCGCAGAAGAAGGAGAAGCTGTAACTTTTGATAAAGTTCTCGCTGTATCAAAGGATGGAAAAGCTAACTTCGGAGCTCCAATACTAGAATCAGCTTCTGTTAATGCAAAAGTTCTTAGCCATGGTAAGGGTGAAAAGATTGTTGTTTTCCACTACAAGGCAAAGAAAAATGTAAAGAAGAAGCAAGGACACAGACAACCTTATACAAAGGTTCAGATTGAAAAGATTAATGCTTAAGGATTACAATTAATGATTAAAGTTAATATAGGTAAGGATTTAGCAGGAAATATTAAACAGTTTGTTATAAAAGGACATGCAGGTTATGCCGAATCAGGCAGTGATATAGTATGTTCAGCGATTTCTGCAATTGCGCTTACAGCTTTAGGTGCTATAGAAGACATTATTGGCTTGAATCACTTTTATAAGCGGAGGGATAAGGATGGATTTGTATCATGTAAGCTTGATATGGATTTGTCACCCCAATTAAGACATGATGCCAATGTTATTATGGCTACTGCAGAAATAGGATTCAAACAGATAGAGTTTGCTTATCCCAACTATGTGAAGGTAATGGATGAGGAGGTGTAGTCTCGTGATAAAGGTTAATTTACAACTTTTTGCTCATAAAAAGGGTGTTGGTAGTTCTAGAAATGGTCGTGATAGTGCGGCTCAAAGACTTGGCGTAAAGAGAGCTGATGGCCAGTTTGTACTAGCTGGAAACATTCTTGTTCGTCAAAGAGGAACAAAGGTTCATCCTGGTGAAAACGTTGGTATTGGTAAAGATGATACCTTGTTTGCACTAAAGGATGGAAAGGTTAAGTTCGCAAGACTTGGCAGAGATAAAAAGCAGGTTAAGATTGTTACTGCTAATTAATATTATCGCATTATAAAGAAAACTTGGCTTGTGCCAAGCCTTTGGCGTCGGCAGAAGCCCTAGTTGCACTTATACTTGCAAAGTGATTAAAGGTAGAAAATGTGATATTCATTTTCTACCTTTTTGATGTTCTTTTTTTAATTAATATCATTGAAGGTAAAACTTCATACTGAGCTAAGTCTTATAGAATCCATTGGATAATTATTTAAATAAAATGTTATAATAAAAAATAAAGTTAAGATCATTTATCTACGCAAGAAATGGAGATAAAAATGTTTAAAGATAGTGCAAGAATATATGTTAAGGCCGGAAATGGTGGAAATGGAATGGTATCGTTTCACCGCGAAAAATACATAGCGGCTGGAGGCCCAGATGGTGGTGATGGCGGAAAAGGTGGAGATGTTATTTTTGAAGTTGATGAAGGTATGAATACCTTAATTGACTTTAGATATAAAAAGCACTTCAAAGCTGAATCCGGAGAAGATGGCGGAACCTCAAACTGTTCTGGAAAAAATGGGGAAGATTTGATTATTAAGGTTCCAGTTGGAACAATGGTAAAAGATGAAGCCACGGGAGTTATACTTGTAGATTTAGTAAAGCCTGGACAGACACGTGTTATAGCAAAAGGCGGAAAAGGCGGCAGGGGTAATCAACATTTTGCTACTCCAACCAGACAAATTCCGAATTTTGCCAAAAGTGGAGATGTAGGCGAAGAGTATTCACTAATTCTTGAGATGAAGATGATAGCAGATGTTGGTCTAATTGGTTTCCCAAATGTCGGCAAATCAACGATATTGTCGATGGTTTCTGCTGCCAAACCTAAAATAGCAAACTATCATTTTACAACTTTGGTTCCAAATCTTGGGGTAGTAAAGATTGAGCAGGGGAAAAGCTTTGTAATAGCCGATATTCCTGGAATTATAGAAGGTGCGAATGAGGGAGTAGGTCTTGGTCACGAATTCTTAAAGCATATAGAGAGGACAAAACTACTGGTGCATGTGGTTGATGTATCAGAAGTCGAGGGCCGTAATGCTATTAAGGATTTTGAAACTATTAATGAAGAATTGTTAAAGTATAATGCTTTGCTTGCATCTAGACCTCAAATTGTTGTTGCAAATAAGATGGATATACCTGGAGCAGAAGAAAATTATAATCTATTTAAAGCTGAACTAGGAAATAGGGGATATAAGGTATTTAGCATTTCTGCTGCAACAAACAAAGGCTTAAAGGAGCTAATGTACTATGTTGCGGATACACTTAGCACACTACCAGATACTATTCTGTTAGAAGAAAGCCAAGATGAAGAGGTTATATACACAGCTAAAGAAGAAAGGCCTTTCGAGATTCACATCGAGGATGGCGTATATATTGTTGAAGGTGATTGGCTACGAAAGATCTTGGGTTCAACTAACATTACTAATTTTGAATCACTACAGTATTTCCAAAGAGCCCTCAAGAAAAAGGGAGTTATTACAGCTCTTGAAGAGATGGGAATTCAAGAAGGCGATACTGTTAGAATTTTGGATACCGAGTTTGACTATTCAAAATAAACGCGATAGTTATGGATAGGAGGTAAATATGCTTACAGGAAAGCAGAGAAGTTATTTGAGATCATTGGCAAATAATCTTCAGCCCATTTTTCAAGTGGGTAAGGGTGGAGTAAATGACAACATGGTAAAACAATTTTCAGAAGCACTAGAGGCTAGAGAGCTGATAAAGGCAACAGTACTTAAAAACGCAGAGTGTGATACTAAGATTGTGTGTGAGGAAATCGCTGAGTTAACGCAATCACAAATAGTCCAAGTAATTGGAAGTAAATTTGTTTTATATAAAGAATCTGAAAAGAATGCTGTTATAGAGCTACCTAGGTAGCTCTTTTTTTTATACTGTAAAGTATTAAATACAGCTCATAGGAATATAATAGAAGTATTTCATATATTTAGTTAAAGTAGGAGGAAACATGAAAGAAAGATTTAATATCGAAAATAGTAATTATGAATATATAAAAGATACTGATCTAAAAAAAATAAGTGACCAAATTTTAATTGAAAAAGTTCAGAGCACATATAAGTTTTTGAGGTTAAGTGAAATATATCTGAATGATGTTAAAGATGATTATGGCAAGAAAAAAATAGCAAGCTTAAGAGTGGACTTTGTCCGGCACCAACTTGATCTTTTAATGAGAGAATGCTTTGCACGTAAACTTAAACAGGACCTAATCAACTATTAGCTAAGTAGGTTAATTTACTATTGCAAGCAAACAATCATATTGAATAAGCCTTCTATACATCCTCTGTTTCTATAATATCAGATAGTATTTTTTTATATATTTTTTCTGAATTTTGTGCCCAGTTATTGCAAATTTTTCGAGCGTCATTTCTACTACCTACAGTTAACTTCATATCAATATAGGTAAAGCTGCCTTCACTTATTTTGAGAGTAGTAATGTATTCGTTCTCATTTACTGCCACGAAATCTGCAACTATACTATTTTCATATTTTATTCGTTTTTTGTTATTAGATAGAGCTTCATCAATCCTTGATTTTGTACCAGCAGCGATTAGCGAAATGAAATAATCCAAGCTCTGTTTACCAGCTGGAGATATTCTATATGAAAGCTTATCATCAGAATTAATTTTTTCTAGAAATTTACCATCGCATAGTTCATCAAGATACTGCTGTAGAAAAATATAATTCATGAGTTTATTTTCAAGTATTATTTTTGTTAGAAGTAAATTCGAAACAGGAGCTTCCAAATTATTAATGATATACAATAATATTAGCTTGTTTTCGGCAAGTTCTCTGCTACTTTCTATTGAATTCATAAAACCTCCAAAACATGTTAATTAATTTCAAATACTAAAACTATTATTACTATGTTATAATAAATTAATTATATCATAGTAAAATAAATTTTTCTATATTACCTATATGGCAGTCACTAATGGAGGTTTAGTAAGTGGACAACA
This sequence comes from Bacillota bacterium, assembly GCA_023391425.1. Classification (GTDB taxonomy): domain Bacteria; phylum Bacillota; class Clostridia; order Acetivibrionales; family DSM-1351; genus Ruminiclostridium. The sequence goes on along the minus strand of JAEWAX010000149.1, from coordinate 5,008 downwards.
AATTTCATAACGAACTTGAAACACTGGCTTTAGGGCTTGGAGCATCATTTATCGGATACTCAAATGTACAGAATTCTCTGCCAGAGACATTACAAAAGTATCCGTATGCAATAACTTTTGGAGTAAGGTTGTCTGATGCTATAATTAACGAAATAGAGGATAAGCCGACTTTTACTTATTTTAATCATTATCGCTCAGTGAATACCTTAATAGATCAAATATCATTGAGATTAGTGCTTGCCATAACACAAAATGGATATAATGCCTATTCAATAGCAGCATCCCAAAGCATTCCAACCTCATCGGTTCCCTATAGTGGAGTGTTTCCACACAAAACAGGAGCTGTCCTCGCTGGAATGGGGTGGATTGGGAGAAATGGACTTTTTATTCATAAGGATTTTGGGCCTAGAGTAAGGTTAGGAACTGTACTTACCGATCTCGAGCTACCAAATGAAAACAATGTGCTAGAAAGCAAATGTGCATCCTGTAATAGATGTGTCTCAGCATGCCCGGCCTTTGCTTTGACAGGTAATGAATGGAAAATCGGGATGCAACGTGAATGCATAGTTGATGCAAAGGCATGCTCGGAGTATATGAATCAAAAGTTTAAGCATATTGGTAGAGGATCGGTGTGTGGCATTTGCATTAAGGTATGTCCATTTTCTAAAAGAAAAGACTGAGTAAGATAACAATACAAAACTTTTGCTGAAGCAGCGTATTCACTGCAGAAAGCACTAAAGTATTATAAATAAATTTAGAGCACCACATTCCACATCAAACTGTGAATTGTGGTGCTCCAATTTTTTAATTTTAAACCAAAGTAAAATATTAGTTTACAGTTAATATAATCACTTTTTTATTAAAATTAATACTACTTATTCAATGTCTTTTGGTACATATCTAAATATGCATGCGCAGATTTATCCCAACTGAAGTCAGCTTTCATACCTCTTTGAACAAGTAAATTCCAAACATCCTTTTTATTATAATAGAAATAAACGGCTCGCTTAATGGTATTTAGCATGTCATGTGCATTGTAATTTGCAAAAGTAAAGCCATTTCCCTCACCAGTAAACTCATTGTAGGATAATACTGTATCATTTAGGCCGCCTGTTTCACGCACTATAGGAACACACCCATATCTAAAGCTAAATATCTGACCGAGTCCACAAGGCTCAAATAACGATGGCATTAAAAACATATCACACCCTGCATAAATCCTTTGAGCCAAGGTGTCGCTAAAGGTTATGTTCGCAGATACCTTATCCTTATGCCAGTAGGCAGCGTTTTCAAAAACATATTTATAGTGGTCATCGCCTTTGCCTAGCAAAACTAATTGAATATCCATCTGCAATAGTTCTTCAAGCACATACTCTATTAGGTCAAAGCCCTTTTGAGCGGTTAGCCTTGATATTATACCGATTATTGGCACATCAGGTCTGGCAGGTAAGCCAAGTTCTTGTTGAAGCTGGTGTCTATTCTCATATCTCTTTGATATATTATCTGCTGAGTAAGTAGAATAAAGTCTCTTATCGTTTTCAGGATTATTTTTTTCATAGTCTATTCCATTCAAAATGCCATATAAATCATTTGAACGGTGTATCAATATATCATTTAAATTCTCTCCATAAAAATCTGTTTTTATTTCCTGAGCATAGCTTGGACTAACAGTACTTATTGAGTCAGAGTAAACCAAGCCGGCTTTCATATAGTTTACATTATCATGAAACTCAATTCCATTAGGAGTAAAGTATTGCCAATCTACCCCAAGCAAATCGGTAAGTACTTGTTTAGGGAATATGCCTTGGTATTTCAAATTGTGTATTGTGAATACTGTTTTTATTTTACTGTAAAACGGTATGTGACCATAGTTTGCCTTTAATAGTAGGCTGACAACACCTGTTTGCCAGTCATTACAGTGAATTATATCTGGCTTAAAACCAATAAGTTGTAACATCTGAATAATTGCTTTGCTGAAAAATGTAAACTGCTCGGCTTGATCAAAATCACCATATAACTCCGCTCTATTGAAATAATACTCATTATCCAGGAAGTAGTAGGTGACTTCATCATAAACTAATTTTAAAACACCACAGTATTGGTGTCTCCATGAAAGATCAACATATATAAAACCTAAAAATTCCATTGAGTTTTTGTACTGCTGAGGTATACTTCCATAGTTCGGCATTACCACCCGGATATCTGTACCTAGCTTGGAAATTGCTTTTGGCAGAGAACCGGCAACATCCCCAAGCCCACCAGTTTTAGCAAAAGGGAATACTTCAGAAGAAGCAAACAAAACGTTTATGTTATTCACTTTTTTACCTCCAAATTTTAAATTTCGTATAGCTATTTTACTATAAATTCTCATTATTTTACGAGGGTAAAGCTATTACCTCAATACTTTTAGCGATTGATTTAATAGCTATAGTTTAGCAGAATTTGTATTATGATACAATACGGGTAGTCATCATCTAGATGGTGTTTAATTAGTATTTATGTAAATCTGTATAAAATATTACAAATGAGTTAAAAATTTATTTTATTTTAAATTTTTAATAATACATACAAATCAATAGTGGTATAATATAACAAAAATAATACAACCTAGGAGGGCGTTATGGCAAGAAAGAAAATGAAGGCACTTATAGTTTTATCAATATCTTTTAGCTTACTATTATCACAAGCCGCAATGGCTGAAACAAGTTCGACAAGTTCGTCAAGCTCAGCAGCAGCATCAACAACAGTTGCTGCACAATCAAATCAGCAAGAAGAAATTAAAACAAAAATTAGTAAGGATGAGGCTGTTAAAATAATTAAGGCATTAGACTTAACAAAAGGATATGATATGTCCAGTATCAGTCTAGATAACAATTCTGGACTTAATCAACCTATATGGAGAATGGAACTAAATACTGCGCAGTATACCTCAAATTGTTCAGTTAGCATATCTGCAAATACAGGAGAGTTATTAAACTACTATTCTTATCAACAGCAATATTCCAAAAAGAATATTGTTACTATTAATAAGAAAAAGGCAAAGGAAATTGCAGATAAGTTTATAAGTGATTATATTAAAACAGATTCCAAAAGCTTAGAATTTGTACCTAATCAGAATAATTTATATGAAAAAACAGCAGGAGTATATGAAATTCCTCAGTATGACTTTACATATGCATTGAAGGTTAATGGCATAATTACAAGCAATGCCGGTTATAATGTTTCTGTTAATGCAGCTAATGGTAAAGTCACAAGTTTTTATTCACCATACGATTATATAAAGGAAACTAAGTATCCATCAGCTGATGGTGTAAAAGACCTTGCTCAGCTCAAAATCAAGTATATTAGCTTGTTAAATATGCAACTGCAATATGTAACAACTTATGATAATAACAAAGAAAAAATAATTCTTGTCTACGTACCTACAACTGCAGGAATGTTGAATGCAAAAACTATGGAAACAGAGGATTCTAATGACTATTATGGATATGGATTATCACAGACGGCTAAATATGCTCCAATAATTCCTGGTGCAAAAGTTGAAAATAAAGCAATAACTGAAGAGAATGCTTTAGAAATTATTAAAAATGCGAAAGCATATATTGAAAATTTAGTTGGTTTAAAATTTGGAGATAGTCAAAACACATCAGTTAGAATGGATACTACCAATAATGAAATTAGTAGATTTTACCGAATCATGGATGGTAATCAAAACTATTACTTATCAATATCTTTAAATCTAAATACTGGAAACATTACAAACTTGTCCTTCCATCAATATTATATGAATGGAAATAATGAAAAACAAAAAGTAGTAACTGAAAAGGTAAACTACAAAGACGCTAAAAAGACAAGTGATGAGATTATTAAGAACTTATTCGTAAAGCAGTATGGTGTTTATAGTGATAATAATAAAGAACCGGATTCTTCTAAAGAATTTATAAAGCAACAACAAGACCATAACTTCAATTATACTAGATATGAAAATGGAGTTCCTACGAGTAATTCAATAAATTTAAGTATTAATAAGGAGACAGGAAAGCTAAGTCAGGTAAATATTTATTGGAATGATTTAGATTTTCCAAAAGCAGATAAGGTAGTAGATGCAAAAGCTGCAAAGGAAACATATTTAAAGAATGCAGAATTTGGCCTTGAATACTACACTCCATATTTTGTTACTAATGGGAATATGAATACAGCTGGAGAGTCTGTAATAGTATATAAACCAAAAACTAATACTTTGTACCAATATATTGATGCAAATACGGGGAAATTAATAGATTACGCTGGCAAACCAATGCAAGTTCCATTTGTTGATGAGAAGCACTGGGCTGCAAATAACATTGAGATGCTCGAAGCACAAGGGGTATCAATTAAATCCATATCAAATTACGACGAAAAACTATCGAAACAAGATGCTGTAAAAATGCTTTCACAGATAATGGGTACACAATTCTTTAATGCTGAGTCTCAGAACACAAATAGTTTTTCAGATATCAATAAGGACAATGAATACTATAAGTATATTGAATGTGCAGTTCAAAATGGAATTATTAATGCAACAGGCAAAAGCTTCAATGGAACTGCTAAAATAACAAAGGGAGAGTACATTGTCATGTTACTTGATATGCTTGGATATAAAGAAATTGTTAAGCATGACGAGCTCTTTACAAAATCTGAAAGTAATACATACATCTCAATATGTAAAGCATTAGATATTTTGCCTGTAAAAACAGGTGATAAATTCAATGCTGCGGATAACATAACTTTTGCTGAAGCTGCATATTCACTTCAGAAATCACTTAAATATTTGCGATAATAAGTTCATTTATAGAGCCTCTCCGATACTGAGACGCATGTTTCAGAATTGGAGGGGCTTTTTTGTGTAACGAATACCACACGTTCTACGTGTGGTTCTAAAAAGCTTATAGCTTTGAGTGGAAAATAAAAATCCCCCTTGTTAAAATTATTGCAGGTTCGCCAACCGCAATTAAATAACAAGGAGGTT
>JAEWAX010000130.1 GCA_023391425.1 Bacillota bacterium | reverse complement strand
GTAGTGGATTGAGAATTATTAAGGCTTTCCCAGATATGAAGAGCATAAAATATGATGTCCAGCTTAACCATCTGAAAGAAGTATTAAAAGAAATAAAGAATAAGGCAAATATTAGTAGATAGTAACCGGGAAGGTATAAAAGCCAAAAATAAAAGATGGACCTGTCACAATCAAAATAGAATTTAGTATTAATAAAGCAGAACAGTAGATTGCTCTGCTTTATTAATTTTTACAGTCAGTTCAGAATATAATAATGACACGTAAGTCATTATTTATCTAAACAAATTAAGTAGCACAAAAATTAATATAAGCTAAATAAAAACGCATAGGCAGGATGCCTAAAAAGCTATAATGATGTCTATGTGTTTTTATTTAAGTAATTTATTAAATAATTCAATATTTTTCTTGACTCAAGTTTTCTTGATGTATATACTGTATATGTAACATACATAACAGTATATACACTAATAAAAACAATATAAATTAATTAATATCAGAAACTCTTGAAGGAGGTATAAGTGAAAATAATAATATCAAATACATCTGGAATGCCCATTTATGAGCAGATAAAGGACCAAATCAAGATCGCAATTTTGTCTGGAGAGATTGAGGAAAATGAGCTTTTACCATCTCTACGGCAGCTTGCCCGTGACCTAAAGATAAGTGTACTTACTACTACTAGAGCATACACTGAGCTTGAACAGGAGGGTTTTGTTACAAATGTACAGGGTAAGGGCTGCTATGTGATGGGGAGAGGCTCTGAGTTAATTCGTGAACAACTTCTGCGCGAAATTGAGGACAATTTAACCACAGCAATTAGATGTGCTAGAAGAGCACAGGTATCTAGGGAGGAGTTATTTAATATGTTAAAAATACTTATGGAGGATGAAGAAAATGAATAATGCATTAGAAATTAAAAATCTAAGCAAAGAATATAATAGCTTTGCACTTAATGATATAAGTTTCTCATTACCGCAGGGCTACATAATGGGTCTTATCGGACCAAATGGAGCTGGCAAAACTACAACCATCAAGCTTATGCTTAATATGCTTAAGAAAACAGAGGGTAGCATTAAGATCCTTGGATTAGACAGTATTGCAGACCAAAACGAAATTAAAGAAAGCATTGGTGCAGTATTTGATGCAAACTATTTTGTTCAGGATTGGATGGTTAAAGAAGTAGAGAAGTCTATAGGAACTTTTTATAATAGTTGGGATAGCAATAAGTTTAATTCTATGATTCAAAGGTTTGGACTAGATTCTAACAAAAAGGTAAAGGAGCTATCTCGTGGTATGCAAATGAAGCTGATGCTATCTTGTGCGTTTTCTCACGATGCGAAGCTTTTAATACTTGATGAGCCAACAAGCGGACTTGATCCTATTGCACGGGATGAGTTGCTAGACATTCTTCTGGAATTCATTTCTGATGGGCAAAGGAGTGTTCTTTTTTCTACCCATATAACCTCTGACTTGGATAAAATAGCAGACTATATCACATTTATTAATAATGGAACACTAATTTACACAGGTTCAAAGGACGATTTTATAGATGGCTTTAGAATTGTAAAAGGTGGTATAAATGATATTACTATGGAACAGGAAAGGAAGATTTTAGGCATCAGAAAATATTCATCAGGCTTTGAGGGGCTTATTAAAGTGAGTGATATCCATTATTTTAATCATTTGGACTGTGAGCCAGCTTCTATTGATCAAATTATAGTTTTTACTAGCAAGGGAGGGAACAATAATGAGTAATATTTTAAAACTGATACAGCTTGATAAAGCTTTGTTAAAGCCGTACTATAAATACTTTTTAATAATAATTATTTGCACAGTGCCTATAATGTTTGGGTATAAGGATATTATATCTAGTATGGTTTTTGCAATAATTATGATATCAGTGACATCAAGCTATACTTTTTCGGTTGCTGAAAAAAATGACCTTAACAGGCTATATGGTTTACTCCCAGTTAGTAAGAATGATATTGTGACTGGAAGATATATTTTTACAGCACTAATAGGCCTAGTGGGTATTTTGATTTCAATAATCCTTAATTTAATTATTTTAACGATAGTGGAAGTACCATTTACACTTGATGAAGTCATACTTAGCATTGATGTTGGAATGATTTTATACTTCCTATTTACAGCAATCCAATTACCTGGTTTCTTCAAGTTTGGAGCTTTAAAAGGAAGGGCTTTCACTTTTATCCCTCTTGTAGGGCTTTTATTAATGTCATCTATAGTTAAAAGCTTGAGTCCAAACTTGGCTTCAAATGCAAACTCACCTGCGTTGCTAAATAATCCTTTAGGAATGCTGATGATTGCTATCTTACTCTCTGTGGTATTGTATGGTATATCTATAGGAATAACTCAAAGAATCTATGATAGGATGGAACTGTAAACTATCTGAAACACCCATAATTGAAATGAAGGATAATATTACTATAAGAGCTTGGCATGTGCTTAATATAATGTAATTAATATGTGTTTTTAATAAAAAGCTTGAAACACTATTCGTTTCCGTGTAGAATATAAAGAAGACTTTATTGAAGCGGAAGTACTAGAAACGCCGCTGATATATATGTTATGGAGACGTATCGAAGTGGTCATAACGGGGCTGACTCGAAATCAGTTTGACGGAAACGTCACGTGAGTTCGAATCTCACCGTCTCCGCCATAAACCCGCATAGGAAAATGTTCTATGCGGGTTTTCTTGTGTAACGAATACCACACGTTCTACGTGTGGTTCTAAAAAGCTTATAGCTTTGAGTGGAAAATAAAAATCCCCCTTGTTAAAATTATTGCAGGTTCGCCAACCGCAATTAAATAACAAGGAGGTT
>JAEWAX010000090.1 GCA_023391425.1 Bacillota bacterium | reverse complement strand
TATTATTTTTATAATCACTATGTGAGTTTTACCACCTCTGGAGCCTAGAAAAAAAGCAACCCCTTTAAGGAGCTGCTTTTTTAAGCGGCTCCTCTTAGCTAATTATTTCCTCATCTATTTCACTTTTTATACTTATTTCACTAATCGACCTGTTAATAGCGTTAAGATATGCCTTCACACTTGCTTCTATAATATCTGTACTTACGCCCTTACCCAAATAAACACTATCATTATGCGAAATTTTAACAGTTACTTCACCAAGAGCGTCCTTACCTTCTGTAACGGCTTTAATGCGATAATGAACCAACTCAGCGTTTATGCCCGTTGCACGTTCAATTGCATTAAATGCTGCATCAACTGGACCGTCCCCTGTTGCAGCCTCTGTAATAACTTGATCATCTCTTTTGATACTTACTGTTGATGTAGAAATCATCTTATTTCCGCTATTGATTTGGAAGCTGTCAATTACAAATATTTCAGGTACAGCGATGTTTTCATCAACTAAAGCCTCAATATCCTTATCGGTAACTACCTTCTTCTTGTCTGCTAAATCTTTAAATTTCTCAAATGCAGTCTTTACTTCTTCTGGGGATAATGCGTAGCCCATTTCCTTAAGTCTATCTTCAAAGGCATGGTGACCAGAGAGTTTACCCAGAACCATTCTATTCTTACCAACACCGACAGATTCCGGTGTCATTATTTCGTAGGTTGATTTTTCCGAAAGAACACCATGCTGATGTATTCCAGACTCATGTGCAAACGCATTTGCTCCAACAATTGCTTTGTTTGGCTGAACACTCACACCTGTAAGGCTTGAAACCAGCCTACTAGCTCTATAAATCTGTGTCGTATCAATTTTGTGTGTTATATCATAATAGTCTTTTCGGGTATTAATGCCCATAATTACTTCTTCAACTGCAGCATTACCAGCCCTTTCACCAAGACCATTAATAGTACATTCAACCTGAGTAGCCCCATTTTCAACAGCTGCAAGTGAATTAGCAACAGCCAACCCAAGGTCGTTATGACAATGAACGCTTATTTCTGCCTTATCAATGTTTGGAACAGTATTTCGTATTTTGTTTATTAACCTTCCAAATTCCTGAGGTGTAGTATAACCAACAGTATCAGGTATATTTACAACTGTAGCCCCTGCCGAAATAACAGCTTCAACTACTCTCATCAGGAATTCTTCGCTGGTTCTACTTGCATCCTCAGCAGAAAATTCTACATCAGAGCAATAGCCTTTTGCCCTCTTTACCATTGCAACAGCTCTCTCTAACACTTCCTCTTCAGTCATTTTCAGCTTATACTTCATATGAATGTCTGAAGTTGCAATAAAGGTATGGATTCTTGGGCTTTCAGCGTACTGCACAGCTTCCCAAGCTCTATCAATGTCTTTTACCGCAGCACGACAGAGACTTGCTATTGATACACCTTTAAGATTTTTTGAAAGTGCCATTATTGATTCGAAATCACCTGGGGAAGCAATAGCAAATCCTCCCTCGATAACGTCTACACCAAGCCTTACAAGTTGTTTTGCAATTTCCATCTTCTCTTGTAGATTTAAATTTACCCCTGGTGTTTGTTCTCCATCTCTAAGTGTGGTATCAAATATCTTAATTCTTCTTGCCATGCGAATCCCCCAATCTAGGAACAACCAAATATATATGTTCCCTCAATCTAATTTAACTGGACATTAATTTTTAAACCAATATATTTAAAACATGTGCAGCAGGTACTTCCGTACTAACTTATATCAACGTGTTGCACCTAAAGAAAACTTAGCTTTTGTCAAGCCCGTAGGCGCCGACAGAAGCTTAGTTGCACTTATACTTGAAAGGTGCGAAATAATTAAAGAAATAGTCTTGTATCGACATTTTCTTTAATTATTTCTAACCGTGCTTCCACATTGATACAAGTTGTACTCACGTACCAGCTCAATAGTTTAAAAATATATTGAATTAATTTTATCAACTCCAGATTCACTTATAGTTTGTGGCACATAACACCACTATTTCTTGAGCCAGCTCATCATTTTTCTAAGTTCTGCACCAACTATTTCAACCTGATGCTCTGATTCATTTCTCCTCATTGCTAGGAAGTTTGCTCTTCCTCCTGCGGCGTTTTCTATTATCCAATTGGAAGCGAATTTTCCGTCTTGAATTTCTTTAAGTACCTGCTTCATTTCTTTTCTTGTTTCATCTGTAATTATTCTCTTACCTGTTACATAATCACCATATTCAGCTGTATCACTGATAGAGTATCTCATTTCGGCAAAACCACCCTGATTAATGAGGTCTACTATGAGCTTCATCTCGTGAACACATTCGAAGTAAGCAATCTCTGGTTGGTAGCCAGCATTTACAAGTGTTTCAAAGCCTGCCTTCATTAGTTCAGTAACACCACCGCAAAGTACAGCTTGCTCACCAAATAGGTCAGTTTCTGTTTCTTCTCTGAAGGTAGTCTCGAGTATTCCAGCTCTTCCAGCACCTATTCCAGAAGCATAAGCTAATGCAAATTCCTTTGCTTTACCTGATGCATCCTGAGCAACAGCAATCAAGGCAGGAACTCCTCTTCCTTCTTTGTACTGGCTTCTAACTGTGTGTCCAGGGCCCTTTGGTGCAGCCATAATTACATCAACATCTGCTGGTGGAACTATCAAATTGTAAATGATATTGAAGCCATGAGCAAACATCAATATATTTCCTGCTTCCAGGTTTGGAGCAATACTCTCATCATACATAGCCTTTTGAGTCTGGTCAGGTGTTAATATCATAATTATATCGGCCATCTTAGCAGCCTCTGCTGTATCATAAACCTTAAGTCCATCTGCTTCTACTTGCTTTCTTCTATTGGAATTTGGTGTTAAACCTACAACTACATTAACCCCACTATCTTTCAAGTTCTGAGCATGAGCGTGCCCTTGACTTCCATATCCAATAACTGCTACTGTTTTTCCCTCTAATAGTTTTAAATTACAATCGCTATCATAATACATTTTTGCCATTTTAATATACCCCCTAGTTTAAATTTGAAATTCTTATGAAATTACTATGTTTTAATATATTTAAAACTCGTTTGCTATAAGACATTGGTTTTTATATACTATCCCTCTAATCAAGATTAGAATTTTTGATATAGCAAATCGAGAAATTTCACTATTCTTCGTTGTTTCCTGCTTTGATGTACTTGTTTCCTCTTTCAATAGCAATAGTACCAGTTCTGACTATTTCCTTTATTCCAAACTGCTTTAGCATATCTTCTAGTGCTGCTACCTTATCATTACCACCTGATATTTCAACGGTAAGCGTGTTCTTGGAAACATCTACAATCTTTGCTCTAAATATCTCGACTATCTGTATAATTTCTGCTCTGGTTGCAGCAGTAGCATTTACCTTTATCAGGGCAAGTTCACGGCTTACAGAATCAGAAGCTTCCAGAGTTCTTATTTTTATTACGTCAATTAGCTTGTTTAGTTGCTTGTTCACCTGCTCAACAGTATATTCATCACCATTGACGACTATTGTCATTCTTGAAACCTCAGGATCCTCAGTCACTCCAACTGCTAGACTATCAATATTGAAGCCTCGTCGACTAAACAAACCTGCCACTCGTGATAATACTCCCGACCTATTCTCAACTAATACTGAAAGAGTATACTTTGCCATTTTTTAAATCCTCCCCCTCACCTGCATTAAAACAGGATTAACATTTATTTAACTTAAACTGTAGGTTCCTCTGGGTCAATAACACACTCCAAAATATATGTCTTGTCATCTGCCAAAAATCTGCCCAGTGCCCCATCTATCTGCATATTGTCTGTTATTCTTTCTGCCTTAAAGCCATAAGCTTCAGCAAGCTTTACAAAGTCAGGATTACTGTCTAAAAACACCTGTGAGTATCGCCCACCATGCCGATTTTTCTGTAGCTCACGTACCATACCCAATCTTGAATTATTCAAAATAAGTATTTTAATACCTATCCCCGTTTGCTTGATAGTACCCAATTCAGGCAGAGACATTTGGAAACTGCCATCTCCACCTACCACTATAACAGTGTTTTCCGGTTTCCCTAGCTTTGCACCTATTGCTGCAGGTAATCCATACCCCATAGTTCCAAGCCCACCAGATGTTATAAAGGTTCCTGGCTTTCTTGCTAGAAAATTGTTGGCCGCCCATATCTGGTTCTGACCAACCTCAGTAGCCATTATTGAATTGATATCTAGCCTTTCAGACAGCATACTGATAAGTAACCTTGGATTTATAGTATCAGTTTTGCTATCATTAGCTTTTCTTTTTTTGTCTTTGAGTTCCTTGACGTTGCTCACCCAACTTGCAGTATCACCTACACTAACAGTCTGATACAAGTCCTCAAGGATCAACTTCGCATCTCCAACTACCGGAATCGTAGTGCTTACATTTTTACCAATCTCAGCAGGGTCAATATCTATATGAATTATATTTGCTTTCTCAGCAATCTTCTCAGCTGTACCCAGCGCACGATCCCCGACTCTAGCTCCTATAAGAATGAGCAGGTCTGTTCTGCCTACTGCATAGTTTGCGGCATATACGCCGTGAGATCCTAACATCCCCAAATTCAGAGGATGGTCGCTAGGTATTGCACCTATTCCCATAAGGGTTGTTACTACTGGAATACCACATTTCTCTATAAACTTAATCATTATTTCAGAAGCCTTGGCAGAAATAACTCCTCCACCTGCACATATTACAGGTGACTTTGCTTTTGATATGGCAGCTGCAATTCTTTTAATCTGTTGAGGATGGCCTTTGTAATTGGGCTTATATCCTCTAATATCAACTGTCTTAGGATATATAAAATCAATACTCTGTGTTTGAATATCTACGGGGACATCTATTAATACTGGTCCAGGTCTTCCTGTAGCTGCAATGTGGAAAGCTTCCTTTATGATTCTAGGCAGCTCCATTATGTCCTTTACAAGATAATTGTGTTTACAAAAAGGTTCTGTAGCACCTGTAATATCTACTTCTTGAAAAACATCTCTTCCAATCAAATCTAATGAGACCTGCCCTGTAATGGCAACCATCGCTATAGAATCAGAATAAGCTGTTGCTATACCTGTAATCAGGTTCGTTGCCCCAGGGCCAGAAGTTGCTATGCAAACCCCAGTTTTCCCAGTTGCACGTGAATATCCACTTGCAGCATGAGCAGCTCCCTGTTCATTTCTTGTAAGAATATGTGTAAGGGTAGAATCCAGTAAGGCGTCATAAAATGGAGAGATTGCTGCGCCTGGATATCCGAATATTGTGTTTATGCCTTCTAGCTCTAATGCTTTTACTAAAACCTGTGCACCAGTCAGTTTCATTGTGCCCTCCTTCTCTTGCCTATCGTCGCTAATATTAAATATGCTTCGCTACAGGCCAAAATCATTATTTCTGCGATTCATTGGGAGTAAAAATCTCAGTTTCACTAGCCCTATAATTCATTCTAAAATCTATATCTAACTTATATTTAGGTAATAAAAAGCCCTCGGCTCTGCTATATGCAGGGACGAGGGAATAATTCCACCGTGTTACCACCCTAATTCAATACAATTCGTTAAAACTGTATCCTCAGTGAGCAAATCAGACACGCATCTGTGCTCTAAAGCTATAACGTAGCCATCGCTAGTACCTACTCAAAACATGTAGGTTCCTTTGGTACCAGTCTCCGGAAAGAGTTATCCATGCATCTTTCATACCAACTTTCACCACCCGTTGGCTCTCTAAAATGAAATTAATGCATCTTTATTTCCATCATTGATTCATATATTTACTTATACTCATATTTATATTTACTTAAACATATATTTTTATTTTACTAATACATGTACTTATTTGAAATTTATCGAACAATATTTTATGAGTAAACCTTATTTTTTTGAAATAATTTGAAAATGCTGTAAGTTAAAATTATTATAGCATCTATTTAATATACCGTCAATAACAGGCCACAAACGTTTTCTACCTAGTTTCGAGTATATTTTTCATGTTTTTTGTCATACAAAAATTATATCCAGGGAACAGGCTTGTATACATAAATAACTTCTACAGTAAACACAAAATGTTGTATAATAATGAAAATACAAATGTAAAAATGTAAATAACTATTTGTTAATTTGATTTCGAGAAGGAGTGTTAAACTTGAGCATACTTATTCGAAATATACTTGATGCATTGACAACTTCAGTGATGCCAGTGGAGCATACTGTTGATAAACTTGAGTATGGAGATCCTTATTCCACAGTAGAAGGGATTGCTGTAACATTTTTGGCAAGGCAAGAGGTCATAGAGAAAGCAAAAGCCTTAGGGGCAAATCTGATTATTTCACATGAGGGTATATTTTATAGTCATTGGGGTAAGCGTGAATTACTGAGGACAGACCCCGTATATCAGAAAAAGTGCCAAACAATTGAAGAAAGTAAAATGGCAATTTACAGATTCCATGACTATATTCACGAATATATGCCAGATGGTATCATGAAAGGCTTATTGCGATCCCTGGAATGGCAAAATTGTGAGGTTGAAAATCAACCAACTGCATCAATTATCGTAATTCCAGAGGTCACCTTACAAGACGTAATTTACCACGTAAAAAAATGCCTTGGCATTCAATATATTCGCTTTACTGGAGATACTACGATGTCATGTAAACGAATTGGTTTATTAGTGGGTTATAGAGGTGGCGGAGACCTTGCAATACCTCTTTTTGAAAAACAGAACCTTGATTTGGTTATTTATGGAGAGGGACCTGAATGGGAAACACCTGAATATGTGAGAGATGCCATTCATCAAGGAAACCAAAAGGCACTTATTGTATTAGGCCATGCGGAAAGTGAAGTACCTGGGATGGAATATTTCACCCATTGGCTTCAAGAAAAGTTTCCTAGTATTCCAGTTCATTTTATTCCTCAGGAGCCAATTTTTCGAATTCTATAGACTTAATCATAAACAGATAAGTACTTAAGGTGCTGTCTCTAAACAATATCGGATACAATATGATTCGAAGATTATGTTTAATAGTACTTCCGTACAAACTTATATCAATGGATTGCTCCCAAAGTAATTGCTGAGATAGTAATGGTTCACCACAAGCATTTTTACCGTCGCAGAACACTCGACATCGTGTCTCGGGTTACTGCTCAAATCGACGTCCTGTCGCTTTGCCGGCAAAAACGCTTGTGCTTCACCTACAATTTCAGCAATTACTTTTAACTGAGCTTCCCATTGGTATAAGTTGTACTCACGTACAATTAAAACAGTAAGTTTTTCGTATATTGTAATTAGTTTGCAACAGACGCTTCTATACAACTAAAAAGTGCACTTTCATATTTATGATTTGTCTTAACTCCTAATAATTTCAACAAACTCATTCTCTCTAATATAGTTTGTCTCATTAACCAAAATCCCGTCTTTATAGAATCTCAAGTAAGGTACATTGTAGTTTCCCCACTGGCTTTCCTTAAAGTTCATAAATTCATTGAAATAATCCACCTTGTTATATTCAAGCTCATATATGTCAATATCCTCATCAGCTTCTACCCCATATACCCAGCCTTTCATATCCACCCATTGAGAGCACCAATCTTGAGTTAATATAATAATTACTCTGCTTTTCGAGGCTACTAAAGTGTTTTCAAACTCGCCATTGGCAATCGCATACATAGCCTGGTCCTTCTGTATCAATTTCTTATTTATCATAGTTGTACCGTCCCTTAAGAATAATTAATTTTACGAATCTATACATTTATGTTACCCCAAGATAAGGTGAAACAAACCATAAACAAAATAATAAATCAAATTTTAAAATTCAATAACTATTAATTATTACGTGTACCACGCATATATACAAGACCATATTCTCACTTAGCGTAAAATTTGCTACTCTGTAGCAGCTCACTCTTGGCATTTTTGTTCTAGCATAGTGCCATCCTCGTTATTCAGCATATGCTAAAACCAGCTTCGTGTCGGTTTTACTTCTGTCTCAGCCCCTCAAAAAATCTCTTTAAGATTTCAGCACATTGTTCATATGACACACCTTCAACAACATCGACTCTATGATTAAATTGCTGCACTCTAAATAAATCTACTACTGAGCCTGCTGCCCCGGCTCTCTTATCCATTGCACCAATATATAGTGTCCTTATTCTGGATTGAATTATTGCACCTGCACACATTGGGCAAGGCTCTAGAGTCACATACATATCGCACCCATCAAGCCTCCAGGTTCCTAGCTTCCTGGCTGCTTTTCTTATTGCCTCTATCTCAGCATGAGAGGTTACATCATTCTTTGCCTCTTTTAGATTATGGCCCCTTGCAAGGATTTTACCGTCCTTAACGATAATTGCTCCGACAGCTGCTTCACCCTTGTTATATGCATGCTTTGCCTGTGCTAAGGCCTTTAGCATAAACTGCTCGTTTTTGGTATACATTTGGGTTATCCTCAATATTAAAATCTATTCTTACTAAATTTGTCTTTTCATTAATAGTATTATATTTTTGGAGGAAACTCAATGGCAGACAGTATGTCAGTTTATTTTTAGTGGATTTAGCTCATTTTTACTCCACTCGTATATAAAGCATTCCCGTGTACAAAGACAACAAAACTGTCATAAATATGATATTTCGTAATGCTCAAGCGGTTACGTTATTTCTTATAAATTCAATATTGCTCCAATTTCAAAAGAGACCATACTAAGAATGTATGACCTCTTTTTATATACAACTAATTCGCATAACAATAGGACTTAGGTTAAAACCAATCACATAGCTAAACATCCATGCTTTTCGTATTGTGTAACTTTGTTGATTTTATTACGTTCATCTACGAATACAACAGATGGCTTATGACTCTTTGCCTCATTAGTATCCATAATACCATATGCCATAATAATTATCTTATCTCCAACATGAACACAACGGGCAGCAGCACCATTTAAACATATCATGCCCGAACCGCGTTCCCCTGCTATAGTGTAAGTTTCAAAACGGTTTCCATTATCTATATCAACAATGTGTACCTTTTCATATTCTAAAATACCTGCAGCATCCAATAAGTCTTCATCCACAGTAATACTTCCAACATAGGAAAGTTCAGCCTGCACGACTGTAGCTCTGTGTATTTTGCCTTTTAGCATAGTAATATTCATAATTCCCCCCTATAATTCATAAAGAAAACTTGGCTTGCACCAAGCCTGCGGCGTAGGTGGAAGCCTTAGTTGCACTTATACTTTCATAAAGTGTAAATAAAATTGTCAATTAAACGCGTCTTACCTATATATACGGCAATTGCAACTAATACGGAGCCTTCAATAGTATCAACCTTTTTCATAGAAAGAGCATCAACTACCTCTACATAATCAATTTTTGCTAAAGGTTCAGTATTTATATTGTCAGTTATAGCACTAATAACAGTCTGCGCATTTCTTTCCCCTTTTTTGACTAATTGCTGCCCAATTGTTAGAGAACGATTTAAAATTAATGCTGCCTTACGCTCTTGCGCACTTAAATAGGTATTTCGAGAGCTTTTCGCCAAGCCATCCTCTTCTCGTATTATCGGGCAGCCGACAATTTCAATATCCATATTTAGGTCACGCACCATGCGTTTGATTACAGCAAGTTGTTGAGCATCCTTCTGACCAAAATAAGCGCGGTCAGCACTAACAATATTAAACAGTTTATTGACTACAGTACATACGCCGCGGAAATGTATCGGACGACTTCTGCCACACAAACCCTTTGTAAGGACATCCATATCAACAAAGCTGCAAAAATCAGGCAAGTATATTTCGTCCGCCTCCGGGTGGAAAATAAGATCAGCACCCGTTGCTTCACATAGAACAGCATCATGATCTAAGTCGCGTGGATAACTATCTAAATCCTCAGTAGGCCCGAACTGCATTGGATTTACAAATATACTTACTACAACTCGGTCATTTTCCCCGACTGCACGCTTTATTAAGCTCTGATGCCCCTCATGCAGATAACCCATAGTCGGCACAAAGCCAATACTTAATCCTTCCTTTTTCCACGACTTTACTGTTTTGCGGACTTCGTTTATTTTATATACAATTTTCATTGAGATTCTCCTCGTCTAATAATCTTTTTAGTTTTCTAAATTTCAGAGGGAGTAAAAACTCCTTCTGGAATTTACAACTTGCTTATATTTAATAATTTGAACTTACTCCATCTTGTTACTAATAAGCTTTTCAATAAGGGTATCCTCAATGCCAAAACCATGCTCTGGCGCTGGGAATTCACCACTTTGCACTTCATTAATATACTGGATAAAGGCAGTTTTCATTTGTGAACCTATATCTGCATAACATTTTACAAACTTTGGTGTAATATTCGAAAATAAGCCCAACATATCTTGATATACCAATACCTGACCATCGCAGCCATTTCCCGCACCTATGCCAATAGTAGGAATAGAAATGCTTTGAGAAATAATGTGTGCAAGTTTTGCTGGTATACATTCAAGAACTACAGCGAAAGCACCTGCCTGTTCCACCGCTTTAGCTGAATCTATCAATTGGCGAGCAGCTTCTTGATCCTTTCCCTGTACCTTAAAGCCACCAAACACGTTCACTGATTGTGGTGTTAATCCAATATGAGCCATAACAGGTATCGAAGCATCCACGATTGCTCGAATCTGAGGACACACTACACTTCCCCCTTCAAGCTTGACTGCATTGGCGTGCCCTTCTTTAATTAGACGTCCTGCATTGCATACCGCATCATAAACTGAAGTTTGATAGGACATAAAAGGCATATCGCTGACAATCAATGTATTCTTTGCACCCCTCGCCACAGCTCTGGTATGATGAAGCATATCCTCCATCGTAACCTGCAAAGTATCCTCATATCCTAAAACAACCATACCCAAGGAATCACCAACTAATATGGCATTAATTCCTGCTTCATCCATCAGCTTTGCTGTGGAATAATCATATGCCGTAAGCATCGCTATTCTTTTATTATTTTGTTTTGCATTTTTAAATGTAAGTACTGTATTATTCATTATCTTCTCCAATCATCTTTTTCAACTCAGAATAGTTGTAATTTGGATTTTTCCTCTTTGCAATGGATATTAGCTTTTGGGAAAGCATAATATATAACTGCTTATTCATTCCATCCAAACAAGATATATTGCGTGCAACTGTCTCTATGTCACATCGTTCAATCGGCCCAGTCAAGGCTTTAACAGTTCCCTGATTAACAATATTCTTCATATTGCCAAACATTAAAGGATATAGTGCAAGACTTGCCTTTTGTTCGTCGAAACCACAGTCTTTGAGTAAATCAATGCTCGTCTGTGCAAGAGCAACGATAAAATTGCTGCAAAATACTGCTGCGCTGTGATAAACTGCTTTGTTTTCTGGCGAAA
Organism: Bacillota bacterium; assembly: GCA_023391425.1. Lineage (GTDB taxonomy): Bacteria > Bacillota > Clostridia > Acetivibrionales > DSM-1351 > Ruminiclostridium. The sequence continues at coordinate 2,563 of JAEWAX010000090.1, read as the reverse complement.
TAATCTGTACAGAATTGCCTAAATGCTTCAACAGCATTTGCATCTCATACAAATGACCTTGTGAGCCTTCTAGTGTAAAAAATGCATTAGAAAGTTCCTTGTAAGAATTCAACTTGTCGCTGATTCCTAAAAGTGGATGGATAGAATAACCATATGCATTATGATTATCAATATTTGAAAAGACTGATGATGATAAAGAACCACTACAGTGGCAAATTATTTTATTTTTAATAGGCAACTTCTCAATGTAATCCCATAGTTCCTTAATTGTCCCATCTGGAACAGTAAGGAAAAGAGTATCACTTGCCTCTACAATGCTTCCAATGTCACTAAAATACATCGTGCTTGTAAATTCTGCTGCCTGCAATGCAGATTGTGGGTTCCTGCTATAATAACCTGTGACATTTAAACCATGTTCACAAAAATATTTACCGAGAGAAAACCCAACTTTTCCTGCGCCTATAAATCCAATTTCCATAAATACCACCCCCTAATCTTAGAGGTGTGATACTCCAGGTCCCATTCCTATAAGGATAAGAGCCTACAAAAAATAAAATATTTTAATTAATCATGATGCAGTTTCTTTAAGAATACTACCCATCTAAGTTAATATAGCACCTTAATTATCCAATGTAAAGTCCTTTTATATATGTAAATTTTTTGTATTAAAGAGTTCTTGGATTTAGCGGAAATGTTTTTACTCCAAATTTAGTTTACAGTTTTTAATATAAAGCAGATATAATCCCTTTAATAAAAGATGTTCGTCGTAAATGATTTCTTCTTCGCAATGAGGGATAATTACTTGTGCTAACCCCCCTGTAGCAACAACTTTTGCATGCTCGCCCACCTGTTTTTTTAATCTATGGATAATTCCATCAACCATCGCTGCATGGCCATTTATACTTCCGCTTTGCATACACTCTATAGTATTTTTTCCTATAAGGCATCCACACTCTTCAAGGTTGATTCTGGGCAATTGAGCCGCTTTCTTTGAAAGAGCTTCTAACGAGCTTTTTACCCCAAGCATAATCATACCACCAAGGAAATTAGAATTTTCATCAACCACTGATACAGTTGTTGCTGTGCCCATATCAAATATAATTACTGGTTTACTATAATAATATATTGCTGATACGGCATCCACTACACGATCGCTTCCAAGCTGATTTTGATTTTGAACCAGAATATTAAGACCTGTGTTAAATTCCGTATTTACAATTAAAGGGGCGGTACTAATAAGCATCTCAACAGCTTTTTTTAATGTACTTGTAAGCTGAGGAACAACAGAGGAAATAATGCTGCCCTCAATATCATTAATATCAATGTTTCCCATACCTAAAATTGCCTTAATGTTTGTAGCATATTCTTCAGAAGAATTGGTATAATCAGACTCAATACGTCCTGCAAGAATTATTTTTTCATTTTTAATACAGCCTATAACTACGTTCGTATTTCCTATGTCTATAGCTAGAATCATATTCTTATCTATATCTCCTTGTTACATGCTATTTATTCGGATTATTTCCAATTTGTATTCATTGGACTTACTTTGGTTGCTTGCTAATGATACAGCTATTTCCTATGGTTATTATACTACATCCATCTTATTTCTTCCAAATTAAGTATAAAAAAGGCTTTAGAAATACAAAATTTCTAAAGCCTTTTACCTTTGACGCCAGATATCTCTTAAGTATTAAATTTGCTTAATGATAATTACTGTGTTTTTACCTTCTTTTGGAGTACACATCAATTAAACTAGCGACATACTCTGCCGTTTGTTCAATCAACTCAAGATTGACAATATCCATGTTATCCTTTGTTGTATGGGTGTACTCTAATGCTCCTCCTAAAAAATCACTTGCAGTAACAGCCATGCATGGGTTCCAGGGCTGTAGCGCCATTTATCCCACATTTATGGGAATGGGATATTAGCGGTGGTAGGCATCGGGTTCTTATTACACTGATTTTCTTTTTTCTTATTACTAAAGTTCTAAATTAGTTCCCACCCATCTGTTTTCTCTTACTCAATACAAGTCCTACAGATAGGATTGCTACTGCAAAGCCTAATTCAATAAGCATGCATTGGAATACTGGTGTTAAATTTTCCATACTGAAATTCGTCATCTTTGAAATATCTGAATTAGCTTTGATATACCAATAAGCTGGAGTAAACTTAGCTATAGCAATGACGCTTTTACTCAAAATCCATTGAGGTACAAAAGCTCCACTAATAAATGACATTCCTATTGCTAAAGCATTTGCAACACCTGACTGTGCATTACTAGTTTTTATAAATAAGCCTGCTAAAAAACTTATACATAGTACTGCCACTGTAAATACAAGTGAATTAATACAATAATATAATCCGCTTATTGTAAGCAAGTCGCCTCTAATTATCGCAAACCCACAAAGAATCATTAAAGCCCAAATTCCTATTGAAAAAACAATATTACCAAGTATTATTTGAAAATTGATAGAGGTATTTTTAATTGGAGAACAAAGATTTCTCCTTCTTAGGTTCTTATTATTAAATACCATCATAATTGAAGTTACGCCTAATATA
>JAEWAX010000054.1 GCA_023391425.1 Bacillota bacterium | reverse complement strand
ACAATGCATCCTTTGCTTTTGGCAAAAAGGATTTTGGTCAGCACATTGTGTATTTTACGTCTATTTCTTCCGGCAAAATATTTAAATATGACATGGATAGTAAAAACGTTAAAATGGCCGATAGCTCACTATTTTAAAATCGGAGCGGCTACCTCATTTACACTCACCCCAAATATTCATTCCAATGAATATTTTACCCCAAAAAAAGTTAATACTATCAGATATTACTAATAATATCTGATAGTATTAACTAAGCTATGAAAAATATATTTAGATATTGAGAAAAGGCTTTCGTGGCATAATCGCTACTATACAGACTGCTTTCCTCTTTCAGCGAATAACCGTTGGGCAAGTAAGTAGTGTAGCCGTCAGCAGAAAAATCCAAGGTCTTCCTGACGAACACCTTGGATTTATTCATGATTTGATCTTCTAAAAGTTGTTTCTTTTGTTGGTTTTATTAATCTTTGAGATATTCTTAAATTTCTCTGTTTTTTGTTTCATGTATTCAATACTATTGTCTATATAACGAGCCTCTGTTTTTAGCTTTAAATATGACTGCCAACGTTTTTCAGATAACGTACCATCTTTAATAGCTTCATAAATCGCACAACCAGGTTCTGTAGTGTGAGTACAATCGTGAAAGCGGCATTTTCCAATATAGTATTCTACATCATTAAAAGTTCTATCTATCCCAGTTTCAGCATCCCACATACCCAGCTCTCGCATCCCTGGAGTATCAATAATCATGCCATCGGTTGGAAGTAAAATGAGTTCTCTTCTTGTTGTTGTATGCCTTCCCTTGTCATCATTTCTAATGCCCTGAGTATCAAGAATTTTTGTACCGGATATCCAATTAATGAGGGTTGATTTACCAACACCTGAAGATCCTAAAAGAGCCACTGTCTTTCCATAAGAAAAATAGGCCATGATATCCTCATATCCTTCATTAACTATGGTAGAAATCCCAAGTATATCTACACCAGGAGCGGCAGAATCTACTGCTTTAAACTTACTGCATAGATCATCACACAAATCCACTTTCGTTAGAACCACAACAGGTGTTGAACCACTTGTCCATGCAAGCGCCATGTATCTTTCCAATCTACGAAGATTAAAGTCATTGTTTACAGACATGCAAATAAATAGTGTGTCAATATTAGCTGCAATAATCTGTTCATCTCCCGCCTTTCCCGCTGCCTTCCTAACAAAAGCACTTTTCCTTGTTAGTACATGTTGAATAATTGCATTTCCGTTTATACCCGAGTTTCGATCCAACATAACAAAATCACCAACTGCAGGATAATCTCTTCGATTACTGACTTGAAAACGACACTTTCCGGATATTTCAGCAAAAAATTCCCCTTTTTCGCAAACAATTCGATAAATACCCTTTGACTGTGAAAGAACTCGTCCTATATATAGTCCTTGATACTGAGTTGCTTCTTGATACATTGCCTCACTCAATCCATATTTTTTCATATCAATATAACACATGATTCGCTCCTCCACCACAGCAATCACTTAGATTCTTCTGCAACACACTACCTATCTCATTCAGCGGAAAAGGAGGTCTTGCTAAAGGTTGTAATGCTATGGACATCAATTTCACAGGATTATCATCTGCGGCAATTCTATTAGAACTAAAATGTCCGCACCGATTACATCTATGAATGATTGCCCATTCGCTGTTTTTTCTTACCCAAACACCAATTGGTTCCATAATCCCACTGCAATTTGCAGATCGATCACCTGGTAAATTATCCACATGCAGACTACATAAGCAGTGAGGACAATGATTTCTATGATTACTCCCAGCACCTTCGGGAACCACTATATACCCACAATTTTTACAGGTAAAACTTTCAAAACATGCTTGATTTTGATATTTATTCTTATCTCTACTTGAATATTTCAACGTTTTTTCCTCCTTAAAGTGTTGTGGCAACAAATGGGAGGCCTTGCATTGGTTATTTTGTGCAAGCCTCCCGGATTGCCACACTCTTTAATACTAATTTGTACATATATTGTTACCCCTTTCTCTCTTTCTCTTTTTTATAGTTTATAGCTCTGTTAAATCGAGCAAGATGCTCCCTCACAAGTTTAATTGGTTCATCTTTATTATCAGTTCCATCATATAGATTCATAAGCATATAAATAGGTGCAAAGTATTCTAAAGCTAAATGCTTTAGATTATCCTGCTCCCAGCCCTCTTTAACAGAAACTTCCTGTAACAATTCTTCAACGTAACCAATGATTCCCGATGAAAGATATTGTTGGTACAGAGCCGTTTTAATAGGATTCGTATACTGCTCTATCGTAATCATTTTTCTGAAATTTGATGCAAACTCATCCTCTGTCCAATAACGAAACTGTGCCTCAGCAAATTCATTCAATTGTTCCATCTGTGTATTTTGGTATGCTTCTTCCATATCTGCATAAATTCCTTCAGGCACATTATGCATTCGCGCACGTTCGGAATCATTCATCTCCATTTTTTCAATAATACTATCAAATATATCCTGTTTGGATGCATAATGCTTATACAAAGCCCCCTGTGTAATGCCAATTTGCTTTGCAATATCCCGCATTGATACAGCTTCATACCCCCTTTGAGAGAATTGCTTCAATGCTTCCAACAAAATGACTTCTTTTGTATTCATAGCTTTACCTCCGCATATATAGCACATATGTAAACAATCGTTTACTGTTATTTTAGTGAACGTTTGTTTACATGTCAAGCTTTTTTTACAAGTACATAATCAAGCCTCTTGTACTTGTATAATAAAGTTTTCAATTCATATTCCTCTGCATCCAGCCAGAAATAACATTTCTCTTACAGATTCAGTCTGTCCGGGGTAGGCCATTTTTTAGTTAATCTGGTCTTCTTTTGTTTTCAGAAAATTATTTTTATTCACAAAATACATCAAAGGCGTAAATATAATAACTGTTCAGGTCTTATTAAAAAAGTGTAGAATAAATTAAATATATGTGTACATTTACCTATAGGTAAACAATATGAAATATTAAAATATCCTTAATTTTTGTTCATTCGGATTTAACTTAATAGATTCAGTTAAGAAATTATAATTGGATAAATATGGGGTTTTACACGAAAACAGGGCATATAAATTGTTTCATATGCCCTGTTTGTTAATGGTTCAATATGCAGAAGTATGTATATTATCTAAAACGTTACCTTATACATCACCTTCTTCTTCATTTTATATATTGCTTTACAAGTTCAATGGGAAGCATAGAGCGGGTTGAGGTTTCCTCAACGGACAAACCTTGCTCCAAAAACCTCTTAACAATGACTTCTACGCTTTCTGCAATTTCGATGATGTGTTTATCAAAATCATAAAACCGCATACCCCTCTGTCCCCATGGGTACTCTATGACATCGTGCAGAAATTCCAAGCCCTCAATCTTTCTATATCCTCAACCTCGAAATAAAGTTGGAAGCTATTTGATTGTTTGAGTATCGAAAAACCTGTGCCAACAAGCTCGGAATAGTTCGATTGTAAGGCAAGTCCGCTTTCAAAAGCTACATGCTCTCCTACATCACTCAGTATTTTTTGTTCAAGAACCGTTTCATAAAAAGCTTTCGATTTCTCCATATTAGAAACGGCTATTAATGTACCATAATATTTCACTAAAATTACCTCCCCCTACGTCTTTTATAGTTATTTTATCTTATATTTCTGTCTTTATATAGGAAAAATCGGACATGTTTTTGATATAGTTTTCCGGCGTAACGCCGCAAAGAGCTTTGAAATCCTGAATAAAGTGAGACTGGTCGTAAAAACCACTTTGTGCCGAAAGCTCGGTTGGCGAACAGTGAGTTGTGTATAATTTGTGTAGTACATGATTAAAGCGTATTAAAGGTTGAAATTAACGGAGCTTCTTTGTCATATGCATTCTCATTAAAGTTTGATGCAGATTACAAGAACCTATACATAGGTAACAGAGAACCTGATAGTATTCTGA
>JAEWAX010000039.1 GCA_023391425.1 Bacillota bacterium | reverse complement strand
ACCTGGAACATATCAATATTGTAATTTAGGAAAAGCTCGCTCAAAAGCTTAGGATTATTTCGCTCATTTTCATTGGTAAGAATGACCTTTAAGCCTCTAGATAAAGCAAGCAGGGTTTCAAGTACAAAAACATCAAAGGAAATTGAAGCAACTGCCAAAATGCTCTTTTCAGGAGAAAAATCTATTACATCCGTTATTCCTTTGATAAAATTCACAACCCCTTTATGCTCAATCATTACACCCTTTGGTTTTCCCGTAGAGCCGGACGTATATATAACATAGGCTAAATCACTTGATTTGCTAACACTTTCAAGGTTTTCTTTGCTTTCCTTCTCAATAGGGTTTTCTTCAATAAATATACGTTCACCTTCAAATTCCAAGCATATATCCAGGCTTCGTTGAGACAGTAGAATGCTTGTACCACTATCTCTCAACATATATTCAATCCTTTCCAATGGATAACTAGCATCAATTGGCAGGTACGCTCCTCCTGTCTTCAATATACCTATCATTGCTATAATCATTTCTGGTGAACGTTTAAGCATAATTCCAATCAAATCGTTTGGTTTTACTGACTTCTTTCTTAAAAAACCTGCCAGTTGGTTTGATCTTTCATTCAATTCCTTATAGGTTATTTGAGTACCCTCAAATACTAAAGCAATGCTGTCTGGAGATATATTTGCCCTCTCTTCAATTAAGCTATGAATTGTACATTTTTTTTCTTTTTTAGATTTCATAATAGTTTTTTAACCCTCCTATTCTCAAAAAATTAATGTAAGATTTATTTACGAATAGTCCTGTGGTGCAGGACGCCATTTGATTTTTCTTTCGCCTCTATATATCTCTTCATGAGCTCAAGCTTATCCTGTGCTATGCTTAAGACCCTATTTGTGTCGAATAGACGGGTGAAAAAGTCAAACTCCCATTTTGAAGGTTCTTTATTTTCTATTCCATATTCATCTAAATAAGAAAGGTCTTCTGGTCTTAATGCATCCATTACATCAATAGGGATAATTTCACCAAACATCATTTCAAGGTAGTGGAAATTATAATAGATTACTTTTTCCAAATTATAGCCCTTTACTCTCTCTACTAATAGTTTCCATTCGATTTGGTCATAAAATCTTTTGATATACATATATATATCTGCAAACTTATAAATCTTCAAATCTCTAAGATCTGTAATCCAAATCATTAGCGTAGCTTCTTTATATAAATGGCAACTTAGCTGTATAATATTATCTATATAATCCAGCATATACCCTTTTGTATTATTGATTTCTATAGGCAACGCCCTCTCAATTAAATCTTTGGTATTTACTTTGTAAGGGCAAGTACCCTTCCAAAGGATGTCATGATTTACATCAACCTGTACCAGCTTAGCAAATCGATTATTGCTAATTTTTTGAAACTCTTGTAGTTCGTGAGAGGCAACTTGTTGTAATATTTTTTCCTTTCTGGATGCTTCAATAATCACATTATTATCTTCATCATAATGCCCTTGTAAAAAGCCTATGTTTTCAAGCGCTTTAGTTACAGCAGCAATATCGTCAAGCTTAACTATTAAATCCAAATCATTAAATATTCTTGTCTCGATAGCAGGGTAAACTATACTTGCCAATAAATTCCCCTTAAGAATCGGAACAACAAGTTTATTTTTTTCAAACTCCCTAAGAATTGTCGCTAATTCTATTAAATAGTAGGAATTTCTTTCACTAAATACTTGGCATTGTGTTTCAAGCAATCTTTGTAATTCTTTTTCAAGAGTTCCAAATAAACTGAATTTTTTTAGATTGTAATAGAACATATTTATTGTCCGATGTGTAATCATTTGAAAGATGACATCAGACCAATCTATTGGTTCAGTTATTATCCTTTCTAGTTCCACACCCATATCCTCTGGAACTTCTATAGCTGTCATTAAAACTAGCTGCCTTTCAATTGATAATTTTTCCTTGTTCATAATAAAATCCCCCTTTTTTAAATTTACATAAGTTCTCTTTAGATATATTTACCTGCATTTTTTACTTTAAGATAGTTAATAATTTTTCTGCTTAACAACTCAAAGTCATTATTTATTACAACAACATTTGTGTTTTTTAACAGTACAGGATCCTTTATCAGCCTAAGATATTCAGCTCTTAGCTTTGTTAAGTAATATAACTCCCTGTTTTTTAAAAGCCTGTTATTAAGTATTCTTTTGTTTGTATGGAATAAGTGTTTACCCCTTAAAACTATTCTTTCATAGCAAATTTGGGGCTGAATATCAAAGAAAAATACTATATCCGGTTCTCTGACTAAATGCAATATCCAGTGCATGAAGCTTGGGCTAGAACAATTTAATTTTTCACGAGTTAACCCTGTATAAACATATCTGTCTGCAAGTACAATATTGCCTTTCTTAAGATAGGGCATAATTTTTACGGTATAATCGATAAAAAAGGCAATCCATTGTAGTAAACTATAAATTCTTGGAGTTAACTTTTTTTTAACAAGTAACCAATTTGTAAATCTTCGGATTGTGACATTTGAGTTCCATTCAACCACTTTAGGTGTAAATCCCTTATCGAATAAATCCTGTGAACTTTTCCTAATGCATTCACTTTTTCCACAACCACTAATTCCTTCATATACTATAAGAACACCTTTCTTTTTGTTGATAATAAAGATATTTTTATGCTCCTTAACCATACTTACTCCCCTTAAAGCTCGAAATTACTTATATCTCTCATTTTCAACCTTTATTCTTCCTTCAACCTTCGGATTAATCGTTCCCTTTTTCCTAATGTATTCTGCAAGTATATCTTTCAAAAGAGTTCCTTTTGATATTAGCTTACTGTCCTTTATTTCCTCATAATTATCACCACCATTATATAGATAATCATTGGTAGCGACCTTGTAATACTTTTTATTATCTAGTGGCTTTCCATTCACTAGGACACTAGTCACTCTTTGCCCAACTGGTTTTGATGCGTCAAAGGTAAAGGACATGCCAGACACCTGCAAAAATCCACCATTTGATCCCGAGTTCGGATATTGCCTTATCCCCCTTTCTAAGCAACTATGTATTTTTTCACCTGACATTTCTACCGTAACTAAGGAATTGACAAAGGGCAGCGATTTACCTATTTTATATAAATTAATTTCACCTTGAGGTATACTTTCACGAATTCCTCCACCATTCATTAGTGCAATATCTGCGTTACCAATATCTTTCATTGCATCTGCAAGTAAGTTCCCAAAGTTTGTTTCTTGTGACCTGAGATGAAATCTTATTCCATCTAGCTTTACCATAGTCTGACCAACTTTTATTTGTGCATCCTTCATAGCTATTGCTTCATATTTGTCTGCAATCTCCTTTGCCTTTTTGTCAGCTTTAGAGGAATCCTTAGTACGGTGAAGACTCCAAACTACCTTTTTTACACTACCATTCTTGAAATACATCTTGGCTAGTCCAACATGAGTACTGTATCCACCAGCTTCTACAAGATATGTGTCTTTGTATTTATCTGCTTTTTTATACGCGAAATGATTATGTCCACACAGTATTAAGTCTATTCCAGCCACTTTATCAATTAATTTTTTATCATTTTCATCTCCCAAATGAGATATTAATATGATTGCATCAGTTTGTTTTTTTAACACAGAGACTGTTTTTTCTGCACACTTAATTGGACTTTCAATTGTTACACCTTTGGTATCTCTTGAATTCGTAAAGCTTAAGGCATCTTCAACAGTGAGCCCAAATATCCCTATCTTTTTTCCACCAACCTCCACTATCTCATATTCTTTAAATAGTGGTTTCCCTTCCTTGTAAATATTCGCAGTAAGCATAGGGAAATTTAAGCAACTACTAATTTCCATCAAACGATCTAGCCCGAAGTTAAAATCATGATTTCCAATTGTCATAGCTGTATAGCCCATCTGATTAGCAATCTCTACAACACCTTGACCTTTTTCTATATTAGCTTCATTAGTACCATGAAACATATCACCACCATCTAGGAGTAGAGAAGATGACTTTTCCTTTCGTAAGCTATCTACTACTGATTTCATAACAGGCATACCCATAATATAATCAACTTCATCTAGCGAGTAGTAACCTCCTGTTGCATTATCAAATACAATATGTCCATGAATATCTGCAGTATTAACGATATCAATCTTTTTGTCATAATAGCCAATTGCCAATAAGACATCATCAATTTTTATGTATTTAACGCCAAGAAAGATAAGTCCCAGCAGAAACAGTACACCTAAAATAATTAGGTTCGTATATTTTTTCATATTTTTAGTCCTCACTTATATTTTAATAGTATGAATTCCCAGTACTTGAATAGTTTTTAAGCCCTAAACGCCAGAAGTTGTATACAATTGCAAACATGAGGCCCCCAACTAAGGGTGTGAGAAATAGATAGCCATTCCAGAACATTTTTAAGTCTGGCATTCTTAAGAAAAATTGGGCTGGAAAATAACTTACAAAAGCAAAAGGAATAACAAAGATAAGCAGTTTTTGAACAAATACAGGGTAAAAGCTAATGGGATAGCTGGCAAATCTTCTTGAATTAAAGAATATTAGATTTCTAAGATTTATGGTTCGAACGGCCCAGAAGCTTAAGCAGGACGAAATCATAAATAGTGAGGTTTGAATAATTGCACCTCCAATTAATGCAGCAATATAATACGCAATATTTATAAAGTTCCAAGTTATTCCAACTGAATTATAAGTACATAAAAATAAGATAATACCAACGGCACCTTGTCCAATAGTTGCACAGTAATCTACTTTTGATGAAATTACTTGATATAATAGTCCTAATGGTCTAAGCATGTATCTGTCTAGTTCTCCTGTATAAACCATGTTATCGAAATCTCGAATTCCTGTAAAAAGAAATACAAAGAGACTATATGATAGAAACAAGAAGCTATATAAAAAGAACATTTCGTTTATTCCCCAACTCTTAATGGTAATAAATCGGTTTAGGATTAGGAACATGACAATAATATTTACGCTCTCTCTTGTAAATACAGCTAGTGCTGTAAATACTCGATCGAATTTGTATTCAAGCATGGTTTTAAGATTTAGCTTTGAATACTTAAATAAAAGTTTAATAAGCTCTAGCTTTGAAAATCTATGTTCCATATTGTTATCCCCCCTGTAAAACCAGTTTTTTTGTAGCAAATTTCCAAAGTACATGTCCTGTAATTGCAAGTACAGATATCCATAAAACCTGTTTTATAATTGCAAAAGCAATCTCATTTATAGGAACTTGTCCCAGGTATATTGAAATAGGTATAAAATAAATAGAATCAAAAGGAGTTAATCTAATAAAATCGTACAGCCATTGTGGCATAAACCAAAGTGGCACAAGTGCTCCAGACATGATAACAACCAATGCATCCTTGATGGTTACCAAGCTAAAGGTATAATAAAACCAAAATGAACTAACCCATACTATAAAATTCAAGCAATATAAAACTAGATAACCTAAAGCAGTGCTAATTACAAAGAAGATAAACATTCTACAGGAAAATGGAGGTAATAGTTTAAGAAATATAACTGATATAAGTAAGGAGGGAAAAAATTGCATAATTATTCTGAAAACTGTTAATCCAACATTGTAGGAAAATATATACGTACGAAAACTTAACGGTTTTAAAAGATCTGAAGATATTAAACCACTTGTAACTTTACTTTCAATAAAGTAATCTTCCATAGCAAATATAGACTGCATAAGAAATCCAAGTACTATATAGGTTATTACAATTTGTAACTGAACTCCACCCAAAACCTCCTCTTCTTCATAGATTGCTTTCCATATTGCTACATTTATAAATATCATTGCAATTGTATTTATTAAACTTGCAAAATAGTCAACACGATACACAATGTTATTTTGAAATGACTTTTTTGCTATTTCCAGATATGCTCTTATCAAAATCAATACCTCCTTCATATATCTCTCTGATAATCGCTTCAATCTCAGGTTCATGAATAGTGAAATCAGTTATTCCGTAATTCGCTGTAAGCTCCGAAACAAGCTGGTATACTTGAACTTCATCCTTTTCAAACTCAAACCATTTTTTGTTATGATTTTCATTTATCAGCTTAACATTTGAAGGGATATTGATTTCTTTATAATCCTGACTAAATTCTGCTATAAGGGTTCTGCTTTTACCATATCTCTCCTTTATCTGTTCAACAGTTCCATCATAGATAATTCCTCCTTGGTCAATAATAACCATACGCTTGCAGGTTTTCTCAATATCCAGCATGTCATGTGTTGTAAAGAGCATTGTTGTTTTCTTTTCACGGTTAATTAAGCGCAGAAATTCTCTAATCTTTTCTTTCGCAATAACATCAAGGCCTATAGTAGGCTCATCAAGAAAAATTATTTCTGGATTATGTAGAAGAGCACAGGCAACATCAGCTCGCATCCTCTGTCCAAGACTAAGTTGCCTTACAGGCTGTGAAAAAAATTCATTAAGCCCTAATAATTCATTAAACATGTCCATATTCTGTTTATAGGTTTCTTTTGGAATTTTGTATATATATTTTAAAAGTTCAAAGGTATCGGATACAGGCAGATCCCACCATAGCTGTGTCCTTTGCCCGAAAACTGCACCAATATTAAAAGCATTCTTTTTTCTATTTTTATGTGGGACTAAGTTATTTATGAGTATAGAGCCAGATGATGGTACAAGTATTCCTGTAAGCATTTTAACTGTAGTAGATTTTCCAGCACCATTTGGACCAATAAAACCTACCATTTCGCCCTTTTCTATATTGAAATTTATATTATTTACGGCTCTTTTTATCTTGTATTCTGGAACAATTATACTTTGAAAAGCACCAAATGCTCCTTTTTTCTTAACATTTAACTTATACTCTTTAACTAAATTGTTTACTTCAATTAGTGCCATCTTATTCCAACCTTTCCCTTCTCAACTTCTTACTTTTTTATGTATTTATTAAATAAGTAATATGCTAAAAAACCTTCAATAACTCCCATTGAACTAATTGTTATTTCCTCTGCTCCTGAAGCTTCCATTGCTGATAAAAGAATCAAAACTCCAGGAATTATGGTATCTGCTCTTTTCGGACTAAGTCCTTTTAGTTTTCTTCTTTCGTCTATTGGAAGTACCGACAACATTTTATAAATAGTCTCAACCATAGTTTTACTAACTCTAACACCATGAATTGCTTTTTCTTCTTTGTATCCAACATCAGAAAATAATGTACCTATGGACTTAATTGAACCACCTGTTCCTATAAGCTGTACTTTATCAGCACATTTTACACCTAAATTAATAAATTCATTTTTGGTTTTGGTTATTATCGTTTCGATATCCCTTTGTGGGATAGGATCAGTTTTAATATATAGTTCACTCATTCTAACAGCACCAATATCTAAGCTTAATTTTTGCACGATCTTATTTTTGTTACCTATAATTACTTCTGTACTACCTCCTCCTATATCAATAACCATGCAAGGACTTTCAGCATTCACCATGAGATTTCTACATGCTATAAATGAATACTGTGCTTCTTTTTCTCCACTTAGTATTTCAATGTCCATACCATATAGTTTTTTGATTTTTTGAGAAAACTCTTCTCGATTCTCAGCATCCCTGAGTACACTGGTTGAAAAAATTGAAACGAGGTTTATTTTGTCTTTTTTACTTTCTTCAATATATTCTCCGATAATTTTTATGCCACTTTCTATTGCATCCTTACTTATGTAGTTGTCCTTATACATATCTTTACTTAGTCGATTTATCGTACTAGATTTTTTTACTATTGAAAACTTGTTATCTTTACGTAATTGAGCAATTGCAAATTTGGTTGAATTGGTTCCAATTTCAATAGCGGATATTTTCACTTTTATCACACCTCCAGAGCAAAATAAATGATTTATGACACATTAAAAATTAATTCAAGTTTTTAATCTTAAAATGCATTTTTTAGCATTTAGAATCCCTTATTCTGTGCATCCATGTTCTTCTATCTTTTTTATTTCAGCTATTTTATTAGTTTCATCAACAATTACTACATTAGGTTTATACTTAATAACCTCTTTTAGTTCAAGCATACAATATGAAATTATTATTATTACATCACCAGGATATACAAGTCTTGCAGCTGCCCCGTTAAGGCAAATGATTCCGCTTCCCCGTTCTCCGGCAATAACATATGTTTCCAACCTGTTTCCATTATTGTTGTCAACAATTTGAACCTTCTCATTCTGTACTATATTTGCCGCATCCAATAAATCTTCGTCTATTGTTATGCTGCCAACATAGTTGAGATTTGCTTCTGTCACCACAGCTCTATGGATTTTTGATTTCATTAGTGTAATAAACATACTTTTAACCTCCATATTTATTCAAAACTCAGTAACCCCTATTTCCTTTGAAAGGAAAAAACTTTTCATATTTTAACGTTTTCATACAATTCATTTACATTTACCTTTAATGAATTTGCCAACTGATAAAGTATAGGGATTGTAGGATTCCTTTGTTCATTTTCAATTGCACATATCATACTTTTGCTTACCCCAGATAGC
Source organism: Bacillota bacterium (assembly GCA_023391425.1). GTDB lineage: Bacteria > Bacillota > Clostridia > Acetivibrionales > DSM-1351 > Ruminiclostridium. The sequence goes on along the minus strand of JAEWAX010000039.1, from coordinate 8,314 downwards.
CTAGATAACTGTCTTTGTGTTAATCCCCTTTCTTTCCGGATTTTTTTTTAAATTATACATAATCATCGTTTCAAACCTCCGTAGAAATATGTAATATTAATGAAGCATAAAATGTTATATAAGTTAACATTTTTGCGTTTATTAATAACTTATATTATTTTTACCATAATATTTGGACACTATGGTGTATTTTGTTAAATTAATCCATAATAATTTAATTTTAGTAATTTTTTACTTTTTTACTGTAGTAAAAAGGGGCTGCTGCACTATGATATGCCTGTCGCCGAGACAGCCAAGGCTTTTAAATATAAACCACCCTCTCTTTACCTTTGGATTAGTGGATACGAAGTATGTGGAGGGAGTACATTAAACTGTTCACTTATATTTTCACTGTCATACTAATATCTGCAAGGTAAAAAAACGCAAAAAAAGCATGCCACTGTTTTCTTGGCATGCTCACATCCACTTATAAAGAAAGTATATGTCTATTTAGAGTTATTCCTTTGATGTTTATAAAGTACCAATGATAATCCATTACTGAAATAATTATTGCTTACTCATATATTCGCATAAATTTATGTAACTTTGTGCAAGTAAACTATTTGGATTTTTTTCAATTTCTTTTAAGCTTTCATTAGCCTCACCCATCCCAATAATTTGTTTGCATACGGCTGAAAACAAAAACGATCTAATATTTGAGTACTTAATGCAAAAATAGCGTATGTTGGTATATAGTTGCACTAATAGATCTGAAGATCTCTCATGTATCTGATGATAATTTTTAGCTTCTGGCAAAAACAAATATTCACATCCTTTAATATCCAACTGATATACAAAATCAGTGTCTTCCATCCCCCATCCTCTATAATTCTCATCAAATTTTACATCGGGAAATTTCTTTCGATTATATCCAAGATTCGCAGTTGTAGCTACCATAAAGGCTAGCCCAAATTCCTTTAAATCATTTCCCATATCTTTATATATATCCACATAGGTATCAAAACAAATACAAAAGTCCCACTTATTTAAAACCTGCTCGAAATTTTTTATCAAATCATTCTTATCAAATAGCTCTTTTCCATTTGCAAAAATAATATCTTTTAACCTGTTCTGATCACTTTTGAAAAAATTCATCAAATCTTTGATTTTTAGTTGTAATTTATCGCTATAACAAGTAAGTAATTCATGTTTTTCACCGAATGTTATTAGGCATTCATTCTTCATTAATTGTTCTATATGTTTCTGTAAAAATTGCCTGCATGGAATTCTGTCGTCATCGTTGAAAATAATGTAATTTCCTATCGCAGCTTTCAGTGCAGTATTTCTCGCACCAGCCCTGCCTGTATTTTCCTGATATATATATTTAATATCTAGCTTCTTTTCATATTCTTTTACAACTTCAATCGTATTATCGCTACTTCCATCATCCACTATTACAATTTCAAAGTCCTTATACTCTTGAAACTTAAATCCTAGCAATGTTAAGTCTAACATTCTTGCTTTGTTAAATGTCGGCATTATTATGGATACATTTTTCATATTTCCTATCCTTTCAAATTCGTAATAATCTGGGTTCTGAGATATCTTAGAATCCAGCAGCATGAATAAACAAATTTCTTATAAAAATCAGTTCCTTAAATACTTGCCTTTACCATCTGGGAAAATACTAACAACACAAAAAATCAGAATTTAAAATTTAGCAGTATAAATAACCTCTCATACAACTTTTGCGTTTATTAATAGCTCATATTATTTTTACCATAACATTTGGACACTATGGTGCATTTCGTTAAGAAATCAAAAAAACTGTTATTGTTTTTTAATAATTTTTGCATATAAAAAAAATGGGCTGTTGCACTATGATATGCCTGTCGCCGAGGCAGTCAAGGCTTTAAAAATCCACCACAGCTCTCTTTGCCGCTGGATTAGTGAATACGAGGAATATGGGGGGAGTACATTTCCAAGTCATGGGATTACATTCTATTCTTGATGAAGATTGCTCAGGAGCTTTAAAGGTCTTAATTTCTAGTGAAGCAGTTCACAGTTAGGATGGTTATATATCTTTTCGCCTTTTTTCATTATCCCTGCTTTACTAAGCATAACAGTTTGAACCAATCACTCTATCTTTTTTAAAACATTATTAAAGTCATAATAATGTTTTAAATATTTTTCAATACCTTCAATAGATGAAGCATCATATTTTAATAATTCTCCCGGCGCCATTAATAAACACCTACTTTTTTTAATATAATCTAGTAGACCATAAAATATTACTAAAATTAAAATCTTGAATTCTGAATACTATAGTGTTATTATATACCCAACGGGGGTATATAATAACTAGGAGGAAATGAAAATGATTAATGAAATACAAGCAAGATATACTAAAGAAAGCAGTAGCTGCTGTAATTTAAGCTGTGGTAGCAATCTTGATTTTATAAAAATAATGCCAAAAGAAAAGGTGTTAGATTTAGGCTGTGGAAAAGGAAATGAAACAATTCAAGCCGCTATGCAGACAGGCCCTGAGGGCAAGGCAATAGGTCTTGATATTACTCAGGCTATGATTGACACCGCCTATTCAAATGCAGAAGGAATTGGTGTATCAAATGTTTCTTTTATAAAAGGAGATATTGAAAGTCTTCCTTTTGATGATGGTATATTTGATGCTGTTATTAGTAACTGCGTCATTAATCACGCTAAAAGTAAAAGCAAAGCGTACGGAGAAATATTTAGAGTACTGAAAAATGGAGGAAGATTTGTCATTTCCGATGCAGTTACAAAAAATCCCCTGCCTCCTGAAATAAAAAATAGTCCCGAAGCCTGGGCACAATGTTTTGGCGGAGCTGTAACTGAAAATGAATACCTGAATAGTATTATGTCTTCAGGCTTCAATAATATCGATGTATTGAAACGCAGAGAATATGTTAAAAATGGTTATGATTTTATAAGTATTACCGTAATGGCAACAAAACAGCCTTGAGAGGAGGTGATAAAATGAAAAAGGTAACAAAAAAATCTGATTCAAAAAATTGTTGCAACAACTTTACGACAGCGCAATGCTGCTCAAAATCATCAAAAATTGTAGCGGGCTGCCACGACTAAAGTTTCATAGAGGCGGCAGTAAAAGCCGCCTCTAGTACTATCCTTTAAAATTACATCTTAAATTAAAATTACATTTTGAAAAACTTAAAATCAGAAGATTAATTCACCTTTATCTATCTAGTGTAGCTAAAGTAAACGATAGGTAAAATTCAATAGATTCATCCTTATGTTGCCATGAATTTTATAGGTCTTATCCATTTGGCACTCTGGGATATAGGAGGTTAAAATGATTATAGCAAAAAATAATATCATCATTAAAATACAACACAGTAATAAGCCCGAATACGCAATATTGAATCCTATTTCAGGAAGCTTTGACATTATGGGAGAAGATGAATATCAATCGCTCCAGAAACTTACAGAAGGAGAAGCACCAACTTCTGATCTATCTTCTTACCTTTTGGAGCGTGGATATGCATATAATAACCCAGAAGATCAGGAAAATGCCATACGTAAAGCCTATACTGACTTCAATAATGAAATAGCAAACTCACAGGTTCAACTAATGCTGGTCCCGACATATAGTTGTAATCTCGCCTGCACTTATTGCTTCCAGCATGGTATCGATGGCCGACCAACCTTGATTTCAAAAGAAATTGTAGATGCCTTTTTCGATTATGCCAAAATAAATTTCTCACAGGACTTGCAAAAGCCATTTATAACTCTATTTGGTGGAGAGCCTCTAGTTAATTCTCCAGCTCAAAGAGCTATCATTGAATATATCGTTGATAAATGTGCGCAAGCAGATTACGAGCTGTCCGCAGTCACAAATGGTTATGACTTTACAGAATATATAGATATTCTTAAGAAAGCAAAAGTAAAAGAAATTCAATTCACTCTAGATGGAAGTAAAAACATACATGATACCAGACGAGCTACTGCTAATAAGAAAGGTACTTTTGACAGAATCATTGCAGGTATCGAGGCTGCTGTAAAAAATAAGATGCCAGTTAATTTGCGTTCTGTTGTGGATATAGAAAATATTGAGGATTTAGTTAACCTGGCAGAATTTCTTGATAAAAAGGGTTGGCTAGACTTACCGCCAGAGCTCTTCAAAACTCAACTTGGCAGAAACTATGAATTGTTTGAATGCTATGCAAAGCCTCAGCATCTTATGACAGAACTAGAGCTTTGGGGCAAATTTGCATCATTAAGCAAGACTTATCCTAACCTTTCCAAGTTTCATAGGCCCGATTTTAAAGGTATCAGGCACATAGTTGATACTGGTGAAATGTATATGGCAAGTTTTGATACCTGCCCCGCTTGTAAGACTGAATGGGTCTTTGACCTTTATGGTGATATATATGGTTGTACTGCAAGTTGTGGGCGTGAAGAATATTTATTGGGAACTTTCTTTCCCGAAACAAATCTCAATACAGACAGAATAAATACCTGGAAGAGCAGGAATGTAAAAACTATACCAAAATGTAGAGATTGCAAATACGATGTTATCTGCGGTGGCGGCTGTGGTGTTGTTGCAGCAAATCATAATGAAGGAAATATTCTTTCTCCTGACTGCAGACCAATTCAAGGGCTTATTGATATAGGTATAAACCATTATATTGATGATATTAAGGTTATGTCCAGTGAAGATATCATACAAGCTGAACCCACAGAAAATGTATGTTGTAGTTTTGATTCGAAGGAAATTGGGAAAAGTACTTTTCCTGATAATCAGTACTGTGGGTACAACCCAGATTATACAGAAGAGGGCACTTTGGGAGAAGACTGTTGCCAGTCTGTTCCGTTAACAGCATCCACCTGCTGCTGTGGAATTGACGAAAATAATACGGAAGTTATGTCCCCTACTAAAGCTAAACCCAAGAAAACAGAAGGTTGCTTAATATGTGGTCATGAACTTATATATTTCAGGGACTCAACAAAAATGTTTTGCAATATTTGTGGCAAACAATTTGATGCTTATGTCAGCTGTTCAGAACGTCATTACGTGTGTGATACATGTCATAGCCTTGATATTCTTGGAAAAGTGGAACAGTTTTTATATGCAAGTAATCAGAAGAATCCTGTTACACTTGCCCAAATGGTATTTGAATTACCGGGTTTGAACATGCATGGGCCTGAGTACCATAGCATTGTTCCTGCCGTTTTGGTTACGGCTTGGCAAAACCTGAACGGACAAAAAGATATTTCGAAAATCAAGGAGGCTATTAAGCGTGGGAAAGATATTAAAGGCGGCAGCTGTGGATATTATGGTAGTTGTGGTGCTGGTGTCGGAGCCGGAATTGCAATGTCTATTCTAGAAGGTGCAACTCCTATGTCCCAAAATGAACGTGGTGCAGCCAACCGAGCTACCGCATTTGCACTTTTGGAAATAAGTAAATATGGCGGGCCAAGATGTTGCAAACGTGAAGCTATTACCTCATTAAAATCTTTCATGCAGGTGACAGAATACTTTGGAGACTTTAAAGATGTTGAATACATCTGCAAACAGTATGGAAAGAATAAAGATTGTATATATAATAAATGCCCCTTCTTCCCTGTTAAGAAATAACTAAACAATAAACCCTAATTTCTTCCTTTGAAGTTAGGAAATTATTATTTGGTTAATCTTATGAGTAAAAATTTTTTGAAAGGTTGGAATTAAAATGAGTAAAAATATACTGCATATAAATGGTGATGAATTTGATAGTGTTGTTTTGAAGGGTGAAATTCCAGTTATTGTGGATTTTTATTCTGATGAATGCCCCCCTTGTGAGGAACTCGCACCAATATTTGAAAAGATGGCTGAAAAATATGGAGAACATATAAAGTTTGTAAAAATATTCAGGCAGGAAAATAAGGAATTTGCAAAAAGTATAAATGTTACTGGAAGCCCTACAGTCTTGTTCTATAAAAATGGTAAAGAAGTTGGGCAAAGACTCAGCGGCTTTATGAATAAACCACAGGTAAGAAAGGCTATTGAAGAAATACTTGGAGATGTTATCCCAAAAGGAGCAACGAAACGGGTGGATTGCGATGTTATTATATTAGGTGCAGGGGCTGCAGGTCTTTCTGCTGCAATTTATGCCGCAAGAGCAAAAATGAATACTATTGTAATTGATGAGAGTATTTCTGGTGGACAAACCGGTACAACATATCATGTTGCAAATTATCCAGGGACTCCAGGTGTTATCAGAGGAAAAGAATTAACCGAAAACATGCGTAAACAGGCCATTTCTTTTGGTACTGTCATAGAAGACCTGAAAGAGATTTTTGAGGTTCAATTAATTGGGGATACTAAACTCGTCAGAACTGAAGATACTGATTTCTATGCCAAAGCAGTAATTATAGCCGCCGGTGCTCAACCGAGGCCTCTGAACGCTGAGGGTGCTGCAGATTTCAAAGGACGAGGAGTCCATTATTGTGCAACCTGTGATGGTGCTATGTACCAAGATAGAAAAATAATCGTGGTTGGTGGTGGCAGTTCAGCCATTGAGGAAGCTGTATATTTAACAAAATATGCTTCCCATGTGACCATAATTCACCGTTCAGATAATTTCAGAGCAACCAAAATGGCTCTTGATGAAGCTAGCAGTAATAGAAAAATTGACATAATTACAAATACAATAGTAAAAAAGGTAAATGGCTCAGGACATGCGCTTACAAGCGTAATACTTGAAAATGTTAAAACTGGTGAAATAACAGAAATGCCTACAGAAGGGGCTTTTGTGTACATTGGTACCGAACCATTGACAAAAATGTTCAGCAGACAGGTTGAAACAGATGATACCGGATATATTATTGCTGGTGAAGATACTAAAACCAATATACCTGGAGTATTTGTTGCCGGGGATATAAGAACTAAACAAATACGTCAGGTTGTTACAGCAGCAGCAGATGGTGCCATAGCAGGAATTATGGCTGAAAGATATGTCATAAGCAACAGAGTCTAATCTTTTTCATAGCAAGTAAAAAACAAGCGTATCATTTCAGTGGACGATACGCTTGTTTTTACTTTTTCTGTCCTAATAAGTAGATCGAGATAATGTCTTACCGATTTGGAGGGCAAATATCCTCGCGCCTGCAAAAGAACTCTTATCCCTGCAGCACCACTGTGTATTGACTTTACCTATTGTGTAAACTTGCCAAAAGCGGCATAATTTTATATAATGAAGCCTGCGAGAGGGGGAATGACCCATACGGAAAAGCAAGAAAAACTGTGCATAGCTCCACTCATTGAAAATAATAGCGATATAATAAAATAGTAAAATTGTGGAGGATAAAATGAAAATAACTAAAATTGAAGATAGTGATAAAATGAATTTTATGGAGCTTCTCTTTCTTGCAGATGAAGATTTGAAAATGATAGAGAAATACTTAGATCGCGGAGAAATGTTTGCGTTATATGATGACGACTTAAAAAGTGTATGCGTAGTTACGCGAGAAAGCGATGATGTTTGTGAACTAAAAAATATAGCGACTTATGAAAACTGGCATGGCAAGGGGTATGGAAGCAAACTTTTAAGCCACATATCTTCGTATTACAAGGGCAAGTATACAACAATGCTTGTGGGAACAGGTGACATTTCATGGATACTACAGTTTTACCAAAAAAACGGTTTTAAGATTTCTCATAGGGTTAAGGACTTTTTCATAGACAACTACGAACACCCAATGTTTGATGATGGCGTTCAGTTAGTAGATATGGTTTATTTGAGTAAAAGCTTATAGTATCAGCTGACAACTGTTTCACTAAGGACCTATAATGGATTTTTATCTACCAGTTCCTAAATACTATTTAAACCATATAATATATTAAGCGAGAAAAGTGCATAAGAAGGTGTGTTATAAATGTTTTCTCTTTCTCTTAATGAAAAGGAAATTGAGTTATTAAAAAAGTCAATTAATCACTGCCTTGAAACCTGCAAAAACGGCGGTGACAAAAATGGATGTACAGACTGTGTTGTTCTGGAAGAAGTACTAAAAAAACTGCCTTAAGCTAAAAATCACATCCTGCAAGGAGCATTTAACTCCTTATCGGGTGTGATTTTTTATATTACAGATAGCTGTGTTCTCCCCCTCAGTTAAAAATAATTTTTAATATATAAATTTTCTATTAATTGGCAATATTATATATTGAAAATATTTTTATAGAAAGGCGGTTGAATAATGTTTACACTTACTCTTAATGAAAAAGAAATTAGTCTTTTAAAAAAATCAATCAATCACTGTCTCCAAACCTGCAAGGATGGCGGTCCAGATGATGGTTGTA
>JAEWAX010000012.1 GCA_023391425.1 Bacillota bacterium | reverse complement strand
CATTACTATTGTAGGAAATCCTACCTTGTATATGGCAATTACATTTTCTTTCTTAACCTTTAAACCTCGTAAAGTTAGATGAATATCATGGTTTTTTACGTTTAGCATTATAATTACATAAGACATTGAGGTTAGCTGACTAATAACAGTTGCGACAGCAGATCCAGCTATACCAAGCTTCGGTAAGCCTAATAGGCCAAAAATTAATATCGGATTTAGAATTATATTTAAGATAGCTCCTATTAACTGTGAAAACATGGGTATTATCATATTTCCGGTAGCCTGTAAGGTTTTTGAGCAAACAATTTCAATAAACATTCCGGTAGAACAAGCTGTTACAATAGTCAAATAAGTAGTACCCAAGGATACAACTTCAGGATTATCTGAAAACATTGATATAAAGTGTCCTGAAAAAACTAAACCTATTACGGCAAATATAACTGCATTTATAATTGCCAAAAATAAGCCTGTACGTGCCGTAACTGTGGCTTCATCAACTTTTCCCTCACCTAGTTTTCTGGCAACAAGTGAATTCGTTCCAATACCAACACCAATGGCAAAAGCGAAAACGAGTAACTGCATTGGAAATGCAATAGATACTGCCTCAAAGGCTTCTTTACTAAGCTTTGATACAAAATAACTGTCTACAACGTTATATAGTGACTGCACAAGCATTGACAACATCGCGGGAACAGACATACTTGCAAGTAATTTACCGATAGGCATTGTACCCATTTTTTGTGAACTTAAAATCTCTTTATCCATTTACCCTCCTAAAGTAGATAACAGCTTAATAGGATTTCTATAATTTACTAGAAAATTATTAAGCTATGTATTTCTGAACAATTGATTGTATCAAACATACTGTAAGAATGTCAAACTTAATGTATATTTATGTCGACTAAAATTCAGACGTTTTTTAAGCATAAAGAGTAATAGAGTAATATATAGTGCTAATTCACATTAATAATAAGTGAAATTAATTTTAACATATAAAGATATAAGCGAAGTGTATTATTTAAATTCCATACTTCAGATTCTTCGTCACCGAGGACACCCTTGCTCTTGGCTAACGGTTGGCACTATCAACCCCCATATTGGACTTTCACCGACGAGAAAGTGCCCATTCTGGACGCATATAAAAAAGACTCTTAAGGAAATCCTCAAGAGTCTTGGTGCCGGAGGCCGGACTTGAACCGGCACGGGTTTAACCCCGCTGGATTTTGAGTCCAGTGCGTCTGCCAATTTCACCACTTCGGCATGTATAAGTACTTGCTGCTTAAATATATTAACACAGAAACAATAACAAAGCAATAACAAAATTTTAAAAACCAAAAAAATTATGATTATACTCAATTGAAAAGTTAAAATCCACCCTGTTCTACTTTACATTAACAAAACGAAACCCAAAACTATCAAAAGCAGGCGATGTAAATGCAGCAGATATATGGAATGAAGGAAAGCGTTCTTATCTGGGGAGGTCTCATGGACGTGAGGAAATGAATTTTGAATCATGGTTGAAACAAGATTTATCATGAGAAGTCAGTAGAGGTCATAGTACCAAGTCAGTTCATGAATGGCGAGGGAAGGACTGAACAATAGGAGGTTTTGGAGAATTGAAGGACAAGAGGAAACATGTTGAAAGCAGACAACTTCACAGATTAGAAGGCTGTTCTCTGGAGAATAAGGTGGAACTTGAAGGTAAAGAGAAAGCGCAGAGTGTTTCTTTGACATCAGATAGGAAACAAAACGACGGAAATATGTACGACTTCAAGAATATCTGAAAGAACATGGTGAACAGCTTCGTAAAGCAATATTGGAGGGGAGCTATACCCCAAATCCCGTTAGAATCTAACCGTTTTGAACATTTATTGGTATATATTGTATAATTATGATAATATAGTAGACATATGAATTAATATATTTGTAATAATACGATTAAATGACTGGGGCGAAGATTTATTATGTTTTACGAAGAAATTGAAAAACCTATTACTAAAGCAGAAATAATTAAACTTAATCTTGTTACTTCAATGATTGCTAATACTGATAATATACGAGTTATAGAATATTGCAAAGAACTTATTAAAAAGCAGTTTAATCTAGAATGGACTAATGAAATGGATCTTTCATGAGAGAATTAAATGTAATTAATGCAATTTATGGAAAAAGTAATGATTTATTAGATAATGTTAGCATCACTTAAACATATAGCAAATTTAATATAGGGAGTGATTTTTAGTGATGGTTATTGGAGAAATTAATAAAAATGATTTGAACAGTTTACTACAACTATATACACAATTACACGATAATCCTTTACCGGTAATTAATAATGAAATTAGAGAAGTATGGGATAACATATTATCAGATAAAAATCACCATATTATTGTTGGATGTATTAATGATGTAGTAGTATCATCATGTGTTCTAGTTATTATACAAAATCTTACACATAGACAGCGACCATATGCACTAATCGAAAATGTTATTACAGACAAGGATTATAGAAACAATGGATTTGCAACTGATATATTAAATTATGCAAAAGAAATTGCTAAGCAACAAAATTGCTATAAAATAATGCTTCTGACTGGATCAAAAAAGGAGACAACTCTGAAATTTTATGAGAGAGCAGGGTATAACAGAAATGATAAAACAGCCTTTATTCAGTGGCTATAATGTTAGTATAAACAATTATTATAATTGAAACAGGTTTTAGTTCTACCAAAATAACAACTTTTTCTACCTTTGTGGCTTGTTACTATGTGGTATAATTTAAATAAACACATCTGTTTTGAGTTTCTAGTTCGTGAAATTTGTGAGGAATCTTATGGATGAGAGAACAAAAAAACTACTTGGTGATGGCCCATACCCGTTTCAAATTGATGAGTTTGTTGGGGAACCCAAGGTTGATGCATTTATATGTCAGACAATGATTATATTAGCATCCAAAGGTAATATAAGTATGCCTAAAGGAAGCCATACACATGAAAGCTATGAGTTTCTCATACCATTATCTGATATGCCTAATACAGCAGTAGAAAAGAGATTAACCAATTTTGAGAAGAACAAATTATTCCCACTTAATTCAGAGCAGTCTCATGGTCCGATCAAAGAGATTGAAGGCTGTAAATTACTTGGATTTCAAATTGATAAAGATACCTTTAATGATATTTCTCAGTCCTTATGTAAAAAAACTAATGTTACATTTGAAAATAAAAGTTTTATGATAGAAAATGAGATATATGGGTTGCTTGATATGTTTATGAAGGAGACTAGGAATATACAAACGGGGAGTGACTTCATACAGCAAAATATAGTTAATATTTTAGCAGCAGATATACTACGTCAGATTAATAGTAATATTCCCAAGCTAGTATTAGAAAAAAACTATTGTGAAAGAGAAAATATAAATAGGGCAATAAGTTATTTAAGAGAAGAGTACAATAATGACTTTTCTCTTGAGGACGTAGCGCGTATTGCTAATCTGAGTCGATTTCACTTTATTCGAACCTTTAAATCAATAACGGGTAAGACACCTTACGACTACTTACTAGATGTGAAAATAGAAAAGTCTAAAGAATTTTTAAAACTAAAAAAATATTCAATAACTGATATATGCTTTATGTGCGGGTTTAATAATCTAGGACACTTTTCTTCTGTTTTCAAAAAAAGGGTTGGACTACTACCTTCACAATATAGGAAACTCTAAATTCTTAATTTGTAAACCCGTAAAAATTCGTAAATTATAAATCCGCAAATCAACAATTTTATACTATTGTTATAAAATAGCAATAAAATCAATATTAACAGCAATATTGCGAAAGTTTAATTGGTAATAATGTGATAGTCTAAAAATATATACAACACTATATCGTTATAATACTTATCAATAAATATTTTATAGTTTGATAATGTGTTGCATATAGAAATATACTATCTATTATTTAATCCAAGGAGGCCTTTTGTATGCTAAAGAATAAAAAATGGTTAGCTATGTTTGTGTCTATGGCATTACTGTTTACTTGTATATTTTCTACAACAATGATTTTTGCAGAGGATGAAGTTGTGGAAGAGGAAATAACAGAAGAAGAAACTGTAAAAGATGTAACAACAGATAATATTTCAGACTTAGGTGGATATAAAGGTCTTGTTGCACATTGGAAGTTCGATGGTGATTTGAAGGATTCATCTCAGTATAAAAATGATGGAGAAGCTGTAGGCGGAAAAACAGGTATAACGTTTGTGAATTCCGTATCAGGTAAGGGAGTTAAGCTTGATGGCAAGAGTTATATTAAAGTAAAGGACAGCGCTTCACTTGACCTTAAAGATGCTTTTACTTTTTCGTTCTGGGTTTACAAAGACGACATGAGAAAAAAAGATAACATGGATGGCGGAGTACCATACATAATGAAAAATCACGAGGAATATGGTGATTTCCCATATGGTGTATATGAATGGTATGAGATGACACCTGGAATTACTTTTTGTGATGAAGCTGGTGCTGATGAAGTAAATGCTGAAAAACAAGTAGATATTCAGAAGTGGACACTGATAACCGTAACCTATGATGGGGATACAATGAAGATATATGAGGATAAAGAGATGGTTAAGAGTGAACTGAAGAGTATTTCACTTATAAACTCAGCTCAACCTTTATATATTGGATTTGGCAATTTTATGACAACAGATAATTATTTTAAGGGTGTATTGGATGATATGAGAATTTACAATACGGCCCTTTCCTATAGTGATGTTGAAGACCTATACGATGGTGTAGCTACAAAAGCACCTGGCAAGGATTTAATCAGTAACCCAAATAAACTAGTTGCATACTATAAGTTTGAAAACAACCTTAAGGATTTATCTGGTTTTAAGAATGATGGTGTTGCAATTAAGGCAAATAACTTTAAATTTGTGGATGCTATTGCTGGAAAAGGTGTTAAGTTCAATGGCGCTAGCTATATTGAGGTAAAGGATAGTGACTCCCTAGACCTTGACAGAGGTTTTACCTTTGGAGCATGGATTTACAAGGAAAAAAGCAAGGAAAATCAACCAATATTTGCAAAGTATGGTGAAAGCCATAATAAAAAACACACTTCATATAATTTGGTAGACTGGATTGACAGTACAGGGCAGCGTCTGTCTGTATTTAATTTTGATAATGACGGAAATATGAATGAATTTGATACAGATGAGAGTAATGATATAGCTGATGGCAGATGGTTTTATTATACTGCAACATATAATGGAAAAGCACCAGATGATGAAACTGAAAATAAAGACTCTAATACTGTTAAACTATATATAAACGGTAAACTTGTTAAAACTGAAGAGTTTGATGGCGATATATCCAATTCAAGTGGCCCATTATGGATAGGTGGTACAACTGATAGTATTTACTTTAAGGGAATTATGGATGAGTTCAGAATTTACAACTATGCTCTTACACCAACTCAGGTAAAAACATTATATAACATGAAAGATGGGCTGGAGATTGTTAGTACAGATAAAAAGGTAGTACTGACTTCGTTGAAGAATAAGCAAAATGTACAGCTAAAAACTAATTTGCTTACACATCTTTTCATATTACCAAGTACTACTTTAACTAATGGTAAGGATGAACTTAAGAGGTTAGATGTAACAACTAAAGCTACATACAAATCAAATAATGCAAAGGTAGTAACCATTTCGAACACTGGAAAACTCACTGCTACGGGAAAAGGAAAAGCTGTTATTACAGTGGCATATGGAAGGTATTCGCAAAAGGTTGATGTTGTGGTCAAGTAAATGAGTTATAATATCAATTGTATCAATAAGAGACTTTGAAAAGAAAACATTTTAGTATCCTTTTAGATATAGAGGCGATATGAAACACAAGAACTGGCTGTTGTATCTTAGAATCAGATGCAATAACCAGTTCTTTAATTTTACCTCATATTAATAAAAATTATGACATCAATTATTTGATAAAATGCTTTAAAATTGATTGAAAAGTCCCCAAATTTTGATAGTTATATAAA
>JAEWAX010000119.1 GCA_023391425.1 Bacillota bacterium | reverse complement strand
TATACACTCAGCCAGATTTTCATAACCCAACAGGTATAACGATGAGCTTAAAAAGAAGGAAGGAGCTGTTAAAGCTTGCATATTATTATAATATTCCTATTTTAGAGGATAATCCATATGGAGAGCTGTATTTTAGTGGGAATCCATTACCTTCTTTGAAAAGCTTAGATAGCAATGATTATGTAATTTATTTGAGTTCGTTTTCCAAAACAATATCCTTTAGTTTAAGGGTTGGCTATGTTGTGGCAAGCGAGAATATTATTAATCGATTTATTAAGTTTAAGCAAATTACAGATATACAGACAAATACTCATTCACAATATTTCATTCACGAATTTGTTTCGCAAGGACACTTGAGGCCGCATTTAGATATTATCAGAAGTAAATACAAAAAAAAGAGAAATTTGATGATAAATGAGTTAAATAAATGTGATATTGAAGGCATGAAGGTATTTGTTCCCAATGGTGGCTATTTTGTCTGGCTAAGGCTACCGGAAAATATAAGAATGAATGAATTGATAAAAAACTTAGGAGAACAAGGCGTTATAGTAATGCCAGGTGACGTTTTTTATACCAGATTTAGTATTGAGGACAATTATATACGATTAAATTATTCTTATCCAAAAGAAGAGGATATAAAAGAAGGTATGTCAAGGCTAATCGGTAGTATAAAAAAATGTTCTATAAATATTAATAAAGCCAAATATTCTATGGAAACTGAAATAAATATAAACCCATATTTATAAGGAACAAAGGAATTTTATGGAAGAGTTTTTTTATTGCTTTTTGAAATAATTTAAAAAGTAATTCAAATAAGAAGGGATTGATAAATCATGAAAAATATGTTCGCAAGAAGAGCTGAACTTGTAAAGGCATCAGAGGTTAGAGAATTATTAAAGTTAACTGATGTAAATGAAATTATATCATTTGGAGGAGGTTTGCCAGCTGAGGAAACCTTTCCAGTAGAAGAAATGCGAGAAATATGTGATGATCTTTTATCTGAGGATGGCCCCAAAGCAATGCAATATGCAATCTCAGAAGGACATTTAGGACTACGAGAAATAGTTGTTAAGCTAATGGCTGAAAAGGGTATCTCTACAGGTGTCGATGACATATTAATTACATCTGGTTCCCAGCAGGGACTAGATCTTGCAGCAAAGGTATTTTTGGATGAAGGAGACGTTGTCCTATGTGAAAGCCCAACTTATCTTTCTGCAATTAATGCTTTTAAACCATTTTATCCAAAGTTTGTAGAGGTTGATATGGATGATGATGGACTAATTCCAGAAAAATTGAAGGAAAAATTAGAAGAAAATGAAAACATTAAGTTTTTATATACCATTCCAGACTACCAGAATCCAACAGGAAGGCAAATGAGCTTTGAAAGAAGAAAAACTATTGTCGACCTAGCTAATAAATATAACTTGATAATTATTGAGGATAATCCCTATAGTGAGCTTTGCTTTAATGGTAAGAAGTTGCCTCCATTAAAAAGCTTTGATACAGAGGGACGAGTAGTATACATGAGTACTTTTTCAAAAACGGTATGTCCAGGCTATAGGGTAGGCTGGGTTAGTGCCTCACAAGAGATTATTAATAAATTTGTTTTGTTTAAGCAGGGAACTGACCTACATACAAACTTTTTCGCACAAATGCAAATAGCACGTTATTTTGAAAAATATGATATTAAAGAGCATATCGAAAGAAATATTTCTATTTACAAAAGTAGGAAAGATGCTATGCTTGATACTATTAAAAGAACGTTTCCCAAAGAAGTTTCTTACACCAAACCAGATGGAGGACTTTTTCTGTGGGTTACACTACCAGAGTACATGAGCAGCAAAGAATTACTCATTAAGGCCCTGAAAAAAGGAATTGCTTTTGTTCAGGGAAGCGCATTTTACCCAAATGGTGGGCATGAAAATACCTTGAGATTGAATTACTCCGGATTACAGGAAGCTAAAATCATTAGAGGAATTGAAATACTTGGAGAATTATTGCATGAGGAGATAGAATTTTCATCACTTATGTAATATTAATTAGTCTATGCCAACTGTTTGTCACCTTCACTGAAAACATAGAAATTCAAATTATTTTAGTAAACAACTTAACCCCATATTCATAATATAATAATAATACTAATTTGCATTAAAAATAGTAACTACTTTTTTTATGTAAATTAGTATAAGTTATTTTTTAAAGAAAGCGTAAATTTTGGCTTTCGCTATGGAGCTTATGGAGGTTAAAATGATTTATCTAGACAATGCAGCGACATCATTTCCAAAACCTGACGGTGTATATACTGAAATGGAAAAGTGTATAAGAACTTACTGTGCAAATCCCGGAAGGGGTAGCCATGCAATGGCTGTTCAGAGTGCACTGGCAGTTATAAGTACACGTGAGCGTTTAGCAAAGCTTCTTAACGTAAGTGATTACCTTAATATATGTTTTACAAAGAATGCTACAGAGGCGTTAAACCTTGCAATATGTGGGTGTTTATCACAGGGAGACCATGTTATTACAACATGTATGGAGCATAATTCTGTATTGAGGCCTCTTAAAACATTAGAGAAATATAATGGAATAAAACTCACAATCGTTTCTGCAGATGAATTGGGACGAATTGATCCAGTGCAGATAAAAAAGAGTATAACCAAAAAAACTCGTCTGATTGTATGCACTTTATCATCTAATGTAAATGGAATTATTATGCCTATTAATGAGATAGGGAAAATTGCTAAGGAAAATGAAGTATTGTTTCTAATCGATGCATCGCAAGGATTGGGATGTATTAAAGTTGATTTGGGTAATATGTATGCTAGTATGGTTGCTTTCCCAGGACACAAAGGACTCATGGGTCCACAAGGAACTGGTGGATTGTATATTAATTCAAAGGTTAATCTAAAACCATTAATGAGCGGAGGCACAGGAAGCAAATCAGGAATGTTATTTCAGCCGAACATAATTCCGGATAAATATGAGAGTGGAACCCTTAATACACCTGGAATTGTAGGACTTGGAGCAGGAGTAGAATTTATTGAAAAAACTGGGGTTGATGCTATTAAAACAAAAAAAGATACATTTATTAAAAGGTTACATGATGGTATTGCTCAAAATAAGCAAATAAAGATATATAGCTCAGAAAATAATAAAGAAAATTCAGGAATAGTTGCATTTAATATTAAAGATATTGATTCATCAGAAATAAGTGATTCTCTAGACAGAAATTATGGCATCGCATGTAGAGCTGGACTTCATTGTGCTCCACTTGCACATTATCACTTTAAGACACAAAATTCAGGAATTGTGAGGCTAAGCGTAGGATATTTCAATTCGATAAATGATATTGATAAAGCGATACTAGCAATTAATAAAATTGCTTATGAAAAAAGTAAATAAATGAATAGCATTGCTCCATGCAAAAAGAAATCAAATTAATTCGTAAACTCATTGAATAATTATAAAAAGTTAATAAAATTGATATTAAAATTAATAATATTAATAATTTATAAAATAAATTAAAAATTATTATAGACAGAATTTATTTCCAGGTGTATAATTTACCTATATTAAATTTGGAGGTAATGAAAAATGGATGATAAATTCAAAAAAGTAATAACTGTTATTGTACTAATTATTTTAGCTATAATCGCATTAAAAATAATAGGGGTTGTAATTCGTGTTTTATTCCCATTAGCAGTTATTTGTGGTATTGGGTTCCTTATATTTAAATTGATTAATAAGAATAGTGCAAGTAAGTATTAAGTATTTCGAATAAGAAGTACTTAAAGATAAGCAGAGTTCTTAGTATTAGGGAATGTTATTTTCCCTCAAGTCTTAGAAATTGCAATCCAGAGTTGTAGCAACACTCATAGTTCGCGAGTAGGGCGAGAGTTAGTGGCGGTAGACATCAGATAAAATGAATAAGTGATAAAAAATAACGCTTATCGGGAAATATTGTAAGCGCTATTTTTTTACTCAAATGTGCCGATATATATAATAGGAAGGTAATTCTAGTGTCTATAGTTGAACAAGGAGGTGCTTTTATGGATATAACTAGAGTAGCTGCAATTTCCCCTATAATAAGAATTAATAGTTTTAAAAGCAAGGATGCTAAGACAGATTCAAAAAGTAGAGAAGAAAAAAAAGGAAAGGAGTTTGCAAAAGAATTAAAAGCCAAACAGTGAGAGATTTGTAGGAAAAGTTAAAACAGAGCGTGGTAGGTAGAAATGTAGAAATTGAAAGGCTAAAACTGTGAGATGGAGGCAGTGATGGGGAAATTTGAAAACTTAAAAGAAAGCTAAGGCCATGAAGAAAATAAATTAACTTCATGGCTTTTTTCTTATAAAATATCTCATTTTTTGTAAATCTGCTGACAAACCTTACACACTAGTTCGTAGCTATACTTGTCCAGATTTTTTTCAACAAAAGTTACAAGTGGAGAACTGTCATTCGGGCAGCATAGCCTATTTTTTATTACTACAGGTGGTTTGTCACTGAACTCGGTTTCTTGTATTTCCTCAAAGGCTATATCTACACTACCAGTTTCACCACATTTGCAAGTAAACTGGAATTTAAAGGAATCATATGTAACGTAGCAAAGATATGCAATTGTTTTATTACAACCTGTACAGTACATCCAACCACCGTAACCACTAGCAAGCCTTGCATTTATTAAATTTTTATGTATTGGTATTCGTGACATTATAACCTCCAAGAGCCACATCATGTGCTGATAAATAATAAACTTCAAGTTTCCTTAAGAAATCCTTACTAAACCTCTGTCTGTATTGTCTGCATATTTTTTGATGCAAGAATTTCTGATATAAAGCTCTTTACAGTTTGGGGAGAACGATATTTAGGAAGTTCAGCAAATACAAACGATAAATCATCTAAATCCTCCATAGCTTGGGTGTAATCACTTAACAAGCTCTCGTCTAGTTTATCTAAAGATGAGTATTCAAGATTAGCTGGATTGAGACGGTGGCTTGAAATTGCATATCCTATACGTTTCTTGCAAGAACAATTTCCTGAGTTGCAAAGACCACAATATGTGCCTAAGAACTCTGCCATCTTACTACGAAGTCGAGATAGTTTTTTTCGGTAAGCTTCAGGTGAAATACCCAAGATTTCACCACAAATTTTACTATCTACTTTAAACATTGTACCTAAGATATAAATGATACGGTCTTGGGGTTCAAAACATTGCAACATAACATTTGTACAAGACATCTTTAATTCTTCAGATAAAAGTGATTCATCTACACCACCTAGAAGTGTGGGATTATTATCGATATAGCCTTTTTTAATATCATCGCCATAAAATTCAAAGCTTAGTTGCGGCAGTTTTGCAAAAAAACCTTTCTTATAGTTCAACAAAAGATTAGTTGCTATACGGTAGACCCATGTAGAAAATGCACTCTCTTTCCTAAATGTAGATAGCTTTGTAATAATGCGAATTATGATTTCTTGTGTTGCGTCCTCAGCATCTTGTGGATTACCAAGCATTCTGAGTGAAAGGTTATAAACCATATCCTGGACGCTGAATATTAAAGATTCCAGTGATTCTTTATCTCCATTTAAAGAGAGATCAATAAGTTCAAATGTTGTATTTTCCATATTATCATCCTTTCGAATTTAGACATTACTTTTAATTAGACAATGTTATTTAAAGGTTGTGACAAAAATCTTTTAAAAAGTTAGTGATTCATGAATCTCCAGGATATCCTGGATTATATTAAATTTAAAATATTAGAGATTTAACAATTAAAAAGCGACCTTCAATAATAGAAAGTCGCTTTTTGCACTGGTCGGAGTGACAAGACTTGAACTTGCGACCCCCTGCACCCCAAGCAGGTACGCTACCAACTGCGCTACACCCCGATAATGCGAAATTAATTATAACACATGTAAATTTTAATGTAAATATTTTGATTTAATATTACCTGTATATGTTTTGATTAATTAAAACAAGTACGTTTCCTTTATAAATTGAGATAAAAAGGATTGTTTAGCGAACTTCTTTATTTTTTTAAAAAATCAATATACTCCCGACCCCATTCACCAATCCTATATATAACTTCTTTTAAGAACTTTTCACCCATATTTGTTAATGTGTACTCAACTTTTGGAGGTACTTCTTTATAAACTTCTCTATGTACTAGCCCATCTTGTTCAAGCTCCCTTAATTGCTGAGTTAAAGCACTTTGGCGTATATTGGGTAAAGATTTTTGCAATTCATTAAATCTTTTGACTCCATCTCTTAAACGCCATATGATAAGGATTTTCCATTTTCCGGCAATGACTTTTTGAGTAATTATAACTGGGCACTCGGATTCAAGTAGCTCTTTTTTTCTATCCATAATTAAACTCCTTTAATAGTACTATTTATAGTACTTAGTACAAAAAATAATAGTACTTGTATAAAATTAGATTAGATAATATTATTATATACAAATTACTGTAATTTTACAAATGAGGGATATAAAGTAGTAATATAGTACAAATATTAATTATAAAAGAAATGGGGACAAAAAAATGAATGATACATTAAAAACGATACTAAACAGAAGAAGCATAAGGAAATATACACAAGAACAGATTAAAGAAGAGGAATTGCAGTGGATTCTAGAAGCTGGAAAATTTGCGCCTAGCGCCGCGAATCAGCAACCGTGGCATTTTACTGTAGTACAAAATAAAGATTTGATGCAAAAAATAAGTGAGGCCTGTATAGTAGCTGTAAGTAAGTCTGGTAATAGGTATTATGAAGAAAGGCTAAAAGCAATTAAATCTAAAAAAACAAGTTTAATGTTTAATGCACCTACATTAATTGTTGTATCAGGTGATGAGAAAGCAAGTGTACCAATAAATGATTGTAGTCTAGCAATAGAAAATATGTTTATTGCCGCAGAGTCTTTAGGAATAGGCTCATGTTGGATTCATGCTTTGAGTATTTTATATTCTACAGAAGAAGGTAAAGTTTTTTTAACAAATGAATCAATTGTTCCTAAGGGATTTACTATTGTGGGGTCAGCTGCTTTTGGTTATAAAGCAGTAGAACAACCTTCATCGGCACCAAGAAGAGAAGGTACTGTGACTATTATAAAATAAATTTAAAAGGTTGCAGAAAATACTAAAAAGTCTTTATACAGGAAGCAATTATGGTAAATCATAAACTTAAATAAAGGTGGAATGAAAAAATGAACTGGGTAACTATAGACAATACAAAATGCACAAACTGTGGAATTTGCATTGAGGAATGTCCCACATTTGTTTTCAAGGAAGGAGAAAAAAAGCCTGAAGCAGTTTACCAGCAATACTGCATTTCATGCGGCCATTGTGTAGCAGTTTGCCCTAATACGGCAATTGACAACATAAAAGCTCCTTTAACTAATCAAACCAGCTCAAAAATATTTCCACAACTGAAACCAGAAGAAGCAAAGCATTTCCTTAGGTCGCGTCGCTCGATTCGCAACTATAAAGATATTTCAATTCAAAGGGAGATGTTGATACAGCTTGTTGATATTGCGCACTTTGCGCCTACTGGAAGTAATCTGCAAGGTGTATCGTATGTGATTGTCGATAACAGAGATATAATAAAAAAGGCTGTTGAAATTGAAATACAATGGATAGAAAATGATCCTATGCTTAGTATGAATTTAGCCCACTTTATTAAGCTTTATAGGGAGAACAATATTGATTTCATACTTCATAATGCACCTGCTCTTATTCTTACAGTTTCTACCAAGGATTTTGCAAGAGGCCGTGAAAATTCCATTTTATCTCTTGCATATCTAGAATTATATGCTCCTTCAATAGGGTTGGGATCATGTTGGGCAGGATTATTCGAAAGGTACGCACTTATTGACAATTCTCCAATACATAATCTGTTTAATATTCCTGAAAACAAGAAGATTACTGGTGTAGTTATGGTTGGCTATCCCAAATACGGCTATAACCGTTTAGTTGATCGTAATCCACTTGATGTAACTTTTTATTAATCACTTTTATCTATTTAAATTACAAATATTTACTTGTCAATGTTTGCTACGGATTTAGGCAAAACTTAATTGTATATAAATATATTGTAAATAAAAAGTGAACCAAAACCCCTATTATGATTAACATCTCTCGGGTTTTGGTCACTTTATCTTGTATATATAAACATTATATTTAGTAATGTTTTTTAACTTATCTCAACTTATGTGCTTTTATTTTTTGCAAAATGTATTTTACACTAAGCTGCTATAACTTCACTTAGGGACAGAAGGGCTAGTGGATTTGGAAATGCCATCATGCCTTCGTTTCTTTCAAAAATGTGGATTTGGTACGTTTATATCAAATCCATTAGATGTTTTGAGAAAGTTTAAACATTTGAAACTCAATATTGCGATAGATGATTAAATCTTGACTAAAGTAGATTCCAGATATAGTATTTAATGTAATGAATTAATAATCTCAACTTATAATTATCTAAAATCGTAAAGGAGTATGCAAAAATGATTAAGCTAAACTTTCTTGCCGAAGAACTACCACAGTGCTGTGAAATAGATTCATTTCCTATTTCATTATGCTCTGAAAGTGAAAAACAATTTTTAGAAGAAATATTACCAGAATGTAAATCAGTAATTGTTTTGGCACATCATGTAAAGAATTCATTAGAGTGGGCATGGTTTTCGTCTGAATCTGAGCGAAATAATGTTACTTGTGCCGCAGACTTACACTTAAAATCAGAATGTGAAAAAGTTATGTCAAAGCTATGCCAAAAAGGATACCATAGTTTTGCTATACCATATCCCGGAAGATGTGGTATAAGATTTAAAGATTTAGCAAATAAAACTGGACTCGGAAAAATAGGTGATAACTTCATGTTTCTTCACAAAGAATGGGGACCTTGGACGCAGTTAAGAGTATTAGTTACTGACGTTGAAATATCAGATAACTTACCTATTTGTGAAGAGGTTTGCAACCATTGCGGAAATTGTAAAGAATCATGTCCTGCAAAAGTAATTAATGATGATACTTTTTTAGGTAATGAATGTGGTAATTACCAAGATAAACAAGATACTGACATTGGTTTACAAGGAAATTATGTTTTTAAATGTGAAGAATGTGCTCGTGCTTGCCCTATAGGTGATATTCCAAGAAAAATTAATATTTCTTAGTTTAAAACAACATATTTAGTACATATTTGAATTTGATTGCTCCTTGATAACTGAATAGCCGGTACTTGGTGAATTTTAAACAGATAACAGATATAGTATAAAATGCGATTAGTCTGGTTAAGTTTAGATAGATTAATATAAGCAATATTACTAATAATATGGTAATAATCAACCAAGTACCAAGTATTCAGTAAATGATATGCGGTTTTTGATGAATAATTCAAGCTATATATCAAAAAATACAATTCTGTTGATAAGAGACAAATATGTATTTAAACCGTGATGAAGTGCATCAATAATTAGTCAACAATAACCAACACAAAATGATATCTGTTAAAACAATTATGGCTTCTTGTTTTTAAACAATTGAGTATCAAATCATAATGTTATATAATAAGTGCCATGCGATAATGCACAAATGCAATTTGCATAAGTTATAATGTTTTATGATTAGTGGTTTTATACGAATTTTTATAGTCGCTATTGCGGTATATGGAGGTTGCTATGCTTAATGCATTAGCTGTAGGTTGCGGGGGATTTATTGGCGCTGTATCTAGGTATTATCTTTCGGTGTTAATTAGTAGATATAATAACAGTGGTTTCCCAATTTCGACATTAATAATAAATGTTTTGGGTTCTTTTCTAATTGGATTAATAACAGAAGTACTTATAAATTTATACCCAAACAATAAAAAGATGCAATTGTTTCTAACTACAGGTATATTGGGTGGATTCACAACTTTTTCAACCTTTAGTCTTGAAACAATTAACCTATATCAAAATGGAAACACAATTTTTGCAATAGCTAATGTAGTTTTTAGTATTACATTCTGCTTAGCAGGGGTAGTGCTAGGTAAAATGCTTGCGAAAATGTTTGTAAATGCATAGCTTGAATTTGATAATAATACTAGACAAGCCACTTTGCATAGATTAATCAGAAACAATCCAATAATATCTATTAATATTTTAGAATTGTGACGTTCAAAATAGAAATCAGTTCTGCAAATTATAACAGACATTTACTGCTTGACTTAAAACCTTTCCGATGGCATCATGTATAACAATATCAGCTTTAGAATCATATGGGGTAGAGCTTTTGTTTATCAGAATCAGTTTTTTGCCACGAAAGTAGTTTATAAGTCCAGCTGCAGGATACACAACAAGAGAAGTTCCACCAATTATAAGTATATCTGCCTTTTGAATGGCATTAACAGCACCATTTACAACCCCATCATCCAACGCTTCTTCATACAAAACCACATCAGGTTTAACAATACCACCGCAATGTGGGCAAATAGGGACATCCTTAGAATTTATTATAAAATCTAAATCAAAAAAAGAGTGACATTTAGTACAATTATTTCTGTGAACACTGCCATGCAGCTCGAATACTTTTTTGCTGCCACCGAGTTGGTGAAGACCATCAATATTTTGAGTTATAACAGCTTTTAATTTACCTATTTCTTCAAGTTTAGCTAATGCAATATGCCCAACATTAGGAGTAGCATTCTTGAAAATCATCTTTTCTTTATAAAATTTATAAAAATCATCCGTATGCGAAAGAAAAAAACTGTGAGATAGCATTGTCTCTGGGGGATACTCATAACCATTTGAGGTTTTATATAGTCCTCTCTCAGAGCGAAAATCAGCGATACCAGACTCAGTACTCATTCCGGCACCACCAAAAAATACTATGTTATCACTGCTTTTTAAAACTTCTGATAAAAGCTCAATACTCATAAAAACATCTCCAATATTTAAGTAATGCATAAAATTTTCATAGCAAGAAGCATTAATACCCACTAATTATCGCATAGTTTGAAAGAAAATTAAAGTGATGCAGGAGTTATTTGAAATTTTTAACAAGAGGAGTAAATGTAGATTTTGAACAAGTAGGGTTGAATACATTTCTAACGATCAGGAGTATTAGATAAATCAAGAGGTGGAGGACAGTAGATACACGGTGGAGAAAACAGGTATTAACTATTTATTACAATACATCGATATTCGTAATATTTTAAGTAATATTATATTAATAAGAAAAAAAGTAAAATAATATAAAAATATTACTTTACTATATTGAATTGCAAGGTAGTATGTGATACACTATAACACATAAGAATGTAGCATGCGATAAAACATACTTAATTGATAAAGAAATTTAAACTTAATCAGATGCCTACCTTCGTTAATACCATACTTTTATAAGTGTGGGATAAGCGGGCGCTACGACCAGGTATAACGATTTCACACTTCAAATGAAATAAAAACTCAAACTGAAGCAAAGAACTCTGTTTATTAGAATTAAAAATACGTTCTGGACACATATTAGTATACATTGTAAGTAAAACGGAGGTGAAAATTTTATGAATATACAGTTTAAAAAGGGAGTACTTGAGTTGTGTGTTCTGTCAATGCTTGCTAAGCGGGATTGCTATGGCTATGAGTTAGTCAGCGAGATATCAAAAAACATACTTATTTCAGAAGGTACCATTTATCCTTTGCTTAAAAGGTTAAAAGATGAAGGTTACTTTACAACATATCTTCAGGAGTCGCCGGGAGGGCCTCCAAGAAAATATTACGAAATAACTCCTGCAGGATTAGAAATGTATGGGGAACTCACAGAAGAATGGTTTAGTTTCGTGGAAGGTGTAAATAAAATTATTACGGAGGAAATAGAGAATGAACAAAAATGAATTTATTAGCAAGCTTGATTATTCACTTAAGGGAATAAACTATGACGATAAAAGGGAAATCATTTATGATTATGAAGAGCATTTCACAATTGGTATTGAACAAGGAAAGAGTGAAGAGGATATTGCAGCTGCCTTGGGTGACCCAAGAATGATAGCAAAGCAATTCCGAAACGGTTACTTAATAGAAAAAGCTGAAAAAGCTAAATCACCCAGAAACCTTGCAAGTGCTATATTTGCATCTGTTGGAGTCGGATTTCTAAATCTGTTTTTGATACCATTAATAATTGCAGCGGCATGCGTAGTATTTAGTTTGCTTTTATCAGCAGCAGCTCTTGTAATATCAATATTGATAGCAGCAGGCTGCGTATTGCTTTCACTTTATTTAGCAGCACTAGGGTTTACTCTGGGGGGATTTGGAATTATTTTAATAGAATTAGTTGGACCATATTTCCCTGAAATTATGAGTGTTGATCTTAATATGGGTTCAGCTGTATTTTTATCTATTGGTATAATTTGCCTCGGAATTCTTTGTGTAGTAGGCTCAATAAAGCTTTCAAAAGTTTTCTATAGATGGTCAAAGGATTGCATAATTGTTTCATATAATGGAGGCAAAAAATGTGTAAGCGGCTTCTATATGTGGATATTGAAATACCTAAAAATGAATGTAAGTATAATAAAAAACAAAAAGGAGAATGAATATGCGTAATAACCTTAATATAAAAAAATTAACTTTAGGGCTCACAATAACAATGTTAGCATGTTTTGCAATTGCTACTCTACTTTTTTTTCAAATTGAAATGAAAGATTATAGAGATGGTAAATACATACATAATGTCAATGAAGAAGAGAGCTTTACTACAACAGATATAAAGAACATAAATATTGAGTCGTCCTCATCTGATATAAATTTGATTAAGTATGATGATTCTGAGGTAAAGGTACATATTTACGGTAAATTATATACAAAAGACAAAAATCAAAAGGATGATCAAATTATCAAGCTTAATAACGGATTACTTGATATTAGGGAAACTCCAAAAAAATATATTAACATATTAAGCTTTAATTTAGGTGTATTAACCAATAGTAATAAATTAAAAATTGATTTATATATACCAAGAGACTACAAAGAAAATATTATTATAGATTCCTCATCTGGAAGTATAAAAGCCGATAACTTGAATTTGAAAAAACTAGATATAAACACTTATTCGGGAGAGATAGATTTAAAGGATGTTAGTGCTAAGGATATCAGCTTTGAATCAAGCTCAGGAAAAATTAGTGCAGATAATATTGAGACCGATGATTTGGAGATGAAAACCTATTCAGGAAATAATGATTATAAGTCAATTAATGCGGAAAAGGTTTGCTTTGAGTCTAGTTCAGGTAATATGTCTTTAGGTACAGTTAATGCAAAAAAGATTGCTGGAGATACTTACTCAGGTAATATTGCTGTTGATAAGTTAACGTCAGATGATGTCAACCTTGAGGCCTCTTCTGGTAAGATAACACTTGGGGATGTGATAGTTAAAAAAATCAAGTGTGTTACCTATTCGGGAGATGTTGCTTTTAATAATGCTGCTTTGAATAATACACAAATAGAAACTTCATCTGGAAATGTAATTTTAAAGCTTCTTGAAGAATCTGAATTTAATTTGGATGCGGAGAATTCTTCTGGTAATATAAAATGTGATTTTCCTCTTGTTAATACAGGAGAAGGTAAACACCAACTAAAAGGTGTTGTTGGAGAGGGTTCCAATTCAATAAAAATACAAACTTTTTCAGGAGATATAGAAATAAGTAAGTAATAAGTAGGTAATAAGAAACAATAATTAGTATACGAACTACTAAACAACAAGAATATAACAAAGATAGCAGGGGTACACACGCTTTGAGTATGTGCAACTCCTGCTAATAAGCCTCAAGCCTTCTTTGCTTTCTGAGCTCTCTGCGCTTTTCGCCAGCTTCCCATTCTAGTCTTTCTTCATCAGTTTCTAAAATAATACCAGGTATAGGTACTGGATGATCATTTTCGTCAAGTGCAACTAAAACAAGGTATGCTCGGTTTATCATGTGTCGTATACCGTTTAATTTTTCAACATACGTTGTTACTCTAACTTCCATAGAGGTAGTACCTACATAAGTTATTTGTCCACTCAAAAAAATTGTACTATTCACATATGCGGCTGACTTAAATTGCAAGTTATCTACTGATGCAGTAGTTACATTACAACCAGAATGTCGGCGTGCAACCACAGCTGCAACAACATCGATCCATTCCATTAGCTTTCCTCCGAAAAGTCGATTAAAGCCATTTATATGCTCAGGCATGAGTATTTGTATTTGTTCAGTTTTAGAGTCTGATACTTTTTTGTATACAATTTTATCCATTAGTGTTATCTCCATTTATTTAAAACTAAAACTATAAAACAATAAAATAATATAAAATATAGTAAAAAATTTCTATTGCACCTTAATAAAAATTGACGTACTTAAGCCTATATTATTGTTATTATAACGCAATTAATGAATTATAGCTATTTCCATTTTAAAAGAATAAAATTAATTGTACAGATAAAATAATTGTTTAAAGTATTATCGCTTGTTTTGATTACAAAAATCATAGAATACAAATTGTAATAATGTAAGTTAACGTTAGTTTTTTAATTTTGGTGGTATAATATACTGTATTGAAATTGAGAAAAATTAAAAAATATTCAAACACATTAAATTGGGAGGTTAAATATGAATAATTTAAAAGGTACAAAAACTGAGGCAAACTTAATGGCGGCATTTGCGGGTGAATCCCAAGCACGTAACAAATATACATATTATGCTTCAAAGGCAAAAAAGGAAGGCTATGAGCAAATTGCGGAATTATTTACTGAGACTGCAAACAATGAAAAAGAACATGCAAAGATATGGTTTAAACTCTTACATGATGGTATAGGAGACACTGCTACAAATTTGAAGGATGCAGCAAGTGGAGAGAATTACGAATGGACTGAAATGTATGTTAATTTTGCCAAAGAAGCAAAGGCAGAAGGCTTTGATAAGATAGCATATTTATTTGAAGCAGTTGCAAAAATTGAGAAGGAACATGAAGAAAGATATCTTCAACTTCTAAAGAATGTTGAAGGAGATGCTGTATTTATAAAAGGCGAAAAAGTTATTTGGAAATGTGCAAATTGCGGACATATTCATATTGGTGAAAAGGCTCCAGAAGTATGTCCAGTATGTGACCATCCAAAAGCTTATTTCCAAATAGCTGCAAAAAATTACTAAGATACTATTTTTAAGGGCTGTTTTCTGTTATATCCACCTTAGATATTAGATAAAATTCGTCTAACATTTTGGTGAATATCAGAATCAGCTCTTTTCTTTTTATAGAATTATTTTACTATCATACTTATAAGTTTTTGCGTATACTAATAGTGTATTTTAAGAATGTTATTATGTAAAAGTGAATGGTTAAGTATTAGCCTAAATCTAACTATGGAGGATTCTTTGAAAAAGCTGAGATATATTTTTACAATTGGTTTGCCAGTAATAATATTTATTTTTATTACTATCAATATAATTAAACAAAATTCAAATGGCTTTGACAGTTATGTTTATCAAGGAGTATCAAAATACATCTCACCTGGTTTAACAGATACTATGAAACTAATAACATTTTTTGGCTCAGGACAATTTCTGACTGCAGTAGCATTTATTCTAATTATAGTTTTTTTTAGAAAAGAAAAATATTCTTTTAATGCCTCAATGATTGTTATAAATCTAATACTTAGTTCATTATTAAATGTTGGAATTAAGTATATTATTCATAGGGAACGACCAGATATTTTAAGACTTATAGATATTGGAGGGTATAGCTTTCCGAGTGGGCACTCAATGGCTGCAATGAGTTTTTATGGCTTTCTCATATATTTGTGCTGCAAAAATTATAAAACTAAATGGAAGTACCTAATAATATCATTACTTGCAAGTTTAATAGCGCTTATAGGGCTTAGCAGAGTTTATTTGGGTGTTCATTATGCCAGTGATGTATTAGGAGGCTTTTTTCTTGGAATATCATGGGTTGGTGTTTATAGTATTATTGTTGATATAAGATATAGGAAAAAACATGCACCGTATAATGATTAGTTAATAACCGGTATAATTATTAAAAAACATTGCCGATTGAGTTTTTCTAATAAAGCAGCATAAAAAACGGTGCTATTTCTTTAAATAGACTTTTTATTATAGTTGCAAATACAATTATCCGATGTAATTTTTGTTCTATAAAAAGATATGGTATAATTAACAATAAGTCACGAGACGTCAAACACAAGTTAAAAGCAAAGTTTCCACTTGGATAAGGAAGTAATGATATGAAATTAATAGATTTATCACAAAATATTGAGAGTGGTATGCCAGTATATCCAGGAGATTCTGATGTAAAACTGCTACAAACTAATGTATATATCAAAGATCATTATAATAATCATCACCTCGAGGCTGGAATGCATGTAGGAACTCACGTTGATGGACCTATGCATATGACAGATGTAAACAAATACGTAGGTGACCTAAGCTTAGACCACTTTTGTGGCGATGGATGTATTATACATACTCGAAATGAAGACATAATAAAGTTGAAAAATGAGCATTTAGATATTATTAAAGGAAAGAGCATTGTATTAATTCATACAGGAATGGATTATTGTTATGGTAAAGAAAATTATTATTTAAAACATCCAATTTTAGATATGTCGCTGTGTGAAGTACTAGTGAATAATAACATAAAAATGGTAGGCTTTGATATGCCATCGCCAGATAGATTTCCATTTAGTGTGCATAAGTATTTATTAAGCAATGGTGTTTTGATACTTGAAAACCTTACAAATCTTGAAAAAATCAAAGAGGATGATAATTTTGAAGTTATGGCATTTCCATTAAAAGTAAAAGCAGATTCCTGTATGGTTAGGGCAGTGGCGAGAGTTTTTTAGGAAGGTTGATTAAATGCATTATGTTTATATTTTAGAATGTGCTGATAATACTCTATACGCTGGGTATACTACTGATTTAGATAAAAGAATAAAAGTGCATAATAAGGGTAAAGGAGCTAAATATACAAGAGCTAGATTACCAGTAAAGCTAGTTTATTCTGAAATTGCAGAAAACAAATCGGATGCTCTAAAAAGAGAGTACAAGATTAAACACTTGACTAGAAAGCAAAAAGAAGAATTGATTAATAATATTATCAATTTATAACATAAAGAGGTATAATATACCTATATTTTGCTTTATAGTATATACTTTTAAATTTCTTATTTTAATTTTAATAGAGAATTACTGCGAAAAAAGAATTATTTGAGGGAGGTATCTATGCCTGAATTAAAGGATGCACAAATTAGACGGAAAGAAATAGAGGAGAAAAAGAGAAAAGAAAAACTTGAAAAAGAGTTAAAGAGTGAACAAGAAATTGAAACAAAAATTGCATCTACATTGGAGAAATATGCTGATTCTACAAATAAAGCTGAAATAATAATTGATGGAAAAATACAATCTCTGTATATTGGTTTAATAGATAGTGATAAGAGAGAGCATAAGACTATTTTATTGTCATCAGAGGATTATAAAGCTTTATTTAGCAAGGTAGATTCAATTGAAAGTGCAATTATAAAAAACTACATTTTTGAATATATTGATAATCATGAGTATATTAAGCAATTATATGAAAAGAAATATCATGCACAATATGGTTGGTCATTATTAGCAGATAAAATTTATTTGGATGTAATTTGGTAAAATAATAATAGGTTGTTTCCTACTTTTATAGTCGGAGACGACGCTTTTTAAGTAGTATGCAAAACTTTGATGAAAAAATTTTTATTTTTTTAAAAATAGGTGTTGACAATAAGGGGTATACCTCTTATAATGTAAAAGTGCTCAGACGACATGACTGAAACACAAAACACCAAGAAATGCGTTATTAGCTCAGTTGGTAGAGCACCTGACTCTTAATCAGGGTGTCCGCGGTTCGAGCCCGCGATGACGCACCAAGAAAAACCGCTTATCCGTAAGGATATGCGGTTTTTATGTTTTAAAATATAGATTAAATGAAAACTATAACAAACTTGTTTAATACAAATTTATCTAAGAACATTACAGTAAACTGTACTTAATTACCAAAAATATTTGAAATGTATTGTAGGCAGTAGAGTTATTAGATAGAATATAGCTATAAAGTAGTTCTAAATAAATTAGAATTATTTTATTTATTTTTGTTCAAGAAATGGATGATATAATGCCAAATTATAAACATAATTCTATCCATATGGATGAAATTGTAAATAAGACAATAAAAGCTCTTGATTTAGGTAAGAAAGAGATAATTGAGATTGCAGAAAATTCTAGAAGAGAGTGTAAAAGGCTTGAGGACGAGCTCGGAGAATTAAAAAAGCAGGTTTATGAAATTATAAATGAAATTGAGAACTTAGAACATAACTTAAAATTAAGTAAGAAGAAACTTTATGATGTTAACAAAGATTTTGATAAATATAGCCAGAGTGAATTTGCAAAGGCATATCAGTCAACGGATAACATACGTGTAGAGCTTGCTGTTAAGCGAGAGCAAGAGCGATATCTAATTAAAAGGCGTAATGATCTTGAGATACGTATTAAGGATTCAATAAAGACACTCGAAAGAGCAGATAACTTGATTGGACATGTAGGGGTAGCTCTTGGATACCTAAGTGGTGATTTGAAAGAGGCAGGGGAGGAACTGGATAATCTTCAGCAGAAACAGTATCTAGGAATTAGAATTATTGAGGCTCAAGAAGATGAGAGAAAACGTTTTGCTCGCGAGATTCACGATGGGCCAGCTCAATCAATGTCCAATATTGTTATTAAATCTGAGGTATGTGAAAAGCTTATTGATAAAAATATTGATGAAGCTAAAAAGGAATTACAAAATCTTAAAAAGATTACGAGAGACAGCCTTCAAGAGGTCAGAAAAATCATCTATAACCTTAGACCTATGTCACTTGATGATTTAGGCCTATTGCCTACCTTGGAAAGATACGTTATATCTTTTAAAGAGGAAACAAAGATTGATGTGGCATTAAAATGTAGAAATGTTAATGAAAATTTGAAACCAGTAATTTCCCTTACTGTGTTTAGAATTGTTCAAGAGGCTTTAAACAATATTTTAAAACACTCTAAATCCAATTCTGCTTCTATATTTTTAGAACGCATTGATCAAATTCTTAGTATCATTATAATTGACAATGGAATTGGATTTGATACAGAAGCCATAAGAATGACTAATTCAGATTTAAATGGAGGATTTGGTCTTTTTAGCATGAAGGAGAGAGTAGCTCTGCTTGAAGGAGAATTTGATGTAATATCTGAAAAAGGAAAAGGAACTAAAGTAAAAATACAAATACCACTCATTGAAGGGGAGGCTCTCAATAAATGAATAAAATAAGAGTACTTATTGCTGATGATCATGCAATGGTTAGGGAAGGGTTAAAAACCATTCTTGAGCTTGAAGAGGATATTGAGGTTATATCACAAGCAGCTAATGGAGAACAAGCTGTACTATTTGCAAAAACGCAAAAGCCTGATGTGATTTTAATGGATATCAACATGCCTGTTTTAAATGGTATACAAGCAATAAAAATGCTTAAGGATGAGGATTGTCATTATAAAATAATTGTTCTGACAATTCATCAGGATAGAGAATACCTATTCAAGACCTTACAGCTAGGCTGTGAGGGATATGTTTTGAAAGATGCAGAATCCTCTGTGCTGATAGAAGCAATTCGAAGCGTTTACCGAGAACAGACGTACATACAGCCCAATATGACAGGCGAATTAGTTAAAGAATTAAACAGAGTAACCCTAATAGAGCAAGATAAGTCTATTACAAACAACCTGACAAATAGAGAGATTGAGGTCCTTAAACTAATTGCTGAAGGCATGATTAATAAAGAAATAGCAAAAAAATTATTCATCAGCGAAAAGACAGTAAAGAATCATATTTCAAACATATTTAAAAAGTTAGATGTAAATGATAGAACACAGGCCGCTATTTATGCATATAAACATAACATAAAAGAATAAATGTAACACAAAATAATGATAAAAGTTATATAAAAACAAGGTCTACATTATGAATTGGAGGACGCTATGTCTTTTTTGGAAGATATTAAAGAAAAAATATTGATTTTTGATGGCTCAATGGGTATTATGCTTCAGAAAAATGGACTTAGTGTGGGCACATGTCCTGAGGAATGGAATTTATCTCATCCTGAAATTGTTAAGGGAATATATAAAGCTTATCGTGACGCAGGTTCAGATGTAATCCAGTCAAATACATTTCAATCAAACAGCATAAAGCTTAGTGAATATGGAATTAAAGAAAAACATTATGATATAAATTATCAGGGTGTTAAGTTGGCTAAGGAAATTATGGCTGGTAAAGGATATGTAGCTGCCTCTATAGGACCACTGGGAAAGCTACTGGAACCATTCGGTGAATTAACCTTTAATGTTGCATATGAGACCTTTAAAGAGCAAATTATAGCTGTAAGAGATGGTGGAGCAGACATAATTAGTTTTGAAACCTTTACAGATGTTTCTGAAATGAGGATAGCATTATTAGCAGCAAAAGAAAATTGCCAGCTTCCTATCATTTGTTCAATCTCATATGAACAAAGTGGTAAAACTCTTATGGGCACTGAGCCAAGTATTTGTGCAATTATATTACATTCACTGGGCGCTGACTTGATAGGCACAAACTGCTCATTTGGAGCAAGTCATATGCAGAAAATTGCAGAGAGCTATGCACAAACTGGTCTTTACTATAGCATGAAACCAAATGCAGGCTTACCTCAAACAATTGATGGCAAAAATATCTATTCAGAAACTGCAAACGAATTTGCAAAGTATAGTGTTGATTTTGTAAATAATGGAGCGAGACTTATAGGTGGCTGTTGTGGGACAACTCCAGAATTTATTGCTGAGATTTCCAAAACTGTAAAAGGCTCAGAACCTGTTAATTTTCCTCTGAATATTGATTATATTACATCTTCCTCAAAAGCTGTTGCCTTTGATAGTTTAGTATCTGAAGAAATAGGAAGAATAGATGTAAATACTGATAAGGACCTAAAAAAAGAACTCAAGTCGGGTAACCTTGATATTATTACGGATGTAGCTCTAGAATTATTAGATGAAGATTACGGCATAATAGTTATTAATGCTGATTTTGATGGTGCAGATGATAAACTTTTATCAAAGGTTGTAAATGAGGCTCAGACCTATCTAAAACAACCATTTGTTTTGAAATCAAATAATTCAGAAGCACTTGATGCGGCACTTAGAATTTACAAGGGTAGAGCTGGAGTTTTGACAAATACAAACACTGAAACAGCTGATGTTATAAAAAAATATGGAGCTGTTGATGTAGGGAGTTATATAAAATGAATGCTAATTTTATAAATTCACTTATCAGGTATTTTATTGAGAAAGATTATTTTAACCTA
This sequence comes from Bacillota bacterium, assembly GCA_023391425.1. Lineage (GTDB taxonomy): Bacteria > Bacillota > Clostridia > Acetivibrionales > DSM-1351 > Ruminiclostridium. The sequence goes on along the minus strand of JAEWAX010000119.1, from coordinate 20,932 downwards.
ATAAGTTCACAGAGTGAGCCCTTAGATTTTACTTATGGTCCAACGAGCTTAATAAAAAATTATCAAGGTACATCTGTATTACTTGAGATAATAAACGCAGATCAATATAATATCGAGCAATTAGCACAGATGATGCAAAATGGAGCGGCTATGCTTGAGAATTTAGATGGAAACAATGCATCTATATTTAGATTGTTCTTATTTGATGAAACTCCAAGTGAAGAAAAGATAAATATTATTGAGCAAGGGCAGGTAGATATTATTTCAGAAAAAAAATTCATGAAATGTATCTCGGTAAACATAACTACGAAGCAGGTTCAAAAACATTTTAGCGTACCATCCTTTGACGCTAATATTGTTAAATCAGTAAAACAGTTTTTTTCTAAAAATCTAGATGCAAGAGTAACTTCTGCAAAAGATGTGGAAGAATTAATTGCGCAGAGACAGAAAGATTTTGAAATTAAACTTAGGGCAAAGAAACCCTGGATTACTTATGGACTGATAGCAATTAACATTGCAGTCTTTTTGATTCTGAAGCTTATGTCAAATAAAACTGGTACACCTTATGAAACTCTTATGCGAGAATATGGTGCCAAGGTAAATAACCTAATTCTTGGAGGGGAATATTGGAGATTGATTTCACCAATGTTTTTACATTGGGATATAATCCACATTGCTCTAAACTGTTATTCTCTATTTATCGTGGGTACACAGGTTGAGAAATTATTTGGGCATGCGCGATTCACTGCTATATATTTAGTGTCTGGCTTCCTTGGCTGTATTGCAAGCTTTGCATTTTCAATAAGTATATCTGCAGGTGCATCGGGTGCCATATTTGGACTTTTAGGTGCAATGCTATTTTTTGCAATAAAGAGACCATCACTTTTAAAAAGCAGTTTTGGTGTTAATTTAGTAACTACACTAATTATAAACTTAGTCTATGGTTTTATGAATAAACAGATTGATAACTATGGCCATTTAGGTGGACTTCTTGGTGGATTTTTAACTACAGGTGCAGTTTACATTGTAGAGGAAGAAAACTTAAAAGATAAACTTTCCAAACTTGCAGCACTTATTCTGGTTATTATTGTAACAATAGGTGGATTGTTCTATGCCTTTAAGAACGAACAAAACAATGTCTTATTACCTAAATTTGACACTCTGCAAACATATTATGGGCAACAAAACTATACAGAGTCAGAAAAACTATCAGAAGAAATATTAAAATTGAATCCAAAAAGTGATAATTTAAAAATAGAAGTATTATGGGATTTAACTTTGTCAGAGGCAAATCTTGGAAAGTTAGAGGAAGCCCAACAACATGCAATACAATTAGTAAATATAAGTCCCCAAAATGGGCACTTCATTCTTGGTGTTATCTATTATAATACTAAGGAATTTGATAAGGCAAAGGAAGAATTGGAAGCTGCTAAAAAGCTTAATTCTCCTAATATAACTGCAATTGAAAATATGCTATCTGATATTGAAAATTTACAGAAAAGTAAATAAAATTACCCGTTCCATTAAAAATAAGTTTATAAATGTTAAAGCGATGGTATATGTATCTGGCACAGTCAATTTGGATACATACACCATCGCTTTTTAGAATGTTTTATACAAAATTATGTGTATTACGCAATCATCCCCACAAAATACTTATGAAAGCTTATATCTGTTGTTAGCTCTGGATGAAAGGAGGTAGCTAGCATGTTATCCTGCCTGCAAGCTACAATATTCTCATTTACCCGTAGTAATACTTCAACTTGAGGGTCTACATTCACCACATATGGAGCTCGAATAAAAATTAGCGGTATTTCACTTGGTGATACTTCAGGCAACTTTACAGTAGTATTGAAGCTATCTAACTGTCTACCATAGCCGTTACGTTTTACTTCAATATCCATAACCTCGAGATGTCTTCTGGTATCATTGCAAATTTTCTTAGCCAATATAATCATTCCAGCACAAGTTCCCCACACAGGCATTCCTGCTTGTATTCTTGCTTTGAGAGTTGCGGTTAAATCAAAATCAGCTAGAAGTCGGCCGATTGCTGTGCTTTCACCTCCGGGAATGATTAATGCATCAACTGCTTCAATTTCATTTTTGTATTTAACAACACTAGGTTGTACATTTTCAATTTGATTCAGCTTATCAATATGCTCTGAAATAGCACCTTGTAAGCCTAAAACACCTACTTTTTTCATATTACCAACCCCTTGTAGCAAATAGACTGTTGCCTGATAACTCTCTTACATCAATAGAATCCATCGCTGTACCAAGCTCCTCAGATACTTCAGCGATAATCTTTGAATCATTGTAGTAGGTGGTTGCCTTAACAATTGCTTGAGCTCTCTTAGCTGGGTCAGAGGATTTAAATATACCAGAACCAACAAATACCCCATCACAACCTAACTGCATCATAAGAGCAGCATCAGCAGGTGTTGCAATTCCACCAGCAGCAAAATTAATTACGGGAAGCTTACCATTTTCATGAACATATAGTATGAGGTCATATGGTGCGCCATATTCTTTTGCAATTGTCATTAACTCTTGCTTTGAAGCACTTTGAACTTTTCTGATATCAGTAGTTACTGTTCTCATATGTCTAACAGCTTCAACCACATTTCCAGTACCAGCTTCGCCCTTAGTTCTTATCATTGAAGCACCTTCGCCAATTCTTCTCAAAGCTTCTCCTAAATTTTTAGCACCACATACGAAAGGAACCTTGAAGTCATGCTTTTCAATGTGAAAATCTTCATCAGCTGGCGTTAAAACCTCACTTTCATCTATATAGTCAATCGACAAGGATTCTAAAATCTGTGCCTCAACGAAATGGCCTATTCTTACCTTAGCCATTACAGGAATAGATACTGCACTTTGAATCTCTTTTATCATTTTTGGATCAGACATTCTTGCAACTCCACCCATTTTTCTTATGTCAGAGGGAACTCTCTCAAGAGCCATTACTGCTACTGCACCTGCTTTCTGTGCTATCTCAGCTTCTTTAGCATTTACGACATCCATGATTACGCCACCCTTTAGCATTTGTGCTAAGTTTTTGTTCAATTCATATCTTTCTGTCATATAAATAATCTCCTTTACATTTTTCAAATATTAAAATATACTAATTGTATCGCTACACATAAGTATAATTTGAAATAAATTTTGTACATTCTTACACATTCAAATTTAAATGTCAATAACAATATTTCCTGTGTGTGAGATTAATACCTCGCAATGCCAATAATGAAGTTTAATAACTCTATTTGTAAAATAGGAGGATATATGAATATTGTATCGATACAATTACAGGACTCTGAGCAACCAAAATACTTACAGCTATTTGATAAATTAAAGGAGCTTATTTCACAAGGAGAGCTAAAGGCAGGAGACAGACTTCCTACAATTAGAAGTTTGGCAGAAAACCTTGGGGTTAATAATATTACCATTGTCAATGCATATAAGCAGCTTGAAAATAATAATTATATTACTGCTAAAAAGGGAAGCGGATATTATGTATCAAGTAGCAAAAATCAAAAGGAGGAAGAATACTCTTCAAGTGATGCAGGCATGCTGAATAATGACTTATTTATAAATTTGGCTAGTGCTACACCACATCCCTCGATTTTTCCTATAGAATCCTTTAAAGAGTGTATAAATGAAGTGCTTGAAAGAGATAAAGGCTTTGCTTTTGACTATCAAGAAAGTAATGGTTTTAAACCACTACGGAATTCTATACTTAAGTATTTAAATAAAGAATATTCGATTACAACAGAAAATGAAGATAACCTTCAAATAGTCTCTGGTGCACAGCAGGGAATAGATATTATCGGAAAGGTGCTATTAAACCCAGGGGATTATGTTATAACTGAAAAACCAACGTATGACGGTGCTGTAGCTGTATTTAAATCAAGGGGAGCCAGAGTTGTTGGAGTAAATATAGAACAAGATGGAATAGACCTTGTTGACTTAGAGAAGAAACTAAGAGTTTGTAAGCCAAAGCTTATTTATTTAATGACAACTTTTCAAAATCCAACAACTATATGTTATAGTCAACAAAAGCTCAAAGAAGTACTTGTGCTGGCAAAAAAGTATAATGTTTATGTGGTTGAAGATGACTCAATGTCAGAACTTTGTTATGGAAATGTAATGCCACTTACTTTAAAAGCATTAGATATAGATAATGCTTATGTTATATATTTAAAGAGCTTTTCTAAAATTCTCATGCCTGGATTAAGGATAGGGTGTATAGTAATTCCTGATTTATTAATAGGTGACTTTACTAAAATTAAGCATACCAGTGATATTTCTTCATCGGGACTTATTCAAAGGTCATTAGATCAATATTTTAAGACTGGAAAGTGGGATGAGCACCTTAAATATATGAAAGAAATTTACAAAGGTAAATATGAATTTATGCTTAGCAGACTAGATAGGTTGGAAAGGTATGGAATAAAATACATTAAGCCAAATGGAGGCTTATACTTCTGGATTAAGGTACCGGCGCATATGTCGTCACAAAGGTTATATAAAGATTGCAAAAAAAATTGGATATTAGTTATACCATCAAGTGTTTTCTATGATATTAATAATAAGAACAAGGATAGATATATCAGATTGAGTTTTGCAGCAGCCAGTATAGAGCAAATAAGAGAGGGAATGGAAAAGTTTGAAAAATGTCTGAGTGACTTCCAAGGTTAATTAAAAAAAGAAGGCTCTGTAACAAAACTAATTACAATATACAAAAAAACTTACTGGTGCTGTTGCAAAACTAAATACAATCTACGAGAAGAACTTATTGTTTAAATAGTACGCGAGTACAACTTATACCAATGAAAGCTCAGTAACAGGTTCACACTTAATGATAACCACATGACGTAATGGTGTCATTATGAATAATGTAATTTTTTAAAGTTCTTAAATAATATATTAGCACCATAGTATTTTTTATAGATATTATGAGTCAGACCATAATCAATTAGTAATGGAACATCATTTATAATACCCCAGTTTATAGGTCTAATTAGGTCACTCTTACTCAAATTATTATCATTAATGTCATCTATAAAGCTATCAAGCATTGTAAGTGATTTGAAGCTTCTTACATTGTAATATTTGTAAACGGTGTCTATATATTTAATTTTTCTTGCTTTAGGCATTATTAAAAATCTATTATCTTCAGATACAGCTACTACTGGTGCAAAAAAGTTAGAGTTTTGAGATAGATAGGTTGTGTTCTCAGTTTGATTTTGAAAAATGCCTCGAATATCTTTTGCTACCTTGATGACAAAGCCATCATTTAAATCATAAACCATTCGTGAAGAACCAGAGCCAATTAGCCTATATTTACCACTTTTTATACCTGCGATTATTTTTTTGAAATTATATTCCATGCAGCTCTCATTTCTCTTTGAAATCACATAACATAATATTCAATCAACAGGCTTTATGTGATTTTTTATAAAAAAACAGATAAAAGGTTTATGGAGGGAAAAATAGTTACAGATAAATAAAAAGTATGAGCCACCAATAGAACTGAGATTGTAATGAAGATTGAAATTAATTGACAATTTGTCAGTGGAGTGTTAGTCTATTAATAAAGGAGGTGAATTTTTTGAGAGAGGTAAAAGATGTAGAAGTTCGTAAATCTGAAATAATAGCTACTGCAAAAAATCTTTTTTATACTAAAGGCTATGAACATACAACAACACAAGATATAGTCGATGCATTAAAGATTTCAAGGGGATTACTGTATTATCATTTTAATTCAAAAGAGGATATCTTATTTTGGATTATAGAACAGCACGTAGAACCTATGCTTGCAAAATTTAAAAGTATTACATATAATGAGAAACTTACGGTAAAAGAAAAGATAACTATGTTTTTAGATAGTACAGTTAATTTAGAACCACCAATCGATCTAAAAGATTATTTATTACAAGATGTGATTCATTTACCTGAAAATGCTCTCTTAATGGACAGGATTTGTCATAAACTCACTTATGCTATGTTTGACTACTTTACACATATTATTAAACAGGGGAATGACGAAGGCATATTTCATGTGCAATACCCAGAAGAATTGGCAGCATTTTTTATGACAGCGTTTTCTTTTGTCATGAATGATAGCTTTTTTCATAAAAATGATAATGAAATAGCCACTAGATATTTTATGGCATTTAAACATATACTTAATCAGACATTAGGTTCACATGAATTGCTGTTTGAAGTAGAAAAATAAATAAAACCAATAGTCATATTGCTATTGGTTTTTATTTAAACATTTAACTGACAGTTAGTCAGTTGTATTGATTCGCCTTAGGAAATTTAGATTAACTTTGAGTTCCAAGAAGATAACAATCAAAAACAAAGAAAGAAAAAATATAAAATCATAAGAGGTGTTTATTAAAATGAAAAAAAGATTATTATCGTTATTTATTGCTGTGTTAACTATTCTGTCTATTAGTAGTGGAATATTTAATACCACAGTTTATGCTACTACTGCTACTGCTTCAAAACAAGAGACTCCTTCGGGTATTCCATTTACAAACATGGAAGAAGAAATTGATCATTACGTATCAAAATATATTGGAAAAACAACACCAGGGGCAGCTATTGCCGTTGTAAAAGACGGAGAAATTATTTTATCTAAGGGATATGGGTATGCTGATTTAGAAAAAAAAATACCTGTTGATACAAAAAATACTGTTTTTGAATGGGGTTCAATAAGCAAGCTATTTACATGGACCTCTGTTATGCAATTGGTTGAACAGGGTAAATTAGATCTAGATGTAGACATAAAAACATATCTCCCTGCTGAATTTGCAAAGAAGCTTAAATATAGTCAGCCAATTACTATTCGTGATATTATGAACCATTCTGCAGGATTTGGAGATTATGCCTTTAACACAATAACTTTTTCACCAGATCAAGTATCATCACTAGAAGAAGCGTTATTACGTGACAATCCAAAACAATATTATAAAGTAGGTACTGCAAGTGCTTATAGTAACTATGCAACAGCACTTGCTGGATATGTAGTAGAATGTATCAGTAAACAATCTTTTTCAGATTATGAAATGAAAAATATTTTTCAACCACTTGCAATGAATAATACTTCGGGAGATCCTACATGTAATGATAATAAAGGAATCTTAAAATCAAAAGCGCAGTGTTATTTACCAGATGGAAAGAACGGATTTATACATAGTAATTGGTCCTATGTCTCTCTAGCTCCAGCTGGTTCTATCAACGGTACAGTAGAAGATTTAGCACGTTTTGCTATTGCACTTACATCTGATAGTTCTCAAAAACACCCTTTATTCTCAAATAGTGATACTTTAAATACTATGTTTACACCAAGTTATGAATTAGATGGAAAGATGGTTGGAACTGCTCATGGTTTTTTTGAATATGTAGGAGAATATCGTACATTAGGACATGGTGGAAATACCGCTGCATTTTCAAGTCAATTTGCAATCGTGCCAGAAGAACGCTTTGGAATTGTTATTCTCACAAATGCAAAGGCTGAAATGAACATTCTATTTGGGTTACAAGATTTACTGGTTGGAAAGAAAAATAAACAAATCACATCCAATTCTACACAGTTACCTTCTTCATCTGATGTGGTTGGTAATTATGTGCCAATGGAACGAGAAGAAGGAAATTTCTTAGACTTTTCAAAGTATTTAAATTTATATAGTGTCAAGGCAACAGGTAAAAATCAGATATCAATGAACTGTGGGTATTATCAGGGTACTTATATACAAACAAAGCCATATTATTATGAACTTAAAGAAGCTAATTTTCCAATATTTATAAATGCTTATCCTATTTTACAATTTAAATTTGAAAATGATAATGTAAAGCAAATTAATGTAGGACATGGCATGGATTTATCGGTATTACCAAAAGGAAGAACAATGCCATTTCTACTTAGTAGTTTATTTATACTAATATGTTGCATCTTGTTTTTTATTATTACACCAATCATTACTATTATAATGTTGATAAAAAATCGAAAGAGACAGTTGAATTTACAAAAAACACATTTTAATCTTATTCATACAATACTCCTCTTATGTGGAGCTATAACCATTATTAACAACGTAACCTGTCTTGTAAGAATATTGATAATAAATAATTTCCGTACATTTTCAGAGATGAAGGTACACATCGTATTAAATTATGCTTTACTTGTAGTAACCTTGATTACAGCGATAATTTCTGTTATTTTCCTACGAAAAGAGGAAGTTTCAAAAAGACGTAGATTGGCTTATGTTATTACAATTATTTTATTGATTTCTTTGTTTGCATTATTGATAGGATGGAATTTCTTTTCTATAGTTGAATAGGAGGCGCACCAACAGACTTATCTCATGTCAACTATGGTATAATGATATGGAAGATGCTTGGTTCAATCAAAAATGAATCAATGCCTTGACGAAAATATTGTGTTGATGTATTATAATTTATAATTATGTAGGAAATTTTAATTTTTTATTAATTCCATATTATAAATATGATGATTGGAAAGAGTAAAAAGCAATTGGCTTCCCAGAGAGTGAGAGTTTGGTGAAATCTCATAGGTTCAAGCTTTTGAAAATCATCCATGAGTTGCAGCCTGAAATTAATTAATTTTTAGTATAGGGTGTGCCGGTGAATAGCCGTTAATGAATGAAGTGATTGTTGTCATGTTTAACCTTCAATTGTTAAGCATGTTGCAAATAAGTTGGGTGGTACCGCGAAATAGCCTCGTCCCTATGTGGAACGGGGCTTTATTTATTTTAAAAATTGATGGAGGTATTTAAAAATGTCAGAAGATTATGGAAAAACCTTAAATCTGCCACAAACAGATTTTCCAATGAGAGCAAATTTACCACAGAGAGAGCCTGAATTCCTAAAGAAATGGGAAGACATGGACATTTATAATAAGCAGCTAAAGAAAACAGAAGGAAAACCAACCTTTATACTTCATGATGGACCGCCTTATGCAAATGGTGGAATTCATCTTGGAACTTCTCTAAATAAAGTCTTAAAGGACATTGTTGTTAAGTATTATAGCATGTCAGGCTATCATACACCTTATGTCCCAGGATGGGATACTCATGGTTTACCAATTGAGCAAAGAGCTATAAAAGAACTTGGACTTAAAAGACATGAAGTGGGTCCTGTTGTTTTTAGAGAAGCTTGCGAAGGTTTTGCAATGAAATATCTTAATATTCAAAGAGATGCTTTCAAACGTTTAGGAGTTAGAGCAGATTGGGAAAATCCATATATAACTTTAAAACCAGAGTTTGAAGCAAAACAAATTGAAGTATTTGGTCAGATGGCAACTAACGGCCATATTTACAAAGGTTTGAAGCCTGTATATTGGTGTCCTGAGTGTGAAACTGCATTAGCAGAAGCAGAAATTGAATACGCTGATGATACCACAGTATCAATATATGTTAAATTCCAGGTAAGAGATGACAAGGGTATATTTGAAGGAGTTGTTGATAAGGATAAAGTTAATTTTGTTATTTGGACAACAACAACTTGGACTTTGCCTGCTAACCTTGCAATATGCTTGAATGAAAACTTTGAGTATTCCTTAGTTAAGGCAAATGATGAGTATTATGTACTTGCTACTGAATTGGCTGAAAATACTTTAAAGGCTGCTGGGATAACAGATTTTGAGACAGTTGCTAAATATAAAGGTAAGCAATTGGAAGGAATTCTATGCAAGCATCCGTTCCTTGAAAGAGATTCTTTGGTAATTGTTGGTGATCATGTAACGTTAGAAGCAGGAACAGGCTGTGTTCATACTGCTCCAGGACATGGTGTAGAGGACTTTTTAGTTTGCCAGAAGTACAAGGAAATAGGTATTGTTGTTCCTGTTGACAGCAAGGGCTTCATGACAAAGGAAGCAGGCCCATTTGAAGGACTATTCTATAAGAAAGCAAATGGAGCTATTCTAGAGAGATTAACACAGGATGGAAGACTACTGGCATCAGAAAAAATTGTTCACCAATACCCGCATTGTTGGAGATGTAAGGATCCTATTATATTCCGTGCGACCGAACAATGGTTTGCATCTATTGATAGTTTTAGGGAAGAGTCACTAAACGCTATTAAAGGTGTTAAATGGATACCTGAGTGGGGAGAAGAAAGAATAACCAACATGGTAAGAGACAGAGGAGACTGGTGTATATCTAGACAGAGAATCTGGGGTGTGCCAATTCCAATATTCTATTGTAAGGATTGCGGAAAAGAATTGATAAATGCTGATACTATCAAAGCTGTTGCAGACCTATTTAGAGCTAAGGGCTCTAACGCATGGTATGCATTGGAAGCATCAGAAATATTACCAAAGGGTACTAAATGTGCATGCGGACATTCTAAGTTTACAAAAGAAACAGATATCATGGATGTTTGGTTTGACAGTGGTTCTAGCCATGCTGCTGTTCTAGAAACAAGGGAAGGGCTATCTTCACCTGCTGATTTATATTTAGAGGGAAATGACCAACACCGTGGATGGTTCCAGTCATCACTTTTGACATCTGTAGCTACAAGAGGGAGAGCACCATTCAAAACAGTTTTGACTCATGGATATGTTGTTGACGGTGAAGGTCGAAAGATGTCTAAATCAATTGGCAATGGTATAGACCCAGCTGATGTAATAAAAGAATATGGTGCAGATATATTGAGACTTTGGGTTGCTTCATCTGACTATACTGCAGATATTAGAATTTCAAAGGAATTATTGAAACAGTTATCAGAAGTTTATAGAAAAATAAGGAATACTGCAAGATATATCCTGGGAAATATTAATGACTTTAAACCAGATACTGATAGTGTTGATTACAATGAACTGTGTGAACTAGACAAATGGGCACTGTACAAAATGACTAGCCTTATTAAGAAGGTAAATGAAGCATATAGAACTTATGAGTTCCATACTATGTTCCATGCAATACACAACTTCTGTGTTGTTGACATGAGTAATTTCTATCTTGATATCATAAAGGATAGACTGTATACTTCAAAAGCTGATTCAAAGGAAAGAAGAGCAGCACAGACTGTAATGTATGAAATATTACAATCACTTGTAAGAATGCTTACACCGGTGCTCGCATTTACTACTGAAGAGATTTGGCAGTTTATGCCACATAAAGCTTCTGATGACACTGAGAGTGTGCAGTTGAATAGCTGGCCAGAAGTAAATGAGAAATATATTGACAATAAGTTGTCGGAAAAGTGGGATAAAATACTTGCTTTACGTTCTGATGTTTCAAAAACTTTGGAAGGTGCAAGGGCAAATAAAACAATTGGACACTCTCTAAATGCAAAGGTTACTATTTTTGCAGATGGTGAAGATTATGAATTTGTAAAGAGTATTGAAGACGATTTGGTTACAATATTTATTATTTCTGATGTTTCTATCAAAAAACTTGCTGAGGCACCAGCAGAGGCTCAAAAGGGTGAAGAAATGCCTAATGTCAAAATTGCTGTTGAGCAGGCTCCTGGAGACAAATGCGAGAGATGTTGGATGTACAGTGAATATGTTGGTAAGGACGAAAATCACCCAACTCTTTGTAAGAGATGCGCAGATGTAGTAAAATAGTAGAACTTATTTAATGTGAATAATTAATCAGCCTTTACAGTTTGGATATTAATTCTATCATGTTGGAACATAACAATATGCTAACATGTGATTGAAAATAGTTCATACTAAGAAAGTTGTATTATGTGACTAAATTTAGGACGAAAACTGCTTATGGCATATTTCGTCCTAAATATTATATTATCCGATGTTCAGTTTTGGGGGGAGCAGCTATGATTAGACATACAGTGAACTTAAAAGAAAGAAGCTATCCAATATGTATCACCACAAGCTTTGAAGAACTGGGAAAAACAATATTATCTATAAGACCAGGTAAAAAGACTATTATTGTAACAGACGAAAATGTTGATAAATATTACTCTGACATATGCTTAAAAGAGCTACAGGAGAGCGGATTAGAGGTTTATAAACATGTTCTTAAGCCCGGTGAGGAGAATAAAACACTTGAAACGGTAAATAGTATATATCAAAAGATAGTTGAGTACAAATTTGATAGGAGTAGTACATTAATTGCTCTTGGTGGAGGCGTTGTTGGGGATATTACCGGATTTGCTGCAGCTACATATATGAGAGGTATAAACTTTGTACAAGTTCCTACCACTCTTTTATCTCAAGCAGATAGTAGTGTTGGAGGAAAGACTGGTGTTGATTTTGATGGACATAAAAACGTTATAGGTGCTTTCTATCAGCCTAAGCTAGTTTTTATTAATGTCAATACCCTTAAGACACTTCCAAAACGTGAAGTTTCCGCGGGTCTAGGAGAAGTAATTAAGCATGGACTTATTATGGATGCAGAGTATTGTGAATATATAAATGATAATGCTTCTAAAATCTTTCGTTTTGATGAAAATGTATTACAGTACATAGCAAAGAAGAATTGTTCCATAAAGGGTCATGTAATTGAAGTAGATGAGAAGGAAGATGATTTAAGAGCCATTTTGAATTTTGGACACACTATTGGTCATGCTATAGAAACAGCACAAAATTTTGAATTTTTACATGGAGAGTGCGTTTCTATAGGAATCGTAGGTGCATTTAAATTGTCGTATTACCTCAATATTGCTAGTGAGGCAATGGTTGAAGAGGTAAAAGCCATTTTGCAGAAACTGGAGTTACCGATATCTTTGCCAGGGATGGATATTGAAAAGGTATACAATCAAATATTCTATGACAAAAAAGTAAAAGACAATAAGCTTAGATTTGTCTTACCTCGAAGAATAGGAGAAGTATTTCAGTGTAATATAGAGGATAGTGAGCTAATAAAGAAAGTACTTAGTGATTTGGCGAAATAGTGTACCTAATTGGCAAATATGGTACTAAGGTTTAATACTGTATAGAATTAAAAAATAGATGTTATTATTTTTAATCATTACAAAAAGCATTTAAGTTTTGTAGTAAAGTAAGGGTAGCCATAATAAAATGGTTACTCTTATTTTTGTTGCGCCTAGCATGGGCATTAATAATATAAAGCTTGCCAAATATGTAATAATTCTAGTAAGTATAGTTGAATTTTATTTTCAATTGGTATAAATAAAGCCAAAATAAACAAACATAATGATATTAGCATACTTTATGAAACTATTTAAATGGTAAATATATAAATAAAAAAGTATTAAAAAAGGTGAAAGGGGCTATAAATGTAGATGTCAAATAATAATCATCTAATTGAATTACTCACTAAAAAAATAGATGAATTGTCATTAAAAATGGAAAAAATGAAACTTGTTGATTATGTTTATTTCCTTGAACACCCGAGAAAAATGCTTTGGGCAAACTTTATTAATGGGTTAGCTAGGGGATTTGGAATAGCAATCGGGTTTACACTCCTAGGTGCAGTTGCTATTTATATTCTTAATCAAATTGTCAAAATAAACCTTCCATATATTGGTGAGTTTATAAGTGAAATAGTTAAAATAGTTCAAAACAGTATGCAAAAGGCAAGATAGTTTATGGAGGAATAAAATATGGATAAAAATAAATTAAACCATCTAAAAGAAAAGCTTATAAAGGAAGCCAGAAAAACCGATAAAGCTTTAGGACAAATGTATGATAATAGAGAGGCACAAATGAGTGAACACTACCCTACTGAATTATCAAATTATGATAATCACCCAGCTGATTTGGGAAGTGAATTATATTCAGTTGAGATGAATATGGCACTTAAAGTGCATGAACAGAGTAAACTAAATGATATAAACAAAGCACTTGAGAAAATTGAGAATGGTACTTACGGTAAATGTGAGAAATGCAAGCAAGAAATATCATATGAAAGATTGGAAGCTTTACCGTCGGCTAAATATTGCATGAACTGTGAAAAGGAAAAGGAGGCATCTGAAATAAATACTCCAGATATGCAGTATGATGAAGTGTTTGATGCACCTTTTGGAAGAAAGTATTTAAATAAGCGTGAAGACGATGAATTTGAGGGGATGGATCAACTTAATGATTTAATGAAAATGGGTTCTGCCGATACCCCTCAAGATATGGGTGGCTATCAGGACTATGAGGAATTTTACACAAATGAAATAGATAATCAGGGAATAGTAGAGGAAGTTGACAAGATTTCAAATGAACAGTACAAAAGACAGTTGCCTTAGAATTATAAAAATATAACAACCAATCTTCAGCAGTTTATAAGGCAGTATAGAAAATTTGAAAAATAAATCTTTACAATATGGAATAACAAAACCGGAGAGCGAGATGCTATCCGGTTTTGTTATTCCTCTTTTGGAGGTAAGTCACTTAATTTGTAGGTAATACATTTTGAATTTCTAGAAACTCTGGTACTTTTTCGTTCTGTTTTAATTACGGGGGTTTTGACTACCGAAGATTTTACATCGGTTTTCTTAACTCTTGAGGGTTTAACTGGTACTAGTTTGTTGCTACAATTTTTGCGTGTACAACTTCCATCGATCATAATAGAACCACATTTGCAATATTCTGACATTAATTTCATCCCTTCAATTTTCTCTGAAAGTATATTATACCACAAATTAATTATTTTTATTATACAAAGTATAAATACTTAAAAATATTACTTAAAAATATATACTTGTTAAAATATTTGACTAATGGATAATGTAGGAATATAATTCAAAAAGATGTCAAAAACATATGTTTGATTCTGTATATTACATATTGTCATTAAACGTAAAGTCATTTTATATTATACATAGTCATTACACATAAAGTCATTTTATATTTAATATAGTCATTATAAAAATCATGTATGACATCAATAATTACAAGGAGATTATTAATATGGTAGATCAAGAGATGTTAAAAGAGGCATTAAAGCCTGTTATTAGTTTATTGGACGTATGTCCAATGGGAGTAAGAATTCCCTCAGATTGGAAAGCCCCAGAAGGGTTTGAATTGGAATTGTTCGATGTTGATGGGATACCGGTTGAGCATCTTGTTCCAAAAGGGAATAATGGGAAGGTCATTTTGCAGTTTCATGGGGGCGGGTTTCTGTTTTCTTATTTAGATTCTTACAGAGAAACTGCTTGCGTGTATTCAAAAGTAGCCAATGGTGCGCAAGTATATAGTGTTGATTACAGAGTTGCTCCGCAATACAAATTTCCATGTGCACATGAGGATTGTTTAAACGTATATAAATGGTTATTAGGGAAGGGAATAAACAGTCAGGATATCATTATTGTTGGTGATTCAGCAGGCGGAAATCTTGCCCTTTCTGTTACTTTGCAGATTCGGGATCAGAGTTTGCCACTTCCAAAAGCTGTTATAGCTATTTCACCTTGGGCAAGTCTGAAGGGTGGATATAAAGCCAGAACTGAAAATTTTGAAAAGGATATTATTCTTGGAAAATATGGTGTAAAATTTGGTGAGATGGCTCTTGATCCAAGTTATTATACTGAGACAAGTAATCTAAATAATCCTTATATTTCACCAGTGTTTGGAGACTATAACGATTTTCCTGATTTACTTGTTCAGGCTGGTTCTTATGAGTTTTTATTAGACGATGCAAAAGCTGTAGTAACAGAAGCAAAAGCAAAGGGAGTAAATGTTACATTTTCGGTTTATGAAGAGATGTCACATGACTTTCAACTATTCCTACCAGGCTTAGAGCAATCTATAAATGCATGGAAAGAAATTAGTGAATTTTTATTAAAAGAATTTGAATTGGTGAAATAGTGACGAAATATTAATTTGGTAATTGATGGACGCACTCATTACATTGTAATGGGTGCGTTTTGCTGTAGAAATTTGTATTAATACTTTGAAAATAATGATAGGGTGGGGTAAAATGAAAAAGAGGGTTCAATATAAATGCTTAATATAAAATGCTTAATATAAAATGCTTAATATAAAATTGTGTGAGTATTTATAGGATGTACAGGCATGTGGTATTATAAAATCATATGAAACCCTATGAAAAGCAAAAATATTATTTAATGTAATAGATTAAATTACAAAACTTATTATACAAGTTACACGAGGAGAATTAATACATGATAAACGTTATGTTCGTCTGTCACGGCAATATATGCAGATCACCTATGGCAGAATTTGTATTTAAAGATTTAGTCAAGAAAAAAGGATTAGAAGATTTATTTATAATAGCCTCATCTGCTACCAGTACAGAAGAAATTGGCAATTCTGTTCACCATGGCACTAGAAATAAGCTCAAAGAGCATGGAATTTCAACAGAGGGTAAACGAGCTGTACAATTAAAAAAGCAAGATTATGAAAAATATGATTACATCATAGCTATGGATGAATGGAATATTACTAATATCAAAAGGATTATCGGACATGATTCCAAAAATATAGTTTATAAACTATGTGATTTTACTGAGAAGGCAAGAGACATTGCTGATCCTTGGTATACGGGGGACTTCGATCAAACCTATTCTGATGTTTACGAAGGATGCGAAGCACTTTTGAACTATATATTGAATAATATGAACTCTAAATTTTAACTAATAAGTTGGAAAAAGAGGTGCTATTAAATAATAGGGTAATTGTCAAAGATATTTTAATAGTGTTTTTGATTGACAATACAATAGCTGTGGCGTTAAAATATGAATGGATAACTTCCAAATGGTTATCCATTCATGTTTTTTATTTAGTTAGATGCCAACTTGGCTCAGTCGGTAGAGCAGCGCACTCGTAACGCGCAGGTCGCGGGTTCGATTCCCGCAGTTGGCTCCATGCTAGAAGCTACATTTTCTTGTCAATATAGATGAGAAAACGTAGCTTTTTTCATATTTCAAAGAATATAAACTTAAGAGTATGAGATGAAAAATTCCATTTAATTGCATTTAAATAAAGGGTATAATGTTATCAAGTTGGAAGGCTTTATTAATTAGTCAGCGTTGAATTTTATTTAATAATACTTGACTTTCCAGCGCAGAGGATAGTTTATACTAATGGCATAGAGGTGAGGAAATGTATAAAATAAGTGATTTTTCTAAAATTACAAATCTAACGATTAAGGCATTGAGGTATTATGACGAAGAAAATATTCTTACTCCGTCTTATCGTAACAGTGAAAATTCTTATAGATATTATGATGAGGAGGACTTTCAAAAAGCACAGTTAATTGTAATGCTAAGAGATTTTGATTTCTCTATTTCCGAAATCAAGGATGTTCTAGCTAATTGCAATAATTTAGATGATTTGTCCTATTATCTAGAAGAAAAGAAATGCATGATTGAAAGAAAGATTTCTAAGGAAAAAGAACTAATTAAAAAAATCAACCTCTATATCAAACCAAGAAATATGGAGGATATTAGTATGAACTACAAAATTGAAGTAAAAGAAATTGCTCCCATTACAGTAGCTGCAATTCGTTTCAAGGGAAAGTACAGTGATGTTGGAACACATATTGGGAAAATTTACAAAGCGGTTAAAAACAATGCTGCAGGAGCACCTTTTAATTGTTACTACGATGCTGAATATAAAGAAGATGCAGATATTGAACTTTGCGTACCTACAACTAAATTAATCGAGGATAGTAGTATTTCAGCCAAAATACTACCTGCGGTAAAAGCAATTTGCACTACTCATACAGGAAACTATAATGAGTTGAATTTAGCCTACAAGGCGCTGCTTGATTATGCAGATGAACACAATTTAAATTGTATATCACCATCGAGAGAAGTTTATATCAAAGGCCCTGGAATGGTTTTCAAAGGTAACGAAAACAAATATATAACAGAGATTATTATTCCTTTTGAGGTAGTGTAAAGATGGAAAATAAGAAGCTGAATTATACAAAGGAATTTAAAGATTTATATATGCCTAAGGCAAAACCTTGTGTCATTGATGTTAGGAAAACCGTTCTACGCCATCCTGTAAAGATTAAGAATATCTGTATTTGATAGAGTTTATAGAAAATTGCATTTGATAATCAAAATTTTAAAAGTAGTAAAAAATGCGGTTTATTAACTGTTTAATTTCAAACTATGAGTAATTAATAAATATTTTACGCAAAACAAAGACATGCAATTAGCATGTCTTTGTTTTGCGTTTAGAGTTGTGTTAAATATAATCATATAGTTAATATATTATGGATTTCTAATAAGAGTGATATTTCAATAAATATACAAAATGTAAATAATCAGTGATATAACATCAATAAACATAGTAGGTTTGACATATTAGTTTAGCATAATTATTGACATATATGTAACATGTGTTATATTATATAACAAGTATAATATGTTATTTCAGGGAGATGATACTATGTCATTACAATTTGCAATATTAGGACTATTAGAGTATAAGCCAATGACTGGATATGATTTAAAGAAAATGTTTGATCAGTCAATTAATAATTTCTGGGCGGCCAGTCAAAGTCAGATATATAGAGAATTAGGCACTCTTGAAAGCAAAGACTATATAAATTTCATTATTAAACCACAAGATGATAGACCAGATAAGAAAATATATAGCATTACCGAAATAGGTAAGGCTGCTTTCAAGGAATGGATTACAAATTTTCCGCAAAAATTGTCTAAGGAAACAAGAGATGAGTTTACGTTAAGGATTTTTTTCGGATCTAATTTAAGTAAGGAAGAATTAATAAAACAGTTTCAACGTTTTAAAAAAGAGAAGCTTAGCAAATTGAACGAATTAAAAAGTATAAATGAAATAACAGAGAAATATGTTAAAGAAATGAATCTATTTAATAATGAAGGGTCACATTGGAACTTTGTTTTAAGAAGGTCATATTTAACAATGGAAATGTTGATTAAATGGGCTGATGAGTGCATAGATGAATTAGAGAAGTAAGGTGATAAATGATAATGAATACAATAATTTATTATTTTTCAGGAACAGGAAATTCATTAAAAGTTGCAGAAGATATCTCTAAAAAGCTTGGAAATACTGAGCTTGTATCTATTCAAAGTGTCATAAACAAACAAATTAATCCATCATCAGATTTCATAGGATTTGTATTTCCTGTATATGCTTATGGGTTGCCATTAATTGTGTCAAGATTTCTTGAAAAATTAATGGTAGTTGACAAAAACAAGTATTTTTTTGCTGTTGCAACTTGTAGAGAAAAGAAGGGCGGCTCTATATTACAGATAAAAAATGAACTAAAAGTTAAAGGTCTGAAATTGTCAGCAGGTTTTGTAGTTTATATGCCGGGAAACGCTATTAATTCCTATGAAGCTGATTCTACAGATATACAGAAAGATAAATTCAGGCTTTTCGAAAAAAAATCGGATGAAATTGTTTCAATAATTAGAAATAAAGAGGAAAAGGTTGAACAGATAACTTTTATAGAAAGAGTTTTCCAATTTACAATTCTCTATAACATAGCATCCAACTTATTTAACAAATGGGATAAGCGGTTTTGGATTGATAATAATTGCAATGGGTGCGGTATATGTAGGAGAATATGTCCTGTGATGAATATTGTCATGGAAGATAAAAAGCCTGTTTGGCTGCATAAATGTGAGCAATGTTTTGCATGCTTGAATTGGTGTCCAAGAGCATCAATTCAGTGTACGAAAAAAACAGTTGGAAGAAAACGCTACCACAATCCATATGTTAAGCTGAAGGATTTATTTATAGACTGAATTGAGTGAATTAAGGAGCTTAAGTGAGATAATACGAGTAAATGAAAGGTATTATAAGGAAGTGAAAGTATAATTAATGATAAATTTGGATAAACTACAGACAAGGATACGGAAATTTGCAACAATAAAATATATTACTATATCAACAGTGATTATGTTATTTTTCGCCTTTCTATTAAGGAGTGATGTAAGTTATTTGGATGGGAGATTTGTCTATGGCTCCGATGTAGCTTACAAAATAATAGATGATTTGGGATTTTCGGGTAGATGGACTTACATAAATGTTCTTAGCCTAGATTTTGGGGTAATTGTTTTTTTGGCCGGTACTCAGGTACTCATAATAGATTGCCTTTTAAATAAGCTTAAATGTCACAGCAAGTGGGTAGTATTATACTTTTTACCCATAATAAGGGGTATTTTTGATATATTAGAAAATGCTTCAATAGCAATACTACTTTTGAATTATCCTAAAAGGTTTTACGGGATTGCTACAGCAGCTGGAGTATTTACGCTCTTTAAATGGATAACTATGACTATTACTATGGCTGTTATTATACTTTTAGTAGTAATGTTGATATGGAAGACTTTTAGAGGTAAAAAGAATATGTATGAAAGTTATAAACAGAAATAATTAAGTATTGATATCAATTTAGGAAGGTGTAAATTTGATTAAATTAACTGATGATGTTTATTTGTTGGAATCAACAAAAGGAAAAGGTGGATATGTTTTTGTTATTATGGGAAAAGAAATTATTCTTATAGACACAGGCTTTCCAGGAAAATTAAAAAAAATAGAAAAGGAATTAATATCCTTAGGTATACAACTTTGTCAGGTGAAGCACATACTGCTAACACATTATGATATTGATCATATTGGTAATGCTGCGTTGCTTCAAGAACTATCCGGAGCAGATCTTTGGGCATCGGAAGAAGACATTTCTGTAATAAATGGAGATGTAGAGCGCTATGGATTTAAAAAGTACTTTAAGTACATTTTTCGTTTAAAGAAACCAAAGAAAATAAAACCATTAGCACAAGGTCAGTGTATTGATGATATTGAAGTTATCCCAACTCCGGGGCATACACCAGGACATCTATGTTTTCTCTATAAAGACGTTCTTTTTGCTGGAGATTTGTTAGAAAATAAAAATGGTAAGTTGAGACCTTACCCAAAAGCGTGGAATTGGGATAATAAAATTATGTTGCAATCAATACATAAAATATCTCAGATTCCTTTTAAATTAGTATGTCCAAGCCATGGGGAGCCTAT